>NZ_JACJOO010000054.1 GCF_014695575.1 Leptolyngbya sp. FACHB-8 | reverse complement strand
AAACTCCTGACCTCGGAACTCGACAAGATTTCCCCTGAAAGGGTTGCGTCATTGACGTCCTACGATTTCATTCTCGAAGCCCTATTTGGCGCAGCTTCATATTAAAACGGTATAAGGAGAAAAAATAAACCAACGTGATTGTTTTTCATCACGCTGACTCAAAAACTACTGAGGATTGTGTGTTGAATAATCTGTAATTAACCTCAGTTCGGGATAATCTGAGGTGCTCATTTTGGCGTGCGCTTTGTGCACGCCAAAATGAGCGTTTTCGAGTGCCGCGCGTTGCGCAGCACTCGAAAACGCCCTTAACACGAACTCAGGTGAATTACTTTTGAAGGAAGGGTGACAAATTCACCCCTCTCTCGAAAACAATTACAGGTTGCTTGATTGGTAATCCTTAAGACACTAAAGGCATTCGAACCCGGCTTTTGACCTGTTTGCAGAGCCTTAACTCCGTACCTTCAGCATTCCAATGAACCTGGTCAAAAACCTGATGCAAAATGTAAAGACCACGACCACATTCTTGCAAGGCTTCTAAGCGATTCTCAGAAGAAACTTCCTGGCAGCAACAGTCCGGAATAAACCCAGGACCCTGGTCTGCAATAATCCACCAATGCTCATCTTCTAGAATAAAAAACTCAACAACAACCGTTTTGTGGGGGTCAAGGTTATTGCCGTGTTTGGCTGCATTTACTAGGGCCTCTTGTAAGCCCAATCTCAATTCCGCCTTCCAGCGTTTCGGAACATCAGTCAGGAGCAGATCTAGAATCGGACCGAGGTGTAATGTGGAGGCAAAACTCATAGTGCCCCATCTACGCCCAACGGAACGAGGTGTGATTGCTATCACGCAAGAAACCCCTCTGCTTTAATGGCTGGATAGCTAATAGCTATGCTGTAATTCGATCCTAGCACACTATCTAGAGGGGTATCCAGCCCTAAATACCTCGAACCTTTATCCTACAAAGGTTGGATCATTTCTAAATGTGTTTAAACCTGGCCACCTCATCCATCAGAACTAAGGAGGCGTAAAACTACTGTCAGATTTTTAACATTTTCTACCTATAGACTGAGTTTGATAAGATTTAATCATGTTATCTGACTTCTGTGTAACCGTCTGAAGTAGCCGCATCTTAGATGCCTGTTTGAAAAGGCTTATTTTTCGTGCCCTTTAGGTACAAAAAATAAGCCTTTTCAAACAGCTTCTTAAAGTCCATTAAATCCTTTTACATTTCTTCTATTTCTCCATCAACCACAACCAGATTGGTTAAGCGTGAGAGGTGAAGAATTCCAAGTGCTTAGGACTAAACATAAAACTCAAAATGCTGCACCACCTGTTTTGTGGTCGATACAGCATTTTGAGTTTTATTGACTAGAACAGAATTCAGCACTCAACGATTTAAGGATGCAGGACACTACATCTGCTGAAGATAGGCTGTAGCGCCCAATTCTTGTAAGCGATCCTGCTTTGCCAGCACTGAATCTCGCAGGGTCTGACGATACTGCTGCACCTTTTCTAAAAGATCAGGTTGCTGTGCCGCCAGAATTTGTACGGCCAGCAGCCCCGCATTTTGGGCATTGCCGATCGCTACGGTGGCTACTGGAATGCCCGCAGGCATTTGCACAATGGAATAGAGGGAATCTATCCCCTGCAAGTGACGACTTGCCACGGGCACACCAATGACAGGAAGCGGTGTGAGAGAAGCTACCATCCCCGGCAAATGAGCGGCACCTCCAGCCCCGGCAATAATTACTTTCAGCCCACGCTGATGAGCCGTTTCTGCATACTCCACCATGCGGTGAGGGGTACGGTGAGCTGACACGATAGCAACATCGCAGGAAATGCCGAACTGATCACAAATAGCGATCGCCCCCTGCATGGTCGGGAGGTCAGAGTCGCTCCCCATAATGATACCGATGGGAGGTTGGGTCATAGCCAATCAAATAAAAATGGACAAGGCATAGAGCATGCCTTGTCCATTTTTTCAGCAAGTGGGTTACTCGTCATCCATGGCTGCAAACACCATGGCGCAAAAGACGAAAGCAACGACAAGGGGCATTGGGTTTTCAAACCACAGCCCCGTAGTAGCCGCGATCGCCGTCACCCCAGACACCGCTGCAAACCATAACCTTTCGACAGGGCTCGGTCCCTTCCTAGCCTTAATGACCTGGAGGGCTTGTGTAGGAATTGGCATCGGCATTACTCCATGGGGAGGGAATGCCCAGTATTCCCTGCGTTCCTGAAAGGGGTCAGTCCAACCGTTGTCCTGACACCATTCCTGAATCCAAACCATGCAATACTTATTCATTACCTACTCCAGATTAACCTTCAGGGAACCACCGCTGGTGGCCTACACTGCTACCTAGTGAGAATGGACCGAAAAGGCGATCGCACGACCTGCCCTGTCAAATTGTGAAAAAATTGCGACGAGATTTACCAATCATTTAGATTGCTCGTTCTTTGTACAGTATCAAATCCTTCACAAGCTAGGAGAGCGTAGTTATCAATCGTTACTTAATGCTTTGTTATGGAGAGTTGAGAGAGTACAATTACTCATTCACAATCGACTGCATAACCAAGCATTAGTTCTTATTTTTACGTTGGGATCGCTTTATTGCATGGGCCTTTAGCTAGACACCTTTAGGTAGAAATAATATCGAAGCACCCAAGAGCACGAGTTCTCACTTTCTGTAGTTAAGTCAATCTTAAGAAAACCAATCCAATCTAGAGCTGAAAGCGCCCCCAAGCAAGAGTTTTACACCTGATAGCGAGCTCAAGCATACCTCATATTATTTAGTTCTTAGGCATTTGTACTGATAGCTATACGCATCTTGTACCAAACCTCAAAGTTCTTATTCTTCCCCTGCAAAGTATTAAAATCAATGAGAGCTTTGAGTTTTGCGATCGCCTGTATTCATTACTCATAACCTAAGGATCACGAACAAAATAACCTGTAATTCTTGTTGTGAGAGGGGCGGCAAAGCCGCCCCTCTCACAACAAGAATTACACGTTAATAAATACGCGATCGTAATCATTAGACTGTCGGTGTGAATCGTTGCGCGGCTTCACTACGCCACAACTTACACCCTCAAAAACCGATTCATTCAAGCGGTCTACGCGCTGGAAATGTGGTGTGTCTCACACAGCGCACCTAACAACGAACAACGAAAGCGTACCGGAGTAGCGGGTTCGCGTCAGTCCTGATCGCTATACAGTTATTTTTCCAATGGGTGTAGTACGAGAGAGACGAGACCTCTCATTTCAAATCATTTCAAACATTTGAGGTGAGCCGGGCAATTACCCCACTCACCTCATAACTTAAAGCAGAAAAGCTGTTACTTAACCTGAGTTCGGGTTAAGTAACAGCTTTCGAGTGCCGCGCGAAGCGCACCGCCAAAATGAGGACTTCAGCTTATCCCAAACTGGGATTACTTACCGGTTACCAACCCGGTAGTTGGGGAACTAGCGCTGGCATTAGCAATCACAGGGATGCGCCCGGCCAAATAGGCAAGACGTCCGGCTTCAGCCGCAAGACCCATGGCTCGAGCCATAGCAGCAGGATTTTGGGCTTTGGCGATCGCTGTGTTAATTAGCAGTGCGTCTGCCCCCATTTCCATAGCCTGCGCTGCTTCGCTGGGTGTTCCAATGCCAGCATCTACCACGACAGGCACTCCAGCATTTTCAATGATGATTTGAATGTTAGCGGCATTGCGAATGCCCTGGCCTGAACCAATAGGCGATCCCAGAGGCATGACGGTAGCACAACCCACCTCTTCGAGCCGCTTCGCAAGCAGAGGATCGGCGTTGATGTAAGGCAGCACAGCAAACCCTTCTTTGACCAATTGTTCTGCTGCCTGCAGGGTACCGATGGGGTCGGGTAACAGGTAGCGAGAGTCGGGGATTACTTCTAGTTTCACAAAGTTGTTGTCCTCTTGTCCCAACAGCTTCGCCATTTCACGGCCCAAACGGGCAACACGAACGGCCTCCTCAGCCGTCTGACAACCGGCGGTGTTAGGCAGCATCCAGATGGTGTTCCAATCTAGAGCTTCGGCCAATCCTTCGTGGCCAGGAGCTTGGGTCTGAACACGGCGCACCGCTACCGTTACGATTTCACAACTACTAGCGACAACGCTTTGCCGCATCACCTCAAAATTGTCGTATTTGCCGGTCCCCGTCATTAAACGAGAGCGAAAGGTACGCCCAGCGATCACGAGAGGGGTATCGGTGACGAATTGCGCAGAGTTGACCTGGGAGCCCAACGTAGCGGGAGTGGCATGTTCCACAGGTTTAGATAAAGGAGAATTCACCATGGATGCGTCAGAGGAAGAAAAAGATAGATGGGTGGATGAGTGGATAGATGAAGGAGTCGTCGTAGGGGGGGCCGTGGGGATGGGGGAGAAAAATCGCTCCCAGGAAAATTCGGACAGAAGGGGTGAAGCTGTACGGCTCAGGATCCAGTCTGCCAAAAGTTGGGCCGTTATAGGGGCGAGAAGAATACCGTTACGGTAGTGGCCTGTGGCAAGAGACAGGTTCTCGCAGGGGCTAGGGCCAAGAATGGGCAGTTCATCGGGGGTGGCTGGTCGGAAACCCCACCAGCATTCCTGAATCGGGAGATGGGCGATCGCCGGAACCAACCGTGTTGCTTCCCCCATCAATTGCTGTAACCCTGCGGGCGTATTGTACGGAGCAAAGCCAACCGCTTCGTTCGTCGCACCTACTATAATGCGACCATCTCGACGGGGCACAATATAGGCTCCAGTGCCATATAACACCCGTTGCAGAGGCCGCTCAGCCATATCAGAGGGCGGTACTACCACTGAAAACATCTGCCCTTTCCGGGGCTGCACGGGAATCGGCAAGAGAGCTTGCGACCAGGCTCCTGCAGCCAGCACATAATGCTCTGCTTGTAAGGTACCTGTAGGGGTACGAATACCCTGCAAACGGCCCTGCCGCTGCTCCAGGTCTGTAACGTGAACCCCTTCATAGAGAGTCACGCCTAAAGATTGGGCCGTTGCCAGCAGGGCCTGGGCCAGTACCCGGTTGTCAACCTGTCCATCCTCTGGGAACCACCAACCGCCCACAACTTCGGGACTCAGCCCAGGTTGAGCCAGGTGGATAGCCTGTTGATCTAACCAACGCCGGGTTGGGTCAGACAACAATTCTGTCGACTCAGGTAGGGTATAGACCGGAGCCAGGATGCCACAGGATTGGTAACCGACATCTAACCCGCTTACATCTTCGAGTTTAGAAGTCCAATCAGGATACAGATTCCGGCTTTGCAGGGACAGATCGAGCATGGGGCCGGGCGGCAAGGCTTCAGCTTGAGGCGCGAGCATACCTGCCGCCGCATGGGAGGCCGCTTGAGAAAAATCGCGGCTCAAGACCGCAACGGAAGTGCCCCGTAACTTTAGTTCGACAGCGATCGCCAATCCGATCACACCGCCGCCAATAATCAAAACCTCATGTTTTGCCTGCATAACCCACTATTAATCTTTGAAACCCAAACCCACGCCGAATATTTCAGAAGGGCTTACCACATTGCTCGCACACCCCGATTCGTGGAATTTGTAGTTCCACCCGTTTGAGTATTACCACCCGTTGTCGAATACGTCGCATCGGATGGCCCTCCAACAGCGGCGCCATTGGTGCCATTGGTGCCATTAGCCGGTAGGGTGGTGGGCCTGCTCTGGGTAGACTGGGGTGCAGCAGGAACTTGCTGAGCTTCTTGGTTAGCCTGAGTTTCCGATTGCCCCTGGAATTCACCCCGGATAATCGGCGTCCCGATGATTAATGCCAGAGCCACGAGCACACCAAACCCAACAAGCCGCACCAGCCCGGTCGCCAACGTGCCTACTAGGGCAGCCAGCAATCCAAACACAATGAGCAGGGCGAGAATGTCTGCCATGATCCATCCTCCGTTAAATCACCACCTACCACCACTCATCATCGCGCAGATAGTAGGGTTGCGGGTACCAACTTTGGCATAGCTAGAAGAATCATTGTTGAGTTTTGTCCCTCTGAGAAGGGGCCGTGTTCTAGACCTATTGAATGGGATGGGAAGGCAAAGGCACTCTATGCCCTTGCCTTCCCATCCCATTCGTAGGGTGCATCCCACTTTTGCAAATTTGGAAACCCACTTTTGTAAGTAAGGCGGGCGAAGCCCGCCTTACTTACAAAAGTGGGATGCACCCCATTCATAAGAATTACGGGAACGAAATTCAACAGAACAAATCGGAGCAAAATTTTTAGGGGGTATGAACTGGGCGATCGCTCTGCCCCCAAAAACCGTCATACTTAGTAACACGAACATTACCCAGCACGCTGACCTGACAGGCCAACCGTCGGTTTTGCGTGGGATCATGGGGTGGCAACGATAAACGGCCCCGCTCTCGCCAACCCATTTCCGATACCTCTCCTTCGATCTCGACCGCACACGTACCGCAGGTGCCGATACCATGGCAATTAATCAGACGAGCCTGGCTATTATAAAGGTCAATCCCCTGTTGTAATAGAACGTGGCGCAAGTTTTCGCCCATTTCGCACTGAAATGTTCTTCCTTGAGCTGTAACCTCAGGCATCATGCCCCCTTGAATCGTTTGATAGCGAGTTGCGTCGGGTAAGATGTCGCTTTCTCCTGTTGCAGTGTACTGCTGATTCCTAAATTAATTCCTCCATCCAACACCGTTACCATGACCACTCAGGATTCCGCACCCAATACGATCTGGATCTACGACACCACCTTACGGGATGGGGCCCAGCGGGAAGGACTGTCCCTCTCCCTGGAAGACAAGTTGCGAATTGCGCGGCAACTAGATCAACTGGGAATTCCCTTTATTGAGGGTGGGTGGCCCGGGGCGAATCCGAAGGATGTGCAGTTTTTCTGGCAACTGCGCGAAGAACCTCTTTCACAGGCAGAAGTGGTAGCCTTCTGTGCAACCCGACGACCCGGACGGACCGCCGAGAGCGATCCCATGCTGCAACCCATTCTCTCAGCTGGAACACGGTGGGTCACTATTTTCGGAAAATCGTGGGATCTTCATGTCACAGAAGGGCTGAAGACTACCCTGGAAGAAAACCTGGCCATGATCACCGATACCCTCTCCTATCTACGGAGCCAAGGACGGCGAGTGATTTACGATGCCGAGCACTGGTTTGATGGGTACAAGGCTAATCCAGAGTATGCGTTAGAGACCTTGAAGGCAGCGATCGCAGGCGGTGCAGAATGGCTCACCCTCTGTGACACCAACGGGGGAACATTGCCCCACGAAGTCGGCGAGATTGTACAGAAGGTCAGCTCCTTTCTTCAGAATTCAGATGTGAAGGCTTTGTCTCCCGATGCCAGCATTCAGGTTCAAATTGGCATCCATACTCACAATGACTCTGGTACAGCGGTTGCTAATGCCCTTACGGCTGTTATGGACGGAGCCCGGATGGTTCAGGGCACCATCAACGGCTACGGGGAGCGCTGCGGTAACGCAAACCTTTGCACGTTGATTCCGAACCTGCAATTAAAGCTGGGCTATTCCTGCATTACACCCAATCAGCTCGCGACCCTCACCGACTCCAGCCGATTGATTAGCGAGATTGTTAATCTGGCCCCCGACGATCATGCACCTTATGTGGGTCTGTCTGCCTTTGCCCATAAAGGCGGTATTCACGTCAGTGCCGTCGAGCGTAACCCCATCACCTACGAACACATCTCGCCTGACTCCATTGGGAACCGCCGTCGGATTGTAATCTCTGACCAGGCGGGGTTAAGTAATGTGCTGTCGAAGGCCCGCAGTTTTGGCATTGAGCTAGACAAAGACGCACCCACCTGCCGCCAACTCCTACAAAATCTGAAAAACCTGGAGAACGAAGGCTACCAATTTGAAGCGGCAGAAGCCAGCTTTGAGCTGCTGATGCGTGAAGCGTTGGGACAGCGAGAATCCTTCTTCAATGTGAAAGGTTTCCATGTGTACTGCCAACTATTGCCAGATAGCACCTGGGGTACGGATTCTCGCGCGACAATCAAGGTCATCGTAGGGGGCGAGGAAATTTTAGAAGCAGGAGAAGGGAATGGCCCAGTTTCAGCCCTAGACTCTGCCCTGCGTCGAGCTTTGAAAAACTTTTATCCTGAAATTGTCTCCTTCCACCTGACTGACTATAAGGTGCGGATTTTGGACGGGACTTTGGGAACCTCGGCCAAAACCCGAGTCTTGGTGGAATCCAGTAATGGCCATCAACGTTGGACGACTGTGGGCGTCTCCACCAATATCATTGAAGCGTCCTATCAGGCCGTTGTCGAAGGGCTAGAGTACGGGCTGATGTTACAGCACCGAGCCAAAGTCGCATTGGAAACTTCAACCGTACTTCCTGAATAACTGGAGGCCATTCTATTGATCGTCACCGCCCTGGTCGGAATCCCCGCCTCGCCGCCAGGGAAGCTTCGTACCCATTTCTGTCATCGCTGAGAGAAACAGATAGCCGATCAGGACGGCAGCTCCTCCCAAAAACATTCCCCATTCGCTGTCCATCTTCACCCCTAACACCATGAGTAATCCAATCCAATCTGCATCCTATTGGTGGGGATGGCTTTATCCCTCCTACCAATAGAGTTTTATTCGCTTGGAGCATTCCATGAGGACATTGTATTTCCTGCTTCCGGGTACAGGCGGAAAGTTCGCCTGCGGAGGGCTATGGGCAGAACTAAAAACCCTCAAAATGGCCCAAAAAATTTGCCCAGCAGAAGTCGTGACCTATCGGCAGCGGGAAAAGGACACGTTATTTCTGGATGATGTGTTGCAGCAACCCAATCTGGACAATGTGATCTTTGTATTGAGTTGGGGGTTTGATGTGCCTAAGTTGGCGGCACGAGTGCGATCGCACCCCACCATTTATCACGCCCACAGCGCTGGCTATGGCTTTCAGCTTCCCGCCTCTGTCCCAATCATCACCGTTAGCCGCAATACCCTGGGTTACTGGGGGCAGAAAGCACCCAATAACCTGCTGTATTATCTGCCCAATGAGATTTCTGATAGCTTTCAAAATCTCAACCAGGAACGGGACATTGATGTCTTGGTTCAGGTTCGCAAGTCATCTCGATATCTCCTGAACCAATTGGTTCCTGCTTTGCAGCAGGTTTGCAATGTTTATGTTGTAGACCACTATATAGAGGACTTACCCGGCTTATTTAATCGAGCCAAAGTCTATCTCTACGACTCTGCCGAGTATTGGGCACTGCAAGGAGTGAGTGAGGGATTTGGGTTACAACCCTTGGAAGCTTTTGCCTGCGGCTGTCAGGTTTTTTCAAGCCTCAATGGAGGGCTTTCCGATTACTTAGATCCCGGTTTCAACTGTCACAAAATTGCTGGATATTCTCTGGCGTTTGATACACAAAGAATTCTTCGAGTTTTAGAAAATTTCGAGCCGTCTAAAGCCCCCGAATTATTTTTAGAGGAATATAGAACCCCTAATATTCTTCAGAAATTGCAGCTTATTTTACAGGATATCAATCAATTCTTTGACCACCAACATCGTCATGCCTCAGATATCCCCAGTTTTACGAAGACTCGCCTCTTCAAGCTCTCATTGGAAATGATGTGGCAGAAGATACAGAAACGTTACCTACATTCCCGATAGGCCTTGCGTTATTTTAATATTAGAGAGGTGAAGGTCTGCTTCACCCTGTCTGGGTGATGTACGGTCTTATCTCAGGTTCTACCTTTATCAACGATTAGTCGCTTCAGCATATACGCGTTCAATTTAGCACCCGTATCACTATGTCGAACGGATGATGCCTTCGTTAGCCTATTTCGGGAAACTGAGTAGAGCAAACCAGGTCATCAGGAACAGGGAAATCGGCATCATGCTTGAGCTTTGTACTATTTACTCAGGTTGACACATGCCAGAGCAGGAACGAACCATTAGACTTTCTGAATTTTCAGATGAAGCCCTTCTTGAAATATGCCGGGCCGCAGATGTAATTGCCTGCGAATGTCCTGGATATGTCGCTCGTATTTTACGCCAAGTAAAAGCTTTTCGAAGCTATACCTTAACGTGCATTGATCAGTTTCCGGAAGATACGGATACCCATCAGTGGTTAGCATCTCAAGCCCAAAAGGTTGAAGAAATTCTGTGGGAAACGATGGTCGACTTGATGCGGAAGGAAAAGCTAATTGGCGAATCCGATGAGGTTCTGCTCGATAGCCTCTCTGAACGGGCTCGGGCGATCGCCCTTCAACAAATTGGCGGTTCTGTCTAAACCATTTATCCTGTTCAACAAAAGGAGAGGGGCAGTGCAGTGCACCGTCCCTCTCCTTTTACAAATCACAACCTTTAAGAGTGTTTTCTTATGCGCTTCGCGTATGAGAAAGCAACCCTTCAAGCGAGTTTTACAGCGCTGTGCACGTTGATTAAGTACGGTGGTGTGTGGCACTTCGTGCCACACACCACCGTTGCTGTACTTAACGCACTTGCACATTGCTATAGAACGCTCTATAGGATTAGTCTGAGTTTAGGTTAAAGGCTTTTTTGAGGAGCGCAAAGTTCCCCTCAAAAAAGCCCATTTTGGCGTGCGGTCTACTCACACCAAAATAGGCACTTGGGGCTTAGCCGAATTGAGGTTATAGGTTACGACTGAAGCTTCAGAAACTTCTCTAAAGCCTTCACCATGGCATCGGGCCAACGGCGAGTATTTGCAACCCAATCTAGATTTTTGTAGCGAGAATCCAATCCCAGGGCAGCGACCCAGTTACTTTCGGCTTCTCCCCGATTTCCCTGAACCCAGAGGGTAGCGGTGAGGGCTGCTCGCATATCAGCAAAACGGGGATATTTACGCACCAAATTTCGCATTTCTCGCATGGATTGCTCGACCTGACCCGTTTGGTAGAGGGCAAGGGCACGGTTGGCGCGAGCTATGGCAAAGTCTGGAGCCAGTTCGGAAGCTTTCTGGTAATCGGCGATCGCCGCATCCCACTGCCCCAAGCCAGCCTCGGCATTACCCCGGTTGTTGTAGGCTGCTGGATCATTGGGGTCAAGAGCGAGGACTTGATTGTAGTCGGCGATCGCTGCATTCCACTGTTGCAACCCTTCCAGTGCAGCTCCCCGATTCAAGTATGGGTCAGGGGCTTCAGGCATCAGCTCGATAGCCCGGTTATAGTCCTCAATAGCCGCCTCTAGCTTATTCTGGCTTACGCGCGAATTGCCCCGGTTGCTCAGCACAGCAGCATTGTCAGGCAATTTTTCGAGAATCTGAGTCCAGTAGGTTTCTGCCGTCGCAAAATCGCCTTTATTCGTAGCGTTAAATGCCTTTTGTCGAAGATCGCCTAAGGCTTCCACATCAACAGGGACAGCATCTTGGGGCAGGGCATCGGCCCGAGCGAGAGTGCTCCCCCCCGGTAGGCCGCACCAAAGGCAAATCAATACTAAAAGCAGACTGAGAATTCGCATCATGACTCCGATCATGACAGTTTTTTCGATGCAAAACTAGTAAACCACATCGTAAAAATCAGAGCCTATTTTCAGTGAGCCATCTCTATTCACAATACTCTGGACAGTTTTTCTGAAACCCTTGATTTTGCGTGCGCGAAGCGCACGCAAAATCAAGGGTTTCAGAAAAACTGTCCGAACTAATGTATTCAGAAATACACAGATAGGCCGCTGAACCGAGCTGAACCGAATTACCTTTCGAGAGTGCCATAATGACGATAGTGCCCTTTGTCAGGAGTTCGGATGAGCGACGTAACAGCCCAACCCAATCTTCCCAACCTGGAGGAGATTGCAACCCAGTTAGAGAGTGAAAATTCACGCGATCGCCTCCTGGGGGTTGTGGCACTCAGGGATATAGAACCGGAACAGGCTGTCCCCCTTATTAAGAAGGTATTAGACGACGACAACCTTCAGGTTAAAAGCATGGCCGTATTTGCCCTGGGGCTCAAACCTACGGCGGAGTGCTACCCTCTGCTGACCCAGATTATGGAAACCGACCCCGATTATAGTGTCCGGGCGGGAGCGGCGGGAGCCTTAGGCTATTTGCAAGATAGCCGTGCTGTCGAGCCACTGATGCGCACATTTTACGAAGATACCGATTGGTTAGTTCGGTTTAGTGCCGCTGTATCTCTTGGCAATTTGAAAGACCCCAAAGCTCGCAACGTCTTATTGCAAGCGTTGGAGAGCGATGAAGTCGTATTGCATCAGGCGGCGATCGCTGCCCTGGGAGAAATTCGTGATGTCGAGTCCCTCGAAGCCATCCTGCGCTTTGCCCAATCATCAGATTGGTTAGTGCGCCAGCGCCTGGCCGAAGCCCTTGGCAATATGCCCTCAACAAAAGCCATTTCCGCCCTTAAATATCTGGAAAAAGACAGCCACCCCAATGTTGCGGCAGCAGCTCACATTTCCCTTCAGCACCTAACAAAGGAGATGGAAGAACAGACTTCTGGTGAAGCATAGTAGGACTGAGTGCGGCAAAGAGACCCGTGCTCAGCCCTCAGTCTCCTTTCCTGGCTGTACCCATTTTTGAAACCAACCCTACTATTTTTTCGTCCCCACCTAAAGTAGGAATAGCAGTATAGGTGGGCGGGTTCACATGAGATACGTATGGGTGGGATTAATGGTTCTGATGCTGGGGAGCGGGCTAGCCGCCTGCGGTCGTTCAACCTCTGAAACCCCGGACGTTAGTAACCGTGATGCTTCACCGATTGCTCAAGCTCCCGCCAGCCCAGCTTCTCCGTCCGTAACTCCTAGTACGGCGACGTCGATCAAGCTGGGCTCCTTTTCGTTTAATGAAATCTACGAGATCGGCGCAGCAGGCTGTGGCATGACCCTGTGGACAAACGAGGAAAATGCGAAACCTTCTGGCGATCGCCGCTTCACCCTTTTAAGCGGTCTGGACGAGAATTCGACGTTGATGAAGATCAATGACGAAGTTGTGCGTTTCCGGCGTACCGAAGCCAGTGGTGATACCTTTTACGGCCAATTCACCTCGCAAACCTTCAGCAATGAAGAAAAAGGAATTACGGTACATGTTGATGTCACCCAGGGGCAGCCGGGCGAGATTGAGTCTCTTTCCATCCCCTCGGGCACGATTAAGGTTGAACTGAATGGGGAGAGTGTCGAAGTACCCGTCATAGGAGATGCGGGCTGCTAAAGAGCAATACTTCTTGAACAGGACTTACGCAAGCCCTCTATCCGTAGTGCCTTTGTGTTGTGGGTGGGGTGCGAAGCACCCCACCCACAACACAAAGGCGTAAGTCCTGTTGAAGTTAGGGGGAGACGGCAAGCCGTCTCCCCCTAACGCTATCTATCGACGGCGGTAAAATTTAGCTAGCCGTTCCTCCCACTGCTCCCAGTAGGAGAGCACATCAGCCAAATCAAAGGAAAACACTTCAGCGGGCTGATCCGGTAAGGCGACCACAACTCGTGCCGATCGCACCTCCACCCCTTCCACCTGACGGCTATGATTGACTGCACCACAGTAAGCCGCTACCTGCAAAGGTGCATCATAGAGCCGTTCTATCGACCCTTTGGGGCGATCGCCTGTCTTCCAGTCTAATAAGCAGGGAGTCCCTTGATAATTCACTACACAATCTACCTTTCCCGCATAGCCCAGGTCATGGTGAAACACCGTCGTTTCGACTAAATGCACTTCCTGAATATCTGTTAGAACAGGTTGCAAACTTTCCCAGTAGGGGCGGATCAGGTCGGGGCAAGGGATAGGGTTTCCCAGCAGGTAATGGCGAAGTTGCGTATGGGTCAGAGTTCCGCGACGACTGGCAGCAATGGAGACTCGGCTTGCTTCTTCGGAACCAAGGCGATCGCGCCACTTCGCCAGGGCTTCTCGCGCCTCGGGGGGTTTGGTGGCATTCAGCACAGTCGTCACACTGGGCAGCCGAACTCCCATCTCATCAATGAAATACCCGCGAGTGCTCCGAGCTTTAGACGCAGAACGAGCCACAGCTGTTTTACCTTTAGGTTCCTTCTAAGCTTAGCCTGCATTCTTCATCAGACATATCGCTACAGCCTTATAGCGCTGTGGGGTTGATTAAGTACAGTGGTGTAGGGCACGAAGTGCCCTACACCACTGTTGCTGTACTTAACGCACTTGCACATTGCTATAAGGACGTTTTCGAGTGCCGCGCGTTGTACAGCACTCGAAAACGCCGATTTTGGCGTGCGCTTCGCACACGCCAAAATCGGCACTTCAGCTTATCCCAAATTGAGGTTAAAAAAAGAGACGTATTGACTACGTCTCTCTCAATGACATATTGAGCTTGAATGGGCCAATCACACCCTAGCCCAGGATGTTACCAAAGCTTTCCAGAACACCAGACTGAGCCACCTTAAAGATCAGGTAGGCAAAAGCGGCTCCGCCAATACCACCTACCAGGAAGGAACCTGCAAACTCGCTCCAGCCTTCAGAATTGCCGAGGGCAGAGGGGGGGTTGGGGTTGGTCACAGTTGAAATGGGGCTGTTCACACCCACACTGCTGTACACCGACAGACAGAGGGTGAGAATAACCACAAGAACGACTGCTTCTACCAGACCCACTTCGTTTGCGAAGGGGGTGTTGCGGAACTGGCTGGTGAGGGCGAAGGGGCCAAACAGCAAGTAGCCGTGAGCCATGCCAACTTCCAGGCCCCGACGCTGAGCAGACAGACCTGCACGATACGCCGGAAGGTTATTAATCAGAGCTTTAGTAAATCCAGAGGAGTTAATCGGCGTGGCCAGGTTGCCGATTTGGGGATCGCCAGCGGGTTTAACTACGTCCATGTTCTGCACTATCTCTCAAAAGGTTTTCAAAGATGCCAGTGAGCCAGGCGTACCCGGCACACCGGGGAAGCATGCCACAGTAGGCAACCATGGCCCGTCAGCTCATCAGTATAGGGGAACCCAATATTGAAGAAGCTTTAGAGATTTTTGGAGAGGTTTGTAGCCCCTCCAAAAATTCTTGACAGACCATTAGATGCCCGAGGGATCTTCCCGCTCAATGTAGATAAACAAGAGAGCCATCGTAACAGCGGGAAATACCCAACCGATGATGGGTACGAAGATAGAAGGCAAGTAGGAAGCTGCCATAGTGTTTTCCTATGTAAACCAAACGCCATTACGTACAGAATTTACTGCCAATCCCTAACCGATCGACAGGAGACTAAGAATTTTTAACAAAAGGCAAGAAATGTAGGAATCCTGAGAGTCAACGGATCTGGCAAAAAGCTGATAGCTGAAGACTTCACTGATTTCCCTCAAAAAACTCAGGTCATGGGGAATTTACAGAACTACACGAATGGTGAAGGCTAGATCTCTAACTCATCAAATGAGAGGGTAGGAAGATCGGGCGGAACAACCGGGCGATCGACGGAGGCTTTATGGCTTTCCCGTTGCGTGGTGAGTTCGACAGCGATCGCCTCAAACTGTACCTCCAAACATCCATGGGGCACCGTTAGCGTTGTCCAGGCTTCCAGATTTCCATGACCATTGGGTAAAAAGTTCATAACCCAGCGGGGGCCATCCAACAGTACCCGGCTTTGCAGGTCTTGCATCCACAGCTTCACCCCCAGACGCGAAGCTGTGGGAGGTAGTTGCACCGTCACCTCCACCCGCTGCCCTGACACCAGCTCGCCACCAGTCACGCGCAGTTGAGGTGTAGGAAGCGGTTCCTCCTCCGGCAGAGCATCCGGTTGGATGGGTGGGGAAGGCGGGGCAGAAAAGCCCAGGGTATTGCGTAGAGTTGGCGGAGGTAATTCGTCATCCAGCACAATTTCCTGCTCATCCCAGCCTTCCTCGGAGAGGGGAAGAGAACTGTTGCCCAGGAATTGGGAGAGTTCGCGGTCGCCCGCCAGCGCACTCAGCCGAGACAAAAACCGACTTTGTAGATCCAGGGCACGAAACGCTAGTTCCTCGGCGGAGAGCGCCAGGTTTTCTTCTGGCAGGGCTTGCCCTACAACAGAAGGGCCATCCGTTGCCTCAGATGTTTCCAGGCGTTGCAGCACCCCATCAGCCTCTTCCAGGTCATGGCTGGGAGTTTCGGGAGCGCTGGGAGCATCTAGAGCAATATCCTCCGTGTCTGCAGAAGCTTCTGCTAATTCAGGGGCCACTTCCAAAACAATCTCAGGCTCTGGCTCTAGAAGCTTTTCCATGGGAAGTTCTATTCCCCTGGTACGCGGGCGATTGGGATCGGGTTGATAAATCTGAGGCGGCAAAATCTGCTCACCCGCGGGGCGCACCAAGGGAGCCGCTGCAGCTCGCTGAGCAATCAGGAACGTGATATCCAGGTCGACAGGCTGTTCGTCTTCCCGTAAGGGTGGATAGAGATCGGCCGGAAAATCATCGGCGACTGCCTCCAACAAATCATTCAGGCTGGCCGTCACCGAAAACCCAGCACTTACCAGAACCGAAGGATGATCCGTTGGCGTCGCCAGGGCCACCAGAGCCACATCTCCAATTAACAGGCGCGAGTCAGAGTTCTCGGGCAGCGTCACTTGACAGGAAAAGGGGCAGGGAAGCAGGCGGGACGTGAGCGATCGCCGCACTTCCAACACGGTGGAAGCCGTCTGGGGGTCACGCAGGGTAATTTGCAGGGCCACCGGCGGCAGGTAAGGGGTGTCTAGCTCTCCCACAGGCTCGATAGTGCCCTGAAGGGTGAGCGATCGCCCCGCTTGTACCACCAGGCTCGATTGCTGCAAAACCAACTGCACCGATTCTGGCTTTAGAGCTGGGCCCGAGGCGAATTCTTCCTCATTTTCAGGGGTTTCTACCTCAGCCGCAACTGGGGTGTCCAGATCCAAATCCAGATCTTCCAGCAAAGAGTCTATAACTGCATCGGAATCATCCTGAGCTTTCTGCCAGACCTCGCTCGAGCCAGTTGCCATCACAGCAGGCTCCGGTTCCACAGGCTCTTCTACGACTGGCTGTTCTGGGAAAACAAAGGGATTTGGCTCGTCGATCTCGACTGAACTGGCAGAATCAAGCACCGGCTCCGGTTCTGGCAAAGATTCAACCGCAGAAGCAGCACCTGCCTCGTCCAGGTCCTCGTGCACGCTATCGTGTCGCGACATCAGGCTGACTGCATCTAAATCAGCCGCCGGACCATCGGGCTCCCAGTCATCGGCTACTTCTGATTCTTGCGGCAACACGGAGAGCTGCACCCCATAGCGCCAACCCTGGCCCAGCATATCGGCCATCAAATCCCCTGCACAGCTGAGTTCCCACACACCGGGTTGCAGCCAGGTAAACGGAAAAATTACGATCAGACCATCATCGTTGATGCGTCCGTTGCGTTTCTGCGTGCGGCGGCGTGGAGGGTCTTCATCCAACCGAATATGGCAAATGCGAATCTCGACGGGTTGGTTCACTCGGCTGGTACGCGCGACCATCCGATAGCGACCTTCCAGCACCTCCACATCGGGCGACTCCAGGGGCAGCCAGGAGCGATCGCCCTCCCGTTGGATGAGAAATTCCCAGAACTCCATCAACCTGTACCCCTTACCTTACTATGGTTCGCGTGGTGGGTTGCCAGTTCGTGGGCGAGAACGGTAACCCTAAATGTGGATGTATGACGCGGTCTGATTCTGGTTTTAAGTCTAGCCCACTACTAAATATATAGGTTTGAAAATTATCAATTCCTGATGGGCTTCCTGACGCGAGGCCGGAAGTCACCCCATTACCCTGATAGCATGGGAAACGCAGCGTGGTGATAAATGATAAGGCATGACGGCGATTTCTAATGACGTTTTGATGGCCATTCCTCTGGATGAAATTCGCTACAACGACCAGGGGCTTGTTCCTGCCATCGTTCAAGACTATCTGGACGGTACCGTGTTAATGATGGCCTGGATGAATCGAGAATCCCTCCAAAAAACCCTAGAGACAGGTGAAACCTGGTTCTGGAGCCGCTCCCGCCAGGAATTCTGGCATAAGGGCGAAACCTCTGGTCATCTGCAACATGTCAAGTCAATCCGCTACGACTGCGACAGTGATGCTCTTTTGGTCGGGGTTGAGCAGGTCGGTGATGTGGCCTGCCACACAGGGGAACGTAGCTGTTTCCATCAGGTTGAGGGCACCATCACACCACCCCCTGCGGATATGCTATCCCAGGTGTTTGCCGTGATTCGCGATCGCCAACAAAATCCCAACCCTGACTCCTACACCTGCAAACTCTTTGCAGGCGGCGATAATAAAATCCTCAAAAAAATTGGCGAGGAAGGAGCCGAGGTGGTTATGGCCTGTAAGGACGATGATGCGGAGGCGATCGCTGGCGAGGTAGCCGATTTGTTTTACCACACCCTGGTTGCGATCGCCCATCACAACGTTGACTTACGGGATGTTTACCGGAAATTAGCCGATCGTCGCCGTTAAAATTGAGCCCATCAGAACCTACGCATTTTTGTTGTATGGTGTGCGAAGCCCACCACACAACAAAAATGTACTAAGCGTTATGGACTTGCGTAAGTCCTACCAGATATAGAGACGCTCTGCGGGAAGGTTATGTGGCTTAGCCACATAACCTTCCCGCAGAGCGTCTCTTGTTGGAATCTCAGGCTATGGCAATTCAATCCTTGGCCGAGTTAGCTTCCACCCGGCGGTCTTCCATGCCACTCAGCATCGCTAAAATTCCCAGGCAGATCAGCACACTAAGAGCTACTATCATCCAGAAACTATGGGCGATCGCCTCATCCTGATCCATGGCCCATCCCCCCAACGCCGGACCCAGAAAGTATCCCAATGCCCAGCAGAGGGAATTCACCGATAGATAAACCCCTCGAAATGCATCTGGAGAGAGCATCACCACTAGAGAGGAAGCAGCAGGCATGTAGAAGACAAGGGCGATCGCCATCACCCCCAGACCCACGGTTGCCCACCCCAATGCACCCGGAAGCAGCCCTGTCATCCCAACCATGGCAAAGCCAATACCCCACACCAGCGCCGAAATCATTAAGATTCGCGAATTACTGAGCCCATGCAAACGGCGCGCAACGGGCATTTGGAGGAGCGTTGCCAAAGCAATATGCCAGGCAAATAGCGCACTAATCACTCCTTCGGGGAACCCCATTCCGCCATTGGATTGCGGAATAAAATTGGCGAAATAGAGCGGTAACGCGCTCTGGGTCAGGGCTGGATAAGTAGTAAACAGGCAATTTGCCACAAAAAAAACCCAGAGAGGGCGATCGCTCAGAGCGACCCGCCACCCCTTACCCAGGCCATCAAAAGATTGCTCTGAATGGAGGGTTTCGGGAATGAGCCAGTACACAATGCCGAAAAAGACAATAAAGCTGACGCCATCAATCACAAATAGCATCTGATAGGAACTCGTCAGAGCTACTATCAGCCCTCCCAGTAGCACCCCAAACCCCAAACCCAAGGTATCTCCCAGGCGGGTCAGAGCGTACGCTTCGCGACGTTGCTCGACCGTTGTTAAATCTGCAACCACCGCTTCATTGGGAGGCCAGTAGAGACCGATACCCAACCCCAGGAGCAGGTTACCAACGAGAAATAGGGGAAAGTCATAGGCGATCGCGAGCAGAAAGGAGGCGATCGCTGATACGACCGCCGAGGCCAGCAACGTCCACCGTCGTCCCCACTCCGGCATGTCCGCCAGAGAACCACCCACGATACGTCCAAAAATTCCAGCAATGGCCCCGCTCCCAATGCCCAAGCCGACGACTGTAGCAGGCAACCCCACTTGATTCACGAAGTAAATCGGAGCATAGAACAGGGTAAAGCCCGTGCCCATTTGCGAGAGCAGTCGTCCGACAAAGAGAATCCAAACACGGAAGTCCAGGTCAGGCAGCCAGGATTTTAGGTGACGAGTCAGCCAGGTCATGGGGTAGAGCGCACGTAGCGGTTCCGAAGCATCTCTCCCAGCGTAGTGGATTCCTCCCCGGAATTGAGTCCATCGTTTGGGGAAAAGCGACCTCAAACATCTCTTTGAAGTGGTTGGTTTCACAGGGTTTTCACCTGATTTTTTTCAAGCCGTTGATTTTGCGTGAGCGACGCCCACGCAAAATCAACGGCTTGAAAAAATGGCGAGCCTGTTAAACGGTGTATGCCTGAACCAACTAGATGGAGTCCAGCCCTACTCTATCGGTGCCCACCTACAACGTCCACCGTATTTTTGTACTAATGCCCCTCGATCCCTTATCCTGGTAGCCAGACTCCCTGCTCCATCGCCATGCTCAGCTACCTTAAAGGCACCTTGATCGGTATTCAAAAAATTTCTGCCAATCGTGTGATTGCCGTTCTTGAAGTCAGTCAGGTTGGCTACGAAATTCAGATCGTGCCCCGGTTGGTCCAGAGTTTTCCTTCTGTCGGCGAAACGGTGCAGGTCTTTACCCACCAGCAAGTGCGGGAAGATCAAATCGTGCTGTTTGGCTTTGCATCCATGGCTGAACGGGATTTGTTTCGGCAACTGCTCAGCGTTAGTGGCATCGGCCCCCAGGCAGCGATCGCCCTCCTCGACACCCTGGGTCTCACAGAACTCGTGCAGGCCATTGTGACTAGCAATATCCGCGCCCTCTCCCGCGCTCCCGGCGTCGGGACCCGTACTGCCGAACGGTTAGCCGTTGAACTCAAAACCAAACTAGCTGAGTGGCGCAATCAATCCGGTCTCCTCAGTGCCCCAGACGCCACTCCTGTGTCAGCCGTCCAGGAAGATGTCGAGATGACACTGCTGGCCTTGGGCTACAGCAACAGCGAAATTTTGCAGGCCCTACAAGCCGTAGGACAGGAAAAAGCACTGGCCAAGAACGCCGATGCAGAAGTGTGGATTCGGGAGGCGATCGCCTGGCTCAGCCGCTAATAGCTATAGGAATTACGCAAGCCTGCGACCCACAGCACAAATGCTGAGCGCGAAATACACCACACTCAGCATGGCGAAACCAAAAACACTGTGCTGTTGGGCAATAACACTACCCAAACCTGATCCAAACTCCACAGCGAAGCGGCCTGACAACACCTATGCAAAATCTCCTAGGTCAAGGGGGTCTGGAGGACGGAGAGGCCCCTCCTCTAGACAGAGGATTTGGAGAGCGACGCGCTTCCCAGAGCCATACAACCCATATATAGCCTTCACTCTGCAAATTCTGTGGTGTGTCCCGCACTTTACAGAACACGATTCATAACCTATTAGTAGCGTTTTAACAGTCTCCACAACAGGCAATACCACTAGAAGAACCCTAGAGGTGCAAATCCCGATCAAGAAAGGCTTTCGCAGTCCCGTAGTGACCAGCTATGCATGGTATGATTATTGATTGTGACTTATTCAGGAACTTAGAAGATTCCCATGGCACTGGTACAGGAGCAAAAGCAACAAATCATTTCGGAGTATCAGGTTCACGATACCGATACTGGATCCGCTGACGTTCAAGTCGCAATGCTAACCGAGCGCATCAACCGTCTCAGCGACCACCTCAAGACCAACAAAAAAGACCACGCATCCCGCCGGGGTCTGCTGCAAATGATTGGTCGCCGTAAGCGCCTGCTGGCCTACATTCGTCAGCAAAGTCAAGAGCGCTATCGTGCCCTGATTCAGCGTTTAGGGATTCGCGGCTAAACCAGCTATGGCACCCAACCCTAAGCAGAAACCCAATTCTGATGCAGGCCGGACGGCTTTACCCTTTGAGCCCAAGCGTCGGAAGCCTGCTGAGAAAAAAGCCGAGAAGACCCCTGCTCCTGCCAGTTCCACCCGCAAGCCTTCGGGGAAAACGGCCTCCAGGGCAAATACGGGCATTCCTGATGCGGTTAGCAAGCGCATGGTTCGCCGTATGGCAGCCTTTTGTGGGGTTCCAACAGTCCTCGGTATCTCTTCATTCTTCGTCAGTTATCTGGCGGTTACTCAAGGGGTAGGGCTGCCTACATCAGCAGTTCTTTTGGTCAGCTTGGGGCTGTTTGGGTTGGGGGTTATTGGCCTCAGTTACGGGGTTTTATCAGCTTCCTGGGAAGAAGAACCGGGAAGCTTAGTTGGTTTCTCGGAATTTCGTACCAACTTTGGGCGAATGACTTCCGCATGGAAATCTGCAAAACAGGACAAGTCTTAATAAAGGCACAGATCCCGGTCAAGATTCCGTCAAGTCCATCCTGACCTCTCGGCACTCTACCTAAGGATGAACTTAAATCTGAGATGAAGACTGAAATTTTCTCAGTCCTTCCACCTAAATCTCCGCGCAGGATGTTGACATGATTGTAGTAATGAAACCCGGCGCTCCTGAGAGCGAAGTTGATCGCTTAGACGCAGAATTTCGTTCTCTGGGCTTGTCCCCTGAAAAGATCGTTGGTAAGCACAAGACCGTGATTGGGTTGGTAGGCGAAACCGTTGATATGGATGCCCTCCAGCTTCAAGACCTGAGCCCATGGATCGAACAGGTACTGCGGGTGGAAAAGCCCTACAAGCGGGTTAGCCGTGAGTTTCGTCATGGTGAGCCCAGCGAAGTCATTGTTTCAACTCCCAACGGCCCGGTTACTTTCAGTCAACATGCCCCTGTGGTTGTCGTTGCGGGTCCTTGCTCTGTTGAAAATGAAGAAATGATTGTGGAAACCGCACGCCGTGTTAAGGCAGCGGGTGCTCAATTTCTTCGTGGCGGAGCCTTCAAACCCCGCACCTCTCCCTACGCCTTCCAAGGCCACGGGGAAAGTGCTCTGGCGCTGCTGGCAGCAGCCAAGGAAGCAACCGGTCTGGGCATTATCACCGAAGTGATGGATGCCGCCGATATTGAAGTAATTTCTGAAGTTGCTGATGTGCTACAAGTTGGGGCACGCAACATGCACAACTTCTCCCTTCTGAAGAAGATGGGCGCTCAAGACAAGCCTGTCTTACTGAAGCGTGGCATGTCAGCCACCATTGAAGAGTGGCTCATGGCTGCTGAGTATATCGTGGCCGCTGGCAACTCAAACGTTATCTTCTGTGAGCGGGGTATTCGCACCTTCGATAACCAGTACGCTCGTAACACGCTGGATCTGTCTGCAATTCCTGTGCTGCGATCGCTCACCCACCTGCCCATTATGATCGACCCCAGCCACGGCACCGGCAAGTCTGAGTATGTGCCCTCCATGGCAGCGGCAGCTCTGGCAGCAGGTGCTGACTCCCTGATGATTGAAGTTCACCCTAATCCCTCCAAGGCGCTGTCCGATGGGCCTCAATCCCTGACACCCGATCGCTTCGATCGACTGATGACTGAACTTTCGGTCATTGGCAAAGCGGTAGGCCGTTGGGATACTCGGGTACCTGCTTTGATCTAGTTTTTCAACGCCTCACGACTGTTTGCATAGATTGGTTTTTAGTGGTGTGTCCCGTAGAGGTTACACACCACTTTTTTATAGGGTGTGGGGAAAGGGGCACTTCGTGCTTCTTTCACCACACCCTATCCACATGTCTAGAACACTACCTAATCGTCTTCGTTATTCTGATGAGACGATGAGGGGGGCTCGTCATCCTGCAAGCTCAAAATCTGCTCCTCTATCGTTTTGAGCATCTGGGCCAGAGCTGGAATAATTTCAAGTCGGGCACCACTCAGGGAAGATTCTTGTCGAGCGCGATCGCGCAACTCATTCAACTTATTTTGCAACTGTCGTGCAATACCCAAGGCATCCCGCTCCAGCAAAGCTAGTTGTTGCTGCTGGTAGAACCGTAAGGCCGCACCGCGCAGCACCTGCACTGTCGCTTCTTCACCATGATTTGACGGCATGAAGCGGCAGCGTAGAAGTAAGCGAGAGCCATTAAAAACGCGTTCCAAATCCACCTGTTTTGGTTTCTTCAGGGGAACCAGGGAAACATCGGCAAATCGCTTCAATTCACTCAATAACCCTCGAAACTTATCGAGGTCAACAGGGTCTAGCACAGATTTTAGTACGCCGTTCTGGCTCCAGAGCACTCTACCGTAATGCTCCTGACGTTCCAGGTAAAGGCGACCAATTCCCCCAACTAATACTCGGCCCAATAACTCTTGAAGTAACTCTCGGGGTGACAACGAGCCCAGTACTTCAACGGGGCTAGAAAGGTAATTAAAATTTAGCTTGAGGATTGGCAGGGGCTCTGCTAGCCCGGCAATATCCGAACTGGAAGCTGCTGGCTCGGCGGTAGACGGCGGTTCTACGATTTCCGTTAATGGTGCAGCCGCAAAGGTTACCTCCTGGATTGGAAGCTCCTGCTGTAGAGGTTGCTCCTCCTGAGCCACAGGAGTTTCTGAAGGCTTTACCTCAGGAGATGGCTCCTGTCTCAGCTCATCCACTAAGTTATCAGGGCTGTCTACTACCAGGGTGGGCTGCAAGTTGTGGTCAACCGGCTGCGCTGCACGAGAGCGGGCCGTGCGGCTTTCGGGCCGGGGGCGCTGTTCTACCTTATGCTCCCGTTGACCGGCATAATTCAAATAAGCCGTTAGCGACGCCTGCAAAGCTTCCGAGCTAATCTGCCGGGGTAGCACCATATAGTGGTGGTAGCTAATGATCCGCCGCACATAGTCAGAAGCGCTGCGATCATCAGGGCTTACCATCCCCAATATCAGCCGACTACCCTCTAGATAAAGAGGTAACACCTGATAGTAAAGACAAGCTTCAAAAGGCAGCACACCATCAATCAGAACGAACATTTGCTGAAAATCGATGCGTTCAGCCAGGTCGCCCTGAAAGTAGGTCAAGATGGAACGGGTAGACTGCCCGGAGGCATGAGGCTCCTGACCGTCGGATGGAGAAACCATAAAGTTGGGTAGAAGCGTGAGGTGGGATGCGCCTCAACGATCTTATGCCGAAGTATCGTTTGGAGCATCGTCATTATCCGATGCTGCACTCCTGAAGGCGTACGCCTCTAAGAGAATTTTAGTCCATTCGCTCTTCAGTTGGTGGAGCTTCACATTCCGCATACGAGCAACGTCCTCAAGGGTTTCGTGTTGCTTCACGTCTTGGATAAGCTGTTGCTGGTCAGGGGCGAGGCTATCCAGAAACACGGGCCACTGCTGAACTGAAAGACCCAAGTTATGCTCCAGTGTCGTTCCCAACCAGGTTCCTACCAGATCGGGCTGAAGTTTTGATGCAAAGACGTTTTTGGCGTGATAGCTGATCTTCTCACGCAAACGATAAACCTGCTTAATCGGCACATTCAGTTGGCTGGCGATCGCCTCCTGTGTCTTCCCCTGCACATGCAGTTCCAACCACCGGGCGGCCAGCGGGTCAACTTTTTCCTCTAAATATTGAGCAAACTCATCCATCACCGACTTCCGCAGAGCCTGTTGCTCTTCCCAGGCTTGTTGCTCCTGGTACTGCTCCAAGGCTTGAACATCCGTCAGACTCAGAGTACTTTCGGCTTCATCGTGACCGATCTCATCGGACACAAGACGAATGATGTCTCCGGTGGGAACCTGGGTCATGCCACCCCGCTGCGATCGCCGTAAATAATTCACAAAACGATACACAAGGAGCGGCTGATTGCGGATAGGTCTCAGACAATATTCTTCAATACTGGCCAATAGAAGCGAGTTCCGTAACCGGGGGTTGGGGGTACACTCAGCAATCCATTCCACCTGCTGGCGAATGTAGTTATCCCCCTGAATGAGTTCCTGCACAACCTCCTTCAACACGTCCATGACGCTGCGTTGGCGATCGCGCGACAACGAGACCCAGGTTTGAACTTTGCTACGAATTAGGGAAAGGCTTGCCAGTCGTTGTAATAGGTTACGGTACGCTGCATCCGGCCCTACCCCTAGATAGCGCTGTTGCAAAATTCGATAGCGATACTCCAGCGCTTGCTGAATGACCGTCCATTGAGCCGGGGGCAAACCCTCATAGCGCTCCATATCAGACCCTAACAACCAGTGAATGATACTGTCCTGGGTCGCCGCAGGCTGATTGGGATGGTCGGCCGCTAACCGCGCCTGCCACTCGTGTTTCAGTTCCTCCACCCGTGACATTGCAGAGTGTTCCTCGGTGAATGCGTGCAAGGGTAACTCCCCAATTTAGATCGATTTTCGATAGTTTTACTGAGAAGGTTTTATTTTTCTACCCACCATTTCCAGGAGTATTCCTGTTTCTGTTGATGTATAGCTGATATCAACAAAAACTGAAGCATTTCCCTGTTAAGGATACTTAGGATCGGGAAGAGTTGGAATCTTCCGGCAACTCTAAGGCCTTAACCAGTCGCTGCAACACTTCAATCACCTGATCCATCCGGGCGATCGCGGCATCATGGTTCTCCGCAAGGGTCTGCACAGCATCGCTCAGGGCAAAAATTTGGTACCCCTGCTGCTGCACCTGTTTCGATAGGCCATCTACATGATTGGAGAGCTTCTCAACAGTCTCCGTAGTTGCCAATACAGCCTCGCCAATGTGTTGAACCAGGGTGACTAATTCCTTCGTTTCCACTTTCTCTTGTTCCACAATGCTCCTCACGCACAATGGTTATGTTTAGCCTACTTCATAGCCCCCTGAATGTAGGGTTAATCCCCCGGTCATCCTACTCATTTTTCCAACTTATTTCTCCGTCAAGCAAAAATTTGCAGGAGTTTGAATCAAGGGAATGGACAGCAGTAGGTAGAATGGGGGTGCGATTGCGACCCTAATTTATAACGCGTAGTCTCGACAGTATGACCTCTGCCACTCCTGTCAAAACCCAGTACGAAGCGGTCATTGGGTTAGAAACCCATTGCCAGCTCAGCACCGAAACCAAGATTTTTTCGAGTAGTTCCACCCAATTCGGGGCCGATCCCAACACCAACATTGACCCCATCTGCCTAGGTTTGCCGGGCACCCTGCCGGTACTCAACGAGAAAGTGTTGGAGTATGCCGTTAAGGCGGGGTTAGCGTTGAATAGTACGATCGCCCCTTACAGTAAGTTCGACCGTAAACAATACTTCTACCCTGACCTGCCTAAAAACTACCAGATTTCTCAATACGATTTACCTATTGCCGAACATGGTTGGCTCGAAATTGAGCTAGAAGATGAGAGCGGCAACCCCACCCGTAAGCGCATTGGGATCACGCGCCTGCATATGGAAGAAGATGCCGGCAAGCTGGTGCATGGAGGGAGCGATCGCCTTTCTGGCTCTACCTTCTCTCTGGTAGATTACAACCGCGCCGGGATACCTCTCGTCGAAATTGTGTCGGAACCGGACCTGCGCTCTGGAGCAGAAGCCGCTGAGTATGCCCGTGAGCTGCGTCGCATCATGCGCTACCTGGGCGTATCAGACGGCAACATGCAGGAGGGCTCCCTGCGTTGCGATGTCAATATTTCCATCCGGCCGGTTGGCTCCGACAAGTTTGGCACGAAGGTCGAAATCAAGAACATGAACTCCTTCAACGCCATTGAACGAGCTATCAATTATGAAATTGAGCGGCAAATCAAAGCTTTGGAGTCGAACGAGCCCATTGTTCAAGAAACCCGGCTTTGGGAAGAAGGCTCTCAGCGCACCATCAGCATGCGCACCAAGGAAGGCTCCAGCGATTACCGCTATTTCCCAGAACCGGACCTAGGGCCCATTCAGGTCACACCCGAACAGTTGGAAACATGGCGATCGCAGCTCCCCGAATTGCCAGCTCAAAAGCGCAACCGTTATGAAACTGAGCTGGGGCTCTCCTCCTACGATGCACGCGTGTTGACAGATGACCTGGCGATCGCCACTTACTTCGAGGCTGCGATCGCCGCTGGGGCTACTCCCAAGCCCGCCGCCAACTGGATCATGGGCGACATCAGCGGCTATCTCAATAACGAGAAGAAGTCCATTACCGAACTTCCCCTCACCCCGGAAGCCTTAGCCGAGTTGGTGAGCTTGATTGAAGCCAATACCATCAGCAACAAGATTGCCAAGGATTTGCTACCTGAACTTCTCACTCAAGGCGGCTCCCCTAAAGCCCTAGTGGAAAGCAAAGGATTGGTGCAGGTTTCTGATCCGGGTGTGATTGAGGCTGCCATTGATGAGGTGATCGCCGCTCACCCGGACGAGCTTGAGAAGTACCGGGGTGGTAAAACCAAACTTCTGGGCTTCTTTGTCGGCCAGGTCATGAAGCGGACCGGAGGCAAGGCTGATCCGAAACTGACCAACGAGCTGCTGACCAAGAAACTAAACGGATAGAACCTGTCTAAAGGGGGATGTGGCGATCGTGCGCACCCCCTTTAGCATAAATAAAATAATCTAAACTTATATGCAAATCTTAGAATGATAAGAAAACAAAGAAAAAGCCAAAAAAGATCTGTCGAGGGGGGTGACACCCCTCACCCCTGGGATGGCATAATATGATAAGTAGATGCACCCTGATGGTAGGGAGAGTTCCCAAAAGACTCTCCCTTTTTTTTATGCTTTTTTGGGTTTGGCAAGAGGGATGTATTGCATAGTGCTGCGCTCAATTCGGTTGTGGCAACAAGAGGATTTGCAGCATTGCCTGAGGTTCTTCCTTTGCCACAACCGAATTGAACATAGCTATAGAATGGATCAGAGATCTCTGCCAAATGCACGTAAACCATGTTTGAAGCCTTAGCCGATCGCCTGGAGGGAGCCTGGAAAACGCTCCGGGGTTTGGACAAAATTTCTGATACCAACATCCAGGAAGCCCTGCGGGAAGTTCGTCGGGCGTTGCTAGAAGCTGACGTCAACTTGCAAGTGGTGAAGGAATTCGTCGCTGAGGTACAAGAAAAAGCTCAGGGCGCGCAGGTTGTCAGTGGTGTTAACCCCTCTCAACAGTTCATTAAAGTTGTTTATGACGAGTTGGTTGAGGTCATGGGGGAGACGAATGTGCCCCTGGCTGAGGCAGATACTGCCCCAACCGTCGTACTGATGGCAGGCTTACAGGGGACGGGTAAAACAACGGCCTCTGCAAAACTAGCTCTCCACCTCCGCAAGCAAAACCGTAGCGCACTGCTGGTCGCCACTGACGTTTACCGTCCTGCTGCTATTGATCAGCTCATTACCCTGGGTAAGCAAATCAACGTGCCCGTGTTTGAAATGGGCACAGACGTAAACCCCGTTGAAATCGCACGCCAGGGGATTGCCAAAGCCAAGGAAGACGGTATTGATACCGTTATCGTTGACACGGCCGGTCGTTTGCAGATTGACCCGCAGATGATGGCCGAATTGGCCCAAATCAAAGAGGTGGTGCAGCCCCACGAAGTGCTGCTGGTGGTGGACGCCATGACTGGCCAGGAAGCCGCCAACCTGACGCGCACCTTCCAGGAAGAGATTGGCATTACCGGAGCCATCCTGACAAAGATGGATGGCGACACCCGTGGGGGAGCTGCTCTCTCCGTACGACGGATTTCCGGTCAACCTATTAAATTCGTTGGGGTTGGTGAAAAAGTCGAAGCACTGCAACCTTTCTATCCAGACCGGATGGCCTCCCGCATTCTGGGTATGGGTGACGTGCTGACCCTGGTAGAAAAAGCCCAGGAAGAAGTGGATATTGTAGAAGCCGAAAAGCTTTCGCAAAAAATTCTGGAAGCTCAGTTCGACTTCGATGATTTCCTGAAGCAGACCCGATTGCTTAAGACAATGGGTTCCCTGGGGGGCATCATGAAGATGATCCCCGGGATGAACAAGCTCTCAGGTGAGCAACTGGAGCAAGGAGAAACCCAGCTCAAGCGAGCTGAGTCCATGATCAACTCCATGACACGGGAAGAGCGCAAGAACCCTGATCTGTTGGCTGGATCTCCCAGTCGTCGTCGTCGTATCGCCAAGGGCTCAGGCCTGGGCCTGGATGATGTCAGCAAGCTGGTCAGTGATTTCCAGAAAATGCGTACTCTCATGCAGCAGATGAGCCGAGGGCAGTTTCCAGGTATGCCTGGCATGGGAGGAGGACTGGGTGGATTGTTTGGGGGAGGCGGAGCCCCTGCCATGGGCGGTGGAATGCCTCCTGGAGCGGGTATGCCACCGCCAGGTTGGCGCGGTTACCCCGGCGGTGTGGCCCCTACTAGCAAACAGAAAAAGAAAAAGCCCAACAAGAAGAAAAAGGGCTTTGGTAGCCTCTGACGGGTAATGCGTCTGAAGTGCAGGAGCAGGCACAGCCATCAGCGATCGCTAAAGTTGTGCTTTCTCCCTACCTGTTGTGATAGCATTACTAACTGGGCGTTAAATGCCTTTTCTATCTATTAGGTGGTAGGCTAAGTGCCATTCACCTGATCTATCCACTCAATTCTCTGGAGTTAGTTTTTCAGGCATGATCAAGCTGCGTTTGAAGCGGTACGGAAAAAAATTCGCCGCTAGCTACCGTATTGTGGCGATGCAAAGCACCTCTCGCCGCGACGGCCGTCCGTTGGAAGAGCTGGGTTACTACAACCCCCGCACTGAGGAAGTTAAGATTGACGTTCCGGCCGTCGTTCGTCGTCTACAGCAAGGCGCTCAGCCTACTGAGACCGTGCGCCGCATCCTCGAAAAAGCTGATGTTTACGCTCAAGTGAATGCCTGAATCTCCTGTGCCTGATGTAACTAACACCGCGTCCAATACTCACCCACCGGACTTTGAACGGTTGGTACGATTCCTCGTGACGCCTTTTCTTGAGTCCCCCGATGCACTCAAAGTAGATTGTGAAGTGCGCCCATCCCGACAAAAAGCGCTGATTCGCATTGCCTTTGAGGGGGAAGAGAAGGGCAGAGTTTTTGGGCGCGGTGGGCGTAACATCCAGGCCATCCGCACCGTTGTAGAAGCGTTCAGTCAACTGGCAGGCTACACGGCGCACTTAGATGTTTACGGCAGTTCCAGTGCCAACCACCGGGACGGCGGCCCTCCCCGAGAACGAGACGGAGGGGGAGGCCATTCGCGTCCAGACCGTCGCCCTGGCCCACGTCGTCCTCCTCGACATTAGCGGCCTATTTTATGGCAACAGCCATCACGATTGAACTTCCCAGTGTAGACAGTGCGATCGCCCTCGCAGGCCACCGGGAAGAGAACTTAAAACAACTCTCGAAATTGACTGGCGCGACCTTTGTTTTACGGGGTCGCGATCTTGTTGTGTCGGGTACTGAGTCACAGGTGCAGCAGAGTGAGAGCTTAGTGCGATCGCTCCAATCCTATTGGAGTGAAGGCCGAGCCATCACTGGAGTTGACATCCTGACGGCTCGACACGCCCTTGATACACACCGCACAGATGACTTGCAGACGCTCCAGAAAGATGTTCTGGCTCGTACCCGTAAGGGTGATGATATTCGCGCCAAAACCTTTCGCCAGCGGCAATATATCGAAGCGATTCGCAATCACGACCTAACGTTTTGCATTGGGCCTGCGGGAACGGGAAAGACGTTCCTCGCCGCAGTGATTGCGGTGCAGGCGCTACTTTCTAATCAGGTGGAGCGGCTAATTCTTACGCGCCCTGCCGTAGAAGCGGGGGAACGCTTAGGTTTCTTGCCAGGGGATTTGCAACAGAAAATCGACCCGTATTTGCGTCCACTGTACGATGCGTTGTACGAGTTGATTGAGCCCGAAAAAATCCCCAATCTTATGGAACGGGGAATTATTGAAGTGGCTCCTCTCGCTTATATGCGAGGTCGGACACTCAACAATGCTTTCATTATTTTGGATGAAGCCCAAAATACAACGCCTGCTCAAATGAAAATGGTGCTGACGCGTCTGGGGTTTCGCTCCAAGATGGTGGTGACAGGAGATGTCACCCAGACAGATTTGCCCAGCACACAAACATCTGGGCTTTCGGTAGCGATTAATATTCTCAAGAATGTTGAAGGCATTTCCTTCTGTCAGTTGACGAAGGCAGATGTGGTGCGACATGCGTTGGTGCAGCGGATTGTGAGTGCTTACGAAGCCCACGAGAATCATTAATCACTATAGTCACTAAAAAACTTCAGTTCGGGATAAGCTGAAGTGCTCATTTTGACGTGCGCAAAGCGCACGCCAAAATCAGCGTTTTCGAGTGCCGCGCAACGCGTGGCACTCGAAAACGCCCTTAACCCGAACTCAGGTTAAAAATGAAGAAGTCGCCGTTCCTGAGGGATGGCGACTTCTTCATTTTGGTGAGCATGAGTGTCCTTACCCTTACCCTTGACGTTGCTCTAGTTTGAGATCAATTTTTTGTTCAGCGGCAAGACGTTCGAGGGCGTAGCTTTCCATATCAACGAAGTGCATGGAGGCGACGAGGGTAGGGTGCACGTGCTGGATTAGGCGATACATTTCCTGGGCGATCGCTCGATACGTTGGATGCCCCTGCCGAGCACTCCGCAGCTCCACAAAGTGATAAACCTCGCGGAGATTGAGCTTCATTCGCCAGCGCACCCGGTAAGCGAAGGGCACAACATATTGAGACGCAATGGGCAAATCTTGCGCGATCCATTCGGTGGTTTCAGCAGCTTTTTCCAGAGCGTTGCGGTAGGGTTCGGCTAGCCCGGCTTCTTCTAGCTCGGGGGGAATCATGTGGCCGTGACGGACGGTGTAACGCTGACGCTCCTGAGTAAGCACGCGGTGGCGATGGAGGTCGCGATAGGCTCCTAAATCGGCCAGCACATCGAAGGTGTAGTAAGTTTCTTCAAAAGCACGGCCGGGCCGATGGAAGCGGGAGGCGCGATCGCCCACATAGGTCTGAATAATCTCCTCACGCTCTGCCACCGAAAGTTCGGTAGCTTCTATCAGAAGTTGTTCGAAGGCGAGGTCACTGTGGGGATAGAGAATAGCAGCAATGACTTTCGCTTCTGCGTCCGGGTCGTACTCGACTAACTGGACATGCGATGGGGGCGGGAGTGCTGAGGTCGCGAGGCGTTTCTGGGTGAGGTGTTGCGTGCGATCGCGATTAGTCGATAGGTAGCGGGCATATTGCAGCCCCCGCTCAGACTTAGAGCGTTTGACAAAAGACGGAATCATCTGGTCTAAGGCTTCCTGCATGGAGGCTCCCAAAGCATGAACCTCCGCATGAGGGGAAGCAGCCAGCTTAACCAACAAATATTCAAAGGCTCGCCCATTACCAAACAGACCAACATTCGTTAAGGTGGCCATGGGTAGCAAGCCCCGCAACAAATCTAGTGCTTTGGCACGAGTCGCATTGTAATAAGCTCGATCTGAGGTATTGGCGTCTTTCGGTGTACAAGACTGAACCCAGGCCAGCAACGGCTCAACTAATGTTGTGTAGGTTTCAAATAGATGATCGAGAGTTGCTTCGTAAAGAGACGCATGGGATGAAGCCATGATAGAAGCTTCTCGATGGTAGCGATACCGGCCATTGACCTTACGGTTAAAGGGCACGTATCGGGTAGACTTCTCCAGCGGAGAAATGCCGAGGCGGCTATCTTCCAGGGCTTTTGCAGCGATATTGCTGATTCCCTCACAGGCCAGGTGAGCGCCACCCAACTCCGCTACGGAGTCGTCACCGTACCCAACCAGAACGCGATCGTAAAAGGCTTCGGCCTGCTGAATGGCGACAATCTGCTCTCCATCCTGCGTTGAGCCACCGACAATGCGGGAAAAGTCGGCTTCGGGTGCTTTGATAAATTCGTCTAGCAGAATGCGTCGCAGATCTTTATCACTGCGGCTATAGCGAGAAAACAGCGCACCTTTGACGACTTCTGGTAGATTGCGTAGGCCAAATATTGGACTATCTAAGCTCGTGACAAACGGCTCCAGCAATGCCTCTTCTTGATGAGTTAGGGAATTTTCTAAGCCGTCCGCCATGCTGCATCCACCACAGAGGTTATAGGGCAAACAATTCTATCAGAAACCCTACCTATTGGGTATAGATATAGATGCCAAACGCAATAGGTAGGGTTTAAGGCGTTACCAGGGGCTACCAATCATTGTGAAGCCTGCCCAGTAGTAGGGGTGTGCCAAGTTAGGCGTACTACCCTTGTCAAATTCGGAAGGCAACTCAATTACACTTCCCCGACGACGGCTAACAAGGCTTCTGCCATCCAGTTGTACTTCTCCCCTCAGCATAGCCAGTTGAGCTTGACGCAGGGCTTCTGCCTTCATGGGGACATCCTGCAAGTTCTGGTAGAACTCGGTCATCAAAGCCAGCGTGCCTGCGTCAGATACATACCATAAGCTAGCCAGAGCACTTTGAACCCCAGCTTGAAGAGCCAACCCCGCAAAACCCAACTCAGCCTGTGCATCTCCCATAGCTGTACGGCAAGCACTTAACACCAGCAGATTAACAGGTGGATTGTTCAGGTTCATTTGTCGTAGTTGATCGAGCTGTAGCCGCTGATCCCAGAATTGGATGTAGGAATTGCTAGGATCGCCGGGTCGGAACTCGCCATGGGTAGCCAGGTGAACAATGCCAAAAGGCTGGGCGTCGCGCTGCGCCAGTAGGTTTTTGAGGGTAAAGTCTTGATTTAAAAAGTACTCGCCTCGCCAAACTTGAGTAGCAACCTCCTCCAACTCAATGGGGACGGCAGGAAGCGGTAGCTGATCCGTAAACTGGGAAGCCCCCATTGCCAGAACTTGGTTGTTGCGAATGTCGCGGTAGCGGGTATCTACCAGAGCAAGGCTCGGCATTAGGCCAATGCTGTAGCGCTCGACCAGGAAGTGCTGACCATCGTGGAGGGCTGCTACGGGGAGCGATCGCAACCCCTGGTCAAAAATAAACGCCAGATTGTCAATCCCCTGACCCTGGAGATCCTCCTCTAGAGGTGCGACTAGCCACTGGTAGAGTTGCTGAGCTGGAGCCAGGTAGGAGGCCGTACGGGTGCGGGCGGGATTGGTCACTTCATTGCGAAAGCGGGCAGCGGTGGCAAGCACTTGCGATCGCGTCGTTTGTAAAACGCGTTTGCGGATGAGATCTCCTTCCGGAGTGACTAGCACCAGTTCTAACGAGTCGTTTCCTGAGTCGCCCGTATCCACGGCCCTCGGGACAAAGTTGACATAGACCAACGCTGGGGTAAGCCCGGTAGCCTGGGCCACATTCGATAGGGTACCCTGGACCCCCTGAAGCGACAGTGCGCCACTCTCAGGCAAACCAAAGTAATCCTCAAAGTCATCGGAAAACTCCTGGTCGATCGTCCTTGCAGTATTCTCTACCAGGCCATCGGAGGTCTCGTTATCAAGAGGCCTAGCCACGTCATCCAGCTCGGAATCTTCATCGAGCAGAGGATCTCCATTGAGCAGAGGATCTCCATCCTGTGAACCGGGATTAGCCTCGCGCGATCGAATGGCAATGTTGCCCTGGGTATAGTCACCCTCGAAGGATTGCGAGGGAGCAATGGTAGAACGACCAGAGGTGATACTTCCAGCAGTTCCGTTAACCGAAGCGTCTCCTACCGTAAAGGGGATATCCTGTGCAGCACCACCATGGGTGATGTCGACGGGACCACCCCACAACCCTCCTGTCGTATTGATGCTGATCAGACTGCCATTCCCGTCAGCATTTGTCCCCCCCGTGGCCCGGAAAAAACGATTCGTGACAATGCTGACTGCCCCGCCCCGCCCGTCAGTTCCCCCACGGGCATCAATTTGCTCCACTTGCACATCACCTGCGGGATTAATTAACACATCTCCGCCAGAACCTATCGAACCGCGGGTGAAAATGCCACCGGTTTCAACCGTACCGGCGGCCTGCAGTGTGACATTCCCACCCTCAACACCAGAGGCCAAAAGATTGCCTGTCTGAATCCTGAAGGCTTCGGTGAGGGTTAGATTACCAGCCGCTCCAGTTGACGCAGAGCTGGTGAGGTTGCCGGTCACAATTGCACCCGCAGCTTGGAAGAATTGGTTTCCCCCGCGATCGCGCCCCAATGTATTCACATCCCCAATCCGGATAGATCCCTCCCGACTCACCAGGCTCACGTCCGTTCCTGTTCCGCCAGAGGTGGCAGCAATGCTATTGATTGTTTGGGTTCCCTGCGACCCAATCCAGATAGGATCACCGACTCCATTAATTCCGGAGCTTGCCAGGATGTCTTGCAAGGCCAGGGTGCCACCAGCTCGAAGGGCGATCGCCCCACTCCCGGTTTCCCCGGAGGTGGTGACGGTACCGGCTTGAAGGTTGCCATCAACTGCGGCCAGTCGAATACGGCCTCCTGAGTAGGGCAGGTTGGATGTGCCACCGATCGCCTGGGTACTTACATTGCCAACCTGCACATCACGGGTAGATTGCAGGTTCACTGAGCCGCCGGGGCCATCCGTTCCAGTAGCGGAGACATCCCCTGCAATGGTTAGATCACGACCCGCCCGCGCCACAATATCCCCTCCGGCACCAAGGTCAGAATCAGCATTCAGCTCCCCATTGATCCGGATATCCCTCCGGCTTTGAAGGTTAATATCCCCAGCCCGATTTCCAAAGGTATTCACGCTGCCCCGAATCACAATGTTGCGCTGGGCCAGCACAACAATATCGCCAGAGGTTCGAGCTAAGGTAGCCGCATCCAGAGTGCCAGCAGAGGTAAACCGGGCGCGGGAGTCAATGAAAATATCTCCCCCTAAGCCCGTAGAGGCATCGGTTGAGATACCATCAGCTCTGGTGACGCGAATATTACCGCCCGGCAGGCTAAGGTCTGGCTGGTATTGCGTACTGAGGAACACCTGGCCATTGGGAGCATCAATCAGGATGGAGCCAATGGAAATGTTGGCCGATGTCGGCCTTGCTTGAATACGCAATCCAGGAGGTAGGGGCGTACCAGATATGCCTGAACCCACCACGTTGGGTTGCACCCCAGCCCGAATATCTAGCGTTGGCCGTTGTCGACCGTTGATCAATATGCTGTCGCCATTCGAAAGCGTGACGGTCTCCTGCAAGCCGTTCGTCGGATCTGCCCCTGTAATCGTGATGCTTCCGGGTATCACTACACGACCTGATGCAATGACGTGGAGTGAGGCTCCGGTATAGCTGTTAAAGCTGACATTTCCCTGGGCTCGAATGATGGGATCGTAGGGACTGAATAGATCACCCATGTCCCCGTCCAACTGGCGAATTCGGAAGTTACCTCCACTGAAAAAGTGGGCGTCGGCACTAACGGTTTGAGCCGATCGCAATGTCATATCGCCCCCTGACCAGAAGCCACTATCTGGATGGCTGAGGGCAAAAACATCGACCTGGCTGTTGCCACGCAGCACTAAGTCATCCCCAGCGATAATCCGCACTGCATTCGTATTGCTATCGCGTATCTGCAGGCGATCGCCAGCCAACAAAAACAGATCGTCAGCCGCCTGCACCTGCGCTTCACTCAGCAACAGGTCATCTGCTGCGGATATCAGCATATTTCCACCCCATACAGAAGGGTTGGGCGATCGCCCCAGGGCCACATCGCCTGCTGTGATGATGCCACTACCTTGCAATCGCACCGTACCATCGGCACTCACCGTCAATTGCGAAGCATTGTTCAGGCCACCTCCCGTCAACAGTTCAGGTAAAGTCGCCGGACGCAGATTCAGATTCTCGTCAGCCAGCCCTTCTAGCTCTAAGCTCAGAAGACTACCCTCCTGAGACAGGCGTACACGGCTTGAACCGGGCACTGCTGTCACGGTGAGATCGCCATTGGGGGCCGCCAGGCTGCCTGTGTTAATGACGGTCCCTGCGAAGAGAGACAGGTCACCGTTCGCCACCCGAAGATTACCGAGGTTAGCGATCGCCCCTGGTTCTTCCAAAGCAAAGGAAAAGTTTGTGGGATCGCCCACCAGGTTGCTGTAGTTCGTGTCTCCAACCACAGAAAATTCTCGCACTCCGAAGCCGATTCCCGTCGCGGTCGTAGCAACGAAGCTACCCGGTAGATCGAGCCGGGCCTGGGGGCCAAAGATGATCCCCGATGGGTTGATCAGAAATAGGTTGGAGTTGCCGCCGACAACTCGCAGCAGCCCGTCAATCGTAGACGGATCGCCTCCCACAACGCGTGCCAAGATATTGCGAATGTCTGCCTGGGATTGGAAAAGGGCAATTTGATCAGCGGTCAAACCGAACTGCTCAAAGCTATGAAATAGATTCGCGCCATCCTGCGAAGTGCGGCCTCCTGTGACGCGGATACGATCGCCCTGCACCTGTACCTGAGTACCCGTACCATCGGCTGCGGGTTGAATGGTTTGGGCGAGTGCGCGCTTCCCCAGAAGCAAGCTCAGCAATATTAGCGCCCCCAACCCCCACCGTCTCTGTTTTTGGTCCATGCTCCCTCCCTATCCCTCGGCTTTCGATCTGCGTCCCCAGACACCATTCCCCAATACATCAAGCTGCATTGGGAAACTTTAGGCAAACTTCTTTAGGATAGGCCAGGGATTCATCTCCTGCCCAGAGTGAACTTCTGCGCAGACTGACCATGCCACGCCTGTTTTAACACGACCTTCGCCGAATCGCAGCCGGACCTGAAGCAGGAATGGACAGGAATGGACAAGTCGTGAGGACTCAAAACTCAAGTTCTTTAGAAATCTGGGGAGCAGCTCTTCGTGTAGCTGTAACCGACAACAGTGCGTTAGTCCAGGCTATATTAGGTCGTGCGATCGCCCCTGCTCCAGTTCCTCAACGGTTCTATCCTTTATGTCGCCTGTCTACCGATCGATACCCCTTCCCAAGCTGATGAAGAACGAGAGATGGATGCGGGCCCAAGGCCCAGATCTATCTCTCGCACCTCCTCAGCTCCGACAATGCCGTCAGCAACGTTCAAAACTTAGACTGTCTCACCATGGGCTTTGGTTGTGTGGGTTGTTGTTGGTATGGCTTCTGGGTGGCGGCTCGGCCTGGGCAGGACCTTTATCTCAACGGCTAGCGACATTTCCTAACTGGGAGGAACGGCCCATTGTTCAAGCGGCAGTAGGAGATTTGTACTACCCGGATTGGGCCGCAGGTACCTGGGATGTCGCCACAACTCTGGTGGATATGGTCGCACCTCTGGCTCCAAATGTTGTGACCCCCGGATTTGAAAGTAATCGCTCTTATTTAAATCAGCCTATTCGGTTTCAGGCCCGCTTCGTGCCGGAACAGCGAGAGCCGCCGAGTTGGCTACCCATATCGATCCCCCGCACCCCACCCATTGTGGCCGATCGGGCTTTCAATGGAGAGAACTTGGCCCATGCTTACCTGGATTCCCCTACCGGACAAAGTCCTGTATTGGCCGTTAAAGTAGATCCAGAAAACCCCAACCGCCAGCTGACAGTATTGCAAGGCAAACGCCTGTTAGTTTCAACCGTGACTGCCCGCGCCACCGAGCGCCCTGACGACAACCAATTCATCACTACGGAAATTTTTCAGCAGGAATTTCGTAGCTCACCGCAAATCTATTTGAATCAGGTAGAAACAACCACCGCTTATCAACGCTTTCCCGAAACACGTCCGGGAGAGCCCAGCCTCACAGCGGATCAAGTAACGGCAATTTACCTATCGCCCCAGGATCCTGATTTTACTCAGGCAGGCGATCGCCCCGTTGCCCTCTACCGCTACCGCCTGGAGTTCTATCCAGCCAATTCTGACGAAACGACGACCTCATAAATTTGCCCATTTCCGGCTGACCCGATGCGTCTTCCTCTGGTCTACCATCCCGATTATGTTGCGCCCTTGCCTCCTGGCCATCGATTTCCTATGGCCAAATTTGGCAAGCTTTACGAGTTGCTACTCACCGATGGGGTCGCGACCCCAGACCAATTCTTCGAGCCCGAACTCCTCCCCCGGGACCATATTGAACTGGTGCATACCCACGCCTATGTGCAGGACTACTGCAGCGGCAGTCTTTCCCCTAAAGCCATGCGCCGCATTGGCCTGCCCTGGAGCCCAGCTTTGGTCAACCGCACCTGCGTCGCTGCCAGTGGAACACTGCTAGCAGCTCGTCTGGCCTTACAAACAGGACTGGCCTGTAATACAGCTGGAGGAACGCACCATGCGTTCCCACACTATGGCGCAGGCTTCTGCATTTTCAACGATTTGGCGATCGCCGCTCGAGTCGTCCAACAACTGGGGATCGCCCAGAAAATCTTGATTGTCGACCTGGACGTACACCAGGGCGACGGCACGGCCTACATCTTCCAGGACGATCCCAGCGTCTTCACCTTCTCCATGCACTGCGATATCAACTTCCCCAGCACCAAGCAGAACAGTGATCTGGATGTTTCCCTCCCGACTGGCATGGAAGATGATGCCTACTTGCAAACCCTGGCCCATTACCTGCCTGATGTCCTGAGCCAGGTACGGCCCGATCTGGTGTTTTATGACGCTGGAGTGGATGTTCATGAAGGCGATCGCCTTGGCAAACTGGCTCTCACCGATGCAGGCCTGCGTCGTCGCGATCTCCAGGTGCTTCACACCTGCATCTCCCGAGGGCATCCCGTCGCCTGTGTGATTGGTGGCGGCTATGCCGAAGACATGGAGGCACTGGTCTATCGCCACTCCATTCTCCACCGGTCAGCGGATGAGATTTTTCGGCAATTTCAGCTGTAACGATTCAAGAGGGGGAGCTTCGCTCCCTCTCTTGAATCCTTATCCGACGTTCACTCGTTTTTCAGATACTCGACGGGATCGCCGCCTAGGCAATGTTAATCGGGGACGAATGCCCTCGGGATCGCGCCACTGCACCCAATCCCGCAACTCACCTAATAGAGAATTGGACGCGCTACGAATTTCAACTAGAGCCATCCCGACTGACAACACCATCACACCATTTCCCACCGCGAACATCACCATCGAAGCTGGGATCAACCAATCCTGGTTCCACAAGCTCCGCAAGGCTAGCATTAGCGAGCTGATCAGCAGCAGCAACAACGCACTGTAAGCAATCAAAATGCTGGCGTGGATTTGTCTGTAGTGCCGACGTAACTCCTGCTGCTGGCTTTTCAACTGTTGAAAGCGATCGCCCTGTAAAATTGCCGTGCCCATCAGTTGCTCGCGGTATTCCCGGTTAATCCAGTGCAACTGTTGCTGAAGTGTTCCCTGACGCACCAGCAACCCCATCAGCACCAACCCACATACCGCCACCATTAGGGTTGAATTGAGAATGAGCTGAATCAGTTGACTCGTTTGCTCAACGGTCATGGCGATCGCCCCCACATAAGATACAAACAGAGAAAAAGCCTAAAAAAAGTAGCCAAAAAGTACAAACGTATTAATACTCTATATCAATTGAGCGAGGGAGCAAGGGTATTCTAGAAACTGTCACATAAAAGTCTGGAAACGTTCACAGATCAAAGTTATGCTGTGTTCGCAAGTAGGTGTGAGGTCCGTTCATTTTTTACACAACGTAATGATTTTCTGCCGTACCGACCGCGAGAATCGTCGTAGTTGTTACAGAGGAAAACCGCACCCTCCTCGCAAGCTTAGAGAGTGGTAGCTGACAATCTTCAGGGGGCTTACCGTTTTTGCCAGGTTTGCGGAATTTCAATTATCCGGTCCAGCAGGCCGGAGGTTTGCCACAGCCCTCCCGCTGCTGCTCAGGCTCCTTGTTATGCCCGTCTTTTTTACAGCGAGTCGTAAACTATGCCTCAATCTCCTCGATTTCGTTCGTCCTTGCATCCTCTCTTCTTGGGAAGTGCAGCGGCGGCTGGTGCAGCTCTTTCCATTGTTAACCCCCTCTTCAGTACCGCTGTTCAAGCATCCCTAGAAGACAGCCCCAAGGCCGTTTTGGATGAGGCATGGCAAATTGTTAACCGCAGCTACGTCGACAGCAACTTTAATCAGGTCAATTGGCAGGAAACTCGCCAAGAACTGCTGAGCCGTGAGTATAGCTCCCGCAACGAAGCTTATGCAGCTTTGCGACGAGCGCTACAACAACTGGATGATCCCTATACGCGCTTCATGACTCCTCAACAGTTTGAAGCACTCACCAACCAAACCTCTGGGGAACTCTCTGGCGTTGGAATTCGCCTGAGCAAAGATTCCAGCACGAATGCCTTGGTGATTGTAGAACCGATCCCCAACTCCCCTGCGGCTGAGGCTGGAGTGCAGCCAGGCGATCGCATTCTCTTCATCGACGGAGCGGCTACCGATGAAATGACCCTGGAAGAAGCTTCTGAACGGATTCGCGGAGAGGAGGGTAAACCTATCACTCTACACCTCAGCCGCAATGGTGGTAATGGATTCGACGTAATCCTGACCCGCGCCCGGATTGAGCTCACGAACGTCACCTATAACCTTCGCCAGGAACGGGATATGAAGGTTGGGTACATTCGTTTGACCGAGTTTAGCGCCCATGCCGACGAACAGATGCAGGAGGCCATTCAGAATCTGTCTGAACAGGGAGCCGATGGCTATGTTCTAGACCTGCGGGGAAACCCCGGTGGCCTTGTGGATGCCTGTTTATCGATCGCTCGCATGTGGATCCAAAATGGTACCCTGGTACGCATTGTGGACCGAGTTGGAACGAATGAATCGGCTCTGGCTGACAACAGCGCCCTCACCCGCTTACCCCTGGTTGTCCTGGTAGATGGCAACTCCGCCAGCTCCAGTGAGATCTTAACAGGAGCATTAAAGGATAATGGACGGGCGACAGTTGTAGGTAGCCAGACATTTGGTAAAGCCCTGGTGCAATCCGTTCATGAGCTTTCGGATGGCTCTGGGTTAGCCGTAACAATTTCTCACTATTACACCCCCGACGGCACCGACATCAGCCACCGAGGCATTACTCCGGATGTCCCCATCAACCTGACAGAAGCTCAACAAAGACGCCTCGCCACCGAGCCCAACGCTTTGGCAAGCCAATCTGACCCACAATATACCCGAGCGATTTCTGTCCTTCACAACGATGTCATCGCCTGGCGTAACAACCCCGATAATCGGGTTTCGCCATCGGCTCAAACAGCTCCTAGCTCTGAAGTTGGAGCCCGTGTCCTGCACCCGTAGCTCGTTTCAGGCAGCCTGCTAACGGTATGGAGGATGGGCGAAAAACCTATCCTTCATATTCCCAGTTCTATTTCCATCAAACCTCTATCATTCGATAGGGATCAGGTTAAATCCCTCAGATTGTGCTTACTAGAGACTGAGCACAATTCAGAAGGTTTATATCCCTTTCTATCTGACGAAGAGGGGTGAGTGCTGAACACTCACCCCTCTTCACGCTTAATCTGAAGAGCAGTAGTTAACTTGAGTTCGGGTAAGGGTATTCGCCTGAACTCCATTAAGAATCGCCCGCCACCATTCCTCGCACAATATCCGAGTCGTTAAAGTTAGTTCCTCAGATGATGTTTGTGGGGTTGGGCATGTCCACTCTCGTAGAATCTGAGCGTACCCGCAGAGTAAAGTGGCTGAACGCCGGTGCTCCCTGCCGAGCGCGAGCAACCAGGCGAATGGTTATAAGCACCTTCAGAGGCAACCGGCAGCAGTCCCTGGAAGAGATTTTGTGGGTTAAACCGTAGCCAGGCTGGCAGAGTGTGGCCATTGCTCAGTTGAGCCTGATGGCTCAGGCGATCGCCCCGATTCCCATCGATAAAAGTGCTGCCCGGAAAGCGGAGGCTAAATAAAACGAAGCCATTCAGGAAGGGCAGCCCCATTGCTCAGACGTGCCTTATAGGTGAGGCGATCGCCATTTAGATCTACAATCGTTGGCTAAAACGCCATTCAGGGCAGTAACGGTCGGAATAGTATCTTCGTTCAGGGTGTACTGGTCGGCGATCGCTCCGTGAATATTCTTACAATCCACATTGCGATGATAAAAATAGGCGATCGCATTCAGTAAAAAAACGGTTTTATATACACAACTGTTTTTACTCCGTACTCATAACAGTACACAGTAATGTTCCATTTAAATCCAAATCCTGTTTCTGATGGCATCAACTCTTTTGCGTAACAACTGCTTAGGATTAGGATGAAACGCCGTTCTTGCACACCTTCATTTCTATGTTCTGGAAGTGTGATTCTTGAAAGAAGAGTGCTTAGCGTCTCTCTCAACAACTACACACTTGAAATTGGATTCAGCCCGAAGACTGCTCGCTTGGGCCGAGTGGTCTTCGGCTTCAAAGCCGAGAGTTCGTGCCCTATGGGCACGAACTCTCGGCTTTGAAGCTCACTATGAGAATTACTGACGGATTATGGAATCAATTGCCGGATAGCCTGGAGTTGCACCTCAGTGAGTAGGACTTGGGGACGAACCTGTTTCACCTGATGAATGGCTTCCCATAGTTCTAAATCCTGGTGGCAGCACAGGTAGGCAATACAAACAGCAGGCGATCGCTCAATCCCCGCCAGGCAGTGTACATATACTGGAGTCTTCTGGCTAACCTGTGTATGGATGAAGCACACAGCACGGGCCATTTGAGTAGCATCCGGGCGAGCGGCATAGCGACTGTCCGGCAGCATCACCCGCAACCAATCAAACTGTTGAGGCATGTCTGCTGGAATATCCCCTTCCTGAGCGGCACAAAGGGTCAGTACACTGCGAATCCCAAGTTGATGAAAGCGCTGGCTATCTCCTTCTCTGGGCAAGGAACCAAAGGCTAACAACCCGGGCAGAAGCCAGGCCATTGAACAGCCCTTAGAAGCTGGAGACAGTTCATCCTGGCGTGCGCTTTTTCGCCGGGGATTACCCCAGGGTGATGCAAGTGATTTCCACATGGAGAATAGCTCGATTACGGATGGCGATATGGGCCTCTAAACAGGTTTCAATGGAGCGATCGCCTGATCCGGCTAAAACATAAGAGGTTATTTAATGTATTCATAAGGAATTCATAACTTGAACAATATTTGCTGTCAGCACAGAAGAGGGCAGGTACGAAGTACCTACCCTCTTCTGTCCCAAGATTAATCCTTATAGTGATTCGGGATTTGGAATTGGCTTTTTCGCCCCTTTCGATCGCTTCTTATTACCTATACGGGCCCAGGGAGTGAGATACCAGACGTAGGCAAACAAGACACTCGAGATCAACGCACTCAAGTTCCACTTGATGGAGCTTTGCAGCAATGTGTTACGCCGAGCCGCTTTTTCTGCATCAGCTTGGGTCTGCATCTGTTGCCGGAGAGTTTGTAGTTGCCCCATGATTTGCTCCTTCGGGGGCTGCGTGGATTCCTCTAACTTAATTCCCTGGCTGGAGAGGAAGTTGGCAATATCCTCTGGTGTGGCTTGATTCAACTGTTGCTCAAATTGAGTAAACCGCTCTGTTTGAGCTTGAAACTGCTGGTTAATCGTTGCCTCGTTCATAGTATTCAGCCGCATCGTATCCATCACACCCCATAACGGAATCATCAGGAACAGAAATAGGCTAAAGCCCAGTGCCAACCACGATAAAACCTTCAAGCAGGGACGCTCCCACGCCTGGCGAGTTTGCGTATCTCCTAGAAAGACCAACGCCAGGGCCAGCAATGGCACAGGAACCCGCTCCACCATTTGTCCCATAGCGGAGAATTCCCATTCAGGGTTCATCAACTGGGGAGGAATAAGAATGGTTAGATATTCCAGCAGGCTGAGTAGCAATAGACCATAGCCTACCATTCGGATAATGGAAAATGAAAAGGCTTTGGATGGGGCGTCATGGGATACTTGAGACATGAGTAGTTCTCCACAGTAGATGTTGAGAAGAAGTGAAATCAGGTTGGATAACTCGTATCCTTTGCAAAAACACGAACGGTGCGATTTAAGGGTTGGGAAAGCGGCTTTGCCATTGAGTTTGCCAACGTTCCCAAGAAGCTTCGAGGACAGGGTAAGTGGCCTCAGCGGAAGCGTTTGGAGCGATCGCCAAGGTCATATACGTCCATAAGCAACGGCTATCTTGCAGAGACACCTGCCCCAACACAATTGGGATAGCCCGGTCAAGGCGAAGGTCATAGGTATAGCGGTTTTGGGTGAACTGAGCCGACGTCACCGTCGTTCCACCTTTGGGATTGATACAACTACTGAGGTAAGCGGTGTCACCCTCGGCAAAAAGGCTGTAGTAACCTGCTTCGTTTTGCCGAATAGTGCTTTCAAAGGGAATGGTCGGTGTGACCTTGCCGTATTGCAGTATCAGGTTACGAACGCTGGTATCAGACTTTTCGAGATACCGCATTTCAATATCCAATTGGCGATCGCCCTGGTGATAGCGGTACAAGGCCACAGCTCGCAATTCGTTGGCCTTATTCTCGGGAATAGGCAAGGATTGGGGGGGTTGTGAGCGCCAGTTGGGAAGTTCGATGGCGTCAGCAAATACGGTAGGTGCGGCGATCATGCGAGTTGGCATCAACCACAGCACTTTTGCCAGAGTGATCAGTACTCCACCACAAAGCAGGGCAAGCCACGAAGCCCGTAGGGACGGCGTCAGAGAAGTCATTCTTCCAGTACCTCCAAGTCGCTTTCATCCTCCCAGTCACTCTCATCCTCCAGATCGTTCAGGCGCATCATGAGATAGCAGAGAGCCCCGGCGATCGCCACCGCAATCATTGAAAAAATTAAGGAACCTGTACCCTCGTGCCAGTAGCGAAACGCCTCTGGTTGCGAGTTGGCTACCAGGTAGGCCATCAGAGCTACCCGAAAAGCGTTCACCATAAAGGCAATGAACACTCCTGACACCAGCAGAAATAGACGCGACAGCCATCCCAACGGCACCAGTACCAGAAACAGCCCGGTCAATGACAAAACATGGGTCATAGACTCAATCCCTGAACAACCGGGGTAAACTTCCACGGCCCCCCCAGCCATTTGAATATTCAGCCCATCTCGCACTACAGAAAACCCGGAATACCAAAGAATCAGCGACGCAAATTTAGCGGTCCATGGTGTTGGATCCAGTAGTATCGGCAAAATCACCCGGGGTAATCCCAGAAATGCCAGGGCCGTAAACTCCTGGCTATATTGCCTCAAGTAGGAAAAGCCAGAAGTCAGTAGAGCCAACCCTAAACCTGCTACCAGCGGGGCCAAAAGCAAAAATGTTGTGCTGGGTAACCCGACGCTTCTCAATAGGATGAAGACCAGCAACACAGTCCCCACCGCACTCGCAATATAGGTGGATTGCCGGCTTAAGCTAGACCAGCGATCGCCTAACAGCGAAGCAATAACGGCCAGAAAGAGGAGGTTTGCAGCCAACAAATCGGCATCATTGACCCGCCAAACCAGGGTGAGTTGGATAGATACTAAACCTGTGGCGATCGCCCGTAACCAGAAATCGCTATATCTGAGCAAGCGCAAATTGTGTGATAGAGAGGAAGCTTTTGTATTCATGGGTTAAACCACGACAACAGCCAGGAGCCAGGGAATAAGGAGATTAGGTGATCACTTGAGAAGGATAGTTACCCGTTCAAGAATTGATTTTGGGAAACGTAGCGCACAAAATCAACGCTCAGACAACAACAGGTCAGATTATTCTTTAAGCTCTTGAATAGTTTTAGAAGCATTTATTCTCTTCAAAGTAGAGCCGAATGAAGGGAGCTTTCATTTCAAGGAATTTTAGGCTGATTCTAAAGCAGTCAAATTCCTTCCAAGAAGGCCAATTCATGACAGCAAACTAGACACGAACTTTACATAGAATTCAAAACTTTTTCTGGAATAGACCTCGTAGAAATTGCTAGGGATAAATTCCCGAAAAGGGGATGGTTGGCAGCCTCAATTGCAGTTCAAAAAACATTTTATCTATCTACAGAAAAGCCATAGACCGAATACAGATGATGCCAAGGATTTTGTAGGGTAATTACACAATTCCAAAGGCACCAGGTTCATACTGACGTGCAAGCTTAGTTTACCCAGTTCCTTTAAAGCACTAACAAAGCCTCCTTAGGGCTATTCTCTTGGAAGGCTTTTGAGAAGGTTTTTCGTGGACTGAGCAACACAACAGAAAATAACAGGACTTATGCATTTAAGTTGTAGGTGGTGTGCTTTGCACACCACCTACAACTTAAATGCTCTAGGTATAGAGTACTTGCGTAAGTCCTAAATAACTTAGAGAAACATTCAATCTACTTTTCAGGCAGGAAATTTATTCCCAAAATGTCTGCCATGGTATTTCCGTCTCAAACAAGTAAAGACTCCGTAAAGAGACAAATTACCTTTCTAAAAATCCCATCAAGTCCGGCGTTACTCTCTCCTATCAAAGCACTCCACCGGTTTTAATCAAATTTAGAGGCAATATCAATCTACTGATCCAATGGTATTGCTAATCCAAATTCCGTAATTCTTCTGAGTCTATTTACCTTTTTCCAGTGTTAGTCGTAGAGGGGCTACTCGTGTACGGAATTTGCGATGCTACGTCTGAAGCCAGTTAGGTGGATATACCGAATCCCTGAATTCCGTAAAGCGTATTTCATGGGTTCTCCCCTATTTTCACCGTCTGGCTCGCGCACTTTAAAAGAGCGCAAACTGCTCACGCACAGGCCTGTGCAGTGATTCGTCTGCAAGGTCTTCTCTATCCTGCTGCCTTTCGCAATGTCATGGAGTACGCGGTTAATGGACACAGTTAAAATTCTAAATCTCGAAATTCATAACCTAACAATGGACTCGTTTCTGCATCAGCTAAAAGCAGGAACGGTTTATACTCCAAACACCGATCACATCATGCAATTGCAGCGGGATGCTGCTTTTATGGAGGTTTACCAGGAAGCTGACTACAAAGTATGCGATAGCAAACTGCTGGTATTTGCTTCCTACCTATTGGGCACACCTTTCAAAGATAAAATTTCAGGTTCTGACCTCTTCCCAGCCTTCTACAACTACCACCAAGACAATGAAGATGTCACAATTTTCTTGTTAGGTGCCATGGAAGGAGTAGCCGCTCAGGCTCAGAAAAACATTAATGCCAAAGTTGGCCGTGAGATGGTGGTGGGCACCTACTCTCCGCCATTCGGCTTTGAGAAGGATGAAGCCGAGTGCCAGAAAATCATTCAGATGGTTCAAGATTCTGGAGCTACCGTCTTGGCCGTTGGCTTAGGGGCACCCAAGCAGGAGAAGTTCATCCATCGGTTCAAATCCCAATTCACCAATGTCAAAATTTTCATGGCTATTGGTGCCACCCTTGACTTTGAAGCAGGCAACGTAAGCCGAGCGCCTAAAATTTTGAGTGAGCTGGGTCTGGAATGGTTCTACCGTATGTGCCGAGAACCCAAACGGCTCTGGAAGCGTTACCTTCCTGCTGCTCCTCGTTTTGCCTATCTACTGCTCCTACAAAAGCTGAATCTTTACAGAGATCCCTGGCAGGGCCAAGGACAGGCTAAGGCTCTTGAACAGCCCACAGACGCTACTGCCGATGCGAAGCTGCCGTCCTCCCCGGGTGTCTCTATCTAATACAACATCTGATTGAATGATGAAGTGCGTGGTGCATGGCATCGCGCACTTTTTCTATTGAGGCTTTTACTGCTACAGGGGCACTAATTTACAGTACTTAACGTCAGTTCGGGATAAGCCGAACCGCCCATTATTGCGTGCGCGTTGCGCACGCAATAATGGGCTTTTTCGAGTGCCGCGCGAAGCACGGCACTCGAAAAAGCCCTTAACCCGAACTGAGGTTACTTAGACAAGAAGAGGGGTGGGCGTGAGGCACACTCGCACCCCTTCTTGTCTAATCAGAGTAGAAGCTGCGTGAGTGGGCTTGCAGCTTACGGTTGAAGGCGTACACGCCCTACCTCTCACTCTGGGCAGCTCCATATAAAAATGGTATTAGCTCAATTGTTTGAACTCGGAAGTGGGGTAGATGCTTTTCAACATCTCATTCTCAAAACAATAACTATGGGGATAAAGCCTAAATCGTCAGTATGTCTTAAACTTTGGTTTAAGTTTGATTGCATTGGTTTACCAAAGTTTTTTTAACTTGCAAATGGAACACCATTACCGTGAATTTTCCTAACTTGAATTCATCGCTAGTTTGTGGTCAGGTTAATCTGAATACAGGCCGTTGAGATGTTGTTTGGTTGATTTCTTCATTGATACCTGGCACTCCGCCAATTGTGTCAAATATGAAAACCTGACTATCAGGAAGCCAGTCTCTACTGTATACAAGCTCTTCATTTCAGAACTTCCTTTAGGTTTTTCATCGGCAATTCTCGGATACTCAGCGGTAGATATTCTATCCCATTCGATCCGATGATTCGGAGGGTTTTATGAGTGAAAAAGTTTTATCGGGCTCACGAAATGTGGCGATTGTGGGGCCATACCTGAGTGGCAAAACGACGTTGCTGGAAAGCATTCTCTCTGTAACCGGTACGGTTTCTCGAAAAGGTAGTGTGAATGAGAAAAATACCGTAGGGGATAGCTCAGCCGAAGCCCGCGATCGCCAAATGTCTGTAGAAGTTAATGCCGCCAGTGCAGAGCAGGGCGGCATTTGTTTTACGTTTTTGGATTGCCCTGGCTCCATCGAATTTGTACAGGAAACCTGCAATGCATTGATGGGAGTAGATGCAGCGATCGTCGTATGCGAGCCTGACATTGGTCGTGTGCTGACCCTGGCCCCCTTATTTCAGTTTTTAGACGATCGGGAAATTCCCCACCTGCTGTTCATTAATAAGATGGATCGCGCCCACGCGCCTTTCACAGAAATTATTGAAGCCCTTCGCAGTGTGTCCAGTCGGCCCCTGGTATTACACCAGTACCCCATTGGCCAGGGCGAACATTTGAAGGGCTACATCGACTTGGTGACCGAGCAAGCCTACCAGTACCATCCCGGTTCACCCGCCGATGCCATTCCTTTACCGCCAGAACTGCAAGATGCAGAACGTGCTGCCCGGACGGATATGCTGGAGCACCTGGCAGACTTTGACGACCACCTCCTGGAAGAACTCCTGGAAGACATTCAGCCAGAGCGTGAGGAAATTGAGCGCGACCTCAAGATGGAGTTGGGCGCTGATCTGATTGTGCCCGTATTCGTTGGGGTCGCTGAGCAAGATTTTGGCGTACGGCCCCTGTTGGATGCGCTGCTTCGAGAAGCACCCGAACCGGAAGTCACTGCTGAACGCCGTGGGCTGAAGGCGAATTCAAATGAGGCGATCGCCCAGGTTCTCAAAACCTACTACACCCCTCAGGGCGGCAAACTCTCCCTGGTGCGCGTCTGGAGCGGCAAACTCACGGATGGTATTACGCTCAACAACACCCGCACAGGTGGTTTGTACCGCATGATGGGGCAGCAACAGCAACCTATTAGCGAAGCGCCTGCTGGCACCATTGTTGCCATGGGACGGATGGAAGGTGTGAAAACCGGAGAAATACTCACAACAAATGGTCAGAAAACCGATCTGTTGCCTCAAGCTCCAACATTAACCCCTGTATATGCGATGGCCATTGCGCCACGCGATCGCAAGGATGAGGTGAAAATTACTGGAGCCCTCAACAAACTTCTGGAAGAGGATCCCTCCCTGTTCTGGGAACAGCATGGCGATACCCACGAAGTTATTCTCTGGGGCCAGGGCGATATTCACCTGCAAGTGGCGCTCGATCGGCTGGAACGTAAGTATAAGCTACCCATGAGCACCCACGCGCCTCAGGTTCCTTACAAGGAAACTATCCGCAAACCGGTTACCAAGATCCATGGTCGCTACAAGCACCAGACAGGTGGTCACGGCCAGTTTGGGGATGTATATCTGGATATTCAACCACTGCCGCGTGGTAATGGCTTTAACTTCAACGAGACGATTGTAGGTGGTGTAGTGCCCCGGCAGTACATCCCGGGTGTAGAAACAGGCGTGCGGGAATATCTGGTGCATGGGCCCTTGGGCTTCCCAGTGGTGGATGTAGCTGTAACGCTAAAGGACGGCTCCTACCATTCCGTTGACAGCTCGGAGCAAGCTTTCAAGATGGCGGCACGGTTAGCGATGCAGGAAGGCATGGCCAAGGCAGAGCCTCAGCTACTGGAACCCATCCTCTCAGTGACGATTTCGGTACCTAACGATGCGACCTCTAAGGTGCTGCGTTTGGTAAATGGCCGTCGCGGTCAGGTGTTGGGCTATGAAGCCAAGGAAAACTGGAAAGGCTGGGATGAGGTGCAAGCGCAAATTCCACAGGCGGAGATCCAGGACATGATTCTGGAGTTGCGATCGCTCACCATGGGCGTTGGCTTCTTCCGCTGGGAGTTTGACCACCTGCAAGAAGTTCCCGAGAAAATTGCGGAACGGCTGTTAGCCAAAGCAAATGGCCATAACGGTGGGTGATTCATCTAATGTTCAGGCGCGTTATGCCTGAACACTAAAAACCCCATAACTTCTTAAAGTGAGACGTTGATGGTTTTAAGGGCAAGCTCTCCGGAGCTTGCCCTTTGTTCAGGCTATTGGCTGCGTAGGGTGTGCTTCGCACATCACATCACAAACAATGGAACGGCGCGGAGCTTTGCTTCACGCCGTTCCTATAGGTATTGAATCGAATGTGTATTACTCGCGAGTGGCAACACTTTCAGGGGGAGGAGTCTCCTGAAACAATCCATCGCTGCCAGATTCTGTTGCCAGGAGCCAGGGCAGAACATCGGAAGACCGCAAGGTATCAAAGCTGGCTTTAATAAAGCTGGCAATAGGAACAGCAATTAACAATCCCAGTGCGCCCCCCAGCTTGACTCCTATATCTAAAGAAATCAGCATCCAAACAGGATTGAGTCCCGTCAGCTCACCGACAATTCGTGGTCCCAAAATATTTTCGCAAACCTGGTTAATCAGAATGGCGATCAGCAGCACCTTTACCCCTAACCAGAAGTTTTGCAAGGCCAGAAGAATGCTGACAATAGAAATTGTTGTGATGCCACCCAGGGGAATCAGGCTGGCAACGCCAATACCAAAACCAAACAGTTGAGCCAGGGGAACACCGAGGATCATCATGGCGGTCACCTGAGCAAACCCAACGATGCTGGCCAGGGTCACTTGCCCGGCAATAAAGCGTTCAAAGTTTTGCGGTAGGGACTGGCGGATCTGGGTACTCCATCGGGGAGGAAGCCAGCTGAGAATACCGGCCCATAGGCTTTCACCTCGCCATACCAGGAAGATGGTGAGGGCCACCGTTAGGAAGATGTTAACGATGCTGCCGATCGCACTAAAGAGAATAGTGATGAACTGGCTGGTGAGCGATCGCAACACACTGGTCAACCGCTCAATCAACTGATTCAGGTTGGTGCTGAAATCAACGGGAATCTGCTGTTCTGCAGCCCAAGTTTCCAGGGACTTGAGCTGTTGTTGACCTGACCGCAGCCACTCTGGTAGGCGAATAATCAATTCATTTGCCTGGCGCAAAATGACTGGTCCCAGGAAAATGAACAGCACTGTCACCAGCACCACAAACAGCAGCAGCACAATCCCCGCTGAAATTCCCCGATTGACCCCACGCTGTTGCAGAAACCGAATGGGATAATCTAGCAAAAACGCGACCAGTGTCGCTGATATGAGCGTGCTCACCAAAGGCTGCAACGAATTGGCCAGCAGCAGGAGCAGCCAACCATTGAGAAAAATGATGGGGAAGGCCAGCCCGATGGTGAAAAAGCGGGGCAGCTTATTCAAAAAATCCAGCATAGGAGCATCAATAATGCATCAGAACGGGGCAGATTCCGCCTTATGTTCATTATTATTGCCGGAATTGGCTTCAACGTCTTCGCTACTGGGATAGGGGTTAGGCAATAGCAAGACTCCCATTGATTGAGCGAATGCTAAACTTCCTCCTCTATGGGAGCAGTAGCCTATAGTAGAAGAGCATTTGCCGAAGGCAGGAACATCGGTGGAGCGGTAGTGGCCATATCGGTAACACGCGCCCTAATCGGCTCACCTGAGCAAGAGGTAGCCTGCATGATCGTGGATACTGTTGAGCCAGACTGGATCTTCTGAGCTGCACCTACCTTCGATCACAAAAACTCTAAGGATGAAAATCAGCTTGATGAATTTTGCATGCGTGTTGTGCACGTAAATCAAAGGTTTTCACTCTCGATACAGGCAGGTCACCCCAGATGAGGCCGCCGTGCAAATAACTCGACGCGATAATGTAGATTTGACGGAGCTTTTAGATCGGTAGCGATCGCCCAACCTCATGCATGATTTTCCAGACGAGCCTTCCGCAACGCCTTCCTCTCGCCCCGAGGAAAACCAACGCCGATTCAGTAGTGGAGGTTCGCTCGAGGAGTGGGAAGCCGTTGAGGCAGAACTAGCGCGACCCATTCACTCCTACGAACCTATTCAGGGGCAGCGAGCGAGTGCGCCCCCTTTAGCCCTTGTAGAAACAGCATTTTTAGCCAGCACGACAGGTTTGCTTTGGTTAGCCAGCTACTATTTGAGTCTGGTGCCCTGGATGCGGGTCGTCTTTCCACTCCCTCTGGCACTGGTTTATCTGCGATGGGGCAGTCGCGCCGCATGGATGGGGCTCACAGTCACAGCCCTACTGCTGTCAATTCTCATGGGGCCTTACTTAAGTGTGCTATTTTTAGTGCCCTATGGCCTGTTGGGAGTGCAACTAGGAGCCACCTGGAAGCATCGGATGGGTTGGACTGGGTCAATCACAACGGGAACGTTGCTCTCTACTCTGAGTTTTTTCTTTCGAGTCTGGTTGCTATCCGTTTTCGTCGGGGAAGATTTGTGGGTTTATCTGACCAGCCGCATTGCTGACTTAGCGCAATGGATTGTTGCACGGTTGGTAGACTGGGGGATTTTGGGAGTAGGAGCCCTGGGCCAAGTCGATTTGGTGTGGGTTCAAGCCCTGACGATTGGTACCGTCCTACTCAGTGATCTCATTTATCTCTTTACCGTCCATCTAGCAGCCTGGTTGCTATTGCAACGCTTGGGCAACCCTATTCCAGATCCACCGGAATGGGTACAGGTGATTTTTGATGAGGAATAGAATCAACTGAATTTAAGCTATCGAAACTAATACTTCCCCACACCCATTTTGATAGATGGGATGTGGTGGGCAATGCCCGCACATCTCACCTATCAAAATAGGTGGTCTCCTGGAGTCTGAAAGGGTTGTTTCTTCGTTTGTGAAGTGCACGAAAAAACAACCCTTTTAGACTGCTGCAAAACACGTCTTAATAGGGAAAATCAATTTTGCCCGATGGGTACACTTGGAAATATAGCTAAACCGAGCCATTGATACTCACCGAACTAAGCTATATCCCTTATCGGGAGGGGTTTCCGTCGCATGCTCTTCAGCAAGGAGAAACCACATGGGTTTGTTTGACCAGGTCCTAGATGCACAACAGAGTTCAGTGCAGGCAGTGTTGAGCCCAGCCGAAGCTTTTGCAGCCATCACTTTGGCAGCGATCGCCTCAGACGGCCATCTCTCCGAACAGGAATTGAATGGATTAATCACCGCGCTAAACCGCATGCGGCTTTATCGCAGTTACACTGGCGATACCATGCGACAGATGTTCGACAAGCTATTCGGCATTCTCAAGCACGATGGTGTCGGGGTTCTATTCAACGCAGCTCAGGATCTGCTGCCCAAGGAATTGCAAGAGGCAGCCTTTGCGGTTGCGGTCGATTTACTAATGGCCGATGGCCAGGTCAGCCCCGAAGAAAAGGCTTTTTTAGAACAGCTCTACAACACGCTCAATATCCCCGAAGAAAAAGCCAACAAAATTATTGAAGTCATGGCAATTAAAAATCGGGGTTAAACTAACCAGAATTGGCGCAGTTTTGCTAAATTCCGTAGGGCTCATCCACCATTCACACAATTAGCCCCCTGTATGAATCAGTTTTTGAGGGCTTGAATCGTTGCGCGGCTTCACTTCGCAACGATTCAAGCCGGAAGTCTACTGAGCAAGACTATAGCCCTTCTCTACTTTGTTTGAATAATTCCAGGTCAGCTTTAATGCGCTCGTACCCAGCGGAATTTTCCCCCTCCAGGTACAGCTCACCTGCACGTACAAGGCTACGAACCGCTTCATTATCCTGGCGCAAATTGGCCTGGATCATTCCAAGGTTGTGGAAAAATTCGGGACGGGTAGGATCCGACTGGATAGCCGTGGTAAGGGGGGCGATCGCAGCACGAAACTTCCCCTGCCGAAAGGCCACACAACTCTCATCAAACGCTTTCCAGCCTTCGCTGGTTGGGCGCGGTTCAGGCACATTGATGGGGTTTGCAAAAATAACCCGGCGGCTTCCACTGCCCACATAGGCCCAGAGCATCACGATCAGGGCAAAGCCACCTACCGCCAGGATAAACGCCAGCCAGGTTAATAGATTGCTCGTTTCCAATGTCATGGTTATTCCACTAATGGGTCAGACTTAACCCGACGAATGGGCAGATTGGCAATCAGAGCCGTAGCTCGCTGATTATTCTCTAGCATGAATTCTGTCGCCTCCGTGTCGATATCCACGTAGCGGGAGACCACCTCAAGGATTTCCTGCCGCATTTTTTCGACCGTCTCAGGCGGTAGGTCAGCGCGATCGTGGGCCAGCACAATTTGCAAGCGCCGCTTTACGGTCTCACGGTTACTGGTTTCGGGGGTAGATGGTCGCGGAAACAGGCGATCAAGAAGTTCGGAAAGCATGGGAGAGCAGAGGAAATAGCGATGGATTCAATGGACGTTGGATCAAGACCCCCGGAACAAGCGACGGATGCGTGAGAACAAGTCATCGTGGGTTGCCGTGAGGTCTAAGAACGGCACCGCTTCCCCTTCTAAGCGGCGAGCAATGTTGTGGTAAGCCAGCCCAGCCAGGGTCAGCTTTTGCTCCAGCACCAGGGGTTCACCCTTGTTAGTAGATACAATTACCCGTTCATCATCAGGCACGACGCCAATCAACGGAATCGCCAAGATTTCCTGCACATCCTTCACCGACATCATCAGGTCTTCCTGCACCATGGCAGGTTTGAGACGGTTGACGATCAGGTTTTGCTTTTTGATGTCGTTAGCTTCTAGCAGACCTACCACTCGATCGGCATCGCGCACAGCGGCGATTTCGGGAGTGGTGACAATCAGGGCTTCTTGAGCAGCGGCGATCGCATTCTGAAACCCCTGCTCAATTCCTGCCGGACAGTCAATCAACACATAGTCAAAAGAAACCTTCAGGGAGTCCACCAGTTGCTTCATTTGATCAGCATTGATGGATTCTTTGGTGCGGTTCTGGGCGGCTGGCAGCAATGACAAATTCGGTTGCCGTTTATCCCTCACCAAAGCCTGGTCTAAACGGCACTCGCCAGATAGCACTTCGATTGCCGTGTAAACGATACGGTTTTCAAGGCCCAATAGCAGGTCAAGATTACGCAGGCCAAAATCAGCGTCCAGCACCACGACTTTTCTTCCGCGTTGCGCCAGGGCCATGCCCAGGTTGGCGGTGCTGGTGGTCTTGCCAACGCCTCCCTTCCCCGATGTAACGACAAAGATGCGACTCATGAATCCCCTCTAAACCCTCTAGTTACTTGGCGTCTGGACGAAATTTTGCAAAATCTGTGGCATGGGTAATGCGGATACCCTCCTCGCCCACGTAAGCCACTTCAGGAAAAATTTGATCGGGAGCTTTTTCAGGGGGACGAGCTACATGCTCCCCAATCCGCAACTGGGTCGGCTCCAGACGTAGTGCCATGATCAGGCAGCGGTTATTCCCGCCTGCTCCGGCATGGGCCACGCCGCGAAAATAGCCCCAAACGACGATGTCCCCATCCGCAATCACCGAGCTGCCAGGATTCACATCCCCAACAATGACCACAGTGCCGGGATGGCGAACTTCCATGCCCGATCGCACGGTCGTTTGGATGTACAGAGGCTCCTCTAGCGGCTTTCCAGTCTCAGTGGATGGATTGAGATGGCTGATGGGCGGTTGTTGCTCAACGGAGAGCCCTGTGGTCGCAGCAGCCACGGCGGTTTGGCGACGGCTGGTATAAACCCGTTTTAGCTTCAGTTCGGCGTTGGAGAGGGCATCTGAGATGGCCTGCAACTGCCGACCGTCAAGGAGGCGATCGCGGGCAATTAAATGTACAGGCGTATTGGGCTGCCAAAAGCGTTCATTCGCATCCAAACGCTGCTTGAGTTGTTGCCACAGTTCAGGCCAACCCTGGGCTCCGCCCGTCTGCTCGCCTTCAGGCGGCATCAACAGCAAGAGTTTTCCAGCCTCGCTCTTAAAGCGAACCTGCATGTTGGGATCAACGGGCACCGCTGATTGCGGAATAGTTGGGAGCGAAGCAGTGGCGGGAGAGGACTCAGAGTTCATGAAAATTGCCAAAGCGACAACGCTTTCAATGAAGGCTTAGTAAGTATACATATTAGTCGGACGTTTGTAGTTCTTAACGGAAATTTTGGTGGAATTCTGATGGGCTGAACCCCTTGTAGAGGCCCTGCATACAACGTCCTCAAAGCCAGGAATTCAGCCTATGGGTGTTCCGATAAATGGTGCGGATTAAGGTTTCAGCCGTGTATACGCTTCAGCCAGAGAATCTGCATTTCCCACATTGCCGGGAAACAGCACGACAGGCAGATCGGGAAATTGAGGATGATCCGCTGGAGTCCGTACCATAGATACCCCCGGCAGAATTTGCCCCAGCAAGCGTGCTGTCCTCAGCGCCAGACCATCACTGAGCACATCGTTAGACGTGATGCCCCCCTTGCTGATGAGAAAACCGATTGTCGGCGGCAGGCCCCGCACAACATCCATCAGCAAACGGGATACGGCTACTCCAAAATCCAGACGAGTTTGGGCATCCGGGAAGGTAACTTCCTGACGGCTGGTAAAAATGACAGGGGTTTTGCCTTCGGCATGGGCAGCAGCAGCCTGCTGGAGAACAGATTGCAGCACGTCGCCCCGCTGAAGTGTAGAGTCTTCCATTAAATGGGATACGTCCACTTCCAGGGGAGCGACATCAGGCGCTTGCAGGAGTTGGTTCAATTGCTCCGTTGTCTTTTTAACGTGAGAGCCGACAATGACCGCACCGGGCTTGTGGTCACGGGTGTACTCGCCCATGGCTGAGGGCGACGTGGGCTGAGGTGGCAAGTTTGCCACAGCCGTGAGCAGACTGGCGGCGCTCCGAAACAGGAAACGCTTGCCCTGGGACGCGGCATGGCGCACATCGCCAGCAAATTGGTCTAGATCCAACTGGTTCTCAGCGTCCACAACGCAGCACTGGTTGTTGTTGAGTTCTAGCAAGCGCTCCAGAATGCCTGCTCGCACATCTGGCAGCAAAAATCGCTCAACCTGGGCTGCGGGAATGCGCCCCCGGGTTTTCTCTTCGACGTAATCGGGCAAATAGCTATAGCTGTAGCCAAACACCGAGTCTCGGGCGAACTCCGTCTCATGCACTGGAGTCGGCACCCCATCCACCAGCAGGTAATGAATGCTGTCGCGGGTGAACCGCCCCCCTTCAAAAAAGGCGGGGGTGAGGAAGTGGGCATCAAAGGGGCCCAGTTCTTCCGCGATCGCATCCGTCTCTACAGGATAATGACCACGCAGGGTGGAATCGGAGCGACTAACCATCAGAAAATCTTCGATCCCAACCTGGGCGATCGCCTCCTTCAAATTCTGGCACGCCTCTCGGGTCACGACGTCGGCCCGTTCGGGAGTCATGGCACGGGTATTTGTCAACACAAAAAATATAGGTGAGGCGTCCGTCAGCCCGACCTTCAGCGTGTCTACATCCCAGCGCATCAGTAACAGACAACCATGCACCGTCTGGGAACCGGTGGGGTCATCATCCAACACAATAATTTTTGGGGTACTCATCTCACCGATCTCGTCTGGGACGCATCCAGTATCGATTATGCGGGTTGACTGTCACAAAACTTGCAGCAATCCGCTCAGTTCATACCGGCGCCTGGTTAGCAAAATCAAACTTCAAGAAAGTCTTCCATTCCCCTAAAGATGGGTTAACCTCTGAAAGGGAGAAGAAACAAGACAGAGAGCCTTCTCTCAGTGATGCATCGCTTCGTTCTATCCGGCTGAGTTAAGCTGTCGTCACTTGAGCTGTCATCAATACTTTTGAAACCATTGTTTGCTAGGGCTGCACAGGATGGGTGAATCGCAAAATCGACCTCCCGAATCCACACCAAACGACCGCCAGGCCGTCGATCAAGTTTTGCGGAGCGTCACGCAAGACTTACGGAGCCTTCAGCAGAATCTGGTGTCACAACTGAGCCAAGATATCTCGCGCTTACAAGCCGAGCGATCGCGACTCCAAACCGAAATTGACACCCTTCAGACTCAAAATTCTCAACTCCAGTCTGAGCATGAGGTTCTGCTGAGTCAGCAACAGCAAGCTCAACAAAAAGTTTGGGCGAAACAACTGGCTCAGGCTCTCGCTGGCCACCTTTACCAGATTCTGAGCCAACGTCTGACGGCAGATAGCAATCCCTCCCTCCCCGGAGGAAACGGTAACGGTCACACCTCCCAAACTTTAATGGCACTGGATGAGACCCTCAATCAGGCTCTTGTCTCTCTCCAGCAGGATCTGAATAGCTATCACAGCTCCCTCACCCAGCAGCTCGATCGCATGCAAAGCCTGGAGAAACAGGGTGAGGTGTTGCTGGAAACCCTGGTCAGCCGATTGAGCGATCGCCTCCAGAGCGAGCTGGCCCGTATTCCTCAAGATTCTCAGTCGTTTCCAACAGGGCCCCACACCCTAGCCAATGGGTTCCGAGTTGAGCCTCCTAGCTACCCAACCGATACGCCACCTCCCAGTAATGGCTCGCGGTCAACCTATCCGACTACGTCACCGCCGCCCCCGCCGCCACCCCCGCCTCAAATGGTTCGGTCCATAGCCGTAATCCCTCCGCAATCTGCTTCCCGCTCTGGGTCTGCTCCTCGCTTCAATGTTGCTCAGCAGGGCTTAATTCTGATCCTGCTCTCGACACTGGCGTTATCTCTACACAATGTGGTTGTCAGGATTGTCAGTACGGAGCAAACCAGCATTTTTGGTGTCTTTAACCTGTCCCGTTCAATCGAGCTGAAGAGCTTAGATGCTGCGCTGCTGATTCTTTGGTTACGGATGCTGGTGGTCGTTCCGGTAATGATGGGCATTGCCAGTTTTCTTTACCCAGCCTCCTGGCGCGATATCAAAAGCTTTACCCTATCCCGCGATCCGCGATTGATTCGTAGCGTCATCGGCAGTGGGGTCTTTCTATTTTTGTCCCAGGTGCTGATTTATATTGCGATCGCCAGCATCGGCCCTGGTGTTGCAGTCACCATTCTGTTCATGTATCCGCTAATTACGGTGCCCCTGGCATGGTTTTTGTTTGGCGATCGCCCCAGCTTAATCCGATGGCTGGTGATGGCGACAATTCTATTCGGGGTGGTTCTGACCACACTTCCCCGATTAACCGTAACCAACGTCTCTCAATGGGGAATTTTTAGCGCCATTCTATCGGGTATTTTCTTTGCGCTATATCTGATTGCCATGCAGATTAGCTTCCGCAAGCTGCACCCGGTACCTGTCAGCGTTGTTCAATTCATCACGATTTTTGTCTTGACCAGCGTCATGCTGACCATCTGGTTCCCTGTCAAGGAACCCCCCAACAACCTGCTGGGCTTATTGCTTGGCGGTATTGTGTTAGGAAGCTTAACCCTAGTCGGTTATCTACTCAATAACTTGGGTGTCAAACGACTGGGTGCAGCGCGAGCCTCCATCATTGCCGCTAGCGGCCCTGTGTTGACGGCATTGCTCGCCTTTTTTATCACAGCGGATGAGTTGCAGGCAGTACAGTGGTTGGGTATTATCCTGGTGACCACAGGTATTTTAGGGCTGAGTTTTGAGCGGATGTTTCTGCAAGCACGTCCTCAAAACGGGCGGTAATCACCCTCATATTCTTACGGTTGAGGGGCAGTGCAGTGCACTGCCCCTCAACCGTTTATCCTTCGCTCAATAAGCTCTCTATGGGCCCTGAAGCATGGTTTTAGAGACGAGACGGGTTTTCTTGCGATCGCTCTCCGATAGGTTCTCCCCGGATTGCAAACGGGTTGCGTTTTCTTGTAACACCGTCGCCGCATTCTGGTCGCCCATCTGTAGGGCTGTTTTGGCGGCAGTCTGGAGCATGGTAGCCGCTCCGGTGCGATCGCCCTGTTGCAGCTTGGTCTCGGCAATCTGGGTTTGGCGGTACTTTGCCAGGGCCAGCACATGTTGTTGCACAGCCGGTTCGGGCGCAGGTTGATAGGCCGTTAAGGCATTCGCAGAAATCGTAATCGGCTCCGAGAGCAACCCTTCCCGGTTTTGAGACGGGTCATCGTAGCGCACTCGAACTGCCGCCAGTGGGTGCGTTCCTTCGGATAAGCCACCGGCATACAGGTTTGCCAATACAACACGGGGGGAATCGACCATCAAATCTCCCAAACGTACCAACAAGTTGGAACCTTCACGGGTAGGGGTTAGCTCGACAGTATCGGGCACCACCTGGGCCAGGGGCTTCATTTCCGCCAGCCGCACGTTTGGCATGAGTTGCAGCATCAGGTAGGCATTGGTCAACGCCACAGACTGCATTCGTTCAAACAGACGGCCAAACTCTGATACAGCGTCTTCAGGACGCTGGATATAGGCCAGAGTACCGCCCGCTGCATCGGCAATCCGTTCCAAAACGTCCTGGTTCCAGTGGTCACCAAAGCCCAGGGTGTTCAGCGTAAGGTTGTAGTTAGCGGCCAGCTCCGCTAATTTGAAACAGCGATCGTTGTCGCCATGCTCGTTCTCCCCATCTGTCAGCAGCAATGCCTGGGAAATCGTATCTTTTTTGGCTTTCGCCAGTTCTTCAATTCCCAAACGCATCCCTTCATCAATGGCAGTGCCGCCGCTGGGAGTGAGTTTATTAATTTGAACCTTAATTCCTGAAGGGCTTTCGACGTACTGGTTGGGCACCAGCACTTTGGCCTTGTGGTCGAACACCACAATGGAAATGCGATCGCCCGGAGATAACTTCTCCACAATCCGATGAGCGGCCTGCTTCACCGTTTCTAACGGTCGGCCCGCCATGGATCCACTATGATCGAGGATCAGACACAGATTCAGGGGAGCCGTGCGGCTACTGGGTTCTGCGATCGCCGAAATGGACACTGCCAATTGTCGCTGGTTACTGGGTTGAGCTGCATCTAAATTGGGATCGCTCAACACCGCCTGTACACCCACTCTCATGCCGCGCTCCTACCACATCTCAGCTTCACGCTACTATGGTAGAAAGAATATCCCTGTTTCAGGCAACTGCAACGCTAAACTGCAACATTTGCATATGGATTCACCCATTAAGGCCGTTCAGTCCACCTATTATGGCGAAGCATCTTATCGGACGCCGCCGCCCGACCTGCCGTCTCTTCTGTTAAAGGAGCGCATCGTCTACCTGGGGATGCCCCTGTTCTCTTCCGACGACGTGAAGCGGCGCGTCGGCGTGGATGTAACGGAACTGATCATCGCTCAGTTGCTCTATTTGCAGTTTGACGACCCCGAGAAGCCCATCTTTTTCTACATCAACTCGACGGGCACCTCCTGGTACGACGGCGACGCGATTGGCTACGAAACCGAAGCCTTCGCCATCTGCGATACCCTCAGCTACATTAAACCACCCGTTCATACCATCTGCGTCGGTCAGGCCATGGGTACTGCTGCCATGATTCTGTCCGCTGGTACAAAGGGCTACCGCGCTAGCCTCGCCCATGCCACCATCGTGCTCAACCAGACACGTACTGGAGCCCAGGGGCAAGCGACGGATATTCAAATCCGTGCCAAGGAAGTGATTGCCAACAAAACCGCTACGTTGGAAATTCTCTCCCGCAACACAGGGCAAGATCCCGAGAAGATCGACCGGGATACCGATCGGATGCTGTACCTGACGCCCCAGGAGGCCAAGGAATACGGTCTGATTGATCGCGTTCTGGAAAGCACTAAACAGCTTCCCAAGCCGGTTCCCGCATTAACCTGATAGCGTTCCGGGGGCGAATCGCCTTCGCCCCATCTGTCGAATCCCTTGAGAGGGCGAATTCTTCGCCTTTGCCAGAGGTTTTCTGTGACGGCCGCTAGCCTGACCAGAATTCTCACCTGGAACCTGCGTTAAACTTCTACTCCACGGTTCTGACCCATGCCTATCGGTATTCCTAGCGTTCCTTACCGCCTCCCTGGCAGCACCTACGAGCGGTGGATTGATATCTACACCCGCCTGAGCCAGGAGCGCATCATTTTCCTGGGACAGGAAGTCACTGACTCCCTGGCCAACTCCATCATCGCGTCGATGCTGTACCTCGATTCTGAGGATCAGAACAAACCCATTTATATCTACATCAACTCTCCCGGTGGCTCGGTGACCGCTGGCATGGCTATCTACGACACCATGCAGCACATCAAATCAGAAGTGATCACCATCTGCGTGGGTCTGGCGGCTTCCATGGGAGCCTTCCTGCTCACCGCTGGAACAAAGGGCAAGCGCATGGCCCTGCCCCACTCCCGCATTATGATCCACCAGCCTCTAGGTGGAACCGGACGGCGTCAGGCAACTGACATCGAAATCGAAGCCAAGCAAATTCTACGAGTTCGTCAAGAACTCAATGAGTTGATGGCGATGCACACCGGCCAAACGGTGGAGCAGATCGAAAAAGACACCGATCGCGACAACTTTATGTCGGCCTTTGAGGCACAACAGTACGGATTGATCGATCGCGTGATTGAAGATAAGAACGGGTAATCTTAAATCGATAGTCGAAAGATTGGTTTTCCAGGTTGCTACCTGTGAAAGCCAATCTTTTTTCGTAGAAGTTGGTAATCGGCAATGGGCCATGGACTGACCACAGCTTATCCCCATTGCCGATGCTGCAACTATCTACTCACGCCAAAACCCTACCGATCGTGTAATGATGGCAATAATTTCTGTTCAGATCGGTTAATTTTTACGTTTCTGGTGGCAGAATTCCATTAATTCTGCCTTTTTTGGATGAAGCTTGCGGATTGCTATCGCCTGTTGGGATTAAGGGAAGGGGCCAGTTACGACGAGATTAAGGCCGCCTACCGTCGTTTGGCACGTCGTTACCATCCCGACATGAATCCCGGCTCGGTCAAGGCTAAAGACACCTTTATTCAGCTCACAGACGCCTATCACAAGCTCCTGGATGCCGCCCAACCCTCGGTGCTAAAGGCCCGGCGCAAAACCCAGACAACCGCCGCTGCAAAGCCTGCTGACACGAAATCCACAAAGTCAACGGCGGCCGCCCAGCCTAAAGTCGCTCAACCCAAAACTTCAGCTCAGCCTGCTGTAAAACCGGCCACCCCCAGCAGTATTCGGAAACGCCCGGTGGTGCAGCGTGACCCCAATACGTCCGCCAGTGACCACCAGATGAAGGAAAAGGTCTTTGAGCTGTTGCAGCGATCGCTCCAGGAACAACGGTATCCACGAGCGATCGCCCTCGTTGAAGGTCTTGCCCAACGCCTTCCCCAGGACGCCGAAGTTCGCCAGTGGTTGGCCGTGGTTTACCAGCGTTGGGGCCGCCACCTGATCAGTACTCGCCAATTTGATAAAGCCAAAATCTTCCTCAACAAAGCTCTGCGCACCGACCCCCACAATCGGACTTTATGGTATGAAGTCGATCGGGATATGCGACGGATTGATGGCATTGAGATTATGTAAGGAGGTTTCTGCATAAGAATTTACCCAGAATGTTGGTGCTTTGCCCGCTTCGCGGGCAAAGCACCAACATTCTGGGGGTAATTTCATTACTGGAAATCTCCTAATATCATGTCGCCTTAAATGCACATAATACTCACTTTTGCACAATGACGATTTAGCAAGCACTCCAGCGTTTTTCCCTGACCTTATATCATGTGCATTTAACCAGACATGATATAAGGCAGAGGGCAGGAGGTAGAAGTAGGGATTAAAGCCAAAGGTAGAGGGATAAATTAAGCGCAATACCTGAAAATACTTGCCTTTTTCCCTCTGCCCTCTGCCTCCTATCTTTCCTCCTGCCTTATCCCAAAACCTGAGCGATCGCCCCTTCTAACTCTCCCTGGTTCAACGTCGTCAACACGAATACTTCTTGGAAGGTTTTACCTTTGCGGGCAATTAACTTAAAGCCACCGCGAATGGGGATGGAAACCTTGATTTTAAGTTCGGGCGTGTTGCTTTTGGCCCGACCGATGACGGCCGGGGTGATGGTACTGATGCCAGCAACCTGGGTCAGGCGTTCCAGAATGGGGATGAGGCCGGGTAGATGAGTTGAGTGGTTCCAGACCAAGCGGCCGCCAGGGGTATTACGCATGGCCAATACCCAAAGCAGCCCGTTGATCAACAGCTATACAAGTTATAAGCGGCACTAGGCGGCCTCCAGAGGAGCCATTGTCAGCCCCTCGCGGCGGAGTTGTTGATGGTAGAGTTCGGCCTGTTCTTGTGGCCCTACCCAGACGACCGCTTGCCCGTCGAAGTGAACCTGGTTGGTCAGTTCCCAGGCGCGATCGCTGGTCATTTGAGGAATGTATTTCATTAAGCATTCGGCGACGTGCTGAAACGTATTGAAGTCATCGTCGAGCACGATCACTTTGAAGTTAGGATAGGTCTTTTTAACGGTTTGGCTAACCTTATCGGGAGTGACGGTTGGGGAAGCCATTGCACGAGGTTGAATGAACGGTATTGCCATAACAGGAGGAATGAAGACGAAACAAATTGTTACATTTTTCCTCAATCATCAGCTTACCGAGCATTGGGCGATTTGGGTAGAAGCCAGCGGGCGATCTCATTCCCACCCAAACACCTGAAGCAACCGAGGAAAGCTGGGATGATGCGCCCAGTTTTTTTCTAGCCAATTATCTTGCCGTTCGCCTAAAACGAGCGATCGCGACAGCATCCATCAGACACACAGACCAGATTAGCCGATCGCTTTATTGATTGCCCAAACGAAGTTAATTGGATTCTTCCAACAGATGAAATTTGTTGAGAGCGGCCATTAATTGGAACTCTAGCCTTAGGAAATTGCGTCCCTTGGCAACCAACTTACGAAACTTTACAAAAAGATCTGTGGAAAAGCTCACGATCTTTTGGGGAAATCTTGGGGGGAAGATCGTGGAAAACCGTGAAACGATCGTGGAAAAAGAGTTTCAGCTTTCTGGCCTGTGGATAAACCCCTAGGTTTTCCACAAGTTTTCCACAGGCCCGATCAGACTTGAGCAGGCGTTTTTGATTGATCCCCGATCTTTTTCCACAGTTTCCACACGCCCTACTACTACGATCCGGTCTTTTAAAAAATTGATCAAAAGCAGATCAAGAAAGGCGTTCAGGCGATCGCGTTGAACGGGCAAAGCAGGGGTGATAAGATCACCGTCCAAGCCGATCGCGCTTGCACCGATTCGTTCAGACCTCTTCTTTCCCTCGCGGTTTTGCACTCCATGAAACTGACCTGTACCCAGAGCGATCTCAACGCCCACCTTTCACTCGTTAGCCGCGCCGTACCGTCTCGACCCAGCCACCCGGTTCTTGCGAATATTCTCTTGATAGCGGATGAAGAAACGCAGCAAGTGCGTTTAACGGGTTTTGATTTGAGCTTAGGAGTGCAAACCAGTTTTAGCGCTGAGGTAGAAACTGGAGGTAAATTAACGCTTCCAGCTCGTCTGTTGTCAGACATCGTTTCGCGCCTTCCCGATGGAAGCCTTACGCTAGAAGATGAATCTGGCGAGCATACCGCTACGCTGACTTCTACCTCTGGGCGGTATCAGATGCGTGGCATGGGCGCTGAAGATTATCCAGAATTACCAACGATCGCGGACACTGAAGGTACCAGTAGCCTCCCTGTCGAAGCACTGATCGAAGGATTGCGTGGTTCTCTTTTTGCAGCCAGTAGCGATGAAGCCAAGCAAGTTCTCACGGGAGTTCACCTGACGGTTGATACCGAAGGTATGGAATTTGCAGCCACGGATGGCCACCGACTGGCCGTTGTCCAAACTCCTAATGTGGAGGATGCCGCTGTCAGTGAAGATGACACGTTTGATGTAACCGTTCCCGGTAAAGCCTTGCGAGAGCTAGAGCGGATGTTGCAGATGAACAGTGCGGGAAATGCGATCGCCGTTCGCTTTGACCAGGGGCAATTAATTTTTGAATGGGAAAATCAGCGGCTCACCAGCCGTCTGCTGGAAGGCCAGTATCCTAACTATCGCCAACTGATTCCCCGGCAATTCTCACGTCAGATGACGGTCGATCGCCGCGCTTTTACCAGCTCTCTGGAACGAATCGCAGTTTTGGCTGACCAGAAAAACAACATCGTCAAATTTAATATTGATTCTGGTGCCCAGGAAGTTGTGTTGTCTGTAGATGCTCCAGACGTTGGCAGTGGTCGAGAAGCGATGCCCGCCCAAGTCTCCGGCGATGACTTGGAAATTGCCTTCAACGTGAAATATCTGTTGGAAGGACTCAAAGCCTTCAACACCACTGATATTCAGATGCAGTTCAATACATCGACCAGCCCCTCGATCATCGTCCCTTTAGGTGGCATGAAAATGACTTACTTGGTAATGCCTGTCCAAGTGCGAAGCTAAGCTATAGAGTCCCAAGACGTTAAACATCCTGGGATTCTGGCTCTTTAGTTAATCTCAATGCTTTGGAGACAGAAGAACGCCTGTAGATACAACAACATTCGAGAGAACGTTTAGCAGTTTCAACAGCGTTTTACTCTGGTTTCGATCTTCTGAAAGAACGAATTGCTAGCGATAGCAAGTGCTGCTATACAAAAAGCTTCTTCATGTGGCAGCGCTTTCACGCAAACCCTAAGAGTACGCAAATACTCTTCATGAAGAAGCTAAATCCAAATTAGCAATGAACCTGTTGGTGCTATTGCCTTTTCAATTTCTAGTCGATGTATCCCAGTCCGAGTAGCAGGGCCATAAGGACATTCGCGGCGATCGCCACTCCACCAAAGCTACCGCTGAGGCAGCGGAACCATTGCAGAGATTGACGGCTGTGTTGCCAGAGTTGAACGGCGGTGAAAATAGCGAAGATAGTGGCGATCGCCATAGAAACCCACATCAGCACATACCCAACGTGTGAAGAAGATGTACTCAAGCTAAAGAAGGGTGGGAGATGAACGAAAGTCCAGCGGAGGGAGGACCAACACAGTTGAAACATCCCAAGAACGCTGAGGATGCCCGCTAGAACTGCGCCAATGGGGTTGAGCCGCTCCCAGAGGAAGAGGGCCGTAGTCAAGATGGTAATGATGCCTACGGCGATCGCCCCGCCGTGAAGTACCCGATGCCAGGTATCGAGTGTGAGGCCATGAGAGGTAACGGCATCATAGTAGGGTAAACGCCCTAACACACTCCAGACCATTTGGTAAGTGCCGAACCCACAGGCCACACTGACAAAGCCTTTGCTGATCCCTCCTGGATGCAGCCAGGCAAAAAGACCAAAAATGACTCCAGCCGCGAGAGCCAACCCCATCACGATCCACAGAAGGCGGATCTCTCCCCATTTCTTAATCGTGTTAATTCCCCAATATTGGCGTTCGATGGCTTGCAGCTGCTCTGTAGTTAATGGGAGCCCTGTCAGTTCATACATCGTTGCCAGAATGGGTGCATAGTTCATGCCTGTGTCTTTGCAGCTAACGAGTTGGTTCCCATACTCGGCACGGCAAACATTGGGGTTGTATGGATAGTCAGAGCCCTTCAGCAATGTGACGTTGAGTGTTTGATTTTGGACATCGGCTTGACATTGAAATTGTGCGTCTGTTGCTGTGCAGTTAAAAATAGGATTGGGTAGATAGATGACGGAGCTTTCGGTTGTAGAAATTGCCAAACTCGCAAAAGGGGTGCTGGGTACACGAGGTGCATTGAGTAAAAGCAAACTTAGAAAAGCACTAACTAGAACAATCCATAAGCCAATCATGAATCTTGATGAAAACAGGAGTGCTCGATACATAAGCGGGTTGCTTTGAAGGGCTAATAACTTGTTGTAATTGATAGATACACTCTGTTAAAAGTTCCTTTAATTGATTGAAATAGTTGTCTTTATCTAATCTTTAAGAAAACGAGTTGAAAATCCGCATTGCTCTTGAAATAGCGAACAGTTGAGCTACTTATTTTCTCTAAGCAATATTTCATGGAGTACCTGAAGACACGTTATGCAAAAACTAGAACAAGCCATTCAATTAGCGACTCGTCTACATGCAGGGCAGGTTGACAAAGCCGGTGAAGATTATATTCAGCATCCATTACGGGTCATGAATGCAGTAGAGGGTGAAACTACGAAAATCGTTGCGGTTTTGCATGACACTTTAGAGGATACTCCCATTACATTTGAGGAACTGGAGGGACAATTTGGGAGTGACGTTGCCTCTGCTGTTCAGGCTTTAACGCGATTAGAAGGTGAAGATTATTTTGACTTTATTGAGCGGGTGAAGCAGAATGCGATCGCCACCACCGTTAAAATTGCTGACTTGAAAGACAACATGAATTTAAGCCGGATGGCAACGATTACTGAAAAAGATCTTGCAAGACATGAAAAATATAAAAAAGCGCTCCAGTTACTTCACTAGTAGGCTGCGGCCTAAGTTCGCAAACTATGTTTTTGTGTAGGGTGCGAAGCACCCTACACAAAAACATAGGTGATGGATTTCCGCCGCAGCGTACTAGTGGTCTGTCAGCTTTATTTTGAGGGGTAACTAAACGATAATGGATGAAAGCTCGTCTCCCCCTTTAACAGCATGGCAAAAAAGAAATACATCGTAGCTCTGACTGA
>NZ_JACJOO010000053.1 GCF_014695575.1 Leptolyngbya sp. FACHB-8 | reverse complement strand
TGGCTCAAACGTGGGTGTTAAACGTTCAGCTTTTAGAATAGAAGCCTGAAAGCCAGTGATAACAGGGATGATAGAAAATATTAAGAAGCTCTCAAATGACCTTTAGAGGGCTGGTATTTGGTACTTAAGGAGGTTTCTGCATAAGAATTTAACCAGAATATTGGTGCTTTGCCCGCGAAGCGGGCAAAGCACCAATATTCTGGGGGTAATTTCATTACTGGAAATCTCCTAAAATTAAATTTAAGAATTTTTTGGTGGGTCGGAGCCCCACCAAAAAATCTTGAAAGAACGCTAGAAGTTAGGAGGGAGATGAGCAGGAATTTCAATGATAAATTCAGTACCTTGACCAGCTTGAGACTCACAGGTCAGCCAGCCGTGGTGTTTCTCAACAATGATTTGATGACTAATGGAAAGACCGAGGCCGGTACCCTGGCCTACGGGTTTTGTTGTGAAGAAGGGGTCAAAAACTTTCTGTCGAACATCCTCAGCCATGCCATGGCCGTTGTCTTGGATGCGCACAACAACCCAAGGCTCATCCGTTCTGGAATCACTAGCTTTGGTCTCAGATTCATTCATCGAGCAAGCCGATCGCACGCTTGTTGTAATCGTAATGGTGCGCGGTTCAGAGCGATCCTGTAGGGCATCAATGGCATTACTGAGCAAATTTAGAAATACTTGGTTGAGCTGACTGGCGTAGCAGTCAATGAGAGGAAGCTCACCATAGTTCTTAACCACTTCAATAGCAGAACTAGTCGCGTGAGCTTTTAGGCGATTTTGCAAAATAAGTAGAGTGCTATCAATACCATGGTGTAGGTCAACAGCCTTTACCTCCGCTTCATCGAGCCGCGAGAAATTGCGAAGAGAGAGCACGATTTTGGAGATCCGCTCGGTTCCTATTTTCATCGAGTTTAGCAGGCTGGCATAGTCATCCAGCAGGAACTCCAAATCAATATTCTTGATATAGGTTTGAATTTCAGGATTGGGTTCGGGATAGTGTTTTTGATAGAGATTAAGCAGCCCGACTAAATCCTTAAAGTAAGTGTCAGCATAGGATAAATTGCCACTAACAAAGCCGACTGGATTGTTGATTTCGTGGGCAATGCCTGCGACTAATTGACCCAAACTCGACATTTTCTCATTCTGGATCATTTTGGCCTGGGTTTGTCGCAATTCCTGAAGCGTTTGATTCAGTTGCTGGGCCTGTGCTTGGGCCGCGAATGCGGCGGCGCGAGTTTGGGCGTAGAGCTCTGCCTGGTCAATGGCGATCGCTAACTGGTTTGTCACTGCATACAGTAATTCCACCTCAGGCTGGCTCCAGTGGCGAGGTTCACGACAGTGGCTACAGGCGATCGCTCCCAATTGCCCAGAGTGGGTTTCTAACGGTATTAGCAAGAAAGATTGAATGCCCCAGGTTTCGATCCAGGTTTGTAATCCTGGTTCTTCTGTGCTCTCATTGCGAGCGTCTTCCAACTGTAAGGACTCTAGGCGCAGAATGCGTTCGACTAGGGATTGGCCCAGTTCGGGGGCGTGTTCCCCTAAAAGGCTGGGAAGTTCGGGATGAATCGATTCGTGGGTGATGGCGAGAGTCGGTAGAATTTCCGCTTGGGTGTTGTTGCCCATCAGGCACCAAAGAAAATGGCATCCATCGATGTTAAAGAGCTGGCGGATTTCCTGCACAGCGATTCCCAAGATTGTGTCTAGATCCAGGGAGTTGCGGATTTGGCTGGCAAGGCGAAACAGTAGAGATTCACGGCGACTTAGCAGTTCGGCTCGGGCAACGCTGCGGTCGATAGCGATCGCCATGCTATTGAAAATCCATTGTAAGGCGGCATAAGTGCCTTCGCGAATAGGGGCTTTGCTTAGAAGTGTGATCACTCCAACGAGGCGATCGTCCACTACCAGCGGGTAACCCACAAATGCAGCCAGGTGATCGCTCGTGGCCCACCGCTGCAACTCAAAACACATTTCCCGGTTGAGTTGATTGGTGCGGTAGGGTTGTCGGCTCTGAGCAATCAACCCAACAATAGAAATGCCCAGGGGTATGCGGGGGGCTAAGTCGGTAGGAGAGGAAATAGATCCGGCGATCGCCCGCAAATCCAAAAAATTGCTTTCCCGATCGAATGTCCAGATTCGGGCTAGAGCGATACCTTCCAATTCATCGACCAGTGCCTGCATACAGCGGCTGAGCATCGCAGGTAGGGGATCACTTCCGGCCAGTACTTGACTGATGATGGTGTTGAGGGTTGAAAGGCGAGTGTGTTCCTGTAAGGAAGCTGTTGCTTTGCGGTGTGCCGTCACATCCCGCAGATAGAGAAATAACCCACCTTTGTGGGGACTAACGACAATCTCTAAGATTAACCCGTAGGGCTCATAGGGTTGTTCAAAATGAATCTCTGCTTGATGTTCTAAGGCCCGCTGACAAGCATTCTCGCCGTGGGGCTGAGCAATCTCTGGTATGGTTTCCCACAGAAGGCAACCTATGACCTGTAGGCGATCGCAGCAGAGTATTTGTTCTGCACGCGCATTGATCGCTACCACATATCCATCATGATCCAACGAAATGAATCCATCGGGTAGATGGTTATGTATTTCCTTGGTTTCCTCCAGAGTGTAATGCAGCCGTTTGGATTTTCCAGTTTGGAATGCGGTCATGGTGGATAGCGAATCCCCGGTGAGTCGAACAGGAAGTGACGGTGAGCTTGGCCGGTGAAGGGACATGGCGATCGCTCCAAAAAACAAGGGCCAGGTTGAAATGAGAGATTCGGATTTTCAGGTTGCATATTTAGAATTCCCAAAGCCCATATTTTTTATCTCTGTAAGTTACGCTTTTTCTTAAAGCTTTGATAATGCTAAGGAGATGTGAATATTGATGTATTTGTAGCTCAAAATTTGCCAGTATTTGCTTGGTCGCTTTCTTTAGAAAGTGCTTATTTGATTGAGGTTTAGCTTTTTGAAGTTAATAGTTTTGTAAAGGCTAAAATCTGTGTTCTCAAAAGTTAATTATGGGATTGATTAACTACTAAATCAAAGCTGTCTCTGAGCAAATTACTCTGCAAATATCAAGTTTTATAGAGAGACGTGGAAGGAACGGTAGGGCGATCATTCATATGGGAACGCTAAGAATGTCAAGGGGAAACTTTTAAGTTGGGTGATCTGAATGGACGATGAGCTCTCCCCTCGTTCAATTGGGCGTAAGTTTGTCTACCATTTGATGAGATGGACGCTCAGCACACCCCTCATCAAATGGTAGACAAACTTACGTCGCAGCATATTAGTTTGTTACAGACTTTGGAGTGAACACTATGTCTGTTCCCGTGGGCGATCGCCCCACTATCCTGACGGTTGATGATAGCAAGGTCATTCACCAGATGGTGAAACGGGCGTTGGAACCTGACTATCGGGTTTTGGTGGCAGACAATGCAGTAGCGGCGTTGTCTATCATTTACCAGGAGCCGATTTCGGTGTTGTTGCTCGATGTCATGATGCCCGATGTGGATGGGTTAGAGTTTTGCCGGACAGTACGAAGTCTGCCCCAATTTCATGCTCTGCCCGTGGTGATGGTCACCTCAAAAGACTCTGCCTTTGATCGAGTGCAGGGTAGGCTAGCAGGTGCAACGGAGTATTTGGTGAAGCCTTTTGATGCCGAACAGTTGCGGAAACTGGTGCAACTGTTTGTCCAAAAGGTGAAAACGCAAAATTAATATTGTTAGTTCCTGTTTTAAAGCTAGTAAAAGAACCATTTTTTCGTGCGTGAAATGCACGAAAAAATGGTTCTTAAAATAGACTCTAGGAACTAGGAGATTTCCAACAATGAAATTACCCCCAGGATGTTGGTGCTTTGCCCGCGAAGCGGGCAAAGCACCAACATCCTGGGTAGATTCTTATGCAGAAATCTCCTAGTACGCTGCGGCGGAAATTCATCACCTATGTTTTTGTGTGGCGTGCGAAGTACCCCACACAAAAACATAGGTCGCGAACTTAGGCCGCAGCCTACTAGCTTGATGTCGGCGATCGCTCAAAAATCTGCTTCAACATTGGCCCAATGCGCTCAATGGAAAGGATATGTTCAGCGGCATTAAGGGCGATCGCTTCCTTCGGCATGCCAAACACAATGCACGTGCGTTCATCCTGGGCAATGGTGGTGCCCCCCGATTGGGAAATTGCCAGTAAACCCTCGGCTCCATCACGGCCCATGCCGGTGAGTAGAATTCCAATACTAGAGCGGCGGTAATAAGCTGCGATCGCCTCAAACATGACAGTAATGGATGGGCAATGTCCACTCACCGGCGAACCCATCTGAACCGCAAATCGTCCCTGGGAGTTTAGCTTGAGATGACAACCATCAGGGGCAAAATAAACGGTGCCGGGAGAGGGGAGGGTGTTAGGGCGGGCGATCGTGATTTTCAATGCACACTCAGCATCTAACCAATCCACGAGACCCTGCAAAAATCCCTCGCTGATATGTTGTACTACGACAATGGGTGCTGGAAAGTTAGGCGGTAAGGGTTTCAGAACTTTGTAGAGCGCTTGAGGGCCACCTGTAGATGCGCCAATGGCAACGACTTGGGGGAGGCGGATATCTGGAGTGGGAAGGAGGGAGGCAGAGAGTCGGGGAGTTGGTGGAGTTGGTGGAGTGGAGTGGGGTGGGGTGCGACGGTGTTGCGTAAAGACGGCGACGCCGGAGAGGATGCGAATACGATTGATCAACTCCTTGGCGGTTTGGTCGTACTCGCCGGGTAAGCCGGAGAGGGGTTTTGGAAAAACATCCAGGGCTCCGGCCTGGAGAATTTGAAAAACGTTGTCAGTGTCGTTCTCCTGAACAGAGGCACTAATGACCAGGATGGGACGGGGGCACTCAGCCATGATCCGTTGGGTCAGTTCCAGGCCACCCATTTTAGGCATGTGAAGGTCGGTACAGACAATGGTGGGATTGACCTGGGGAATTAGATCCAGAGCTTCCTGGCCATTGCGGGCAGTGCCGGCGATCGTGATCCCAGGGGCACTCGAAAGTAGCCGTGTCAGGATTGTTAAAGCGACAGGCGAATCTTCGACCAGAAGAACACGGATGGGGGGAGAAGACATGGTGATGCAGCTAGGTGACGGGGCATAGGTCAGGGGGAATGGGGTAATAGGGGCGGGACGTTAGGCGACAGAAAATGTGGCCGTGGGGAGGGAATGCGCAGAAACGTTGCTGTCGGTGTCCAGGGAAGAGCCACTTAGCGTTGCTCCCTGGAGACGGGCTCCGTGGAGTTGGGTCCCGTCGAGGGTCGCATGATCCAATCGAGCAGCCCATAGGTATGCATCGCGCAGATCGGCATGGTTTAGATTGGCATGCTGGAGGCGAGCAGCGTTGAGATTAGCATGGGTGAGAGTAGCTCCGCTAAGGTCCGCTCTACTCAGCTCACTGCCACTCAAGTCGGCCTGGGTTAAATCGGCGTTAGCCAGGGAGGCGTGCTCCAAGTTGGCGGCATGGAGGTTAGTCTGATTGAGGATGGCGACACGCAGATAGGCATTGCTGAGGTTGGCAGCTGAGAGATTGGCGTGGCTCAGATTTGTACCACTAAGTTTGGAGCCGCTGAGGTTCACCCCGTCCAGATCGGCATGGCTGAGGTCGATGCCGTTCATATAAGCACGGGAGAGTTTGGCCCCCAGCAGTTTAGTGCGAGTAAAGATGGCTCCGCTGAGGCGTGCGCCACAAAGGTTAGCCCAGTTAAGGTTTGCGTCCGTGAGATCGGCCGATCGCAAGTTGATGTCATTCAAATTCGCGCCACACAGATTAACCTCGGTTAAGTTCGCCTGCCGCAAGTTTACCCCCCGTAAAATTGCTCCACTCAACTTAACCCGAGTCAGATTAGCGCTTACCAGACTGGCCCCAGTCAGGGTCGCTTTGGTGAGGTCAGCCTCACGCAGATCTACCCCATTGAGCCGGGCATAGCTCAGGTTAGCGGCATAGAGAAATGCCCCCTTAAGGTTTACCCCTGTTAAATTCGCTCGGTTAAGGCTAGCCGATCCCAAAAATGCGCCAGTTAAGTTAGCGCCACTGAGATTAATGCTATTGAGGTTAGCCCCGGCCAGGTTTACGCCTGTGAAGTCGCGTTCCCCTTTAGCGTAACGGGCCATGAGTTCTTCGAGGTGCATAGTGTTGATCCGTGGGTAGGGTTGGAGGGAGGGTAGAAGGTGGAGGGCAGAGGGCAGAAGGGTGTTGGTGGTGGACAGGTGGATTTTCTTCTGCCTTAAATCAATCGATGTAACGTCTCCAGAAGGACATTCTGATTGAAGCTGCCTTTCGTAATGTAGGCGTTAGCTCCAGCCTCGGCTCCGCGGCGTTTGTCTTCGTCGCTGGCGAGGGACGTGACGAGGATAATGGGGATTTCGTTGTACTCTCGATGCTGACGGATGCGGGCAGCGAGGGAAAGGCCATCCAGATTGGGCATTTGAACGTCTGAAACGACAGCATCAAAGGGGCGGCTTTGGAGCTTGTTGAAGCCATCCAGACCATCAACAGCCGTGATCACTTCGTAACCTGCAGATTCGAGAATGCGTTTTTCTTGGGTGCGAGTGGCGATGGAGTCTTCTACAAGTAGGACGCGCTGTTTCTGAGTGGGTTCCAAGTGAGTTTCCGTAGGGGCGATCGCCACTGCTTGCCGTCGCACTGACTTCATTAGGTCAACCGGATTCAGCACCATACATACCTCGCCAGTTCCCAGGATCGTCGCGCCAGAGATATTCCGGACGCGTTTCAGAAGTTTGCTTTGGGGCTTAGTCACGACATCCTGTTCGTCAATCAGAGCATCAACACAGACACCGAGGCGATCGCCCCCTATGCTTAGAATGATGCAGGGTTGCCGCTGCGATCGGTTCCGATTTCGGGTCAGGTTGTTTGGCTCCGGTAATTCCAATAACTGAGCCAGGGGAGCAATGGAAAGGGGTTGGTCATCCCGCACGATGGTGGGACGACCTTCCAGCATAAAGATTTCCTGGGGTTCCACCAGGGTGGCGGTTTGTACGGCTTCAACAGGAATGGCGTAAGGACGGTCGTTGACCATCACGATCAGCACATGGGCAGTAGCCAGGGTGAGACCGAGCTGAATACGGATCGTGCAACCTTTGCGGGGAGTGGAATTGAGGGCGATCGCCCCCTTCAGCTTCTCGACATTGGTGCGTACTACATCCAGCCCCACACCGCGTCCTGACACCTCTGTAACCAGGGGAGCCGTGGAAAAGCCCGGCGCAAAAATTAATTCTTGAATCTGGCTGGGGGACATGGCGTCAAGCTCGTCGGGGTGGCAGAAGCCGCGCTTGAGGGCGGTGCGCTTAATTTTCTCCACATCAAGGCCACGGCCATCGTCCGAGACTTCCAGCACAATCATAGTGGGGGTTTGGTAACCACGCAGACGCAGGGTTGCCGTAGGGGATTTGCCACACCGCTGCCGTTCCTCAGGAGGTTCCAGGCCGTGGTCGATGGCATTCCGCAAAATGTGCATCAGCGGATCTTTCATCTCTTCCAGGATACGTTTATCCGCTCGGGTGTCGCCGCCTTCCACAACAAAGTTCACTTGTTTGCCTTCCTGGCGGGCTAGATCCCGCACCATGCGCGGAAAAACATTGAACAGAGTAGACAGCGGTAGTAGTCGCAGCGTGCGAATATCCTCTTCTAACTCATCGCTAATCAGTTCCAAACGGGCGGTGTCCTCGGAGAGGGAGCTACGCAGCGCCTGAAGTTTATTACCCAGTTGATCTAACCGCTCTTCTGTCCGGTTGTGAAAGCCTGCTAGACGGTTAAGGGCACCGTTGCCTTTTCGTAATTCATCAAATACAAAGCGGTTGTTGAACAGATCCCGATTCCACTCATCCCAAAGAGTCGTGACCGCCTCCAGTTCTGCCAACCGATGGGCAATACGAATTTTTGTGACTGTCAATTCGCCTGCCTGCGTCAGCAAACTATCCAGGTTCTCCGTTGCTACGCGAATAGTGCCAATCCGATACCCTGGAGCGGTTTCGGCTCGGACCCCAGGGTTCGGTTCTGAGGGTTTGGGCATAGCCATGGCCTTGCCATTCATCGCCCCAATGCTCATGGCTTCAGCGGTGGCCGTAGGCTGCTCCATCTCAACCAGCGACCTATCTTCTATTCCCGCTGGCTCTGCGTCCAAACTCTCGATGTGGTCAACCTCTTCCTGCTCCTCTGCTTCCCTGCTCCCTTGCTCCTGCCCTTTACCCTCTGCCACCTCTTCACTGCCCATCAACTCGGCCAACACCCGGAATGTATTGACATGCGCTTCTTTTCCTGTCGTGGCTTCTTCCACCAGGGCACGGATGGCATGAAGGGCGTGGGAGAGGCGATCGCTCAACTCCGATGAAATAGGCTCGGGATGCTCCTTCAGGTCACTCAGCAAGTGCTCGATCTGATGGGCCAGAGTTCCTATATCCTTCACACCCAGCATGTTCGCGTCGCCTTTGAGGGAATGGGCATCCCGCAATAGCGATTCCAGGGTTTGAGGATCGGTAGGATGGCTTTCCAGATAAAGTAGCCCCGTGTCGAGGTTCTGGAGGTGTTCCTCACTGGCGGTTTTGAAAATGGCTCTCAGTTCGTCATCTTGAATCATCATGGTGGCCTTTCTTGTAGCCGAGATCGAGGCGAGTTAGGGCAATGGAGTCTAGCAGGAACGGGTGAGCAGCGACAGCATTAAGGGAGGGGGGGAGCAGGGGAGACTCAGCACAAATTATGAGGGGCCGTTCAGGCCAGAGGGAATGTCAGATAAGCTTTTACACGATCGCTTTCAGTCCCTTCGCAGCATCATTGAGGCGCTGAGTACCGCTGCGGATTTGACCGATGCCGTTGACATTTTCTCGGGCGGCCGCATTAAGTGCGTTCATTGCATCGACCACCTGCTGGATAGCGATCGATTGCTGCTGAATGTTTAAGGAAATTTGCTGACTGTTGAGGACAACATTATTGACAGCATCAGCAACGCCAGAGAAAGAATTGGCTGTGTCTTGGGCAATGCGTACTCCTTCATCCACGGTCTTGGTGCCTTCATCGGTGACCATTACCGTGGAATTAATGGCAGTCTGAATATCGCTGACCAAGGTGTTAATTTTCTCAGCGGATTTCCGGCTCTGGTCGGCTAGTTTACGAATTTCGGTGGCGACTACAGCAAATCCCTTGCCATGTTCACCGGCTCGCACGGCTTCGACAGCGGCGTTGAGGGCCAGCATGTTGGTCTGGTTCGCCAGGTCGCTGACTAAGCCGGAAATGCTGCCGATCTGGCTGGTTTGTTCGCTGAGGCGGAGAATTTGGTCGGCGATCGCTTCCACTTTTCGCTTCAGGTCGCTCATTCCATGAATAGTTCGGTCCACGGCGACCGTACCACCACTGGCCAGCACCAGGGCTTGCTTCGCCCCAGCAGCGGCAGCTTCGGCCTGCTGGGCAGATTGCCGAGAGGATGCACCAAGCTCATCCATAGTAGTTGTGGTTTCACTCACGGATACAGCCTGTTGATTCGCTGTCCGTTCTTGCTGCTCAATGGTGGCAGCAATTTCGGTGGTAGAGGCGGCGATTGTACTGGCGGATTCGGTCATCTGGTTGGATGTCCGGTTAATGATCCAACTTCCCAAGCCCAGAGATACAAGAATGGAAGCGGTTGTCGCTAACAGAAGTGTGGATTTGAGATTATTTAAGGCTTCCGTTTGATTGTGATTATCCTCTTCAACTAATTCCTGTTCTCGGGCGCGCATACCGTCGATCAGTGTAGTAACGATATCGACCTGTTCGCGGCCTTTATCATTACGCCATACGTTGATCGCCTCATTCGCTTTATTTTGATTAACCAGATTAACCAGGTTTTGTCTAGTGGCTCCTAGACGGACCAATTGCGGTTGTAACTCTGCCAAACTTGTTTTCTGTTGACTATCCCGAAGCATAGAGCTTAACAGGGCTATGTCCTCTTTGAGATCAGCTTCTGCTTTATTGACAGAATCCAGTGAAACTGGATCTTTGTCCAGCAGGTAACCACGGATTGCCCGTGAAGAAATTTGTACATCCAATGAAACTTTATTGATAGCTTCTACGATATTGCGGGAAGTGCTGTACTCTTCTGACAAATGGTTAAGTGTATTAACACTACGGATCACAACTCCAGCAGAAATGCAGAGAGCGACAACTGGAATACTGTATCCAACAACAATCCAATGTCTAAGTTTCCACCGTGTGGTCTGGTTCATAATGGGATCTACCTTCGAGTCAAATAAGCGATAAAAACGACGATGCATTTATGGATATAAGCATCTCGCCATGTTGAGTGATTCGGTGTTAACCCAATCACTCAACATGGCTACACGACTGATTGCAGTTGTCGGGCTGCGTCATTCAATTGGTGTGTGCTGGTGCGGGTTTGCGTGATGCCGCTAGCCGTTTCCCGGGCTGCCACGTTCAGGGAACTCATGGCCAGCAGAACCTGTTGCACGGCGGCGGCTTGTTGTCTTGCATTCAGCGAAATCTGTTGCACATTCATGACGATGTTGCTGACAGAGTCCGTAACATTGTTGAACACGGCAGCGGTTTGTTGGGTGACGTCGGCTCCTTGCTGGGCGGTTTTGGTACTTTCGTCGGTTACCATAACCGTGGAGTTAATCGCCCCTTGAATATCGGCTACCAGGGTGTTAATTTTCTCAGCAGAGAGACGGCTTTGATCGGCAAGTTTGCGAATCTCGGCTGCAACGACTGCAAAACCTTTACCTTGGTCTCCGGCTCGCACCGCTTCAACGGCTGCATTGAGGGCCAGCATATTGGTCTGATTGGCCAGATCGCTAACTAATGCGGAGATGCTGCCAATTTGATTGGTTTGCTCGCTTAACCGCACAATCTGATCCGCAACATTGCCTACCTTTTCTGTCAATGCGGCCATGGTAGTCAGGGTTCGCTCAACCGCCTGATTACCTTCCTGTGTCAACCCCAGTACCCGTTGAGCGCTGGAAGCTGCCGTTTCAGCTTGCTGTGCAGATTGTTGTGAGGACGCCCCCAGCTCTTCCATAGTGCTGGTGGTTTCGTTAACGGAGATTGATTGCTGATTGGCTGTTCGTTCCTGCTGCTCAACAGTACAGGCAATCTCATTGGAGGAAGATGCGATCGCATTCGACACGTCGTTAATGGGTCGAATGACAGACCGGGCAATGAAGGCTAGCACGCCGGAACCGAGGGCGATCGCTATTAATGTGCCCCCCAGAGACACTGCATTGGCAAAGGCGGCAGCTTGGTTAGCAGTGGCTTCTCGCTGGTCTAGAAGTTCCTCTTCGACTTCCTTCATCTCGGCAACTTGTGCACGGATTTCATCCATGAGTTGCTTGCCTGTCTGAGCCCGAATCAACTCCAAAGCTTCGTCGCGCTTACCACTCTGCGTCAGTTCGATGGTGTTAGCTAGTTCTTCCATCTTTTGCTGAGCATGGTCGTACACAGCGTCCAAGCGACGTACCTGCTCTGGGTTGTCCTGAATTAAGTCCCGGAGCTCCTGAAAACTCTCCTCAAAATTCTCTTGGGCCCCGTTATAGGGTTCTAGAAAGTCAAGTTGCTGTGTTAGGATATACCCCCGTTGCCCTGTTTCTGCATTGAGCAATAGGGTTGTAATGTCTTCCAAATTTTGTTCAACGGTTTGGGTGTGGGATACCCATTCATTCGACTCCACCAGGCGATTCAAACTAAATTTTGAGGTTACGCCAATACCGAGCATGATGACGAAGATGCTGCCAAAACCAGCTTGAACCACACGCCCCAATTTCATTTGCTGATGTTTCATACCAATCCTTCTGCTCCCAGGGAGCGAACTAAATGATGCAATCAAACTTCTTCGTCAACATCTAAAACCCCAGAGGTCAAAATCTTGGATAGATTGATAACGCTCATTAAGGTGTTTTGGTAAGGGGCAACTCCCTGGAGATAGTCATTGTGGTTGCCCTGAGTAGCGATAGGAGCCGTATTGATTTGGCCGGGGTGGACATGCACAACATCGAAAATGTCTTCTACGGCAATGCCTGCCACAATGTCATCCATGCGCACGACGATCGCCTTCTGCCACGGATGCTGGTTTTTGGACGTCAGGTTAATAACGGGGCTAATATCTACCAGAGTCACGATTTCCCCACGCAAGTTAATGTTGCCCAACACATGGGGTGGGCAACAGGGGATGGGTGTGATGGCATGAATATCTGTAAATTCGTGAATCGTATCCAGTCCCAGCCCAAAGTACTCACCCTGCAACCCCATGACGGCCAATGCTGTAAGGCTTTGAGAGTCTTCCAACTGAAGCGCTTGAGCCAGCCCATTCCGTCGTTGCCGCAACACTTGCCGCTCATCTTTAGATAGCTCAGCCCAGGGGTCTGAAAGCAGTTCTGTTGTAGCTTCAGCTGCCTGCCATTGTTCCTCCAGGTTGGTACCCAGGATGGCCTGCATTGTGATGGCTGTAAAAGCGGTCGGGTTGAGGATGGTGACGATTTCTCCCGCTCGCTTTGCAATACCCAAAAATGCCGGGGGGCGATCGCTATCAACTTCCGTTGTAGCCCAAGGGGTAATGTAGCTGGGGGCGATCGCCTCCACCTCATGGGTATGCTCTACGACCAACCCTAAGGCCTGACGGTCGTTGCGGAGAACAATCACGCTATTGGTAAGGGTATAGGGGCGTGATCCCTGCCCTAAAAACAGCCCCAGATCAAGAATAGGTAGAATTTCTCCTCGTAAATCGATGACCCCAACAACACATCTAGGCAGATTAGGAAGCGGGGTCACTTCGGGGAGAAAAAATAGCTCCTGGACAGCGGTTGCCGCCAGGCCATAGCGGTTTTGGCCGGAATCAAAAATGAGGTAAGACGTATCAGCCATAGCACAGTTGCCAAAGATGGAGAGTCGTCACGTGGAGAAGGTTAGACAGTTATCTCAAAGCACGCAGAAACAATTTGCTTCAACAGTGTGGAGATTAATGGGTTTATCGTTTTATTAAATGTACATACAGCCTGCAACGGCAGCCTTCAATATCTGTGTTGTTCAACAATGAAATGAGTTCTCTTAACCCAAGCCTATTTTTCCCAAACCTTGCAATTTGGGTCAAAGTCGATATAAAAATACAAGGTAAATCGAGTTTTGTAAAAAGTCTGGAGCTCTTTTTAAGGGAAAACTTTAAATTTTAAATTAGGGCTGTGCTTAATAGATTTCTATATGGCTGAAGCTAGATAAATGCGGGGCTATAATCCTTGTAGGCGGGACTTTTGACGGAATCTAATCAATGGTTAAGTTTTGAAATATCGTCAATGTCTCTCTTTGCTGAAGATGGTATATCCCTTTCCAATTCAGGAAGGTATGGGGGAAGGGCATAGGGCTTTGCGCATGTGCCTTTCTTATACCCTACTAAATCGGAAAGTGATACATGCGGTATGTCTTAAATGTCAGATAAAGTGTAATTAATATTGGTGGAATCTACGCGCATAACTGTTGATAAAGGCTTTTATTTTTTTGCTGTTTCCGTAATTCTATCGATGCACAAGTATGGCTCGGCAGCATTGAAATAAAAAAGCTTGGATTTCCAAATTTTTCAAGAAAATGGAAATCTAACGTTTTTACACAGCACTGTGCTTACAGCGCTTTTCAAGCACTTAAAATCTGGTTTTTTTGTGAGAGCCGCGCGGAGCGCGGCTCTCACAAAAAAACTGGCTGATTACAGCGCAAAGCGCTGTAATCAGCTTGAATACCGCTATCTAGCCCTTGTTAAAGACCCAGCTTCATCTTCAAGTCGGTTTCTAAGTCCATATGATTGGTATGGAATGGGGTGCTTGTGGCCAGGTGGGGCGATCGCTGTACCAGGGTTAGCGCCGACTGCCATATACTCATGGCTTTCTTACGATTTCCTTCCCGCGCGTATAATGACCCCAGTTCTAAATAAGCGGAAATGAATTCCGGCGCGGCGTAAATGATACGTTTATAGAGAATTTTTGCTGCCTCGACATCTCCTTGCTCTTCACGGATTTGGGCCAGGAGGTAGCAGGGATCGACTGCCAGAGGATCACACTGCATGGCTTGTTGGCAGGCCGCGATCGCCAGCTCATGCTGCCCTGAATTGGCGTATACCTGTGCTAGCCAATGGTAAGCTGCTCCGTTTTGGGGTTCATTCCGCACGATTTGCTGAAGCTGCTGGATTGCTTGAGCATAGGCCTTTTCTAATAGCAAAGGCCGGATAACCTCAAGAGACGATAGCGATGTGGAAGCTGGTGCTGTAGGGGATGTGGAGGCCAATGGGACTGGGGGCAGAGGCATCGTCGGGGAAGAAGGACGTGGCTGACCCGAATATTCCATACAAAGTAACCCGCTCGTATGGGAGGGTTGAAGCGCTACTTCTCCAGGCCGTTGATAAATGACTGATTCTGTAAAACTACGAATCTGAAAGTTGCCCAAATTTATCCCTTGAAGTTCTGTATGCCCTGCTAACAGGTAGCCTCGGGGGGCTAAGGTCGTGTAAAACTTTTGGAGAACCTGGGCGATCGCTTCCGGCTGAAAATAAATGAAAACATTGCGGCAGATAATTAAATCTACCTGATCTAACAGACGGATAGGGTCGGGATACCTATCCTGTACGAGATTGCTGGATTGAAAGGTCACCATTGCGGCAATGTCAGGACGAATACGCCAGCTATCCCGATGGGCATGAAAATATCGCTGTTGAATAGACGGGTCTAGGGAGCGGAATGACCAGTTGCTGTAAATTCCTGACCGAGCCTGTTCCAGCATGGCCGGATTGATATCTGTTCCTAAAATTGTCAAATCCCAGCGAGCAAAATCAGGGATCAGTTCTCGTAATAGGATTGCCAGGGAGTACGCTTCTTCGCCACTGGAGCAGCCTGCGCTCCAGACCCGGAGGGAAGGCCGTGTGGTAATCGAAGCAGCAACTTGCTGGCGCTTCTGGGCTATGAGATCGGGCAGCACTTGATGGCGCAGTAGCGAAAACTGCCCCTTATCTCGAAAGAAATAGCTCTCAGTCGTTGTCAGGGATTCGATTAACCAACGCCATTCCTGCTGCTGGCGGGAAGAATCAGAAGCTGTTAATAGTGTGTAATAGGCGCTCAGGCTGGGGAGACCAAGGGTTTGCGATCGCGCATTGAGTTTGTGCGCGATCGTTGCCTCATCCTGGGGTCGCAATTGAAGACCCAGTGTTGTGGTGATCAACCGCATCATCTGCGTTTGCATTGCTGTATCCGTTCCATTTGGGGTGCTAGATGCACTATGCCGCCAGTAGTTAAAAAGGTTCACCGTTACACGCTCCCGTATCCTGCCGCATTGCTCTTTTCCCTTTTAACCGGCTGAATTGCCATCCAGAGTGATTTTGAAACAGTCACTTGCTACGGATTTAGCTCACCCCTATGCATCGAAAACTCAAGATGAGAATTGATATAAAACTAAAGTTCTATATCAATTCTCATCACAGAATTACCAGCCCATTTGAGCCGTGGGCTGACGATTTCATAGATGATTCAGACTCTCGAATGAGCTTTTTCAAGAGCGCCTTGTCATCGAGTTGAACGTTCCAAAAATTAGCCATCGATACATTGGCCCCTGTAAAATTTGCCCCATTCAAGTTGGCTCCGCTGAAGTTGACCATGCACAAGGTTGCGTCTCGAAAATCGGCTCCCTGTAAATCTGTCAGGCTCAGCGTCGCCTCCCGCAGATCTGCCCGGCTGAAATTGACTCCACGTAAATTTGATTTGTAGAGATTGGCTCCTACCAGATTGGCCATCTTCAGGTTGGCGCGCTCCAGGTTGTTATCTACAGCGCTGACCATACAAAGATTTGCCCGTTCCAGGTTTGAGTGAGCCAAATTGACCAGGTACAGGGTAGTACCGACCAGCTTGGCTCCCTCCAGAGTTGCTTCCCGCAAGTCAGATTTGTAAAAGATAGCCTCTCGTAAATCGGCCTTGTATAGCACCGCTTCCCGCAAATCAACTTCATAAAAGATGGCGTTTTTCAGTTGCGCCTCTACGAGGGTCGCCGTATAAAAATTGGATTTGTAAAGATCGGCTTCGTGCAGATCAGCCTGGTACAGATCTGCCATACAAAAATCAGCGCGATACAGAATGGAATGACTCAGATTCGCCTGGGAAAGCGATGCCTCCCTCAAACTAGACTGACATAAATCTGTTCCTGCCAAATTGACGCCCCGCAGATGGGCCCGACACCAATCCATATCCCTCAAGTCAGGTCGAACAAGCGGATTATCGCGCCGCCAAAAGTTCCACTCTGGTACACTGCGTTGAACGATTGCCAGTTGCTCCAAGTTTGCCATGATAGTGCCCCTATCCCCCCAGCCCCCTGATGAAACCTACAGCCATCTGTACGGCAACATACTGTATGAGGGGTGACAACCCTAGAGTGCCCCGGTGGGCTTGGAGCAAGACAATCACAGGGCTTTCGCAATATTTCTATAGCTATTGCCGGATAGATAGGACTCAGTCAGAAAAAGGGGTTAACTGTCTTTAAATCCGGGCAAATGCGCTTGATAAAAGAAACTGATCATGTTTGTTTGCGATTTAGGCGATCGCTCCTCCTACACAGCAGGCATAGAGGTAGGCAAACTGGCTCAACATGAAGCTGCCAGTCAGGTATCGTTTTACCTACCCTGTCCAATATCCATGGAATTCGGTGTAGGAACCTTTGCGAACCGGTTCTCAGTCCAAAATCCTGGCGGCGCACGTCAACGTTTGATGATCTATTAATTGACTAAGTTGTACTGTTCGATACAAAGCGAAAACCAATTTTATATTCAACTGGAAATATCCAGAACTGTGTTTCTTTCTGTCTTCGAGCCCGTTGCGTATTTTTGGGCAACTGCTGCCTTTTCTCTTCGCTGTCGTTTTTCTCGCACGGTCTCTGTGGTTGACCTCGCTGCTCCACTTCTTGACTCTACTCGTCTCCTCTTCGAACTCCAGCACGTCAATGAGATTGCCCGGACGATCTCGGGGTGCTTGGAACCGGAGGCGATCGCTCAGCATGTCACGGAAGCTCTTGTTCAGCAATTCGACTGTGTCTTCGCCCGTATTTGGTTGGTGGAGCCTGACCAGGCCGCCCTGCGCTTGGTTTCCTCGTCGGGTCTTTACACTCATATCAACGGCTCTTTTGCCCGAATAGCCATGGGGGCCTACAAGGTCGGCAAAATTGCCCAAAATCGCATTCCGTTTCTCAGCAACCACTTGGCCGACGAGTCCTGGGTAAAAGATCGGGAGTGGGCGATCGCTAATAATATCCAGGGGTTTGCGGGCTACCCTCTGTTGGCAGGCGATCGGGTTATTGGGGTGCTGGCTACCTTCAGCGATCGCCCTCTCGCCCCAGAGTTTTTAGAAGTGTTACAAGTGCTTTGCATGACCACCAGCATTGCTCTGGATGCAGCAGTACAGATACAGCAAATGCAGCCCAGGCCAACTCCTGCGCTTCCTATAAATGAGGTGTTGGCCCTGTCAGAGCATCTGGCCACGGTGCTCAGCTCTACCCGTCCGATGCTGGTGGGGACTGAGCAGCCCCTTCCGCCTGCGTCCACCTATATCTTCCTGAAAGTGGCGGAAGTGTTGAATCGGCTGCAATGTAACTACTGCCGCTTAATCTACAGCCCACAATCAGTTTCTTTGGAGGCGATCGCCCCCGTTCCCAAACACTTAGCGGAGGCTGGAACGGCATGGGTGCGATCGCACTTCGAGGATCTCCGGCTGGTGGTTACCTGTCTGGGAGGAACCTTGAAAACGCAATTGGGGAGCCCGCGGCCTGTGGTGCAAGTGTTACTAACATTGCCCTACCCTACATGTACTGTGGGGCCAGCGATCGCTATTCAATGCAGCGCTCCGGCCCTACAAGCGGCTCTCACCCATCTCGCTTACCTGGCTGGATTATCGGTTTGCGAATCCTCAGAACTCGATGTACTGCTGCTCACAGATGATTTTGGCGCGACTACCCCAGAGCGCCCTTTGATATGGCTCCGTTGCGGTTCTGCTGGCCCAGTGCCTCCCACAGCCCTGGCTATCATTGATCTCTCGATTCAGCCGAATCAATTACGGGCATTGGTGGAGCAAGTGCAGCATGGCAAGAGCGCCCCCTGTCACACGGCTGAAGATAATCAGCAGTTGTCGGAGCGGGAGCAGGAGATTATGCGGTTATTAGTGCAGGGAATGCGCGATCGCGATATCGCTCAGCATCTCTTTATTAGTGAAAGCACCGTTAAGTTTCACATCAACAATAGCCTCACCAAGTTGAATGCGAAGAATCGGTATCAGGCCGTGTATCAGGCTGCTATTCGCGGCTGGGTATGAGTTTATTTCCTGTCACTTTCAGTGGAGCTCGGAATCCGTCTCAGACGGCGGGCCGTTTCCGAGCTTAATTTCAAAATGAGAATGGCTGTTTGAGGGTTCATCTTGTCACCCAGATTCATCTTTCCACCTAGAATAAGGGGAACCACTTTAATAGAACTTTCGTTTTATGTCTGTACAAGCCATTGGAAATCCCCCTCCCGAAGCGGATCAGTTACGTGCTGAAATCGAGCAACAACTGCCTGCAATTATTGCCAGTTTTAGCCAGGTGTTGCGGGAGCAATTTGGGTTTGAAGGTATCCGCGTCGGTGGCTTCACCATCGTTCCTGAAGAGGCGGCTGCCAGCATTTCCTGCAATGAAGAAAACTGCTCCATTGATGGGTGATTGAGCTTCTGCTAGCGTACGCACAAATTGCCCTGTAGTTAAGTCCCATACTTTGATGGTTTGGTCTAAGCTGCCGCTAGTCAGAGTTTGACCATCGTCGCTGATAGAAGGTATGGCAAAAGGGAGACGTTCTATGGAATGTCTCTCCTATTTCGCGAGGCTTACTTCTATGGTGCAAAGGATTCTGGGTGATAGGACTGAATCCCCTTTATGTATTGCACTCGTTCAAAAGCGCTTTCGTTAGGGCAGTTAATTTGGTTCATACTGCCTTACATTTGCTTGACGGATTCGTATTCGTTTTCTTCCATCTAGTGTACCGTTTCCTGTTCTAACACTCGTAAATAGCTGATGCCATGGCGCATTAACACAGAGCAGGCATGGGTGACTTTTGCGCCAGCCATGAGCATTTTGATGCAATCCTGTCCGTGGCTGATGCCGCCTGTTGCTGCCAAATCAGGGATAGAGGATGGCGATCGCTGGTGTTCTAGACCTGTGGATCTGAGGCAAAATGTTCCTACACCTACCCAGAACTCGTGGGTGCGATCGCACTACGAAAAGTAGATAAGCCCAGGGCGAAGTGAGCCGTTTGTTTGCATAGCAAACAAACGGCTCACTTCGCCCTGGGCTTAAAAATCCCGGTGAGTACATCCTCACAACTTCCTCAACATCTTTTCTTAGAACTGGGGATGGAGATGTTCGTTGTCCATGAAGGCGCCCCGTTCGGGCATTTCTCAGTTGTTCCAAACTGTTCCACCCGTTCTGCAACGTGTCACCCACAAGGACTTACCTGTAATGACTACTGCTGTTACTAACCTGCAAGAGCTAGAGGCCCTGATTCAACGGGTCAAAGCCGCTCAAGCGCAATACGCAACGTTTACCCAGGAACAAGTGGATACCATCTTTCGGTATGCTGCTTTAGCTGCCAATGCCCATCGCATTCCCCTCGCCAAGCTCACCGTTCAAGAGACGGGGATGGGCATTGTTGAAGACAAAGTGATCAAAAATCACTTTGCTTCCGAAATGATTTACAACAAGTACAAACATGAGAAGACCTGCGGCGTGGTCGAATCCGATCCGGCCTACGGGATTCAACGTGTGGCGGAGCCTGTCGGGATTCTGGCGGGAATTGTGCCCACCACCAACCCCACCTCTACCGCCATTTTTAAGGCATTGATTAGTCTCAAGACCCGCAACGCGATTATCTTTTCTCCGCACCCTCGCGCCCGTCGCAGCACCATGGAAGCGGCGCGTGTGGTGCGAGATGCAGCTGTCGCGGCGGGTGCCCCTGCTGATATTATCGGCTGGATTGATGAGCCAACGGTGGAATTGTCGCAAGCGCTGATGAGTCACCCCGATGTGAAGCTGATTCTGGCGACGGGTGGCCCCGGTATAGTGCGGGCGGCTTACTCGTCAGGTCACCCCTCCCTGGGTGTGGGTGCAGGCAATACACCCGCCGTGATTGATCGTTCTGCACACATCAAAATGGCGGTGAACTCCATTTTGGTGAGTAAGACGTTTGATAACGGTATGATCTGCGCTAGTGAACAGTCGGTCATTATCGAAGATGCAGTTTATGATGCAGTCAAACATGAGTTTGCTGAACGTGCGGCATACTTTTTGAATGACGAAGAGAAGGATTTAATTCGCAAAGTCATCCTGAAAGATGGGCGGATTAATGCGGATATTGTGGGCCAATCTACCGAGAAAATCGCTCAACTCGCTGGCATCACCATCCCTACTGGAACCCGTGTCCTAATTGGCGAAGTCGAATCCGTTACCTGTGACGAACCCTTCGCCTACGAAAAGCTTTCACCCATTCTCGCCCTCTATCGCGCACCTGATTTTGATATAGCTGTCGATCTGGCTGAAAAACTCATTCAGTTTGGTGGGCAGGGTCACACGTCTGTTCTCTATACCGATCCACAGAATTTAGAGCACATTCGCACGTTCAAAGATACGCTGACGACGGGGCGTGTGTTAATTAATACACCGTCTTCGCAGGGGGCGATCGGCGACCTCTATAACTTTAAGCTTGATCCGTCATTAACGCTGGGTTGTGGCACCTGGGGCGGTAACTCCGTATCCGGTAACGTTGGCCCGCAACACTTGCTGAATATTAAGACGGTGACGGAGCGGCGAGAAAACATGCTGTGGTTCCGCGTTCCGCCGAAGGTGTATTTCAAGTATGGTTGCTTACCCATGGCATTGCGGGATTTGCAAGACCGTCAGCGGGCTTTTATTGTCACGGACAAGCCGCTGTATGATTTGGGCATGACTAATCGCGTAACCGATGTGTTGGAAGAAATCGGGATGCGGTATGACGTGTTCTACGATGTAGAACCTGATCCGTCTCTCAGCACAGTCAATCGTGGCTTGGAACGAATGCGTCAGTTTAATCCTGATGTGATTATTGCGATCGGGGGCGGTTCCCCAATGGATGCCGCTAAAGTGATGTGGCTGATGTACGAGCATCCTGAAACCAACTTTGATGGGTTGGCGATGCGGTTCATGGACATTCGCAAACGGGTGTACGAATTGCCGCCTCTCGGTGCGAAGGCTCAACTGGTGGCGATCCCCACGACTTCGGGGACGGGATCGGAAGTCACACCGTTTGCAGTAGTAACGGACGATCGCACGGGGATCAAGTATCCTCTAGCGGATTATGCGTTGACACCGAATATGGCGATCGTTGATCCCGAACTTGTCTTGAATCTACCCAAGACTTTGACCGCTTACAGTGGTCTGGATGCCTTGACCCATGCGATCGAAGCCTACGTTTCAGTGCTGGCCTCGGAGTATACCAACGGTCTTGCATTGGAAGCGATTCGGCTCCTGTTCAAATACCTGCCCAGTGCTTACGAGAGTGGCGCGACTGACATAAAAGCTCGTGAGAAGGTACATTATGCCTCCACGATCGCCGGGATGGCTTTTGCTAACGCATTCCTGGGTATTTGTCACTCGCTGGCGCACAAGCTGGGATCAACTTTCCACGTACCGCACGGTTTGGCAAACGCGCTGATGATTTCTCATGTCATTCGCTACAACGCCACAGATGCGCCCTTTAAGCAAGCCATCTTTCCTCAATATAAGTATCCGAATGCTAAATTCCGTTACGCACGGATTGCAGATTATCTGAATCTGGGCGGAATCACCGAAGATGAGAAGGTGGAAAATTTGGTGAATGCGATCGAAGCGTTAAAACGCCGCTTGAACATTCCCCGTACATTGGCAGAAGTGATTCCTGCTGATGCCCGCACCTTCTATGAGCAGGTGGAAGAAATGGCTGAGCAAGCCTTTGACGACCAGTGCACCGGGGCCAACCCCCGCTATCCGTTAATTAGTGATTTGAAGGAATTGTATGTGCTGAGCTATCTAGGCTGCCGTCCCGATGCCACACCTCGCTACACGGATGAGGCACACACTGATCCCTCGGAACTGCTAACAACCTGATCGAATGACCACGGGATGGGAGTGTAAACTTCCATCCCATCTTCTCTGCGCGAGCCCCATCGACGAAAAAGAAGGGATATCCTATGTCGAGTGCAATACTCCACAATCCTATGGCCCTGACAAGCGACCCCACCCACGATCTGCTGCGCGTTGAGTATCGTCCGCTAGATGCGATTTTTGCTCCGAAGGCGATCGCCGTCATTGGTGCCAGTGAACGCCCCAACAGCGTCGGTCGTACCCTCCTCTGGAATTTAGTCAGCACTTCGTTTGGTGGCACTGTTTACCCCGTGAACCCCAAGCGCAATAGCGTCTTGGGAATTCGCGCGTATCCCAACATCGCCGCCATCCCTGAACAGGTGGATTTGGCGGTGATCGCCACCCCAGCCCCTACCGTTCCTTCCGTGATTCAGGAATGTGGGGAAGCCGGTGTTAAGGGGACGATCATTATTTCCGCTGGTTTTAAGGAAACGGGAGCAGCAGGGATTGAGTTGGAACGGCAGGTGATGGAGCAAATCCGCCGTTACAAGATGCGGCTGATTGGCCCCAACTGCCTCGGCGTGATGAATCCGATCAGTGGGCTAAATGCGACGTTTGCCAGTAGTATGGCTCGGCCTGGTACCGTGGGATTTATCAGCCAGAGTGGCGCGTTGTGTACTGCCATTCTCGACTGGAGTTTCCGGGAGAATGTGGGGTTTAGTGCATTTGTCTCCATCGGTTCTATGCTGGATGTGAGTTGGGGCGACCTGATCCATTACTTGGGGAATGATCCCAACACGGAAAGCATTGTCATCTACATGGAATCCATTGGGGATGCGCGATCGTTCCTCTCGGCGGCGCGGGAAGTGGCGCTTACCAAGCCCATCATTGTATTGAAGGCGGGTCGTACCGAAGCCGCTGCGAAAGCTGCTGCATCTCACACAGGCGCATTAGCAGGTAGTGAAGCGGTCTTAGAAGCCGCATTCCGTCGCTGCGGCGTCCTCAGCGTTAACCGCATTTCTGACCTGTTCGATCTGGCGGAAGTTCTGGCGAAACAGCCGCGACCCAAAGGCCCGAAACTGACCATCATTACCAATGCCGGTGGGCCTGGTGTATTAGCAACGGATACCCTGATCGCGACAGGCGGCAAATTAGCAGAATTGCCCCAGGAAACTGTGGATGCAATGAGCGAGTTTCTGCCCACCCACTGGAGCCATGCGAATCCTATCGACATCCTTGGGGATGCCGAACCTGAACGTTATGCAAAAGCGTTGGAAGTGGCGGCAAAAGATCCCAACAGTGATGGTTTGTTAGTCATCCTGACACCCCAGGCGATGACCAACCCCACGGCAACTGCTGCTCAACTGAAGCAGTATGTTGAGGCCGCTCAAGCGAGGCCGTTTGCCTCTCGCAACGCCAAGCCCATCATTGCGAGTTGGATGGGCGGCGACGATGTCACTCCGGGGGAAAATTTGCTGAATGATGCAGGGATTCCCACCTACCGCTACCCCGATACAGCGGCGCGGGTGTTCAGTAATATGTGGCGTTATAGTGATGCCCTACGGGGATTGTATGAAACGCCAGTGTTGCCTTCCCGAGGGGACAAAGCACCCGATCGCACTCTAGTCGAATCCCTCATCCAAACAGCGCTCAAGGAAGGGCGTACACTTCTGACGGAAGCGGAATCCAAGCAGTTATTAACGGCCTATGATATTCCCACCGTTGAAACACACGTTGCTACCAGCGTTGACGAAGCTGTTCGTTATGCAGATGCGATTGGATATCCAATTGTCCTCAAATTGCATTCCAAAACTATTACTCACAAAACGGATGTGGGTGGTGTGAAGTTGAATTTAGAGAATGCAGAAGCGGTGCGGAATGCGTATGCGGCGATCGCCCAAGCCATTTCCAACCCTGATGATTTTCTGGGCGTAACCGTTCAACCGATGTTGAAATTAGAAGGTTACGAACTCATTCTCGGTAGTAGCTTAGATCCACAATTTGGCCCGGTGTTACTCTTTGGTTCGGGTGGTCAATTGGTGGAAGTGTATCAGGATCGGGCGATCGGTCTGCCGCCCCTGAACAGCACACTGGCTCGGCGTTTGATGGAACGCACCAAGATTTACAAAGCCCTGCAAGGAGTGCGCGGTCGTGCTGCCGTAGACCTGGCTGGATTGGAGCAACTGCTCACCCGCTTCAGCCAACTCATTGTGGAGCAGCCCTGGATTAAGGAACTGGACATTAACCCATTAGTGGCCTCTCCCGTTCAGGCGGGGACGAACACGGGTCTGGTGGCTCTGGATGCACGGGTTGTGCTGCATCCTCCGGAAACACCGCTTGAGAAACTACCCAAAACCGCGATCTGTCCCTATCCCAGCCAGTACATTACCGACTGGTTCTATGAGGACACCCCTGTTGTACTGCGCCCCATTCGCCCCGAAGACGAACCCCTGATGGTGCGCTTCCACGAAACCCTGTCGGAACAAAGCGTATATATGCGCTACTTCCACATGATGAAACTGAGCCAGCGCACAACGCACGAACGCCTTACCCGAATTTGTTATGTCGATTACGACCGGGAAATGGCCTTCGTGGCAGAGCGCCAAGATCCAGCCACAGGCGAGTCTGAAATAATGGCCGCCGGACGGTTGAGCAGACTGCACGGGACAAACTCAGCAGAGTTTTCCATGATGGTGAGCGATCGCTACCAATGCCACGGCCTTGGTACCGCTCTGCTCCGCCGTCTGGTGCAGGTCGGCGTCGATGAAAAGCTTGATACCATCACCGCAGACATCCTCTCGGATAACATTCCCATGCAGCGGGTCTGCGAAAAGTTAGGCTTCAGTATTCATCGCACTGCCGATCCATCCGTGGTCAGAGCCGACCTGGATTTGCACTCGGCTTCATAAACCTCTATCGCGGGAGCACTATATGAGCAAACAAAAGCGCATTGGCATTATGACCAGCGGGGGGGATTGCCCGGGCCTAAATGGCGTTATCCGGGCGGTCGTCCACCACGCTACCCTCCAGTATGGCTGGGAGGTAGTTGGCATACCCTATGCGACACAGGGCTTATTAGAACGCAAAACCATCCCCCTCACCCTTTACGAGACGGCTCTACGAGGCATGGACCCGTTGCTGACGATGGGTGGCACCATCCTGGGCACCATTAACCGGGGCAACACCCTGGCAGAGGCCCAGGAAATCATCGCCAGCTATCACGACCTGGCTCTGGATGCCCTGATTGCCATCGGAGGCGACGGGAGTCTTGGCATTCTGCGCCAACTGGCTCACCAGGGTAACTGGAATATGGTTGCTATCCCCAAAACCATTGATAACGATGTCGGTGTAACGGAACGCTCTATTGGTTTCGACACGGCTATCAATACGGTGATCGATGCCATTAGCCGCCTTACCTTCACAGCAGCTAGCCACGATCGCGTCATGGTGGTCGAAGTAATGGGCCGTGAAGCCGGACACCTGGCCCTGAATGCAGGGATTGCAGGGGGTGCGGATGTGATTCTGCTTCCCGAAATTCCCTACTCCATTCAGGAAGTGTGCAATCACCTGGATAATATGCGCGATCGCTGGGGCCGTAAGTTTGCGATCGTCGTCGTTGCCGAAGGCATCCAGGCGGTTCCCGGTGCTCCCATCTGTACGACCGAAGATGACAAACCCAGTTGTGGGATGGGTCAATACATCGCGGATCAAATCGCCCTCCTCCGCTCCGTCCCGGTGGAAACCCGCGTCACCGTCCTGGGTCATGTCCAGCGAGGCGGTATGCCTTCAGCCCTCGATCGCCTGGTCGCCGCTGCCTTTGGGACTACAGCGGTAGACCTCGTTGCTCAGGGTCGCTTTGACCACATGGTGACCTGGCAAGGTGCCCAGGTGAAGGTGCATCCCCTGGAATACGTCCTCTCCCAAAGCCCTCGCCTGGTAGACCCCACTGGCTTCCTGGTGCAAACCGCCCGTGGTCTAGGGATTTATGTGGGTAATCCGGCGTTGGGGACGACGCATCCAGAGATTGTGGGTGAGGGGGCGATCGCCCCAGCCCTGGCAACATAAACCATACAAACGAAGCTGGAACTGTCTCTTCCAGCTTTAATATTCTCTTTCCGTATAAACTAAAAATATTAAGAACACTTAGCGTGTTATAGGTAATGATTCCCCGGCTTTTTGCCTTGCTTCACCATATAAGATTCGCAAATACTTAAGCTTTTCAGAAATTCATTTGGCTCCAAATAATCTTTAGAGAAATTCTTGTGGGTCAACTAATTAGAAGTGTTATAAAGAAAACAAGTTAGGATCAGTTTTCCTTCTATCAGGCTGGTAGAAGTGTAGCTTTTATCAGACTAGCATCTCTAAAGATTTGCTCCAAACTACTGTATCGAGTTTTGGTGAAGATATGACAGATGAGCAAAAAGCCATTCTTGAATCCATCCGAGCAAGGATTGAACTCGCGAAAGCGCAAGGTGATGGAACAAAAACGGCTGAAATGAATATGCAATTTTTAATTCATGCCCCAATACTTCAATCTCTCGATTTTGCTGAGGTTATGAAGGAATTAGGTTTGAGCGATTCATTCAAAACCGAATTGAGTAAAATGGTAAACCTATACAAGCAACTTAAGCTTAATGGAATAAGTCTAACAAAAACTTTCTAGAGGCAGCAGCGATTCAAGAGACAAGTATTCTTGGGAAGTTAGGGCTTACAATGAATGAGTTTGAAGCAAAACTGCATCGCACTTGGGTTCAGCTTCTCGTTGATAATGATTACAAAGAGATTGCAGCAATTGCCATAGAAACCGAAGTATCTTTTGTATATAGTGGCTATAACCCTGAAGCTATTGCATTTGATGTTTCAACTTCTGCTTATGTCTATATAAAAAATGACGAGCGGATAAAAAAGGTTATGGAACGTGCAATGCAAACTGTTAGTCAAGGATATATTTATGATAACAACGATGTTCTAGTAGAAGATTTGCCTTTCGTCTACCGAGTTCGTCTCTTAGAAATAGAGAATGACTGGAAAAACATTGTTAAAAATTTAATTGTCAATGCACAAAGCTCTAATCAGGCTTTGATAAGCGAGAAAGTAGCTTTAAAGAAGGAAAGGCAAATTTATATTTACAATGAAATGAAGTTTGCTTCTCATTCTGAGGTTAGAATCGCTCAGGAATTAGAGGTACGAAGAGTTTTATTCTTTCCTCTTCCTTTAGGAGTTCGTGCGGATACAGGGAATTTCTACAATGATCATCGCGAGGTAGATTTTCTCATTTGCCAGGATGGTGTCTGGGGTATTTTAGAAGTTTCGTATCATCCAGGTAGATATGAGAAGGATTCTGAGAAGGATATATGGTTTAAGAAATCAGGTATTCTATGTATTCAGCACTACTCTGCTGAACGATGTTATAGTTCACCAAGAGAAGTAGTTGATGAGTTCCTAGTAGTTTTGGCAAAGCATAAAAGATAAATTCACGAACTTTTAGGGTGAAAGAATCGCCTTCACCAAAATTTTGGATTGAGCGCTCGCTTGTAAGACCAAGAGAAGGCGATCGCTGCTAAGGAGAACCGGGGCTATGAGGGCGATCGCTTTTACTGAGGAAGAGGGGGCGATCGCTTGGGTTAAAAGAAGGGGGCGATCGCTTGAGTGAGCAAGAGGAGGGGATCGCCCCAAGAAAGCCTTATGTTTTTTAGGTTATCCTCAAAGAGTAACTGTCGGTAACGTCGTTATGAGTGTTGTTATCTCAGACGAGATTTTGCAAGCATCCCAGCTCACACCCAGCGAGTTTCGCCAGGAAATTGCGCTGCACCTATTCCAAACAGGCCGCTTGACCGTAGGCTATGCCAGTAAGCTAGCCGACATGCCATTGAACGCCTTTCGCCAACTCCTGAAGCAGCGCAACATCCCCCTTTACTCCTACGATGTTGAAGACTTTGAACTGGACTTGAAAAACCTGCGGGAGTTAGGACGGTTGTGATCGTCATTAGCGACACATCAGCGATTACAAATCTGGCAGCCATTCAATATCTGCAACTCCTGCCCGAGCTTTATCAACAAGTCATCATCCCAGAAGCGGTATACCGAGAACTTACAGATCTTGATCCGCCTGTTCCGGGAACCCTTGAAGTTCAAACTGCTTCCTGGTTGGGAATTAGACAAGTTACGCATCGAGAGGTTGTTGAACGCCTCCAGAATGAAGTGAGGTTAGATCCTGGAGAATCTGAGGCGATCGCCCTCTCTCTTGAACTCAACGCAGACTTACTCTTGATCGATGAGCGTCGCGGAAGAGCAGAAGCAAACCGCCTCGGAGTCAAAATTACTGGGCTGTTAGGTATCCTGGTCGAAGCCAAGCAAAAGAATGTTATCCCTGCGGTTAAACCCTTAATGGATGCATTAATAGCAACTTCCGATTTCAGAGTATCCAAAGCTTTATACAATCAAATCCTGAACATAGTAGATGAAATCGAATAAGCCTTTGCAAGAGAGCAATGTCAATTCTCTTATAGAGAGGTTTCTCCAAAGCTTATGCTGAGGGAAAGGGGGCGCTCGCTTGCGTGACCAAGAGGAGGCGATCGCTGCCGAGGGAAGCCAGGGATATGAGGGAGATCGCTGCAAATCCCTGGCTAGTCAAATTTGGGAAGATTGGGAGTCGCTAACGTTCCTGGTACAGCGGATTCCCCGAAGCCGCTTGCTGTGCAGGAGAGACCCTGAAAACTGCTGTTAGCTAGCTTTGTTTCTTGGTTGCGACTGCACAGCAAACTTGTTGGTCAGTTGTGGGTGTTAGACTTTACTCAGAAATATGAGGAGAGCGATCGCTGTGGCTTCTATCACCATTGATCTTTCAGATAGCCAATTCCAACAGCTACAAGATTTAGCAAAGGTACACGGCATTGCAATTGAGGTGCTCTTGAAAGCAAGCCTGGAGGATTGGCTCAATCTGCAGAAAGGTGGTTTTGTTAGTGCAGCTGATTATGTGCTGAACAAGAATGCTGAACTGTATCGACGTTTGGCATGATCCGCTATTTGACGCTCATTGAGGTATTAGAACTGCATCGCAGAATTCTTGAGCAATCCGGTGGAGCATTAGGTATCCGAGATATTGGGTTGCTAGAGGCAGCAATCGCTCAGCCCCGAATGACGTTTGGTGGAGAAAATTTGTACCCAGGATTGCTTGAGAAGGCAGTCGCATTAGGATTTTCTATCATCATGAATCATTCATTTGTGGATGGTAACAAACGTACAGGTCATGCTGCGACAGAAACTTTTCTTGTCTTGAATGGAATGGAAATTAACGCCTCTGTGGATGAACAAGAACATCTGGTGTTGGCGATTACATCGGGTGAACTAAGACGCGAGGCATTTTTAGAATGGTTGCAACAGAACACAACCGCTCGCTAACAAGTCATTAAAGTGGTCAACCATCCCCTTCAAATTCGTTCAGAGTGCTTATGAGACTAGCTTCACCTGTGTCTGAGTTAGGTTCTTCGTGTATATAATTCAGGACGTGTGAACTGCCAGCATTGGAAGTTTGTGTAGAAAATTCGGTATTGGGAATGAGGCATTTGGCAGTTGTTGGTAAGGGGGCGATCGCCCAAATCTATACAACCTAAGCAATACAAACGAAGCTTGAGCTGTCCCTTCCAGCTTCATCATCACTCCACCTAGCTCTAGACGCTGATGCATACCTACACGCTGCCGGGCACTGATTTGAGGGTTTCGCGAATTGCCTATGGCTGCATGAATATTGGTGGCACCTGGGATGATGCACCGCTTTCTACAGATGTGCAGGAAACCGCATCTCGGGCCATTCAGGTAGCCTTAGAAACAGGCATTACCCTGTTTGACCATGCCGATATTTACACACGCGGCAAATCAGAGCAGGTGTTTGGTAATGTGCTTAAAGCCTCGCCAGGTTTGCGTGAGCAAATGGTGCTTCAGTCAAAGTGCGGTATTCGTTTTGCGGGAGAGCCTCAACCTGGCGACCCGCAGCGCTATGACTTCAGCTATGAGCACATCATTGCATCAGTGGAGGGCAGTTTGCGAAGACTGCAAACCGACTACCTCGACATTCTGCTGCTGCATCGCCCTGACCCACTGGCAGAACCCGAAGAGGTAGCGCGAGCCTTTGATGCATTGCATTCAGTGGGCAAGGTGCGCTATTTCGGTGTCAGCAATCATACCGCAAGGCAGATTGAGCTATTGCAAAAGAGCTTGAGGCAAGGACTACTGATCAATCAGGTAGAGCTGAGCCTGCTGCACCCGTATTTGATTGATGAGGGCATTGTTGCTAACATACCTGGCGTTAGCTCAGCCCTGGCAACAGGAACGCTGGACTACTGCCGTAACCACAAAATCCTGATACAGGCATGGGCTCCACTGGCCGGTGGCAAGCTTTTTAAGCCTAATGTAGAAGCAGATACGGCATTGGGCAAGACGGCTCAGCTAGTGAGTCAGTTGGCTGAGGAAAAGCAGACAACTTCTGAGGCCATTGTTCTTGCTTGGCTGTTGCGCCACCCTGCGGGCATTCAACCCATTGTGGGGTCAACGAAACCAGAACGGATTGCAGCGTGCGCTTTAGCAGATGAAGTCGCCCTGACACGGGAAGAGTGGTACGCAATGTTTACAGCAGCTAGGGGTGAACGGGTTCCCTAAACAAGTGAGAAGTTAGGAGTTTCGAGACTCCACCGAACTCAACACCACGGCCTTACTATTTGGCATCAGCGCAGGCAGCGGTTCACTTGAGTTTGAGGGGTTTGCGATCGCTCCCCTCAAACTCATCCTCATCTTCGGAACTGGTTTGCAAAGCCCCGGAAAGGGTTGGAGCTGCATACACAGCATTACCCCTTTCCGGGGCTTTGCAAACGGATTCTCAGAGATCATCGCCTTCCACGTTGTACTCAGGCTGTTTATCGATGCTCACTAACCCCGACCTGTTGGCACATTTCCAAGAGAGGACAGGTGGAACAATGGGGCATTTCGCCAGTACAGATATGCTTTCCAAACGGAACCAGGAGAGCGTTAATTTCGATCCAGTACTCCTTCGGTAATTTGGCCTCCAGGGCTGCCATCGTTTTCTCTGGAGTGCGAGTCTGCACATAGCCCCAACGATTCGTTACCCGGTGAACATGCACATCTACACTGATGCATGGGTAATCACAGGCAATACCTAGAGATAAATTCGCACATTTGGGGCCCACTCCTTTAAACGAAGTGAGTGTTTCGAGATCACACGGAAGTTCTCCCGCAAACTCGTGCAGGATGCGATCGCTAATCTCCCAAATCTGTTTGGCTTTGGCGTCGGCAAAGGTTGATGCTTGAATCAACTGTTCGATTTCGGCTACCGATAGCTGCCTCATCGTTTCTGGGGTATTCGCACGCTGAAACAGCTTTTTGGCAACGGGTAGCGAGGTTTCATCACGGGTGCGAATGGATAGGATGCAGGCAATGAGCTGTTCAAAGAGCGATCGATGACCCTCTTCTGCCAAAGCAAACATGGCTGCTTTAGGAAACGGATGTACCGCTTCCCGTAATTTGCTAATTGCCAGATCAATATCAAACGATTGTTTTGACATGAGAGAACTGCTCAAATGCCTCCTGATCGTAGCAACTCTTCCCGCCTATCTTAATCATCACAAATGTATACTAGGGCTTGCTTTAAAGCTTGCTGAAAGGGTTATTTTTTCGCGTGCTTTGTACGCGAAAAAATAACCCTTAAAACAGAGCTTCGTACTTCATCGGGTTGGAAAATGCTGTATCTCTCTTTAGAGTATCTCATTAGTTATTAAGATTCGTTACAGTTGCAGAGTAGGTCAGGATGATAAGCACATGAGTTCTGAGCGGGTTTCAACATCGCAATCCCACATGAATTACTGTTGTGTTGATCTGGGGGATTGCAGTATTTTTTACACGCAAACTGGGTCAGAGTCAGACTCAACGCCTATTCTCTTTCTACATGGTTGGGGAATTTCTGCTGAGCCTTACCATAAAATCCTGAAACTCCTGGCACAGCAGCATCGTGTGCTGGCTCCTGACCTACCCAGTTTTGCCCGCTCGTCCTACTCCAAACTGATTCCAGACTACGACAGCTATGCTAAATTTCTGCTTTCGTCTCTGGACACACTCAATCTCCAACACGTGCATTTAATTGGGCACTCATTTGGTGGAGGCATTGCAATTGCTTTGTCTGCTCTTGCTCCACATCGAGTAAGAAGTCTGATTTTAGTGGATAGTACAGGCCTTCCCTGTGTATCTATTCCAGAACTCTTACCTCGTCGGGCTCTTGAAATGACTGCTCAGCTTCTACTTCCAGGGCTGAGATTAAAATTGGTTGATATTCCTCAGATCTTTTCTTCTAATCTTTTGTTCAATACAGGAAACGTTATTCAAGCATTACTACTTGCATTACAGGTAGATCTAAAACATTTGTTACCTGAAATTCAGGCTTCTTGTTTGTTGTTATGGTCAGAAAAAGACTTGACGACACCACTAACGGCTGCTCGGGAAATGGCTGCAATAATTCCAAATTCTAGCCTAACGATTGTAGAAGAAGGTTTCCACGAATGGGCGCTCTGGTACCCCGAAAAATTTACGTCAACGATGCTTGATTTTATTCGCCAGGTTGAGCGTGCCGATGCGATCGCAAACCATTCCTGAACATCAGTCTAAAATACCTTCTGATCATTGATTGGAAAGCCAGGTAACAGGATATGGGGCAATGCCAATCTTCCCCTCCAGAATGTCGCCCTCTTGGACTAATTGTCTATACTCAGCGATCGCCTTCGCATGGGCAACATTGACAATATGAGAGACTTCAACGGCTCTCCGTTCATCCTTGACTTCGAGTGGATGAATGCCATCTCGATAGCCGCGCATGATGAAATGAATCACTTCATTGAAGGTGATCCAATATTTGACGCGATCGCCAAACTGTTCAAAACAAGTTCTGGCATAACCAGCAAACGCATCAGCAACGTCTCGGCAGCGATGTCTCCATTGATGCCCTGATAAGTTGGGCCCGGTAGATGGGAATAGACGTCCCAGATAGATAGCCCTTTCCCATCCTGTTGATAAGCCCCCTCAACTTGATAGGAGGCGGTAGCGGCTCCCCAGAGAAAATCACTTGGAAGGTCCATAGTTAACGTCAGTTCGGGATAAGCCGAACCGCCCATTATTGCGTGCGCGACGCGCACACAATAATGGGCTTTTTCGAGTGCCGCGCGAAGCGCGGCACTCGAAAAAGCCCTTAACCCGAACTGACGTATAGTTAAGGCAACATGAAGATGTCATGCTGCACCAAATAACTGCATTGTAGATAGAATTCTGTTATCCTTCAGGGCGTTTAAGGATGATATGGGATTCCCCAATCCAGTAAGCGCAATTCGATCCTTTAACTTATTCCTGTAGAGAGAGGAAAGTTTGTGGGATGCCCACTAAAACACAATCAGCTTGTCGGTTCATGTGAAGCATTTGAATTTTGCCACTTTGCAGATGTGGAATGCGGGAGCATTAAGATTGCAAACAAGAACTGGTCTGAAAAGGTTGATTTTTTGTGCTCCAAGGTCACAAAAAATCAACCTTTTCAATAACTTCTCAACTGACTCCTCAACCAGGAGGGAAAATAGGATGTGAGTATGGGTGCAAATCTCCTCAGCAGGGTGAATGTGTAGATGGTTAGTGATAACAGCTCAATACACGATGACATTCGGTTTATCCCATTGTCCCTCGCGCATCACAGTTCCCGTGAGGTTGCCGCGTTAATTTATGAGTCAGCCCCAGAGCTATTTACTGTAGTGTATGGGCCGTGGGCAATTTCATGTTTGACGAAGTTTGTAGAGCGATCGCACAATCGATTCGGCCATCAATATATCCGTGTTGCCGAAAAAGCTCAGCGGGTTGTGGGCATTGTAACCCTGCTGCCTGTGCTTCATCCAGACGATGATACAGACGGTCCTGCCGTCCTCAGCCGGGGGCAGCGGCTCTGGTTAAAACTATTAGATCGGCTCATTTTGCGGCATGTTTTGCATCGGGATTACCCGCCGGGAAGCTTTTATGTCGGCAACCTTGCTGTTGCTGCCGAGTATCGTAATCAAGGAATTGGTCGTCAGTTACTCTCGCAATGCATCAACGATGCTGTAGTGGCTTCACGTCCTATTTATATCAGTGTTGATATTCATAATCCCAGGGCTCAGAAGCTTTATGAATCTTTGGGATTTCAAGTGATAGCAACCAACACAATAACAATTTTGGGAACGGCTGTTGGCTCGCGCACCTTATTTCTTGAGCATCCCAGCAAAGATATGGAAGGGACACGAAATGCCTCTTCCACATCCCCTCCACAGTTTGAAACATAACCCCCTGTAACCCGATAAGAAGTGGCACCATAGAACAGTAAGGACGTTGCTTCTTGTCCTTGTGTGCTAGAGAACGGCTTTATTATTCCTTGGGTAGCGCTATGGAACCGACGCATTCAGACGTACAGCCGGAGCTTGAGCGGGAGCCGTTGCCCCATCTCGGTCATTCCATTGGGGGCGGGCTGCCTGTGATTGAGCAATGGGTCAGCCACACGCTTACCCCAGAAGGGCCACACCTCTGGAAGACGTTGTTTCATAAGAGCGCCTGTCTGTCTTGTGCCTGGGGAACGGGAGGGCAAAAAGGTGGCTTTAGCAACGAACTGGGGGAAACGCTGCAACGGTGCGCGAAAAGTGTAGAGGCGATCGCCGCCGAACTCCAACCGGGCATTAAATCCCACTTTTTCGACCATCGCAGTATTGGAGAATTACAACAACTCACCTCTCTAGAAGCCGATCGGCTGGGACGGCTGAGTTTCCCGGTTATTCTACGGACAGGGCAGTCTTACTACGAACGGATTTCCTGGGCTGAAGTTTATGACCGGGTAGAAACGGCTTTTCGTCGGCCTGCAGAACGGGTTGCATCTTATAGCTCCGGGCGATCGTCCAATGAAGCAGCATTTTTGTTGCAACTGATGATTCGTGCGATGGGATCGAACAATCTCGCTGATTGTTCAGACCTCTGTCATCGTGCATCTTCTGTGGCATTAAAAACGGTGTTTGGTACCGGGACATCTCTCGTGAGTTTGGAGAGTTTACACCAGGCAGATTGTGTTGTTTTAATTGGCTCAAATGCGCCTGCGAATCATCCGCGTTTGATGAATGATTTGATTAAATTGCGCGATCGCGGTGGTACTGTCATCGTGATCAATCCTGTTCAAGAAATTGGGTTAATCAAATTCGGTTCTCCGGCGTTTCCATTGAAATCGCTGCTGCCTGGTTCTGATATTTCGTCTTTATTCCTTCAGCCTCATCCGGGTAGCGACTTAGCTATTTTTGTTGGTATTCAAAAATTCTTACTTGAGCGAGGTCTGGTTCAGATCGATTTTCTCAAGGCTTATACGGAAAACTGGGAAGCGGTGATTCGACAGGCCAATGCTACATCCTGGGAAGACATTGTAGAAACCTGCGGCGTATCTCAGGAAGAGATTGAGCTTGCGGCAGCTCTGATAAGTCGATCGCAGCGCATTGTCTTTGCCTGGGCTATGGGTGTAACTCAGCAGCTCAACGGTGTCGAAACCATTTTCAGCATTGCCAATACCGCATTGATGACCGGTAATGTCGGTAAAGTGGGTGCCGGGTTGATGCCCATTCGGGGGCACTCCAATGTGCAGGGATTTGGCTCGATGGGGGTGTCGAATGTGTTGGGTCAGGAATTGCAGAAGTCGTTGGAAAAGCTTTTGGGGCGATCGCTCAACCGGGTGCCGGGGTATGATGCGCGATCGCTCATTGATGCCGCTGATGCCGGTAAGGTGGACACCTTGCTGTGTTTAGGAGGCAATCTCTATGCGGCTAATCCTGACTTAACCCAGGCTAAACGTGCCCTGGGTAATATTGATACGGTTATTTACCTCTCAACCAAGCCGAATCTCGGCCATTTCCACGGCTTGGGACGGCAGGAAACACTGATTCTTCCGGTTCTGAACCGCTTCGAGAATCCCCATAAGACGACGACAGAGTCGGGTAATAATTTTGTGCGGCTGAACGACGAAGGCAAAACCCACCTGACGGAAGGTGATTTGGTTTCTGAAGTGGAATTCATAACAGAACTGGCCCATCGCATTCACGGCGACACACCTGTTAATTGGCGTCGGTTGCAAGACACCCGCTACGTTCGTCAGTTGATTGCCCAGACGATTCCTGGTTACGAAAAAATCGGGCAAATCGACGAAACGGAAGCGGAATTTACCATATCCGGGCGCATCTTCACGACACCCCGATTCAACACCCCGTCCGGCAAAGCGCAGATGCAGAAAACACCGCTCCCACAGCTCACCCTACCGACTCCAGCAGATTTTGGTGCCTCCAAGGGGATTGTCGTAGCTCTCATGACGGGGCGTAGCTATACTCAGCACAATACGGTCGTTTATCGTACTGCTGACAAATACCGTGGGATGCCTCACCGTCACTGCATTTTGATGAACCCGGAGGATGTGCGCGAAGGTGGCTTTGTGGATCACCAGCTGGTTACGGTACAGGGCGATGCAGGCAAGCTGGAGCAGATTGAGATTATTTGTGGGGCGGTGCGCCGGGGTGCGGCATTGATGTTTTACCCCGAGGCGAATGTGTTGATGACAGCGCAGGTGGATGAGCGATCGCGTACTCCCGCCTACAAACGAGTGCCTGTTCTGGTCTATTAACCTTGAAAAAATCTGGGTTCTGAAGGTTTTGTCCTGTACTACAGCGCTTTGCGCTTGAATCAGCCACGGTTGTTTTTGTGAGAGCCGCGCTCCATGCGGCTCTCACAAAAACAACCAAGTTTTAAGCGTTTGAAAAGCGCTGTAAGGTTAAAAAGATATTAGTTGCCGTGCGTTCTCTTTTACAAAAATACAAATTACTCTGATTTAACTGAGAACATTAAGTATCCGAATAAAGATCAATGGAAGTATATCTTTGAAAGGTTACTTTTTATTAAAAACTTATAGTGTAATAAATGCTTTGTTAAGGCTGAAAATGCTTGATTGGTAAGCCTTTTATTTTGAGCTGTAAAAATACCTATTTCTTTGGTCGTACGCTATTCGGAGGAGAGTGAAAAAAACGCCTCGTATAGGATTAGAAAATGGAGAGCAAATAAAACGCTGATTGAAGACCCGAGCTTCATGGGTTTCTTGACGAATTGCCATTGGTTTTATGTTCCTCATGGGTGTTTACTGTGAATAACCCTAGTTTTTCAAAGTGTTTTTGGTTCCTAACCATTGACGCGTTTTGCTTTTAATATGTTGGGCTAAATCCGTTTAAGCAAACACAACACTGTAGGAACATCTCAGCTTTGTATTTTGGATGAACAAGCTTTGCTCGCTACCGCAGCAATCAATAGCAAAGCACCTTGACGTCAAAACAGAGCTAGCGCAAAAAAGTTAAGGAAACCGAGAGTTACTTCAGTTGGTTAGGTTAGAGCCTGGTTAAGCCGAGCTCCAGCTTTGCGATGTCGAGATGGTTTGTTTCCTGCTCCTCCGCTTGATCCGAACTGTAGGAAAGGAGATACGTTGTGAGAAAGTTAGCGATCGCACTTGGCCTATTTGGGCTTATCGGTGGGACTCTGGGATCCTGCACGATGGAGAATTCAGGTCAGGCTAACAATCCCCAGGCTGGAACGACAGCTGGTGGAAATGGTGAGGCAAAAGAGCTGAAGGCTGTGGGCGTTACTGTTGGGGATTTAGGCAACCCCTTCTTCGTTCAAGTTGGGGAAGGGGCTAAAGCTGCTGCCCAGCGCTTGGGTGGGGGTGCCATTAAAGCAACCGTTGTGTCGAGTGGCTACGACCTGAACCAACAAATTAACCAGATGGAAAACTTTATTTCCTCTGGGGTCAACCTGATTCTGCTCAATGCTGCAGATTCTAAAGGTATTGCTCCGGCAGTACGAGCGGCTAAAGAGGCTGGGGTAACTGTTGTAGCGGTTGACGTCGATGCTGAAGGTGGTGTGGATGCCACGGTGACATCGAACAACATACAGGCGGGAGAATTGGCGTGCCAGTTCATTGTTGAACGGCTCAACGGTCAGGGCAATGTGGTAATTATTAACGGCCCTCCAGTGTCTGCCGTCATTGACCGGGTGAATGGTTGCGAAAGTGTGTTTGAGAAGAATCCAGGCATCAATGTTCTTTCGCGTGACCAGAATGCTGAGGGTAGCCGCGAGGGTGGCCTGCGGGTGATGGGAGATTTGCTCACCTCCTTCCCAGACATTGATGCGGTGTTTTCGATCAATGACCCCACTGCGATTGGAGCCGAGCTGGCGGCGAAACAAGCAGGACGCAGTAATTTCTTCATTGTCGGTGTAGACGGCGCACCAGAAGCGGTGGAAGTGCTGAGGCGTCCTGATAGTTTGTTCATTGCCACGGCAGCCCAAGATCCCTTCAAGATGGCTGAAACTGCTGTTGATGTGGGCAATAACATTTTGCAGGGCAATCCACCCGCTGAAGACCGAGTGCTAGTTCCGGTTCAACTGATTACTCAGGAGAACGTGAACGAGTACAAGGGCTGGACCAGTGACAGTGGTAAGTAGGGTTTTAATTCCAGTTTGAGACGCTGATATTGGGTGCGCAGGACGCATCCAATATCAATTCCTTCTAATGAGCTATCTAAAACACTATGACCGATGCAACTCACCTCGGCTCCACGGCTCCTGTGTTGGAGATGCGGGGTATTAGTAAACAGTTTTTTGGTTTCTCCGCCCTCCGCAATGTCAATCTGACTGTGTATCCTGGCGAGGTCCATGCCTTGATGGGGGAAAACGGTGCGGGCAAGAGTACCTTGATGAAGATTTTGGCCGGGGCCTATAGTGCAGATTCCGGTGAAATTCTCATTAACGGGCAACCCACCAAGATTACGCACCCAAGCGAGGCACGGGCAGCGGGCATCACCCTGATTTATCAGGAGTTGAATGTCGCCCCTAACCTGACCGTTGCCGAAAACATTTTCATGGGGCAGGAAAGAACTCGGGCAGGGTTGTTTTTGCAGCGGGATCAAATGTATCAGGAGGCAGAGGCGATTCTAGAGAGTTTGGGAGCCAGTTTCTCCCCTAAAACGACCGTCTCGACCCTTTCCATTGCCGAGCAGCAGCAAATTGAGATTGCACGAGCCCTTAAAGATAAGAGCCGCATTTTGGTCATGGATGAGCCGACAGCCGCTCTGTCTGATCGGGAGACAGAGCGGCTGTTTGGTCTGATCCGGCGGCTGCGGGATGATGGCATCGCAATCATCTACATCAGCCACCGCATGGAGGAAGTGTACGCCCTTGCCGATCGCGTCAGTGTGTTGCGAGATGGCGAATATGTAGGCAGCCTGGAGCATCAAACTATTTCCGCCGATCGCCTGGTACAAATGATGGTAGGTCGCCCACTTCAAGACTTTTATGAGCATGAATCCCATGCATCAATGGCTGCCGATGAGGCACCGCTCTTGCAAGTCGTTGATCTGACCGATGGTCGGGAAATTGGGCCAGCCAGCTTCAATCTCTATGCCGGAGAAATCCTCGGGTTGGCTGGATTGGTAGGGGCGGGCCGTACAGAACTGGCGCGCCTCATCTTTGGAGCAGACCCGAGATCGGGGGGCGAGGTTTACTTGCAAGGGCGCAGGCTGCATATTGACAGCCCGGTCGATGCTTTACGCGTTGGGATTGCTTACGTTCCAGAGGATCGCAAAGACCAGGGGTTGTTCCTGGAAATGAGTTCGCACAACAACATCACTATGAACGTGTTGGGGCAGCGAGCGAAAGCTGGAGTAATGAACCTGGGGTTCCTCAAAAACATTGCTGCCGATGCCATTGAGCAGTTGGGCATTCGTCTTGCCAGCCCCAATACGCGGGCGGTGGATTTATCCGGTGGCAACCAACAAAAGTTACTGCTGGCTCGTTGGCTGGCGATTAAACCCAAAGTGTTGCTGCTAGATGAACCGACCCGAGGTGTAGACATCGGCGCGAAAAGTGAAATTTATCGCATCATCAGCGACTTAGCGGCTCAGGGAGTCGGGATCTTAATGATTTCGAGTGAACTGCCGGAGGTGATTGGTATGAGCGATCGCGTTCTAGTCATGCGCGAGGGCCGCCTGGTCGGCGAAGTGGGCGGCACTACGGGTGAAGCGATTACCCAGGAAAACATTATGGTTTACGCCACGGGCGCAAGGGAGATGAACTTAGCATGAGCCAACTACAGACCCATACCACGCGGAAGCAGGGGGGCGATCGCCGCAAAGCGGATCGGCGGGAGTCCTTACGAACCTTCTTTCAAGTAGCAGGTATCCTTCCCATCCTGCTGATTATCTGCATTCTATTCACGGTTCTCACGCCCAACTTTCTTACCGCTAGCAACCTGATCAACGTTGTTCGGCAAGCTTCCATTAATATCGTGCTGGCAGCGGGGATGACCTTCGTGATTCTGACCGGAGGGATTGACCTATCGGTGGGGTCAATCCTCGGAGTCACAGCGGTGGTGGGGATGCTGACGTCGCTATCGCCGTTGGGTGCCCTTTCGATCCCAGTGGCATTGTTAGCAGGCCTGGGCTTAGGACTGTTGAACGGTTCGCTCATTGCGTACCTGGATTTGCCCCCCTTTATCGTGACTCTGGGTTCTTACACGGGCTTGCGAGGGCTGGCCTACCTCCTGGCTAATGGTACGACTGTCATTAACCCAGACATCAACTTCGCCTGGGTTGGCAACAGCCGTATCGCCGGCATTCCCACCCTGGTTATCATTGCCCTAATCACGATCGCCGTCTGCTGGTTCATCCTCAGGCGCACCGTGTTAGGAACCTATATCTATGCTGTGGGAGGTAACGCCCGAGCCGCCCGCTTGACTGGTATTAAAGTCAGTTGGGTGTTGCTGTTTGTCTATGGCATGAGCGGCTTACTCTCCGGCCTGGCTGGGGTAATGAGCGCCAGCCGCCTCTACAGCGCCACCGGTATGTTGGGCCAGGGGTATGAATTGGATGCGATCGCTGCCGTCATCTTAGGCGGCACCAGTTTCTCCGGCGGCATCGGCACCATCTGGGGTACCCTCCTCGGTGCATTAATCATTGCCCTGTTGAACAATGGTCTTACCCTATTAAACGTGTCCTTCTTCTGGCAGTTAGTAGTCAAAGGCCTGGTCATCATCATCGCCGTCGCCATCGACCGCCTCCGCACCCGCTCCGCCGCCCGCTAGGCTTTTTCTTTTGTTGTTTTTGGCTCCTAGGAGCCAAAAACAACTCCCCTAATATGTACCCCAGACGTGCCCCCAAGCCAGGTCTTCGCCAAATATCTCCATCTTTGACGAATATATTTCCAGGGTTGTTTTTTAGGCGCTTTGCAACTAAAAAACAACCCTTAAAGTTGTCACACAGAGTTAATAAGGACGAGCTTATATGAACTGGTATCCCATCAAACTCACCGCCCACGTTCGTCACTATGCCTTCGGTGAACGTCTCATCCCCGATCGCCTTCACAAGCAGAACATGCCCGAAGGCATCATCGCTGAAACCTGGGAAATTAGCGACTACCGCGATACCACCGGCACCGTCACCAACGGCTCCTTCGCCGGAAAAACCCTCCACGACCTCATTCAGAGTGACCCCGATGAACTGGTCGGACAGGGTTGGCGCGGGCCCCACTTCCCACTGCTAGAAAAGTTTCTAGACGCCTCCCACATGCTCCCCGTCCATCTCCATGCCGATGACGAAATTGCAGCCCGGGTATACAACGAACCCAACGGTAAAACAGAAGCCTGGCACATTCTCTGGGCCGCACCCGGTGCAACCATTTTGGCTGGATTAAAAGGCGACTTCAGCCGGGAAGAATTGTTCGAAGCATTCGTTAATAAAGACTACGATGCCGTCATTCACCGTTATCCCATCCAGGCTGGAGACACAATATATGTGCCAGGGGGAATTATCCACTCCTTTGGCCCAGATGCCCTGGTATTTGAGGTGCAGCAAACCTCTGACTTAGGGCAATTTGTCATGCCTCACGACCTGTATGGCCAACCGCTCTCAACCGAGCAATGGCACGCCAACATCAATGGGACGTTGGATGAGCTAAAGAATCATTATCATCCCCGCCCAAACCCAGGCCTGGTGTTGGAGAGCGAACCTAACCGTCGTGTTCTCTGCTGTGCTGGTCCCTACTTCGCCATGGAACGCTGGACGCTGACGGCACCTCACACCGAACCTTCCCACCCCCACCGTTGCTCCACGCTGACGAATGTAGGTGATCATGCTGTAGAGCTACAGTTCGCGGGCGGTACTGAATCTTTGCCTCCCGGAGAGTCCTGTATCTTGCCTGCGGCGATCGGGCAAGTACAAATTGTGCCTCAAGGGGAGGCGAGCCTGGTCGTTTGCTATGTGCCAGACATGGCTATGGATGTGGTTGGTCCCCTTCAGGCTGCTGGCTATGAGGATGAACAAATTCAGCAGTTAGGGGAGGTTGCGGTTCATTAGTTGGATGGCATTTTGGTTGGCTTTTATAAGCATCTGGCCGACCAAAACAGAAGGCTATGCTCTGCCGCGAAGTGACAGAAAAATAGCCTTCTGGTTTTGGTCCATGCTCAGAAGATTTGATACGCGCTCTTGAGGATCTGTTTAGGGACGCTGAACCCTTCGTGCACTGGTTGTAGGAATCTTCACGTCGCTGTTAGGGCCGACGATTAAGTAGGTTTCCATATCTCCTTTTCCTTTGATGGGCATAATGCCCTGAGACTCGGCCTGGTACTTGTGCTTGATCCGTTGATACGTACTGTCTGTAATGTGGATGCCACCCGGAACGCCATAGGCTTCCATCCGGCTAGCTGTATTGACCGTGTCACCCCAGAGATCGTAGATAAACTTTTTGATGCCGATCACTCCAGCAACGACGGGGCCAGAGTTGATGCCAATACGAATCTGAACAGATTGCTTGTTTTTCTGATTAAAGGTGGCGATCGCCTTCTGCATATCGATCGCCATCGCTACAATCGCCTCTGCATGATCGGCCCGGGGCGTGGGCAAGCCTCCCACCACCATATACGCATCGCCAATGGTTTTGATTTTCTCCAGGCCGTGTCGTTCTGCCAGTTCGTCAAAGGTAGAGAAGATCTCGTTGAGTAACCCCACCAGTTGTTGGGGCGGCATGGTGGTGGAGAGTTGTGTGAAGCCTACAATGTCAGCGAATAGAACAGAGACTTCTGCAAAGCCATCGGCGATCGCCTGCTGGCTCTCTTTCAGCCGATGGGCTACAGGCCGAGGCAAGATATTCAGCAACAGTTTTTCCGATTTCTTCTGCTCCTGTTCTAGCCGTTTAGCCATGGCTTGAGTTTTTTGCAAGGACTCTGCCAGTGCCCTCATGGTTTCACGAATTTTGTTGACAGCCGGGCGAAATACCACCAGGCCCTCCATGGCTAGCACCCCTAACGTCACCACCAAAAGCCCCAACTCCAACTGCTTGAGATACTGGGTACTGGCGGCCACCTGCTGGTTGTAGGTCAGAATCAACTGATCCAAATCCCGCATAAATCTGTGTTCCAATTCCATGGGATCACCCCCCTGCTGCCCTCCCGCTCCGGGTGGCTGCCTCTGCCCAGAACGTTGTTCAGGTGCTGGTGGCTGTTGCTGTCCCCTTGGAGGAGGAGGTTGCTGCCCAGCTTGAGCCTGTGGGTCTTGGCCAGGACGCTGTCCCAAGGGTGGTGGCTGTCTCTGTCCCGGCAGCGGAACCGCACCTCGGCTGTTTCCACCTGGCTCAGCTTCTTGCCCCCCAGCTCCTCTGTCCTGCCCTCCTTGCCCCTTCTGCCCTGTCATCGCTTGCTGCGCTGTCGTAATCAACTGTTGATGCGTGGGTGCAAGCTGATCGACCATTTGTTGAATTTGCTGCCGTCGGGACTGAGACAGCCGTCCGTCTCGTGCCAACGTACCCATGGTTTGTTCCCAGGAATTCGCGTTAGCGATTGCCTCCTCCATTTCCTCCTGATACTGGGTTTTTGTTGTACTATCGCTGCTCATCTGCATCAGCATTGCGGTTCGCGTCATCTGCGGAATCAGCATTTTTTGCTGTTGAGCTTCGCTAATGACTTGAATGTCGAGTTCCTGCTGTTTCAGTGCATTTTGAATGAGCAATTGACCCAGAATGGAAAGACCGGCGATCGCACTCAACGACGACACATAAAAAATAGTGAGGCGGCGGGTTGCCTGGGTGCGGTCAGTCATCGGTTGGGATGAGGAACAGGCTGAAGCGTTAGAAGACTTAGAAGCCATTGTGTTGCCAGGAACTCATGGTCTAGGTTTCCCTGGCCGGGAGAGTTGTGAACAGGACGCAGAGAGGCTGAAACTTTAGAGGTCCAGTGTTTTGGGAAACACTGGACCTTTGCATGCAACGCAGCCGGAACGCGTGACTTCGCTAATGGGCAATCAGGACTCTAGTTTTTTAAGAAGTGCAAGCAATGCGTTCGGCAGTATTTCTTCTTCCATCGGTTGCTGCAGCAGTTGCTCAATCAGAGGTTTGACGACCTGAGGGCGCTGGGCCAGAGTTGTATAGATCAGGTTCCAGCGATCGCGCAAGGTAGATTGCTGAGGTATGAGTTCGCGATCGATGGTTGTCGCTAATGTGCGCCAGTCCATTTGTTGAAGCTGCAACTTTCTGACTCGTAGTACCCAGTTATCACTCCGGAATGGAAAGGCTGGTAACCCCGCAGAGTTATAGAGATTGCCAATGGGGTTATTGGCCCAACCGTAGCGCACAGCAACTGGTTGTTCGACCGATGGACTGCTCAGCACAACGGTATTGTTTACGGTGCGTCCCTTTGCCCAGAAGAAGCGCTGATCTGTCCCTGCCAGGGCAAAGCCTCTGAGGGGCTGACCATCCTGAGTGACTAACCTCTCGGCAACGTGATCAAAGGTCGCGATCACCTCCTTGCCTCGAAATTCCACCGATTTAAACACTGGCCCGCTCCACTCCTGATCTGATTGGTTGTAGACCTGGGCGATCGCGGCCAGGTATAACCGATGCCCAGCCAACTGTTTATTGCTGGGATGTCCGGTGGTGTCTTCCCCGGGTAGCAGAATATCAATTGTGGAAACCATGGCTGTGTTGGGTAAACGCAAGGCTTCCTTCTGAGCGTCGCGCAGTGCAGGCCAGGGAGCATCCTCAACGGGGAAGGTTTGGGGCTGAAGGAAGTTGGCTAACTCGACAAAGAGAAATGGCGCATCTTCCTGGTGCCACAGGTGTCGCCACTCCTCGATTAATCCAGGAAATAAAACCCGGTATTGGAGGGCGCGATCGGCATTCGCTTCACCCTGCCACCACAGAAAACCACGGGTCGTAAAAGGAGCTGCGGGGTAAACCATGCCGTTGAATAAGCCACTGGACCGCACCTCTTTTTTAGAGCCGGCCGCTTCAACCATCGGCGGTACGTGGGCCGTCATAAATTCGCGGCTGAGAAATGCTTCGATGTCCTGTCCGGGTACGGCCAGATGAACGATCCCAATGGGCACTTTGAGAGCCTGATAAAGCTCCTGGGCAAAGAAGTAGGGTGTTGCAGGAAATGCCCCAACGCTTTCAGGGGTAGTTATTTTCCATTCTGTAGGTACCGTTTTTTGAGGGGTATCCGAACTCCAGCCCAGAGCACGATCGCCCGTGTTCGCGTCCCAGATGCGGATGGCCGAGTTGGTGGCAGCCGGGATGGTTCGCTCGGCATTCCAACTGGCCTGTACCGCCCACCACATATTGCTTTGCCCACCTGCAACCCACACTTCCCCAACCCACACATCTTCTAAGACAATGGTTTGGGTGCCACGAACGCTGAGGGAAAATGCACCTCCTGCAGGGCCACTGGGAATTTGCACCATCCACTGGCCATCCAATCCTGCCTGAGCAGATTGCTGGTGGTCACGAAACTCAACCTGCACAGTGGTACCTGGCCGATCCCATCCCCAAACCGCCACATTCGCTTGCTGCTGAAGCACCATGTGGTGGTTGATGATAGAGGGCAGGGTCAATGTATTGGGAAGTTGATTGGTGACTAAAGCATTGCAACTATTTAGCATCAGTACCATTGCGAAACCGATAACTAGAGTAACAATACTTTGAATGATTTTTGAGGAAGGTTTGATTTTAGGGAGGCGAATTACAGAGGCCATTCAGTAGGGGATAGTTGAAACAAGCTCGTTATCATTATTTTAGGCAGACTTTGTGAAGGAATTAATTCTTTTGATTTGAAGCGTTTGTAAAATCAATTTCACAAAATCTGCCTCGGTTTGTGTATGGAGATGATTATGGATTTGCGATCGCCCAGAGGAGGCTAAATTCCATAATCTATGGCTCAGTCTTGTCGCCATGAATCTGTGCTTGTCTACCCTTTCAGGTGATGGGCAACCTCTACAAGTAAACCTGATTGTGCTGGCGATCGTAATGAACGGTGCCTGCTTGGGATAGCGTATGGAGTGCTTCGGTAAATGGAGCCAGAACTTCTTGAATGGGTTGACGTAACTGCCTGGCAGATTCCTGGACGAGTTCCTAGAGGCTACAGGGATGATCAGAGAGAATTTAAGGAAGAACTTGAAGTAGAGAGAACAGAGCCAGTTCGAATTCATTCATGAGTACTTATACTTAACTCTACTTCTAGAGTACCGAAGCAAAATTGAGCTGACGAGCTTTGATTACAGACTGTATTAGAGCTTCAAATTACTTCGTGAAGAACGGCAGATCGTTTCAGAACCGCTACATTTGTAAGCTATTGATTCATTTTTCAAGCTTGGTCACGAACCCGGAAATGACACTGAGCCATCGGCTAGTAGGGATTAAGGAGATTTCCAGCAATGAAATTGCCCCCCAGGATGTTGGTGTTTTGCCCGCTTCGCGGGCAAAACACCAACATCCTGGGTAAATTCTTATGCAGAAATCTCCTAAAACTGCTTCCCAAAAGCCTGTGTTTGCTGAGTGTAATGTAAAGTAACCTCACTTCGGGATAAGCCGAAGTTCTCATTTTGGCGTGCGCTTTGCGCACGCCAAAATGAGCGTTTTCGAGTGCCGCGCAACGCGCGGCACTCGAAAACGCCCTTAACCCGAACTCAGGTTAAAGTAGGAGCGGTCAACTCATATCAGATCCGGTTAAAGAACGATGATATGCGGTGGCGCGTTGGGCCGTACCACTGCATATTCATCGTTCTTTAACTGGAGATCGTATAACCCCTCATCCATGCCACCTTCTATTCCTGACGTTCTGGCTCCTTTACTGCAAACACTTCGCTCGTTACGCGATCGCCCCCACGCTCCTTTCTACGTGCCGGGGCACAAGTGCGGTCACGGCGTCCATCCAGAACTGGCCGAACTCTTGGGAGAGCACGTCTTCCGGGTCGACCTGCCGGAACTGCCCGATCTCGATAATTTATTTGCTCCTGAAGGGGTTATTCGTGAAGCACAGGAGTTAGCGGCTCAAACCTTTGGAGCCGATCGCACCTGGTTTTTGGCAAACGGGTCTACATCGGGCATTGAGGCAATGGTGCTGGCCACCTGCCGCCCCGGAGACAAGCTTATTCTGCCGCGTAACTGCCATCAGTCTGCGATCGCCGCCCTGATCCTTTCGGGAGTAGTCCCCATCTTCGTCACCCCTGAATTAGATCCCCATTGGGGGATTGCCCATGGTGTTCCCCCTCAACGAATTGCAGAGGCGTTGCAGCAGCATCCGGATGCCAAGGCTGTGATGCTGGTGTCTCCGACCTACTACGGCGTATGCAGCGATGTGAAGGCGATCGCGCACCTGACCCATCAACACAACATTCCCCTTTTAGTAGATGAGGCGCATGGAGCCCACTTCGCCTTCCATCCCGACCTGCCAACTCCTGCCTTGACCGCCGGAGCAGATGTGGTTGTGCAGTCCACCCACAAGACCCTGGGAGCCCTAACCCAGTCAGCAATGCTCCACGCCCAGGGCGATCGTGTTTCCCCCAATCGTATTCAAAAAGCCCTAGCCCTTGTGCAATCTACCAGCCCCAGCTACTTGCTGCTAGCCTCGCTGGATGCTGCCCGCCTGCAAATGGCGGAATCTGGTTTTGTCTTAATGGAACGGACGTTGGCCTTGGCTCAGATGGCGCGCGATCGCCTTTCCTCTATTCCCGGTCTCAAAGTCTTAGATTTGCCAGATCTACAACTGCAAGACGTCGTAGATTCAGTCTTTTTTGACCGTACCCGCTTGACTGTGGACATTCGTGAGCTTGGGCTTACAGGCTTCGAAGCTGACGAAATTCTCCACGAGGAGTACAAGGTCACTTGCGAACTTCCGGGTCTGCACAGCCTCACCTTCGTCCTCACCCTGGGCACCACCGAAACCGACATTCAGCAACTCATTAACGCTTTTAAGACTTTGTTAAATCAACACCATCCCTCTCCCTCCCTGTCTCCCTTTTCCCCCACCCCTACCCCACCCCACTCTCCCCTTGCCCTCACCCCCCGTGATGCTTTCTTTGCGGATACCAACCTCATTCCAGTCGAGCAGGCTCCCGGCCATATCGCTGCCGACCTCATCTGCCCTTATCCTCCCGGTATTCCCGTGCTGGTACCTGGCGAAATCGTCACGGAAGAAGCGATCGCCTACCTCCAGGGCATCCAGTCTGCTGGCGGCATCCTGACTGGCAGCACCGATCCCACCCTGGAAAAATTCCGTGTGATTCAATAGTCATCCCTTGGCACTCGGAGAATTCTACAGTAGACTTCCTGCGTGAATCGTTGCGTGGCGGAGCTACGCAACGATTCACGCCCTGAAAAAACGATTCATGCAGGAGGTCTAGTGTAGGGTGTTATAAACAACGTGCCTGCCCCCACTCATTCACCCCTCCCCCATGTCCCCCTCCCTCTGGCCCTACAGCACCCCCGGCATACCTGACGAACTCTTCGAACAGCTCCCCGGTATTCCCCTCACCAAGCGCGAAATTCGTGTACTGCTGGTGTCACAACTGCGGCTTCAATCGAATGCAATTTTGTGGGACATCGGCGCAGGAACGGGGACAATTCCGGTGGAAGTGGGACTTCTCTGCCCGCGAGGGCAGATTTTTGCCATTGAGCGAGATGAAGAAGTGGCAAGCTTGATTCGGCGGAATTGCGATCGCTTCTCTGTCACCAATGTCACGGTTATTGAAGGGAGTGCTCCGGAGTGCTTGGTGGATTTGAAACAAGCTCCGGATTGCGTTTGCATTGAGGGAGGCCGTTCTATCAAAGATATTTTGCAGGCAACTTGGAAGCGGTTGAAAAGTGGAGGACGTGTCGTTGCAACCGCGACTAATTTTGAGTCACTTTATGCAATTTCTGAGTGCCTTTCAGAATTGCGAATGCGAAACATTGAAGTGGTTCAATCAGCTCTCAACCGTTTAGAAACTCGAGGTATTAATCAAATCTTTGCAGCCCTCGATCCGATGTTTATTGTTAGTGGCGAGAAGTTTGAGTGATCGCGAACCGCAATCAGAAAACCTACACAGCCTCGGATGTTGTGTCATACTATGCCCAATTACGTCAGCTCCAGCCCGCAGAAGCTACTATTTTGCGCCGCTTCAAGCCTGAATGGCCGCAAATCAAACTCTTAGATATTGGTGTAGGCGGTGGGCGAACAACCCAGCATTTTGCCCCACTGGTATCAGAATATGTGGGAATTGATTACTCTGCCGATATGATTGCTGCCTGTAAACGGCGCTTCCCGAGTACATCACAAATGCACTTTCAGGTTTGCGATGTCCGTGACCTGAGCCAGTTCGCCGACAACACATTTGATTTTATTTTATTTAGCTTTAATGGGATTGATTATATTTCTCACGAAGAGCGCTTAAAGGCATTACAAGAAATTTCCAGGGTGGGAAAGTCAGGAGGGTATTTCTTCTTCTCAACTCATAGCCTTCAGGGGATGATACGGGAATTTAAACTACAAAACAAATTCAGTTTTAATCCCCTTAAAACTTACGTGAATTTAGTTATGCTGGCGATTCTGCGCTTGGCGAACCGATCGCTCACGTTGGCTCAACTACAACAATTAGATCACGCCATTATCAAAGACGAATCCCATAACTTTCGTCTAAAAACCTATTACATCAACCCCGCTGATCAATTAAAACAACTTGCCGAAAACTTCTACGATATTCAAATCTATTCTTGGAGTACTGGATTAGAAATTAAAAACCAGCTTGAATTAGATGCGAATGTAGAGATGTGGTTATATTACCTGTGTACCATCAAGTAGCTGTTTCTGAAAGAACAAAGTAGCCTGGGTAATAATTCATCTTCATAGCTTCTTTATACAATACTCTGGACAGTTTTTCTGAAACCGTTGATTTTGCGTGCGCTTCGCGCACGCAAAATCAACGGTTTCAGAAAAACTGTCCGAACTAATGTTTATAGTTGTCTGCATACAAATGGCGATCGCACAACAAAGTGCCGACCTGAATAGTACGCAAAAAAACTCGAATTTCTAACGGTAATTCCGGAGGAGTGCTGAGGCTTTAAGACCTGAAAGTTAGAGATAATCCTAGCGGCAAAATGTCTCGCTGCACCTGTGCATTGCTTCTATACACATGAGTTCAACGCAGGATAATACCCTCAACACAGCTCGAAATCTCGGTACACTTTCGGGTCTCCGTAGCCTGCAAGATTCCCTCACAAGCCTGGATCGAGTTAATTATGTGAAGTTTCAATTAGGAACTCGTAGCCGTCTGACGTTTTCTCTAAATCAGTTGCAGCAATCAACCAACTTGAAATTGCTGAATCGGTCAGGTACTCTAATTACCCAATTTAACCAACCTCCTGCTGGGCAGGGGCAGGCGATCACTCGCACCCTCAATACCGGTCTCTATTACATCCGGGTTGGCAGAATTAGCGGCAATACTTCATACACGCTAAAACTCAATGCCTTGGTCGTGCAACCGGAACCAGGAAATACTCCATCTTCAGCCCGCAATTTAGGAATTTTGCCCGGAAGCCTCACACTCCGAGAGTCTGTCGGGGGCACGGATGCGGCAGACTACTATCGCTTTCAAGGAAGTGCCTTGAGCAATGTTGGTGTTAACATCAGTAGTCCCAGCGGAAGTTTGAGCACTTACCTGTATCGGGATATTAACAATAATCGGGCGATTGACAACAATGAACTGGTTACGAGTCGTTATGGCAGTAGCATTAGTTTCAGCAATTTACTGCCCACTGGATTCTACTTCTTGAGGGTTGAGGGTTCATATTATAGTTCTGCAGGCTACACCCTCAATCTCAGTTCAATTAACTATCCAGGCTATACGCTAAGTCTTGATCCAGGAAATCAGGCCAACACAGCACGCCTGCTTGGGTCTCTGCCCGCTAACGCTGTTTTCAAAGACTATGTGGGTGCTTTAGATGATGTTGACTATTATCAATTTCAAGTTGATGAGGTCACGCAGTTTAATGCCATTACGGAAAGTTTGGATGGCAGTACATGGACGCGATTGTACAAGGACCTGAACAATAACCGTGTGATTGATAGTAACGAAAACGTTGCGAACGGCAGTGCTGGTACGAGTAGCAGCTTCAGTGCCTTGTTAACACCCGGTAGTTATTACATTAGTGTTCAACAATATTTGTCGAGCTCAACCCGTTATAGCCTCACTCTAAACTCAACAACCTATCCAGGGTATGTCTCGACGCCTGATCCGGGTAATCAGGCTTACCTGGCGCAAAACTTAAATGCACTGTCTACCACAACAACTTTGCAAAACTATGTTGGTGATCTCGATGATATAGATTACTATCGCTTCCAAGTCGATTCTGTAAGCAGTTTTAGTGCCGTTTTTAATGGTTTAGAAGGTAGGATTAACACTGCCCTTTATAAAGACATCAACAATAACAGTGTGATTGATAGTGGTGAGTCGGTTGTGAGTAAGAGTGGTGTGACGGAAAGCTTTAGCGAATGGCTAACACCTGGAGTTTATTACCTGAGTGTTAAACGCTATATCTATGATTCAACCCGCTATGATCTCACGTTAAACGCAACAGCCTACCCTGATTACACGACTTCTTCTGATCCGGGTAGTCAGGCAAATACTGGTCGTGATTTAGGGCTCCTCTCTCAATCCATAACGTTGAAAGATTACGTGGGTAAATTCGATGAGGTAGATTACTATCGCTTTCAGGTAGATAGTAATCGGAGCTTTACTGCAACACTGATCGGTTTGGATGATAGTGCTACAGTAACGCTGTATCGAGACACAAATAATAATGCAGTGATTGATTATGGTGAGCAACTGATAGCACGAACCGGAACAAGTGTGAGTCTGGTTCAAGCATTAACGCCAGGTGTTTACTACATCAGTGTCGGAGGATCTGCTTATGATTCCACACGCTATCAATTAGATTTGGTTGTGTAATATCTTTGGCACCTCTTTGTCCTTGTGTGGAGAACTGTTCAATACATGCCTTCGCAACCCTGGCAGATTGCCCAGGGTTATCCAATTAGCGGAGGTGTGCGGCATCTTGCATCGCACACCTCTGCCTAGGTAGCGTCCTACTCGCCTTCTACCAGGGCACGATACTCGGGGGCTGACATCGCATCTTCCATTTCATCCAGTGCATCCAGACGCACCTTGAGTAACCAGGCTTCGCCATACGGATCATCGGCCAGTTGTTCGGGGGCATCGACTACCGCATCATTGCGTTCAATGACGGTCCCTGTTACTGGGGATTTGAGGTCTTCGACCGCCTTTACAGACTCGACGGTACCAAAATTTTCACCTTTCTCAAGGGCTGCGCCTACATCCGGCAATTCCAGGAATACGATGTCGCCCAGTTGATCAATGGCAAAAGCTGTAATGCCAATCGTGGCGATTTCGCCTTCGACGCGAGCGTACTCATGGGTATCTGTATATTTCAGGTCTTCGGGGTAGTCAAAGGACATAATTCGATATTCCTTGTAACAAGCACTGCTGTAGACACGATGGGAGGGTATGCGGCGTTGCCGACCCAACGAAAATCGCTCAAACCGATTTTGCGCTATTTCTAGGAATTCTGACCTCTAGGTTTTTGAATTCCTTCAGCACTTTTCCGTCGGGTATTTCTATCTCACAATGCGTTTCGATAAAAAGGACGCTTAACCACCGTTGCCGGAAAGGTTTTGCCCCGAATACTAACTTCCACGACTTGTCCCACTTTACTAAGAGCCACGGGCACATAGGCCAACGCGACTGGGTAACCCAGAGTTGGCGATAGGGTGCCGCTGGTAATCTTACCCACGACTTCCCCGTTATACAGCACCGGATAGTCATGGCGCGCAATGTTTCGGCCCTCCAGTTGTAGCCCCACCAACCGTCGAGCGACACCTTCGCGCTTTTGCGCTTCCAGTACGGCTCGCCCTATAAATTCCGGTGTGCTGTCCAGATGCACCAGCCAGTTCAACCCGGCTTCCAGGGGAGTGGTGGTATCGTCGATATCCTGGCCGTAAAGGGCCATGGCGGCTTCTAAGCGGAGAGTGTCACGGCACCCCAAACCACAGGGGGTAACGCCTGCTGCGAGGAGCGATCGCCACAACTCCTGCGCTACTTCTGGTGCCACCATCACTTCAAAGCCATCCTCCCCGGTATATCCGGTGCGAGCTAAAAAGCTGCGTTGACCAAGTACCGTTCCTTCCAGATGTCCAAATCGGGGAATGACTGAGAGATCTTCCTGTACAAACTTTTGCAAGGTGGCAACAGCAGCAGGCCCCTGCACAGCCAGCAGGGCCTGAGAGAGGGATTGGTCCTCAAACTGAATGGCGTGGCCTACATTTCCCAAAACCCAATCGCGATCTTTCTGGGTCGTGGCAGCGTTGACGATCAGTTGTACCCGCTCATCCCCGTTGCGGTCGGTGCCCTGAAAGTACACGATCAGGTCGTCAATAATTCCACCCTGGGGGTTTAGAAATACGGTGTATTGCGCCTGCCCGGATTGTAAACGGCTGAGATCTGAAGGGACGAGGGTTTGCAACAGGGCCAGGACACCTTTTCCCCGTAAGGCAAACTTACCCATGTGTGAGATGTCGAACATGCCGGCCTGTTGCCGTACCGCCTGGTGCTCCTGGGTGATGCCGCTAAATTGAACTGGCATTTCCCACCCGGCAAAGGGAGTCATACGGGCTTTTAGTTCCAGTTCCAGAGGGTAGAGCGGTGTCTGTTGAAGGGATTCAGCCATTGCCGTAAGGAATAACTGTGCTTCCTAACGCTATCATTATCTGCCTATGATGGGTGGCAGAAGGCAAAGGAATAGACTGAAGTTGAACGTATCCAGCTGAATCAGGGGCGGCTATGGCAGGTCCAACGGAGTTTTTGAATTTACTGGTGGGGTTGGTGGTGATTATTAATCCCGTTGCCATTGCACCGATTTTTGTGAGTTTGACGGCAGGGGAAAGCCCCAGGCGGTGCCAGGAGGTGGCTATTCAGGGGGCGATCGCTTCTGGCATCATCATGCTGGTGTCATTTCTGTTAGGCAATACACTGCTGGCATTTCTGGGTATCGACATTCACGCCTTCCAGATCGCCGGTGGGCTGTTGCTCCTCAACATGGGGTTGAGCATGGCCCAGGGACGTAACCAGAAGCATCAACCTGTGGATGATCGGGGAGAGTCGATCGCCGTCGTTCCCCTGGCTTTGCCCGTTACTACGGGACCGGGGGTTATTAGTACACTCATTGTCTACGCCAGCCTTTACCGGAATCCGGTGCAGTGGCTGTTGATGGCAGTGATTATTGCGATCGCCACGTTCATTATTTACTTGTCCTACCACTTCTCCCCAACCCTGGCGACGCAGTTAGGCAATGACGGCTTAAGCATTGTGACTCGTATCAGCGGCCTGATTCTAGCGGCTTTTGGCGTCAAATTTATTCTGGTCGGGATTGGGAGTCTGCTTCCGGGCTTATTGTCTCTTGCATAACGGCGGGGAAAGATGCTGCCTCAGGTTGGGATAAGCCGAAGCGCGCCGAAAAGGGCTTTTTCAAGGGAAATGCGAAGCAATCCCTTCGAAAAAGGCCTGAACCCGAAGTTGAGTTAAAGATTCCCTTAAGATACTTCGAGTCGGTTGCCGCCCAGGGCGGTCGCCTCCAACGGTGGATACAGGGCCAGCCGTTGATCCAGCCAGTTACCGACCCAACCCTTCGGTTTGCGGATTTCCTGAGTGGGGTCGAGCCAACGGGGGTAGGGGCTACGGTAGAAGTGGCTGGGGTTGAGCACTGTCTTAGTCACGGCCCCCGTGCCACTGGGGCGGGGTTGCCAGCCCAATGCTGCAAAGATGGAGAGGGTTTGATGCCACTGATCAAAGAGTCCCTGAGCTTCACTTAAGCTGAGGTCATCGATGGGTTCAGTGCTTGATAGACCGATCGACAGCAGTCGCCGCACCTCGTACTCATGGGGATTGGACGAGCTGGCTTGCAGCCGGGTATCGAGCATCAAATAAATCAGGAGTCGTAGTGCCAGATCATTGGTAAAGGCCTGCCGTTGTAACAGAAGGACAGCCATTCGTCCAAAGTGTTGCAGTGCTGTTCCCAATCGGCCCTCTGACCGCTGGGCAATGCCCTCAACCCAGAGGCCAGGGCGTACTAATACATGAATCGCTTCCGGTTGTTCAATGCGGCCACTGCTCCAATCCAGGTTGCCCTGGGGTTCAATCAGAATGTCCCAAAGTTTGGCAACGGGGGTTTGAATCAGCGGGGTCGCCGTTTCTCCCCAAATCATTTTCACCAGCAGACATGACAGTGCATAGGCTAAGCCTGCGATCTGGTTTTGCCGGGTAGCGCGGCCCATTCGGGGAGGACGGGTGCCATCCAAAAGCGGCAGGATGTCATCCATATCGAGCTGAAAACTACCGTGCCAGGTCTGTTCATGCTGCATCGCAAAGGCGCAGAACAGCAAATGCAGGCGTGTAGCACTGAGGCCAAACTTTTGCAGGAGCTGCTCGGTCATTTCCCAGGGCAAGTAGATCAGATCGGATGGATTGGTGACATAGTGCTCCAGATAAGCATTGCGGTTATGTCGCGACTGGTATCGCAGGAAGGCAACGTTACGCAGATCGGCATCCCACAGATCAGTCTGTAGCCGATCGGAAAAATAAAGAACGCCCTCTGCATCTTCCTGACTGACTACAGGAAACTCACTGGGGATTTCTGCGATCGGCCCGGTTCCCACTTCCTCGACTTCGGGGGTGGAGACAATGCGGGGAGCCTCCGTGCCCAGCCGTAGCATCCGTTTTATAGTTGAGAAGGGCTGTTGCTCTAAATTGAGGGATTGGACAATCTGCTCTGCAATCCGCTGACCGTGAAAGGATTCTAACTGGGCCAAACGGGCGTTGAGACGATCGCGATCGCCATTCCCCAAATACTGCAACAGCATCCGATTAAACGCTTCCCAGTCAAGGGATTGCAGCACCGCATCCCCCAGGTCTCGCTCCATATCTTGTAAGGCGCGCATGACAAGATTCGAGCGCAACTCTTGCACCAATTGTGGCCAGCGATGCTGTTGCTCCAGCCAGTCGTCGGCTAAGTCCTTGATGTTCGTGAAGATGGTGTCGCTGGTGATTTCCTGATCGAGTTCTTCGCCATAGCGTTCCAGCAGCTTCTGGTAAAGCTGAATGGTGATGGCATCCAGAAACGTCGATTCGTTTTTAAGGTAGTCAACTGTGAGGGCCAGGTTGCCCACTTCCAAGGAGTCACCGTCTCCTGCCAGAAGCGCAGCCATAGGATGCTCAAAAGATCCTGACCGCCCTTCTGAGGAAGGTGGTACCCCGTCAGAATGTGGGTTATTGTGCCCAGACGGATCACTAGGATTTGGCTGTGAACGGTGATATGTCAAACTGCAAATGTCAGAAAGGCTTGAAATTTCAACAGTCTACCGTAATATTTCCTGGAATCTTCGCCAACTCACTGTCTGTCAAGAATTTTTGCGGAGCTCTTCGGCTCCTCAAGAATGTTTATGCTAGCTGAGGTTGATTTTTCGTGGATTTACCCACGAAAAATCAACGTTTCGGCTACATGGCGGGATACCAGAGAAGAGTTTATTCAGCGTTGTAGCGAGCGCTCAGGGAGGCAGCCACTTCCCGGAATTTGCGTGGGTCGCCTTCGGCCATAGGACGCTCTTCTGATTTGCGGTGGTAGAGCCGCTCCAGGGTCGCGTACCAGTCGCCTTCGGGAGTGCCATCGCTGGGAGTGTGGCTGTGAAGGCTCTGCTGAGCCAAACGGATGCGCGCCTGCACGGCCAGCGTCTCTTCTACCTGAAGCTGCTGCTGCCAACCGGCTTGAATGTGTGCGATCGCTTTAGGGTCAGAGAGGGCGGTTGCCAGGGCATGTAATGCCGCGATCGCCGCATACCGCACAATCCACTCTCCATCCTGGCTGGCAACCAGAAGGGTCTCCATGGCGGCAGCTTGCGCAGCGGGGCGATCGCTTTCAGGCATTTCTTGCCAGCGAATGTTGCCCAAACCTCGGGCAGCGGCCCGACGCACGCTCATGGCAAAGTCGGTTTTGAGGGTTGTCAGTAAGGTTTCTAGACCGCTGGGATGGCCGATCCCAGCCAGAGCACGAACGCCCCAGGCCCGAGCCGTGTAGTTGTGCCCATCCAGGTGCTTCAGGAGGGGCTCTACCGCCATATCTCCTAATTGCACAAGCCCGTCTACAGCGGCTACAGCGGCACCCGGGTTGTTGTAGCCCAGCACTTCCAATAAGGTTGGAATGGCTTCGGGGTGATGGGCCTCAGCGAGAGCATTAACCGCCTTGATCAGCTTAAGAGGAGAGTCAGCATCTTGAACCGCACGAATTAAAACCTGAGGTTGGGTATTCGTCATGATGCGTAATTTAATTTGTTAATGGAATAAAAACAGGGTCATCGAGCCAGAGGAGCACTGAGATCCACCGAGATGGAAAAGCACTCGAACTTGAAACTGCGTCGCCTTTAAATTGAATCGAACGGGGTGTTTATAGAATCTCTATATTTGATTGTGGGGCGGATAGGGATCAATTTCAAATATGTGACAAAATGCAACGATTAGACGCTTTTCGATGCGATCGCTATCTCAATGATTTCGTTACAAAACCCCTGGAACGTTTCTTCTTGAGTCCGCGAAAAACGATGCCTGATTTTTCCGGGCTCTCCGGTTGGTGAGTGCGAAACGTCCCTTAACTCGGACTAAAGTTTTTTGTATCCCTTTCCGCTCTGTTGTGAGAGAAGGATATAAACTTTGCCTCATATCCTTCTCCTATAACCGGCTTGGAAGATGCTGTAGAGGTGACTACAGCAAAGCATCCATCAATTGCATCACGCGTACGGCTTCTGGCGGAAGTGTATCGCCCTCACTTTGCTGCATGGCGTGTTCCAGTAAACCTTTCAGGGCAATCAGCTTGAGGCTATTTTCGGCCAAGGTTTCAGCGATCGCATCCGCTGCTCCTAAGTAACCGATAGCCCCCAAATCTGCCAGGGCCGCCCGTCGCAGTTGCAAGTCGCGTCCTGACAGGGCCTGCACCAGCACATCGCCATATTGGCTCGCCTCATTCGGATCAGGGGTGAGCTGGTACAGCGCGCGGGCTGCTGCATAGCGTACCCGCTCAATGGGGTGCTCTAAAAATGACTTGATCAGGGGGATTGCATCAGCCGCCTGTAGAGTACCCAGTGCTTCCAGAAGGGAGTCGTAGGGTTGGATGAAGTCTGGCTGTTCTGGAGACGGTAGGGTTCCGGGTACTTCGTCCTGTAGCAGCGCTACCAGGGCGGGTACACAGACCGGGTCGCCTAACATTTCCAGGGATTGGGCCGCGGCTTCGCGTACATAGAAGTCGGTGCACTTTAAAGACTCGGTAAGGGGGGAGACAGCGCGGCGATCGCCCAGTTTCCCTAACGCTCGGGCTGCATTCCGGCGCAGTGGATAGCCACCTGCTTCCGTTCGATCAGCTTCATCCGATAACGCCTCAATGAGTACCGTTACCGCTTCGGGTTCATTCACTCGAAAACGACCCAACCACCAGGCGGCATAGACCCGAAGCCCCAAGTCGTCTCCGCGCAGGTTGGCGATCGCCCGCTCCACTGTCAAGGTACCATCTGTTTGACTTTCGCCCTGTGCCATAACCTTCAGACCTGTTACTCCTGAGTATTGATTGTGAGTTGAAAAAGGTTGAAAGGATGACGATCCGTTCTAGGGGATAGCCCTCTCGCCCGGTTAGAGGTTCTACCCTCATGCATTCAGACGAAGTAAGTTGGTCGTCTTCCTAATAAAATTTTTTCAATAGGCAAAAGGCAAGATTGCTTGCCCTGCCGTTATTTAAGGATACAAAAAGAGAAACCCGGCATCCCCCTCTGCTTATAGTTAGTTAATGAAGCAGGCTTAATCGGGTTCAGCCTTTAAGGGGTAGCAGGGCAAGATCCTGCGATGATGCGGGCACAATGGTGTGATAGCAGGAATACTTCTGACTCCAGGCTCTTCTGACTTTCCCGCCACATTCCATTGTTTCGCCTTGTCCAGAACTTCACCTTGTGTTCTACCCTCCTGTCTTTGGAGCTGTTGCCTTTTCGGATCTTCCTCGACGCAGTATGCAGTCTAACAGTGCTGATGCAAGCCTGAAATCTTCTCGGCAAAAAGCTCCCCTGCGATGGGTGCTGATTGTGCCGTTCGTGACGCAAATGGCGATCGCTGTCGGCATTACAGGCTGGCTCTCCTTCCAAAACAGTGCAAAAACTGTGCAGGAGCTTTCCTCTCATGTGCGCTCCGAGAGCCTGGCTCGAGTTCAAGAGTATTTAGATTACCAGCTAGAAACGGCCCAACTCATCAATCAGAGCAATTTAGAGCTCATTGCCAATCACTGGTCTAATCAGGATCTGAAGTTTTTAGGTACGTACTTCTGGCATCAGCTCAAGAGCTACCCCTCGATTGGGGTCATTTACTATGGCAATCCAGCCGGACAGTTTGTCGCCGCTCAGCGGCTTGAGCCCGATACAATCGTGCTGGCTATACGGGAGAAAGTTCCGGGCCCCAATCGCATTTTTGAGTCGGGGCCCGATGGAGAATGGGGCGCGTTTCAACGGATTCTTCCCAATTTCATTGATATTCGACAGCGGCCCTGGTACACCGAGGCATTACGGCAGCGTACATTTACCTGGGGCGATATCTTTCCCCTGCAAATAACCCCCCGCATCGATCTGCCTGCCAGTGTTCCGATCATTGATCACACGGGGGAAGTGCAAGGGGTGGTCGGGAATAATTTGGGGCTGGGGGCGATCAGTAAGTTTCTGCAACAAATTGAAATTGGGCATACGGGACAAATTTTTATCCTGGAGCGGAATGGCAACTTGGTAGCTAGTTCTGCGTTACCTCAGCCCTTTGTGGTCGCACCCGATGGTAAGACAGAACGCATCCAGGCCATAAAAAGCGACAATGAGCTGTTACGGGACACATCCCTGGCCCTGCTGCAACAATTTCAATCTTTTGATGCCGTTCAAACGACCCAAAACCTGAGACTGTCCATCCATGGCAAGCCCCACATGGTGGATGTGCTGCCCTACCAGGACAAATGGGGGTTGGATTGGTTGGTGGTCGTGGTCGTGCCAGAGTCTGACTTTATGTCGCAGATTCAGGCCAATAACCGCAACACGATTTTGCTATGTTTGGCAGCTCTGGGGTTAGCAACCTATTCGGGAGTGATGACAACACAACGGTTGACTCGCCCGCTGCTACAACTCAATCAGGCAGCCCATGCCATTGCCCAGGGAGACTTGCAAGCGACAGTGCCGGCAGGCCCCATCCGCGAGGTGGATGAACTGGCAGCGTCTTTTAACCAGATGGCTTTTCAGCTTCAGTCATCGTTCAAACAGCTCCGGTCTTTGAACCAGGCTCTCACGGATAGCGAAAACCGCCTGACGCAATTTCTGGAAGCGTTGCCCGTTGGTGTCGCTGTACATGACCCAACGGGTAAGCTGGCTTACCTTAACCAGATTGGCAAAGATTTGTTGGGACTCCAGGATACAGCGGCGACGGGGATGGAGGGGTTGAACTACCGCATGCGCGTGTTTCGAGAGAACACCCAGGAGCTTTACCCAAATGATGAGCTGCCTAATGTGCGGGCGATCGCCGGAGAATTTGCCTGGGCTGAAGATCTAGAAATTCACCGTCCAGATCGCAGCGTTATCCCTTTAGCACTATGGGCAACTCCGATTCTTGATGACAAAGGAGCAGTGCAGTATGCGATCGCTGCTTTTCAGGATATTAGCGATCGCAAACAAGCCGAGCACCAACTCATCTACAACGCCCTGCACGATGCCCTTACCGATTTGCCCAATCGGGCTCTGCTAATGCAACGGTTAGAGCTAGCTATTCAGCGCCAACGGATGAACGCAGACTATTGCTTTGCCGTGCTGTTTTTGGATCTCGATCGCTTCAAAGTTATCAACGACAGTCTGGGACATCTGGTCGGGGATGAACTGCTGATTTCGGTTGCTCAGACCTTGCAGCAAATTCTGCGCCCGGTGGATCTGGCAGCCCGCTTAGGCGGGGATGAGTTCGTAATTTTGCTGGATGATGTGGCTCAGAACTCGACGATTGTGGATGTAGCAGAGCGGATTTTGGCCGCATTGCGATCGCCCCTGGCGATGGAAAGTCGAGAGGTGGTGTTGAGTGCCAGCATTGGCATTGTGATTGGCTCGTCGCAATACATTGAGGCATCTGATTTATTGCGTGATGCAGATATTGCAATGTATCGCGCAAAAGCTCAGGGCAAGTCCCGCTATGTCATATTTGATGCGGCTATGCATGCCCAGATGCTAAAACAAATGCAACTGGAAAATGACTTGCGTAAAGCTCTAGAGCGGCAAGAATTTGTATTGCACTATCAACCCATTGTCAAAGTCGCCACCGGCCATCTTGTAGGCTTTGAAGCCCTCGTGCATTGGAATCATCCCGTTCAAGGATTTACCGGGCCAGCCGCATTTATTCCATTGCTAGAAGAAACCGGCTTGATTGTGCCCCTCGACATTTGGGTGATGGGCGAAGCCTGTCGGCAACTCGCCGTCTGGCAACAGAAATTTCCCCAGTGGTCAGCCCTCCGTATGAGCGTAAACCTTTCCGCTCAGGATCTCTACAATCCTCTGTTGCTCGATCATATCGATGCAATTCTGGCAGAGACGCAAATTCCCAGCCGCTGTCTGACGCTGGAAATTACCGAAAGCATGCTGATTGCAGACATTACAACCACGATTGAAGTGCTGACACAAATTCAGGTCCGAGGTGTACATATCAGCATTGATGATTTTGGAACAGGGTATTCTTCGCTCAACTATCTGCATCGGCTGCCCGTTGATGCTCTCAAAATTGACCGTTCTTTTGTATTGCAGATGCAAGAAGACAGCAAAAACTGTCAGATTGCTGCCACCATCATTGCCCTCAGCCATCAGTTGGGATTGGAGGCGATCGCCGAAGGGATTGAGACCCTCCAACAACTGGCCCAAATTCAGGCTATGGGTTGTGAAATGGGGCAGGGCTACCTGTTTTCCCGAGGGCTTCCCGCCGGTAAAGCCTATGAGTTGCTTCAGGAGGGCCGCTCTTTGTTTTAACCAGAACTGAGGCATGGTTGTGTGCGTTGTACACCACCATGCCTCGTTCACGATTCTTGCTTTTGGGTTGATTGGAGTGTCTACAGACCCCCATCAACCTAAATTTATCGAATCTGGCTGGCTTCTACCGCGCGCTGCATTAAAAACTCCTGAGCGTTTAAAACAGTGCCGTTATCAGGACGGCGCTGGGTGTAGGTGCCATCGGCATGTAAATCCCAGCACTGGCGATTGTCGTCCATAAAAATATCAAGCTGTTCCTTCAAATCCGCCATCAGAGCGGGGTCTTCTACGGGGGTAATGGCTTCTACCCGTCGATCCAGGTTGCGGGGCATCCAATCGGCACTGCCGATATAGACTTCCTCCTCCCCACCATTGCCGAAGTAAAAGATACGGGAATGCTCCAGGAGCCGCCCAATAATGCTGATGACGCGGATATTCTCGCTAACCCCCTCAATGCCAGGGCGGAGGCAGCAGATACCTCGAATAATCAGGTCAATTTTTACCCCAGCCTGGGAAGCTTCGTAGAGTAGAACAATAATTTTGGCGTCTACCAGCGAATTCATCTTGGCAATGATACGACCATCGCGGCCATCACGGGCATGGTCGATTTCGCGACGGATCAGGGCAGACATGCGATCGCGCAAATTGACCGGAGCGACGAGCAGCTTCCGATAGGCATGCTGACGCGAATACCCCGTCAGGTAATTGAACAAATCCGTCAGGTCAGCTCCCAACTCATCCCGGCAGCTGAGCAATCCCAAATCCGTGTATAGCCGTGCTGTTTTGGAATTATAGTTGCCCGTGCCAATGTGCACATAACGGCGAATTTCCTCATTTTCCTGGCGTACCACCAGAACTACTTTGGTGTGGGTTTTCAGACCCACAACGCCATACACGACATGCACCCCCGCATCTTCTAGCTTGCGTGCCCAGGTGATGTTGTTTTCCTCATCAAAACGGGCTTTCAGTTCTACCAGAGCCGCGACCTGTTTACCGTTCTGAGCAGCGGCAATCAGAGCGTTAACGATGGGCGAGTCTCCCGATGTGCGGTACAGGGTCATCTTAATGGCCAGCACATGGGAGTCGTGAGCTGCCTGGTAGATGAATTGTTCTACCGTAGCGCTGAACGATTCATAAGGATGATGCACGAGCAAGTCGCCATTGCGAATCACTGTAAACATATCCGGTGCTTCTTGCTCGTCGTTGGGCGATCGCAACCGTGCGGGAAGCACCGGAGGCCAGGGTTCATCCTTCAGTTCTGGCAGTGGCAATCCAGCTAATGCAAATAAGTCTTTGAGATTCAGTAACCCTTCCACTTCGTAAATGTCGCCTTCAACCAGCTCCATTTCCTCCATCAGGGTCTGCCGTATGTTCTCCGGCATAGAGGGGTAGACCTCCATCCTGACGACCGAGCCGCCAAACCGCCGCCGCCGCAATTCTTGCTCGATCGCCAGCAGCAGGTCGTCCGCTTCATCTTCACTCACCTCAAAGTCTGCATCACGCGTAATGCGAAAAGGATAATACTCCTGAATCGCCATACCTGGGAACAACACGTCTAGATTGTGCGCAACCACCTGTTCCAGCGGTATCCCTGCCCACACCATAGCGTGACCATCCTTGTCAAATACTTGTAAGTTCTCGGGTAGGGTAATGAACCGGGGCAAGCTGTTGGGGACTTTCACCCGAGCGAACCGCTCATTATCGGTTTGTGGATCTTTGACGAGTACGGCGAGGTTCAGACTCAGGTTGGAAATGTGGGGGAATGGGTGGGCTGGGTCGATTGCCAGAGGAGTGAGAACCGGGAAAATGCGCTTCTCAAAGTACTGTTGCAGATAAAGCCGCTGTTCCTGGTTGAGGTCGATGTAATTCAGTAAATAAATGCCATGGGTTTCAAGCTGAGGCCGCAAGGTTTGCTCAAAAAATCGATGCTGTTCAACCACCATGGGTCGCAGTTGTTGACAGATTTCAATGAGTTGCTGTTTGGGCGATCGCCCATCCGGTGTTAAGCGACTCACCTGCGCCTCGACCTGCTCTTTCAGGATGGCGACCCGCACCATAAAAAACTCATCCAGATTGGAGCTAAAGATAGCTGTAAACTTCAACCGCTCTAGCAATGGGGTACGAGGATCAAACGCCTCATGCAAAACCCGACGGTTAAACTCCAACCAGCTCAACTCTCGGTTGAGATAGTAAGCCGGATTACTGAGATTAATATTTTCTTGTGTTGCCTTCGCGGTTGTCGTCATCGTGCGGCCCCTACTGCGTTAGTGAAATCATCCCAAAAGGTTTTGAGGAATGGAGGTGTTGTTAAAGACATCGGGATAGAGCAAAGGATGAAGGGCAGGAGCCGAAGGAAAGACAGGTTCGCCAGAGGGCCTGGATGGGAAATGCTTCTGCTCCTTATTCCAAGGAGCTTGTTGATCCGCACGCTGCCCTCGTACATAGGGCTATTAGCGGTTAGCGTTGGAGCTCTTAGGCACTCATGCTGAACGCTCAAAAGTATTCATGCAAAATCTCCAGCAAAAGGTTTCTGATTCCTCTACTTAAGAAGCTAAACCCTTCTTTCTCAACAAGTTGCCCTAGTTCTAATTTACCGCTCCCCGCTAAGCCGTGGTCTTAAAAAGCATCAGGTGTTTTCTTGTTGGGTGATGTCCACTCCATACGCATGACCCAACAAGAAAACACCTGATGACTCCTGACCCAGCTCATAGGCTACTCCCATCTCTGCTTCCCTCTCCCACAGCCCTCAACTTCACCATTTTCCCTCCCACCTTCCGCCTCCTGCCCTCTGCCTTCTGCCTTATCATAATGACTGTCACAAAACTCTAACGAAAACCTCCTTATACCCATGACCCATGCGACGGATGTTGCCACCCTGATGCGCTGGATGGCAGCGGACTACAGCAATCAAGAGCAGGCTTTTGAAAATCCTCCCTTCTTCGCCCACATACGGGTGTGCATGCGTCCCTTACCAACAGATTTGTTGGGTACCCCGGCATTATTTTTGGAGCAAGCTTACGACATGGCGCTCGATCAGCCCTATCGAGTGCGGGTGCTGAAAATGTTGGTGGAGGACGGGCGCATCCTTTTAGAAAACTACAAAGTTAAGGATGAAGCGGAATTCTTTGGAGCCTCCCGCGATCGCACCCGGTTGGAGAAATTGACGGGCGATCGCCTCGAAAAAATGTCCGGCTGCGACATGAATGTAGAGTGGACCGGCAAGTGTTTTCGGGGGCAGGTGATTGGTAAAGGCTGTATAGTCGTGCGGAAGGATAAAACCACCTATCTGGACAACGCCTTTGAAGCGGATGGTGAAACCCTCATTAGCTACGATCGGGGCCGTGATCCAGAAACCGATGAACTGGTATGGGGTTCTGTCGCGGGGCCGTTCCACTTTGTAGCCCGTACACGCTTTGCCGATGAAGTTGCGGTCTAGTCGCCAATCTTTGCAAAAGAGAGTGGGCCAATCCCACTCTCTTTTGCTGTGTTCAGTTTTGCTGCGATCGCAGCAAAACTGAACGAGACTAGAATCAATGCTCAAACACGGTGGGCAAGCATGGAGTGTGGCACAATAATCCCTACGGTTTGCGAATCTTATTCTCTGCAACCTGGTGTTCGTTTGAAAAGCCCGTACGGTACAATCCCTGCGCTAGAGGCAAATCATGATTCGCTCTAGAGTCTTTGGGGTGCCGTTCTGGTAGCTTTCAATCGCGATCGCCCCTCACTTGAGTCATTAACGAGGACATTCATGACCATGCATCCGACGCTTCACAGTGCCTTCCACAAGCGCAACGCCCTCAAAGTTATCAGCGGTTTGACCAATTACGATATCGAGCGCGTGGCTGCTGTCGTTCTGGCTGCCGATCGCGGTGGTGCAACCTTTGTAGACATTGCTGCTCGTCCTGAACTGGTGCACCGGGCTAAACAACTGACTACTCTGCCCATTTGCGTTTCGGCGGTCGACCCTCAGGGATTTGTGATCTGCGTTAACGCTGGAGCTGACCTGATTGAAATTGGTAACTTTGATGCGTTCTACGCTCAGGGCCGTCGCTTTGAAGCCGAGGAAGTACTGGCTCTGACCCGCGAAACCCGCGCGCTGCTACCCAACATCACCCTGTCGGTGACCGTGCCCCACATCCTCACCCTGGATCAGCAAGTTGACCTGGCCCAGGCTCTAGTAGAAGCCGGTGCAGATGTTATTCAAACCGAAGGTGGCACCAGCAGTCAGCCCACTCACCCTGGCACCCTGGGCCTGATCGAGAAAGCCGCTCCTACTCTGGCAGCCGCTTCTGAAATTTCTCGGGCCGTTTCCGTTCCCGTGCTTTGTGCGTCGGGTCTCTCCAGCGTCACGGCTCCCATGGCGATCGCCGCTGGAGCCGCAGGCATCGGTGTTGGTTCTGCTATCAACCAACTCAACAGCGAAGTGGCGATGATCGCCGCTGTGCGGAGCCTGGTAGAAGCGATTTCCAACACCGTTCCTGTTCGTCGTTAATGAGAACTCGATAAACAGAAGAGGCACGGTGTAATGCACCGTGCCTCTTTTAGTTCTTCTGTGTAAATTGTTGCCTGGCTCGCAGCGATTTACGCCCTCAAAAAACGATTTATCCAGCAGGTCTTTACAGAGGGAGTTAGGTAGAGAGAGCCGCGATCGCAAACCCCGCACATAACAGTACCCCACTCCAAAAGTGAAATGCTACGGCAATAAATTTGCAGTTGCTCACTTTGTCAGGATGGTTGTGGAAGCGCCACACATGCTTACACAACTGCACCGCTGGAGGCGTACTGAGCAAAATCAGCAGCGTCCACAACGGGAAGATTTGAAATCCCAGAAACAGGCCCGCCAGGAAGAAAACACTACTGCAAATCCAGGGGAGCAGGGCTGCACCACGCTGAGTACCTAGACGAACAATGGGCGATCGCTTCCCGGCTGCAATATCGTCGTTCACCTGATGAAAGTGGGAACAGAACAGCACCAGGCTGGTGGTAATGCCCAGAATCACCGAGGCGGCCAGAGCCATGCCTGAGAAGTGCTGAGCCTGGCTGTAGTAAGCTGCTTGTACTGCCAGGGGGCCGAAGGCAAAGAAGCAGAGAACTTCGCCCAGTCCCAGGTATCCTAAGCGGAAGGGTGGCCCCTGGTAGAGATAGCCCAGGGCACAACAGGCCAGAATCAGTTGCAAGACGGTCGTATCCCGTTGCAGCAGCGCGATCGCTCCAATCCCTAAAACTCCCAGGGTCAGGCACAGATTGCCAATCATGAAAACCAGGCGACGGTTACCCGTCAAGTTGACCAGGGAGTGGTGCTTATTTTTATCAATTCCTGTGTCCGAATCGAACACATCGTTTGTGATATTTTCCCAGGCCAAAATCAGAATGGCCGAGACAAGAAAGAGTAGAAAAATCGGAAGATGAAGCGCTTCGGTTTGATAAAAGGCGATCGCTGTGCCCAGGGCGATGGGCATGATAGCCACGCTATACATCGGCGGCTTAATGGCAGCCATCCAGAGTTTTTTGGAGCGCGGTGGCGTAGCCTCTTTCTGAAAGAATCGCACCTCCCCTTTGGCCGGAGACGCGAGGGATCGAATCGGCTTAATGGTCATCCCGGTGGAAGTAAAGAACCATAATAAAAGACTGAAACCCCATCATTCTAAGGCTTATGGAAGCGCTCTCAGGTGCTTTCTGCGGGCTGGAGTGTAAAGACTTGTGACCCTTCCAATTGGGAATGGATCCGGGCACCTGGGAAATTGTGTTACCTGTAAGAGACAGATTCGCGTCGGAATGGCTGTGTGGCTTCTACGTTTGGATCATGCCCTTTCCAAAAAGGTAATGCTGAGCGCAGTTGTCGTACCCCATTCTGGGATCTGCATCCCTGACCCAGCAACGGACTCATGCCAGTTCTCCCCAATAAAACACATCCTTTCAAAGACCTTAAAACGCTCCATTGTTTCCTTTCTGAGTTTCAGCAATCACGATTCAGTACTGATACCCCAGCGATTACAACGGTCGTGTTTGACATTGACCCGGTCGACCCCCTGGCGGTGATCCAAACTGCGATTCAAAATGGTACGGCTCACTTCTATCTAGAAAAACCATCTACCCATGAGGCGATCGCCAGTTTTGGGGTTGCCCACCGGATAACGGCTGACGGTCCTCAGCGTTTCCGAACCATACAACGCCAGTTAACTGCCTGGAATGCAGCAGTGCGATCGCCCGAGGCTTTAAAGCATCAATATTTCCTGGGCAGTTTTACTTTTTTTGATCAGAATGACGCGCCAGAGTATGGGTTTCTGCCAGGGGAACTGGTCTTGCCCCAGTGGCAGGTTATTCGGCGGCAGAATCAGTACCAGGCGATCGCCCACTTGCCTCAACCGGCCTATGGCAACCTGGAACCGCTGACCGAAACGCTCTGGCATCAGTTTCAAACTATCATTCAGGCCGAGTTACGGCCCAGCCTGACTCCTGGTATTGCGCCTCTAAGTCAGTTCTGGCAGACGGATGAATTGCAGAGCTTCCCCAGCGCTGTCGTGTCAGCTCTCCAGGCAATCCAGCAGAACCAGGTACATAAGTTGGTGTTGGCCCATGCCTTGGATGTGTTTTCTCCCATCCCGTTTGATGCTGTGCAGTCGTTGCAAAATTTGCGGCAGTTGCATCCCGACTGCCGGGTGTTCTCCGTAAACCACGGGGGGAGTACGACATTTCTGGGGGCCAGTCCTGAAACCTTGGTACGCATTCGTGAAGGGCGGCTGATGACTGATGCACTGGCTGGTTCTGCTGCCCGAGGGCGTACCCTTATTGAAGATGCAGCTCTAGGGCAACAACTGCTGCACAGTCCGAAGGAACGCCATGAGCATCAGATTGTGGTGGATTTTTTGAGCGATCGCCTGACCCAACTCACTATCACGCCTCAGGGCCGCCCTACGCCTGAATTACTAAAACTCTCTAATATCCAGCACCTACATACCCCCCTTTATGGCTCCATGCCTGCTGATCTACATGCCATGGATATCCTGGCAACCCTGCATCCAACTCCGGCAGTTGCGGGAATTCCTCCGCAGACAGCGATGGAGTTGATCCAGAAGCATGAGTCCTTTGGGCGATCGCTCTATGCGGCTCCTATCGGCTGGGTGGATGCGGCTGGTAATGCAGAATTTATTGTAGGGATTCGCTCAGCCCTGCTAACAGGGCACCATGCTCGCCTGTTCGCGGGAGCAGGAATTGTTTCAGGATCTGACCCCCAGCGGGAACAGGCCGAGGTCAACTTAAAATTACAGGCCTTACTTCGAGCACTAGCATAAATTAATACCAATAAAACCTGGTAGCCTGTAGTGCCCACAAGAACAGCACTACAGGTTTTCTATTAAAGTATGTTGTTTTCTTGCTTCAGTATTCTTGAGGGTATAAAAGCTACTCTTGCTATTGAATTGTACGGAGCTATTTAACACTGAAGAATGAGTCTGAAGTGCATTAAAACCAGTATTACTACCCGCAGGCTTAAAAGTAGTTTTACTGGGCTATTTTTCAAACTTTATAAAAAGACTGTCAGTACTTTACAAGAATTTCAAGTTTTCTAACCTGATGTGTATGAAGACCTTGAAGTAACTATGTGCTATTTAAAGCTCGCAAGAAATAATTTTATTTTAGAGGGATTAGTAAATTTCCTTAGACAGTTTAAATGCTGATTATGTGCCTTTCGAAACACAGTACATAACCCCTATTACGATTGAATGATTTTGGGTTAAAACTTCTCTGTTGGTTGCCTCGCAAGGATTTCCAGCTTCTTAAGAACTATCCGGAATGAGAACAAAAATTGCCTTTTGAAGTGATTGAGGATTCCGTGTAAGTACTGAATTGAGAATTATTCAAGGTTTCTTGAAGCCGTCGTAAAGGAGGATCAAATTCCTCACAGATACTTCACTGTTTCAGTCTATTAGAGTCAAGGTGGAAATGTTATGTTCAGAATATCAACTGCCATCATTATTGTTTTGACCAAACGTTAAATTCGTTTCAATTAAGAAAGATAAAGACTTTTGATGAGTGCTATGTATCACCCTTCATGGTTCAGGGAAAACTAAATTGAAAACAGTTTTTCTTGGCGTCATTTTGGGCCGATAGGCACTGGCAAGTTCAGTAATAGGCTGGGTAATTTTCGAAGTTTCGTTGAACCTCTTCTGGTCCCATACGCTACAGATTTTTCAGACGATGAACCCTAAACCTGCAAAGCAACAGTCTGCCTCAGATGCCTCAGAAATCGGTGTTTACGATTGCGAAATTCATCTCAAGTTTCGTTTAATTGAAGAAAAAGCAGTTTTGGGCGATCGCGAGCAACTCCTCGAAACCCTCCTGGATGCCTTTGCCTGCGGCGCTGACGAATACCTGGAACACATTCAGGTTGAAGTGAACGCCCAGGAAATTTCTGAGGTTCTGGCCTCTCCTAAAATGCGCCGTCAACTAATTCGCCTGCGTAATTCTAAAGAAATGGCCTGAAGTACCCGTCAAATTGAAGAGGAGGGTGGGCTCAAAGTGCCCACCCTCCTCTTTCGTTTGTAAGAGCAGGGTTTACAGTCACAGTTATGGAGGAACGGTGGGTGCAACGCACCCACCGTTCCTCCATAACTGTGACTGTGACTTAAAATCGTGAGCCAGGTTGCTTGAGAAACACTTCCTCTTCGGGAGTGGATATCCGGCCTAAAATCTCATTGCGATGAGGAAATCGGCTAAACCGTGCAATAACATCACGATGGCGTAAGGCATAGTCGTAGGGGTCTGCCAGGGCGGGGTCTTCCTGCACGAGTGCCTCAATGAGCGCAACGGCTTTGTGCTGGTCTTCCAGAACTTCGCTATGTTCTAGCGGCAGGTAAATAAATAGCCGTTGCAGTGGGTTTAATTGTTGGTCAAAACCATGGGCGATCGCCCATTTTGCCACTCTTAGCGCCTGCTCATCAGTAGCAAAGGCTTGGGGCTTCTGACGGAAGAGGTTACGCGGAAACTGATCTAACAGCAGAATCAGGGCCAAACATGACTCTGGCTGGGCTTGCCATCCATCCAGTTCCCCTAACGCGGCCTGGGTATACAGCGTATAGAATGCGGTGCGGATGTATTCATCCACTTCTGAGCTTTTGCCAAACCAAAGCTTGCGACGCCCAGCATAGGATGTATCCTCAGAGCCTGGAGTGCCAAACCAGAAATTCAGAACAGCCTCGACCCCGCTCACAGACCATCAGGTACGGAGGTTGTAGGAGGTTCAGGCTGGGGTTGCTGCTGTTGTGGCTGTTGCAAGCGATTGCGCTGTTGTTGACGGAAAAGCTCTGCCGCATTTTGGATGTTGTTGCGCCGATCGAGCTGGATTTCTGCATTGGTGCGAGAGTTGCTGAAGTTAGCGCGATGGATCATATCCATCACGTCTCCCATATCGGCGTTATCAGAAAAGACATCACGGGCTTCTTCAGGATTGCTGAATCCATCATCGGGATTGGCAGTAACCTGGGCTGATGCCGATGGGCTCAGCCAGGCCAGCGTGGAGAGGGCGATCGCCATTCCACCACCAATCAAACCCAGGCGCACAAACGAATGCGACATTTTTTCCACCATGGTAAGGGTCTCCCAAAAAATAAAGGGGGCTCGAAACCAATCCCCCTATCATAGACGCAATTTCTCCGGTCGATGTTGCGCAAAATCTGATGGGAAGCCGTGCGATCCCACCAGATTTTCCTGTATGAGCTTAAGCAAAGTTGCGTCGGAGCAATCCACGCACTCCCAAGAGGGCGATCGCATCGAACCCTAACAGCACCAGCAACGCAACTCCCAGAGTGACAGCCCCAAAGGGAGTCTGCATGACAACGCTGCTGAGGGACCAGCTGCTATGCAGATACACATAACGGATGGGCTCGATAGCGTAGCTCAGGGGGTTGAGGCTCGCAACAACCTGTAGCCAACTTGGCATGAAGCTGAGGGGCGCGAGAGCTGTGCTCGCAAACAGCAGAGGTAGGTTAGTGACGAAAATGACGGCAATCAGTTCAATATGACCGGGTAGGGCAAAGGCCAGGCCCAGGCTGAGGGCGGTCACACCCAGTACAAGCGTCATCACGATGCCAATGACTAAAGCCAAGCCGGCCGCATCGGGAATGCCCGTCCCCAAAACTGCACCCATGACGATGATGGCGATGGTTTGCAAGAGGCTGAGGGTAGCAATGAACAAGGCTGAAGCCAGTACGATGGAGAACCGCGATACCAGCGGCGCGACCAATAACCGATTCAGAAAGCCGAATTCCCGGTCAAACATCACCGGTAAACCGGCATTCAGTGCTCCACCAAAAGCGGTGAAGACCATCACCCCGGCTCCCAAAAACTGACCGTAATTGGCACTATCCCCGAACAGACCAGGGGGGACGTTCTGAAACAGAGCGCCAAAAAGAATTAACCACATGATGGGCTGGATTAACCCAGCAATTAGCGTTGAAGGGCGTCGCTGCAACTGGATAAAGAGCCGTCGCGTGAGGGCGGCGGTTTCCTGGATAAACTCATTTAACCCGGGGGATTGAGGGGCGATCGCCGCTGCCCGGCCCGCAGGCTTCAGGGCCGATTCCAGGTTTCCGGGGGGTGGAGTAACCGTCTGACTCATGCCAAGTTCCCGTGTAATATGGGTGATCCATTAAATGGAGTTCAATTTTTAGCCTAGCGCATCCACATCCAGAACTGGCTTGCTTTCACGAAAACTGTCGCCGGCCTGTAGGAAAAAGAGGAACTTCTTTTTGTGGGAGTGGCAGCGGACCTGTCACTCCCCCACTAAATGCACGATCCTATGGCTAAACTTCAACGACGCCTCTTTTCTACCCAGCTGGCAAGGACGATAATCCTCAATTCCCCAGCAAAACCTGCTGTACCATGCAGGTAGTATGGGTTGATTTCCCGTCTGAGCATTCAGGTTAAGCATTTCAGGTTGAACACCATGTCATCCCAGATGTCTCCCCACTCCAATCCATCGCAACTCTGGCACCAGCTCTGGCAACTCGTGAGCTGGCTAGAAGAGGCTGCCGAGAAGCCGAAATATAAGGTGTGGCGGCGCTATATTCGTCGCTATACCCGTCCAGCCTGGTTGATGAGTGCGACGCTGGCTCTGGTGCTGTTATCGGTCAACACCCGCTTTGTGCTGGCCTCGGGGGCCGGAGTTGGGGCCGCTTTAACCGTATTTTATCTGGCACAGAAGCAGTGGGTCTTGCCGCCTTTCTGGCGAGAAATGGTGGGGATGCTGACTCGCAGCCGGGGGATGGCGATCGCGGCTGGATCTGTTGCTACTCTCAGTACCTATGCTGGCCTCAGCCTCAACAAACCGTTTGTTGATCCGGCAATGGCGATCGGGTTGGTGCTGGAAGGCTCTCTTCTGCTGGGCTTTTTGCTTTGGCTGAGCAGCCGTCCTGACACGCGTTCAGAGGCATCGGAAACGGTAGCGGCCGATGGCGTGGAGCATTACCTGGAGCAATTGGCAGATCCCAGCCCTCTGAAGCGGTTGCTTGCCATTCGTCAGACCACACGCCTGGCCCGTTCCTCTGAGACGCCTGCCGAGATCCGGGCTGACTTGGCAGACTGCTTTCGCATTATGCTGGCCCACGAACCAGACCCCACCGTTCAGCAGGCCCTGGCCCGGCACTTGAATCTGCTCACCCCACCTCCACAATTGGGGAAAGGGGCTGCTCCCCTGGCAACTCCCATCGTTGCTCGCCAGCCGGAACCCCTCCTCGAAAGCCGGGCAGAGTCTCAGATGGTTGTGGATTAGGTTCTGTTGCCAGTTCTTTTTGTATGCGAAGCGCGGATAAGTTTTGCCCGTTCGTTTCAAAACTCGCCCTAATATCCTATGGATCGTGCCTCCAGTAACCTGTCATTCTTTTTGTGGGAGTAGTAGTTTTGCCAGCACTCCCACAAAAAGAATGACAGGTTGTTTTGTTATTTGTGATTTCTATGGCTTTAAGCTGGACGCCTCAGCGTACCGATGACGGTTCTTTTACTTTTTTTTCTGAAGAGTTTGGCGAAGCGTTCCATAGCTCTCGGGGAGCCAGAGCTGAGGCGTTCGATAAGTTCGCAGAGGCTACAAAGCTGGTGGAGCGAGCAAAGGGCGATCGCCTCCAATTGCTGGATGTCTGCTACGGGTTGGGATACAACACAGCGGCAGCTCTGGAAACCGTCTGGGCGACAAACCCCCAATGTTGTGTCACGGTATATGGGCTAGAACTCGACCCCACGGTGCCTGAAGCAGCAACTCAACCACCTCTGGTTGACGTGTGGACACCGCCCCTCCGTTCCATCCTGCAGGAATTGGCCCACGCTCAACAATCCCAACGCCCTGAGCTAGAGGCCCATTTGCTGATTGGGGATGCCCGGCAAACGATCCAGCCACTGGCCCAATCTGGCTTTCAAGCAGATGCCATTTTCTTCGACCCCTTTTCTCCGCGTCGCTGTCCACAATTGTGGACGGTGGAGTTTTTTGCTCAGGTCGCCCAGTGTCTAGCCCCCGGTGGCATTCTTGCCACCTATTCTCGTGCAGCTTCGGTGCGGCGAGCCATGCAGTTGGCTGGATTGCACATTGGCTCCATGCCGTTGCCTGTGGGAGATGGACTGCCCCATGAATGGTCGCAGGGAACTGTTGCCAGCCTGGATGTCGTAGACCTCCCTCCCCTTTCCCCAATGGAACAGGAGCATTTGCAGACTCGTGCTGCGATTCCCTATCGAGATTTGACGTTGCAGGAGAGTCCGGAGGCGATCGCCCAACGCCATCAGCAAGAGCAAGCGGCCTCGTCACTGGAATCCACGTCTAGTTGGCGGCGACGGTGGAATATCCGTTAGTCGGATTGGTCATGTTTCAAATACGTGGATGGGATGTGGTGAAAGGAGCATCTCGTAACCCTTTCACCACATCCCATCCACGTTTCTAGAACCCTACCATCGTATTTTGTTAGGGGGGGTGAATCTCACCATGCAACAGGGCACGATTAGATTTTTCTATGAAGCAACTCTCCCACTTAAAACTTAACCGCCTCTGGGTGCAGTGGCTGGCCGTGATGCTATTCATCACGTTTGGGTTGTTGTTACAGGAAAACATGGGGCTCAATAATGAGATCGATGTCCTGCCGCTAGCTCGGCAACTGGCTCAACCTGATTGGATTCCCGGCGACTGGTATCTGAATCAGCCTGCTGGGTATCGATTTCTTTTTTCAGAGGTAGTGGGCCGGATGGCGGCGGCCTGGGGATTTTTAGCGACTTCTATTATCGGCCGTCTGGTGTGCTATGCCCTGGTGTCTTTAGGGTTGGTGGGCATTGGGCGGCGGTTGAATTTGAGCTTGCCCTTTTTGTTACTGGCGATCGCCCTCTTCCTTTACAACTCCTCTGACCAGGGGGTCGCGGCAGAAGAGTGGATTGTTGGGTCCCTGGAGGCGAAGGCGGTGGCGTATGGATTCGTGTTGTTGGCGATCGCCTCCCTTCTGAGTGGTTGTTATTGGCAGGTTGCGCTATTGCTGGGGCTGGCAACGTCCTTCCATGTGCTGGTGGGTGGATGGGCCATGGTGACAACCGTGTTATGGGGTCTAGGTTGGCGTTCCAGGCTACGATTGCACCCGGCTCTGGTTAGTTCTATTGGCGGCGCTTCTGATTTTAAGAGGATGGGCGATCGCTGGCTCAACCTATTGCTGTGGGGTGGGTTGTACGTTGCTGGAGCTGCCCTGGCCATTCCGGCAATTCTGAAACAGGTGTTCAGTTCTCCCAGCCTGGGAGACATTTCCCCATCATTTGTCTATGTGTTTTTGCGATTGTCCCACCACTTAAATCCTTACGCGTGGCCGCTCTGGTGTTGGACCCGGTTGGCCGCATTTGTGGCAGTGTTCGCCGTTCTGGTAGTGCTGTTGAGGCGGCACCGTTCCCTCTTTCCCGCAAAGCAGTATGCGGTTTGTTGGGATTGGGTAGCTCTGGTGCTGTGTAGCCTGGTGCCCTATGGGTTGGGCCTGGTGCTGGCTCTCCTCGATGCGGAGGGGCGATGGTTGCAATACTATCCTTTTCGTCTGGGAGACGTGATGCTGCCGTTGGGTGCCTGCTTTCTGTTAGCGTGCTTGCTGGAGCAGGCGCTATGTCACCATCCCCGATTGTGGGAACGAGTGAGCACAGGGTTACTGGTTATTTTTGCGGTTGGGCAAACAGTCATCTTTAGCTCGCAACTGGGGGCGATCGCCCACTTTCCCAGCGAACCCCAGGTTGTCAATCCGGCCTGGTCTGAACTGTGCGCTTGGGTGCGGCAAAACACGCCTCAAAACGCACAATTCATTATCATGCCGTTGGATCGCGATAGCTTCACCTGGCTGGCCGAGCGACCCATTGTGGCAGGCTACAAGTTCATGCCTCAGACCCCCAACGAAATTGTGGAGTGGTACCACCGGCTAGATGATTTAACCGCAGGCACCTTCACCCGGTTGTCCCAGAATATTGAATGGCTCCGGGGAACCCCAAACGTCGGGCGTGAGATTCGACAACAATTGCGGCAGAGATTTGCCAGCCTGGATACAGAGGAGGCGATCGCCCTGATGGAGAAATACGACGCGCCCTATTTCCTGACGCGCTCCTGGCATCGATTGGATTTGGCGATCGCCCACGAAGTCTTTCCCTATATTCTGTATCGTGCTCCTTAATCTAAGCGGCGGAAATCAACCTATGTTTGAGGATGGGAGTGCTTTACGCCCCACCATAGATATACTTAGCTAGAAGGTGGGGGGTGCGAAGCACCCCCCACCTTCACTAGAAAAACTGAAGTTGCGTAGTACTCGTCAAAGTTCGCTTGGCGTACTCGCTTCTGTCGGCTTTCTGTTGGTAATGGGCAGGTAATAACTGGCCACAAGAGCCAGCATCAGCCACCAAAGGCTACTGATCTGGGGCCGATACCAAACAGTATCAACAAGACCGTGGCTGAGGACTCCAATCATCGTCGCGATCGCCCCCATCAACCAGAAACCATTGCGATCGCCGGCTGCCCGCAAGGTTTGAATGCGCTCCCAACCCATCGTGAAGGTGACGGTGAGCAACCACAGGAAGCAGGTAAAGCCGATGATGCCCGTTTCCACCAGGATTTCCAGGTAGATGGAATAGGCACTTAGAGCGGTGTAACCCGTCTGCTGATAGCTAGGATAAACCTTGTTAAAGGCCGTATTACCGGGGCCAATGCCCAGGATGGGGCGATCGCGAATCATGCGGCGGACAGCGGCCCACACGTTGATGCGGTAGTTGTTACTGCTGTCTTCTCGTCCGGCAAACATACTAAGAACGCGATCGCGTAAGGGATCAACGGCAATCACGGCCGCCACAACGACAGCAGCAGTCACTCCAAGCACAATCGGTAACGCCCACTTCCGCCAGAACCTGGGCAGATAAACGCTAAACCAATGCACCAGCAGCAATAGAAGGGCAAAGCCCGACAGGACAAAGCCAATCCAACCCCCCCGGCTAAAGGTCAGCACTAGGCAAGCCGAATTCAAGACCCACAACCCAACGGCGAGCGCCTTGGGTACCCAGCGCTGCCATGCAAACACCGCCGCTGCACTCATAATGCAAGCCGGAATGAGATAACTCGCTAACAGGTTTGGGTTGCCTAAAAAGCTATAAACCCGAGTCGTTCCCGCCAGAGTGGATTCAGTATCAACCCAGGTGGCGAGAGCATTGGCTCCAAAGAACCATTGCCGCATTCCAACAACGCTGACAATGGAAACCGTCATCAGGTAAAGGGTGATCAGGGTAGACCGGAGACGGGGCGATCGCAACACCCGTGCTAACAACAGAAACAGCAGCACATTCAGGGTCAGCTTCATCAACCCCACCGCCGCCCCGGCCTTAACAGGAGACGCCGCCGTTGCAATCAGCGAAATGAACCAGTACAGCAACACCAGCATGTGAATGGGCGTTACCCCGGCTCCATCCTCATCTGACAGGGTCAGGATGGCCCAATACAGACCACAGGCCAGCATCATGACGCCAATCAGCGCCGTCGAGACGAACGGGGCCAGACAGAACAGAATCGCCGCCAGTCCCATGCCCAGGGTATCGCCCCACTGCATCAGCCAACTTCCCTGCCGCCAGGAAGCCAAGCTTCCCACCAAACGGTGCAGATAACTGTACTTCACCCAGTCCTGGGGAGCCCCATTCGCAAAGGTGAGTTGTTGCCAAACGGCATTAAAGGCCGAAGTCATAGGGAAAATTTCCTGGACTTTATCTTGAGATGAAAATTTTAGCCCAGTGGAACCAGGCTGGTTGGAATAGTATCACTACTCCGTCCCTCATATATGGGATCCGCTTGAATACAGCAATTCTCATGGTGAGCTTCAAAGCCGAACAATCACCTCAAGCGATCGTTCGGGCTGGATTCCGCCATGAGAAGTACTGGCTGGACTAAGCGGATTTGACATTCAATAAATGATTTCGTACCCAATGGATAACGACATTCAGTCAATTTGGGTGCATCCCACTTTTGTAGGTGAAGCGGGTGCATCCCACTTCACCTACAAAAGTGGGATGCACCCGGCAATTTTACGTGAGTGCTGGAATTCCCTAGCTGAAACGTGAAAATCTCACGCACAATGGTGATCACGCACAATGGTTATGGAATCCTGACGGCAGGACGCACGCACAATGGCTCATCTTCTGGCGATTTTAGTTGGCTTGAGCGGCTTCATTCTCTACATGGCAGCCTTCTTCTTCCCAGAAGTGCATCGCAAGAACGACTTCATCTGGAGTGGCGTCATTTTCTTCTATGCACTGGCACTGTGGGTTTACTCTGGCCGGATTACAGGTGGCGTCTTATTAGGCCAAGTAGCCAGCGTCGTGGTATTGGGCTGGTTGGGCTGGCAAACCCTTGCTATGCGGCGGCAACTTACCCCCTACGACCAACAGACTTGGGTATCCAGTTCTGGTAAATCCGTCGGTGATGTGTTGTTTCTGAATGCCACTCAACTTGGGAGCCAATTTAAACAGCGCTGGGAGCAGTTGCCCTTACCTGCACCTCTAAAAGGCTTACCCGACCAGGTAGGCCGTACAGTGGGCAACTTACAAGCAAAACCCCAGCCCAAAATGGCTCCTCAAGCACCCGTGAAAACAGCCGAGGGGGCGGAAGCTGAACCGCGTAAGGTTCGTAAAAAGCCGAAAACAACTCAAGAAACTCCTGCTTCCCAATCTGCCACCTCTCCTGACGCAGCTCTCAGTAAAACAGAGGCTCCGCAAACGGAAGTTGCCCCTGAAACGAAAGTGGCGATCGCCTCAACCCCACCACTCAACGAACCGACCGCAACGCCCGAGTCGAACAATGAGAATGCTTCAAGTACTAAATCAGCTTCAGCAATAGAAGCATCAGATCTGGAGAGGGCGATCGCCTCGCCTCAACCCACATCTGAGTCGGCTCAAAATCCAGAGCCACCGGTAGAAACGGCTCAGGCTTATACAAGTGCGGCCCCAGTTTCAGAACCTCCTGCTGAACGTCTGGCCCCCGCGCCCGAAAGGGATTTCACGCCAGAGTCTGTTTCTGTTGTGGATACTCCGTCCTCGGAACTGACACCCGCACCCAGCGACGCCTCCACTCCCCAAACAGGTTCTGAGCCCGAAACAGCAGCGGATATTCCCTTTACCCCTCCCCCTGGCACGGAGCCCACCGCTGTCGCTCATGTCGTAGAGGTGACTCCGGCTCCTCCCAAAGAGTCTTTCGACGCGACGACGCCCATGGAGATTGCTCCTCCGTCACCCAGCCCGACCGTTGCAGACGAGCCATCTTACATTGTCAATACAGAGACGATGGTTCCAGCCCTGGAACTCCCAACGGGTCCACAGGATATCAGCGATATTCCACCAGAGAGCCCAATTCCGACCTCAATAGAGCCAGTGGAAACAGCCACAAATCAGGCCGATGAAACCTCTGAACTCGCTGAGACAATATCAGGGACGTCCGATAGCATTGCTTTTCCGACGGAGTCTACATCAGGCGATCTATCGGGTATAGAGCAGGAATCCGAAGCGCTGATGGCTCCACCCGCGACGTCTCCTACCGATGAGCCAGAGACCGAATGGGAGGCGATGACCCAGGATCTCTGGGGCGGAGCTGTGCCTGCTGGAGAAACAGCGTCTGTGGAGGACGAACGTGAGGACGATGTTCTGGAGGACAGCCCAACCGATCGCCAATCTGTCGTTGATGATGGTGCACTCCCCTCACCCGTGCCGATCGCCACTGCAAAGGGTCTCGATCTGTCTATGCCAAATGTCTCAGAATCCTTACAGGAGGAGGATTGGGGTGAAGAAGACACAGAAGAATCCGTATCTAACGGCTCAGCAGAAGACTGGGATATGGACTGGAACGAACCGCCCGATCTGCCAACTCCCATCCAACCGCCCCCTGTGCAGCCTATTATTGAGCCTGAGGAGCTGACCTTCGCCGACATGGTCGCCGCTGCCAACCGTACTTTGACACCTGAGGATCGGGTGGTGGTTGATGTTAAGGCGATCGCTATTACCGACGACGACGTTACCCCTCCAGTCGACAATTGGGATGACTGGGATGAGGAGGACAACGATGCCTGGTTCGATCGCTAGGCTCCTTGTTGCCCGTTACTCAATAAAGCTATGAAATGGGGTGTGGAACTACGATTCCACACCCCATTTCATAGCTTTATTGAGCAATGCCCAGTGTTGAGTGAGCTGAATTGTTCTCCTTCCATCCCACCCAAGTATTGGCCCTGAAGCAATGTTAGCTAGCTCTACAGGAGTGATAAATTCTCCCCAAACTTCCTTTTCCAGAAACGTTGCTTCCTGCCATTTGATGGCAGGATAGATTAGGAGCACAGTGGTATACACTACAAGTAAAGGGCAATAGGTATAGTTGCTTACTGTTTCCAAAAGCAGTGTTTGGTGCGATCGCCCAAATTTGCCCGTCATACCCCTGTCCACGCCACTTGAATAGAGGAAGTCATGGCTGTTGCAACCACCCAAACCCTTGAAGCGCTTTGCGTAAATTCGATTCGTTTTCTCGCGATTGATGCCGTCGAAAAAGCCAAATCTGGTCACCCCGGTCTGCCCATGGGTGCAGCGCCGATGGCCTTTGTGCTGTGGGATCAATTTCTGCGGATCAATCCCAAAAATCCGCAGTGGTTCAATCGCGATCGCTTCGTATTGTCTGCGGGTCACGGGTGCATGTTGCAGTATGCCCTGATGTACCTGGCTGGCTTCGACAGCGTGACACTGGATGATGTCAAAAATTTCCGTCAGTGGGGCTCTAAAACCCCCGGTCACCCCGAAAACTTCGAGACCCCTGGTGTAGAAGTTACTACCGGCCCTCTGGGTCAGGGGATTGCCAACGCGGTTGGTTTGGCTATGGCTGAAGCCCACCTGGCGGCCCGCTTCAACAAAGATGATCTGAAGCTGGTTGATCATTACACCTACGTCATCCTGGGTGATGGCTGCAACATGGAAGGGGTTTCCGGTGAAGCCTGCTCCCTGGCGGGTCACCTGGGTCTGGGCAAGCTGATTGCTCTGTATGACGACAACCACATTTCTATCGACGGCAACACCGAAATCTCCTTCACCGAAGATGTCAGCAAGCGTTTCGAAGCTTATGGCTGGCACGTGCTGCACGTCGAAGATGGAAACAACGACCTGGAAGGTATTGCGAAGGCGATCGCAGAAGCCAAAGCGGTTACCGACAAGCCGACCATGATTAAGGTCACCACCACCATCGGCTACGGTTCCCCCAACAAGAACAACACCGCCGGTGTTCACGGTTCACCTTTGGGCGCTGATGAGAACAAGCTGACCCGCGATAACCTGGGTTGGACTTACGATCCCTTTGTGATTCCCGATGACGCTCTCAGCCACATGCGCCAGGCGATTGATCGCGGTGCCAGCCTGGAGGCTGAGTGGAACGAAACCTGGGCTCAGTACAAGACGAAGTACGCTGAAGAGGCGGCTCTGTTCGAGCGCTTCCTGAGTGGCAAACTGCCCGAGGGTTGGGATAAGGCTCTGCCCGTTTATACCCCCGAAGACAAAGCTCTAGCCAGCCGGAAGCACTCCGAGATCTGCTTGAATGCTCTGGCTCCCGTCCTGCCTGAACTGATTGGTGGTTCTGCTGACCTGACCCACTCCAACCTGACGGAGTTGAAGATCAGCGGCAGCTTCCAGAAGGGCGCTTACGAGAATCGCAACCTGCGCTTCGGTGTGCGTGAGCATGGTATGGGCGCTATCTGTAATGGGATTTCCCTGCATAACTCCGGCCTGATTCCCTACGGTGCGACCTTCCTGGTATTCACCGACTACATGCGGGCTTCCATCCGTCTGTCGGCTCTGGCTCAGGTAGGCGTGATCTGGGTGATGACCCACGACTCCATTGCTCTGGGTGAAGATGGCCCCACTCACCAGCCTGTGGAAACCATCGCTTCCCTACGTGCTATTCCCAACCTGACCGTTCTGCGTCCCGCTGATGGCACCGAAACCTCCGGTGCCTACAAGGTGGCGATTGAGAATGCTGTTGCGAAGAAGCCGACCCTGTTGGCATTGACCCGTCAAAACCTGCCCAACCTGGCTGGTTCTTCCATTGAAGGTGTTGCGAAGGGTGCTTACACCGTTGTGGAATGCGACGGTACTCCTGACCTGATTCTGATTGGGACTGGTTCCGAAGTGAGCCTCTGCGTGGATGCGGCTGCTCAGCTGACTGCTGAAGGCAAGAAAGTGCGTGTTGTGTCCATGCCTGCGTGGGATCTGTTTGAAGCGCAAGATGAAGCTTACAAAGAGTCCGTACTGCCTAAGGCTGTGACCAAGCGTCTAGCGGTGGAAGCCGGTATCAGCATGGGTTGGCACAAGTATGTCACCTCTGATGGCGACACTGTGAGCATCGATCGCTTCGGTGCATCGGCTCCTGGCAACGTTTGTATGGAGAAGTTTGGCTTCACCGTCGATAACGTGGTTGCTAAAGCCAAAGCTTTGCTGGGTTAATCGGCTGAGAGCTTGCTTTTGAAGAAAGAGGGGGCGATCGCCCCCTCTTTTGCGTTCTAAGGCTTCTCAAAAATAACTCTTCGAACCAAATTGCGTCAGGCTGGACATCGCCGTAATACTCTCTGGCTGGGTACGATGAGTTGGGGTCAAAACGGTTGAGGGAATGGTTATGCGATCGCGTTTTCCCAAACTTCATAATCGCTATCTATTCAACCTCAGTTCGGGATAAGCTGAAGTGCTCATTTTGACGTGCGCTTTGCGCACGTCAAAATGAGCGTTTTCGAGTGCCGTGCGTCGCGCGGCACTCGAAAACACCCTTAACCCGAACTCAGGTTTTGTGAATGTGGCGAAGTCTGCCACATTCACAAAACTGAGATGCACCCTCTTTTACTGAGGATTGGAGGTAATGGTGAGCGTTACGGTGTAGTCACCTGCTTCAATGGGTTGTTGCGTGTTGGGATAAGGGGCTACTTCACTCAATTGAATGTGATAGCGGCCCACCGTTGTGCTGGATTGCGCATCGGCACCTGCACCTTTGGTTAGCACAACCTCTTCAGCAGGGGCATCGTTGGCGCTGACCCGGAACCGGGCACTCACCTGCCCGGCCCATATGCACTGGACATTGCTAGGGCAGCGGGAGTCGTCGGATACACCAAGGAATTGAATCGTGAGCCCATCAATAACGATCTGTTGTTGAACCCCCAATTGAAAAGGTTGATCCAGACGAGCAGAAATCTGATTTCCTGGAACCCGCTGGCAAGAAAATGCAGCATTGGGCTGGGCTCCCACCAATAGCAGTGCTGCCAGAGAGACGATCAAACCTGTTCTCTGGAACCATAATCCGTATTTTGGATGTTTCATATCAAAGAACCTGGCTCGTATTTGAGCCTGAATTGAGTGGAGCTATGATTGGGACCGCTGCTCCAGAGCCAATTCCTGAAGACGCTCCTGGAGCGATCGCAGTTGTTCTGGCATGGTCATATCGTTGTAGTGGAGCGATCGCCGCTCCTCACCCTGCTGGATTGAAATCTCGTATTGCATCATGTCCGGCAGCCCTCCTGCAGCGGAAATCGCAGGTGCCGCTTGTAACGTAAAAAACTTTGTTTGATTGACCAGACGCTCCAGTTCTTGGGCGAGTTCCTGGGGTAATTTGGTGGTGTCAACAGAGTACGTCAGGCGGAGATTGGCAAAGCCTCCTGAGCTGCTGTAGTGAATCAGCATCATTCCTCCAACAGAAAGAGCAAACCCCTGATATATTGGCGCAGCAATGACTTCATGAACCAGCGTCAGATCCGGTCTGGATGTGCAAAATCATATTTCATGGTGATTTGAGGCTGATTTTGCAGGGACATCCCTGCAAAATCAATCCTCTTCTTAAACGATTGGAATGCCCACCGCTCGAAATGCACTGCGCACGACTTGAGGGGAACCGACAGGAACTTTGCCATCCCGGACGAGTACCCGGGCTGCTTCCACTAAAGCACTGGCCGCCATATTGAAATCAGCAGTAGCCGTAAGGCGTAATAGACCGGCATACCAAATTTGCACCGCTTTGTCGGTGCCAATGTCCATGGCTGTTAAATAAAAGGCTTTGTTGGGGATACCGCTGTTAATGTGAACCCCGCCATTATCTTCAGCTCCTGTATAGTAGTCCTTCATATGGGCGGGCTGAGGATCTTTGCCCATGAGGGCGTTGTCATAGGCGGTGCCAGGGTCTTTCATGGAACGCAGTGCTTCGCCATACAACTCTGGCCCCATAATTTCGTCTCCAATCAGCCAGTCCGCTGTATCGGCTGTTTCACCCTTAGCGTATTGAGTGATGGCACTGCCAAATACATCCGAGAAACTTTCGTTGAGGGCTCCCGATTGGTTCTTGTATTCCAAATTGGCTGTGTACTGAGTCACGCCATGGGCTAATTCGTGGGCAATGACATCCAGGGATTGAGCAAAATTGGTAAAGATTTTGCCATCACCGTCGCCAAAGGTCATTTCATCCCCATCCCAAAAAGCATTCATATACTTTTTGCCGAAATGGACGTTGAGGACGAGATTTAGGCCCAAGTTGTCGATGGAATTTCGGCCTAAAACTGTTTTGAAGAATTCGCGAACAATACCAACACTGTCATAAACCTGGTTGGCAACGGGATCTGTGATGGCAGCAGCCCCTTCTTCGCGAATGAGTTTAACCCGTTGTACCCACTTACTTTGACAGTCATACACTTGCCGTAGGCTTTGACCGGTCTGAGCCATAGCCAATAAGGTTACACTAATGTCCTTCTGGGTGCGGCGGGCGCGTTGCCGTTGGCTTTCCAGAGAACTTGTCCGTGCTGCTTCAACTCCCGATTTGGACAGGTTGCTGGTGACAATGGGAGGAATGAACTGACACGTACATTTACCAAAGCAGGTATGTTGACGTAAAACCATCGAAATCCTTCTCCTTTTGGGGCGTAATGGGAGTCGTGAAATGGGTGGAAACCGTTGCAGTTAGGGGCTTATGACGGGGCGATCGCCTTAAGTAAGTGAGCAAAGCCTCCGATCCACTACAGGGAAACGGTCAGCTATTCCAGGCTGATTCAATCGATTACAGGACGGGGTTGGCGATCGCCCTCCTACCTGGCGATGCCCAAACCATAGCAAATCCTGCTAAGCTTCCGTGGGTTGTTGAAGTTTTTGAAACCATCAACTTTCAGACGTTTCCTGAACATTAGTTCGGACAGTTTTTCTGAAACCTTTGATTTTGCGTGCGCTTCGCGCACGCAAAATCAAAGGTTTCAGAAAAACTGTCCAGAGTATTGCTGAACGATATTTGAAATAATGTTGCAGCATAAGAAATAACATCTCAGGGAATGGCTGAAAGTGCCATTTCTACATCGTTGAAGCCGACTTAGAAAACGGCAAGTGAAAAAATTTTGAAGAGATTTATACTCCGTTTTTAAACGGTGCGAAACATCAACCGATTTAAGCAGGTTCTAACTACCCTTTGAAAGATGGAATGTACTCATCTTTTAATAGGTATTCCATAAATCATATAGAAACGCTATGGCGAACTGAAATACTCAATAGTCTTAACGTTATTTATATAAAGGTACGGGTTTGAAAAAAGGATCACATGATGAGGGCTCTCACTCCCCCTAGCAGGAAGAGTTACACGTTAATCTTGCTTAAAGAAAGTATACTTTTTCTGAAATGTATGCAATCTGCGTGTTTGCTGGAGCTGTTTTGCTACACAGATTTTGGGCGCTATATCTGTCAAAAACTTATGTTCTTAAAGCAATGCTGCATAAAATAGAATTGGGATTGCCTTGTAGAGTTCGGTATATCTAATAACAATGCTTTAATTCGTTTGTTCAAACGCACAAAATAGGTTTTCTAAATCTACCCCTTTGGGGTAATGGAGGCCGTGATTGCCTGTGGGAGGATCAATCAGATTTAATTTAAGCTGATTAGAGGAAAGATTATGAAAGCATTATTGCTCTATCCTCAATTTCCAAAAACATTTTGGTCTTACGATCGCTTCATGGAGCTGGCTGGGCTGAAGGCAACCATTCCACCCTTAGGTATTCTGACTGTCGCTGCATTGCTTCCAAAAGAATGGGAAATTCGGTTTTATGACCGCAATGTTAGCCCCGAAACTGATGCAGATTGGGAATGGTGTGATATTGTCATTCTCTCGGCAATGCTAGCCCAAAAAGAAGATTTTCATGAGTTGATTCGGAAGGGCGATCGCTTTGGCAAAAAGGTTGCTGTGGGTGGTCCTTACCCGACCTCTGTCCCTGAACCTGCTCTACAGAACGGAGCAGATTATTTGATTTTGGATGAGGGGGAGATTACGATTCCAATGTTTTTGGAGGCGATCGCCCAGGGGCAGGAACAGGGAACTTTCCGTACGAGTGAAAAACCTGACGTTACCACCAGTCCTATTCCACGCTTTGAGTTACTTCAGCGTGACCAGTACTTGATGATGGCTATTCAGTTTTCGCGGGGGTGCCCGTTCAACTGCGAGTTTTGCGACATTATCAGCCTTTATGGGCGTAAGTCTCGCACCAAAGAACCTGGCCAGACCCTGGCAGAACTGCAATCCCTCTACGATTTGGGTTGGCGAGGTTCAATCTTTATCGTGGATGACAACTTCATCGGTAATCAGCGCAATGTCAAACGGTTGCTGCGAGAGTTAATTCCCTGGATGGAAGCCCGCAATTACCCATTTACCTTCCTCACCGAGGCGTCGGTAAACCTGGCGGAGGATACAGAACTTCTGGATCTAATGGCTCAGGCAGGGTTCTACGGGGTGTTCTTGGGAATTGAAACGCCGGATCAGGATAGTCTGCAAGTCACCCGCAAGCAGCAGAACACTCGCAATCCTTTAATTGAAGCGTGCCGCACCATTAACGAGGCGGGCTTGCTCATTTATGCCGGATTTATTCTTGGGTTTGATGGCGAGCGGGCAGGGGCGGGCGATCGCATTCGTGCCTTTGTTGAAGCGACGAGCATCCCTCAACCCATGCTCGGCGTTCTCCAGGCGTTGCCAAACACTGCGTTGTGGCAGCGGCTAGAGAAGGAAGAGCGACTGTTGCAAAGTCAAGGCATTACAGAGGTTGGGGACCAAAACTGCTTGATGAACTTTGTACCTACTCGTCCCCTTGTAGAAATTGCCCAAGAATATGCCCACACCCTGTGGTACCTCTATGAACCTAAAAATTACCTGCGGCGTTGCTTCGAGCAATGTCTCAACATTACTGCCAACCCTCGGTTGCACCAGAATGTGCACTTCCCCCTGGGTAAAAGCCTGAATCTAACGGCCCGGCTCTTTTGGATTCGAGGCATCTATCAAGAAGGTGCCCGACGGCAGTTCTGGCAACAGTTTTGGGCGATCGCCACCCAGAAACCCCAATTCCTCAATCTCTACATTGGCCTCTGTGCCGCAGGGGAACACTTCCTGGAGTACCGCACCTTAGCCCGTGAACGCATCACCCAACAAATTGGCTTCGATCCCCTTGGGGAAGCTCCCGCTTCCCAGGAACGGGAACTTGCTGTTGCGGGGTAGGGCGACTGTGAGCCTTTCCTTGAAGGAGCGTATAGAGGCAAAGCCTACACACGCTCCTTGTAATCCCCCCATATAGAACCCCTCAACTTTTGACATCGCAAAGTAGTGATGCCAGCATCTGTTTTGTGTTGCTAAACGGAAGTTACGCCAAAATGAGCGTTTTCGAGTGCCGCGCGTCGCGCGGCACTCGAAAACGCCCTTAACCTGAATTCAGGTTTAGTAAACTTCTGGTACAAAAAACTGTTCGTTTCGCGGAGGTCGCACATACCCTCCACCAGATTTTCGTGGCGGCAGTTCTAGAGGATCTGGTGTCATATCGACATAGGGAACTTTGCTCAGAATATGGTGAATGCAGTTGAGCCGAGCCCGCTTTTTATCATCGGCCTCGACGGTAAACCAGGGAGCTTCAGGGATGTTGGTATGGGCAAACATCACGTCTTTTGCTTTGGAGTATTCGACCCAGCGATCGCGCGACTCTAAATCCATTGGGCTCAGTTTCCAGCGGCGGGCGGGGTCAGTCATGCGAGCCTGGAAGCGGCGCTCCTGTTCTTCATCACTGACGGAGAACCAATATTTCAGTAGGATGATGCCCGATCGCACCAGCATCCGCTCAAACTCAGGGCAGGTTTGTAGAAACTCCCGATGCTCATCGGCAGAGCAAAAGCCCATCACATATTCAACCCCGGCCCGGTTGTACCAACTGCGATCGAAGCAGACAATTTCGCCCGCAGCAGGCAGGTGCGCCACATAGCGTTGGAAGTACCATTGGGTCTTTTCGCGATCGCTCGGCGTTCCCAAAGCCACAATCTGACATCCCCGTGGATTCATTGGCTCAGTAATGCGCTTGATGGTGCCCCCTTTTCCGGCGGCATCCCGCCCTTCAAACACAATGATGATCCGGGCTCCGGTAAACTTTACCCAATACTGCATTTTGACCAGCTCTAGCTGTAGCTTCGCCAGTTCTTTCTCGTAGTATTTATTGGTGAGTTTGGAACTTCCTTCATCCTCGGTTGTTTGTTTCTCTAAATGTAGAGGACTGGCTTCTTCTAAATGTTTTTCTTTGAGTTGTTTCTCTTTAGATTTCTTCTTTTTAGATTTTTTCTTCTTTTGGGAAGCCATTAATGAGCTGCCGTTGGTGGATGTTACGAACTCATCAAGCTTTTTAGGGTTCATAGCGAGATCCGGCTTCTTGTGAGGCATGTCACTTTAATCCACTCTAAAGTAGGATAATGCCTTGAATTTCTATAGTTTTTCTAATGTTTTGGCTTCGAACAAATCTTCAAAGTTTTGCAACTGAAAGCAAAGATACAGCGCTTTGCGCTTGAATAAAATGCAGCTATTTTTGTGAGAGCCTCGCGGAGCGAGGCTCTCACAAAAATAACTTGTACCTCATAGGCTTGAAAAGTGCTGTACAAACGTTACAGCTAATACAAAAACTTTGTTGTGTGTGGTGTGCGCCGCACAACACACAACAAAGATGTGTAAGGCCTAACAGTATTACTCCATCGGAATTCCCATCGTAAAGCGAAGGGTTTTGAGAATTGTGCTAACGCTCAATACAGATAAAATGCTTCCGGCACTAAATGCGCTTAAGATGCTTCCGGCGCTTCCAAAACTTAAAATACTCCCGACGCTGCCAATACTCAGAATGCTACCGACGCTGCCAATACTCAAAATACTTCCGGCACTACCGATGCTGAGGATGCTGCGGTAGCTTACCAAACTTAAGAAACCCTGTTCTGGAATCAACCAACCTGTACCCATCCCATCCTCCTCATTTACCTAAGGACCATTACAGGTTACCAAATCCAGATCCTTAGGAAGGAAGCTTAGTGCGGAGTTTAGCGATCGCCCTCAATACTTCATCACGATGCTTGCGCGACTGCATCCACTTGGGTAAGCGTGATGCGAGGCTCTGATTGAACCAGCCATAGCGATCGTCCGGTTGCCGCTCCCGTAATGTTGCCCGAACAAAGTTTTCCAGGAAATCCAGATGCTCTTGATTGTTGGCCCATAAAATCTGATTACAGCAGGGCGTTTGCAGCCACAACGGATACCGAAAAAAGGCATCCGTCGGCTCACTGGCTTTAAACTGAACCATCGTGTCCGTCCAATCCTGGGCAGTACCGCAGGCTGAACACGTTAGGCGACGAGGCGCAAACCAACCACTCGTATCGTTGGGGGTAACCAGTCGGATCATTGCACAGCCCTGGCAATTAGGACAACGCACTAAAACCTCATCCTGAAAAGCATCGAGAGATTTTCCCGTATCCAAAAATCGAGTCATACTCCCTCCAGGCACCGACAATAGGCTGGACCATTCTTCTTAAAAACCCTTGATTTTGCGTGTCGTGTACACAAAATCAAGGGTCTCAGAAAAACTATTCGAACCAAAGCTACTCAGATCCCTAAATTCTCCAGGAATCTGGATATCTAAGCTCATCGGCTGCAAAATTAGGTGCTCACCTTCCCACACGCCATAAATGATGACCGATTACGAGACTTCCTGTGTCAATTGTTGCGTAGCTTTGCCGCGCAACAATTGACACCCTCAAAAACCGATTCATGCAGGAGGTTTACCGATTACCAATCCAACGTCGGCTCTGGCATCGGTGCAGGAGCCGCCGCCAGCCGTGTTCGTACCGCCGGAGCCCGGAACATCACCTGGAAGCTAGACTGCCGTTCTGCTGGAGGCTCTGGGGCTTCGTCCCAAAGGCTTTCGTAGAAGAAGAAAGCGACACCTAATCCGCGCGATCGCGCGGCCTGAATCTTCGACTGAATCAACCGCATGGGTACAGGCTGATTCCGTAAGCCCGTGAGAATTCCGGCTGCCGTAGGGATGAGTTGTCGCGCCTCTTGAATTTCTGGGCGGCTAATTTGGTCCGTAAAGCTGCCAATATCTGGGCGATACACCTGCACCAGCAACTCATCAACAATACCCTGACGCACCCAGGTCAGCCAATCCTGTAAGTAGCTGTTATAGGCTGTGTCGTAGGGGTTGGGTGACACTGAGAAAATAATGTTGGGTTTGCGGGCTTTCACGGCATCATGCAGCCGCGTCATAAAAGCTGTGAGCTTGTCGGCACGCCAGCGCATCCAGGCGGCATCGCGGGCATTGGCTGGGGGCGGTTGTCCGGTTTCTTGCTCGTAGAGGCCCATGGTATAGGAGTCATAGCCAAATTCCACAGGCAGGCTGGTGTGGTCGTCAAACTGAATCCCATCGACATTGTAGCGGGTCACGACCTCCAGTACCAGGTCGGTAATGAATTGCTGCACTTCCGGATTGAAGGGATTGAGCCAGTTCACTTCTCCGGCACCGCTGACGGAAGTATTGGTGCCATTCTGCCGCTGGGTGAGCCAGTTGGGATGGTTCATGGTCAGCTCCGAGAGGGGCGGAGCCATAAAGCCAAACTCGAACCAGGGGATGGCCAGTAATCCCTGCCGATGGGCATGGTTGACCAAATCGGCCAACATATCCTGCCCATCAACGCCACGCCATACAAAGGGTTGGATACCTTCTCGCTGGGCGACAGGGCTGGGATACAACACGTAACCTGAATTCCACACGACGGAGTAGACCGTGTTGAAGTTAAGGGCCGAGAGCTGAGCCATGGCTTGCTGCAACTGGAAGGAGTCGCGCAAAATATCCATGTCATTCGTCGTCACCCAAACCCCTCGAATTTCCTGAAAGGAGCGAGTGGGTATAGGTGTAGGGGCTGGCAGAACTGAGTCAGCACCAGGAACTTCTGGAAAATTGGTAATGGGAACTTGCTGGGCGATCGCTCCCCCCAACCCCGTCAGGTACGTAGTCAGCACGGCTAATAGAATTAGAACGCTGTATTTAAGCTTCTTCCAGACAGAACGTCTATGGCCGAACTGCCATCCTGCACAAAATTGCGATCTCATAGGCTCCAACACTGCAAAACCAACGGTGGGAAATCTCGCCTCAATCTTAGGTCACAGACATTTATATCTATCAAAGAATGTGTTGCTCAGCAGGATGTTTCTACTGAATCGCTTGAATATCAAAATTTTGTCCAGGTGTAAATTTCTGTGGATGATTGGGAGGGGAGGCACGGCCGCCCCTCCCAATCATCCACATATTTGCAACACAATCCAGGGGTGATGACTAGTAGGCTGCGGCCTAAGTTCGCAACTTATGTTTTGTGTGGAGTGCGAAGCACCCCACACAAAACATAGGTGATGGATTTCTGCCTCAGCGTATTAGCGGTCTGTCAGTTTTTAAGCATGGGGTAACCCCACACTTAAAAATTAAATTTAAGGAATTTTTGAGGGGTTGTAGACCCCTCAAAAATTCCTGAGCAGAGTACTAGGATTGATGGCCAGGATTGATGGCATAGTGAAGAGTCGAAGTGGTCTGGAGTGATGACAATGCCAAAGTATGTAATGTGGGGCAGCTATTGCGAGGATGTGTTAGAAAAGCGGGCACCGTTTCGGCAAGCTCATCTGGATGGTCTAGCCCAGCAGAAAGAGTCTGGGGTGTTAGTGACCATTGGCCCAACTAAAGATGTGACAAAGGTTTTTGCCATTTATGATGCACCAGATGAAGCGACCGTGCGATCGCTCGTAGAAGGCGATCCCTACTGGAAAAATGGCATCTGGACGGAATACACCGTGATGGAGTGGATTCAAGCTATCTAAGGCAAAAGGCGCGTGGGGTAATGCTCCACGCGCCTTTTGCCCTCAGTGTTTGGAATGCAGCTATGCAACCTGTCCAGCAAATGCGAGGGTTGCTGGCCCTGTCATGTACAGATGCTGATCGGTTTCATTCCACTCAATTTGCAGAGGGCCGCCGGGGAGTTCGACGGTGGCGCGGCGATCGCTCTTCCCATTCAACACAGCCGCTACCAAGGATGCACAGGCCCCTGTGCCACAAGCCAGGGTAATACCAGCGCCCCGCTCCCACACCCGCATCTTCAGGTAATCTGGGCGCACTACTTCGATAAATTCTGTATTGATGCGTTTGGGGAACACAGAGTGATTTTCAAACTGAGGTCCAATCTGCTCCAGAGGAATGGCGGCTACATCATCTACAAACGTGATGCAGTGAGGATTACCCATGCTGACGCAGGTAACCTGCCAGTTCTGCCCGGCGACCTCCAGAGTTTGGTCAATCACCTTGGTACCAGGCTCTCCCAGTGTTGTAGGGATTTCCTCTGCCAGTAATCGAGGTAGACCCATATCCACTGTCACCTGTCCATCGGCCTGCATCCGCAGCACCATCGTTCCTGCCAGAGTATGCACGTTGTAGACCGGGCGCGAAGTTCCTGTCTCCGCGGTTTCTAAATCTGCCAGGAAGCGGGCCAGACAGCGAATACCGTTGCCGCACATCTCTGGCTCTGACCCATCGGAATTGAAAATTCGCATGGTGTAGTCCGTCCCATCCTGGCCGGGAAGGGCAAAAATGACGCCATCGGCACCGATGCCGAAGTGGCGATCGCACCACTTCACCGCTTCCTCCGGCGTAATTAATGGCTCAGGTTGATGGCGGTTATCCAACAAAACAAAATCATTGCCCAGCCCGTGGTACTTTTTGAACTCCATTCCCAGCTACTCCAGAAAGTCACTTTGCTTATTATCTAATGAAGGCAGAGGGCAGAAGGCAGGAGGCAGAAGGGAAATTTAGGCTGAAGATGGGGAGCAGAGACAGAAGCTTGCCAGAGCAACTAATTCCTTGCCTACTCGTAATCTCCTGCCCTCTGCCCTCTACCCTCTCTCCCCCAAAAGATGCCACTCTTTCCAGAAATGGCTATAGTTTGAACGAGTAACATTTCGTTGTTGAGCGATCGCCCCTATGGCTACGGAACTGGAAACTGGCTTACCAAGCATCCGGCAAATTCAAACCTTGATTCGTGATGGGCAGGAAGTTGAGCTGAAGCTGATTACGAATGATCTCATTACAGGAAAAATGCGCTGGCAGGATACTAACTGCATCTGTGTGGTGGATCATTACGACCAACCCACCATTGTTTGGCGCACGGCTATTGTCTATATGAAGCCGAAGATGCTCTAAACACATTTTCATAATTCCATGGTTGCCGGGTTGTGTGAGCTTTGCTCACACAACCCGGCAACCATGCTTTTTTAGCGGCGTGAGACTGCGGGAGAATCGGTAACGTACCAACGCCAGGGGAGATCCGTGCCCTGGGTGAGCCCGATGCGGGTTGTTTGGGTGATGGCGATCGCCCCCGCCTCCTGAGCCTGTTGCCATTGGGGCGATCGATGCTCTAGCCAGAGGGGTTCGCCGGGTTTGAGGGGTTGAGCGGTCAGGCTGAGATTAATGCCAAGGGCGCGGCAGAGCTTGCCCGGTCCGGCTCCTACTCGGCTCAGTTTTTCCTGACGGACAGGAGCCTCTGGGGGGAGGCTATCAAACTGAAGAGCGCGAATGAGTACGGCACTTGGAACGCCATCCTGGTCAGTCACCACATTGAGGCAATGGTATATTCCATAAATTAGATAAACGTAGGAAAAGCCTGGTGGGCCGAACATGACAGCGTTTCGAGTGGTGCGACGACGGTAAGCATGGCAAGCAGGGTCTCCAGGGATATAAGCTTCGGTTTCGACAATCAATCCACGGATGCAACTACCATCCGACCACTGCCGTACGAGGACACACCCCAGCAGGTCTGGAGCAACGTCAGTCGCACAGCGCGACAACCATTCCGTGTCGATGGGAGAGTTTGGATCTAGCGGGGTAGAGATATTTGTCAACATGAATGCAGCCATAGAACGATGTCTGTAGGCAATAACAATCGGTAGATTGTATAAAAGCCCAGCGGCGTCATCCTTTCACAAAACTTACCGGAAGTTGGCGTATTGACGCTCCTGCGGTCTAAAAAAGGGATTGTATAGTAATGACGGAGGGTACAGTATGTTCCCTTCGTGTTACATCAAAGTCTCCTTCAAAATGAGCCGTTTTCCCTCTCGCTTCCGGGCGAGACAACGAGGTTAATACATGGACGTTAAAGTTATTTTGCTCGGTCTGACGCCTATCTTTATTCTGGCCTGCCTGTTCTTCGGCACCCGCAATGGGTTCTACGACACTGACAACTACCATGGCAACGGCTCAGCCCACTAAGCCTTCGGTTTAGCCGTGCGTTTTTCACGGGTCAACCTGCGAAAGACACCATGTTGTAACAGAGCTACAAGTTGTAGGCGATCGCATCACCGAGAACAGTGACTGAACTGGCCTGTTTACCCTACGGGGTCGACTCCCTTCATGAGGGGGTCTGCCTCATGGTTCGGATGGGCAACTATCGCATTTTGCTGGATTGTGGCCTTACCGACCTGACACCGCTCCTGGCATCAGCCAGGGGGATGCCCCCAGTGGATGCGGTGTTCTGTTCCCATGCCCATGCAGATCACGCCCGAGGTCTGCTGGAGTTACATCGGCTTTTTCCAAAACTACCTATCTACGCCAGCGAGGCCACGACTCAACTCCTGCCGCTGAATTGGTTGGATGATTCGGAGGTTGGGGCATCTATGGGGCAGGCATTGCCGTGGCGATCGCCTGTCGAATTCCTGCCCGGCTTTACCGTCGAGCTTTTTCCTGCTGGCCATCTGCCAGGAGCCGCGGCATTGCAACTGACCTATGAGGGGCGTGACCGCTCCTATACCGTTTTCTACTCAGGCGATTTTCTGCTTTCCAATGCACGTCTGGTTAATGGTTTGCCCTTAGAAGAACTACGGGGCTTACGTCCTGATGTGCTGATTGTTGAAGGGACCTATGGCACGGCCCGACACCCGCGTCGCCGTCAGCAGGAAAACCACCTGGCGGAGTTGATTGATCGAGCGATCGCCCACCAGCATTCTGTCCTGCTGCCAACGGCAACTTTAGGCTTGGGCCAAGAGTTGCTCATGTTGCTGCGGAGCCACCACCATTTCACTGGGCGCGACATCGATATTTGGGTCGATCCCATGATTGCTGCCGGGTGTGATGCGTACCTGTCGCTGCTTCCCCACCTGCCCAGCTCTGTCCAAAACTTTGCCCGTCATCAACCCTTATTTTGGGACGAGCGTGTGCGGCCTCACGTACGTCGCCTACTCCCCAATACCAATTTGTCCAAGGCCCTCTCATCGTCGAAACCCTGCATTGTCTTAAGCCATCGTGAGGCTGCTTTAGAACCATACCTGGAAGCGAGTGCCTTTCCCTGGTTGCTCCTGCTATCACATCAGCCCGGAGAGTTCGACCCGACTCAGTCTATCCTCTCCACTGGGACGGCGCGATCGCCTTCCCTTCCAACCGCTCTCCAGAGTGGTCAGCTTACTCTGGAGACCTACCTGCTTAGCGAACACTGCGATGGCCCCAGCACAACCCAGCTCATTCACAATCTGCGGCCTCAGCACGTTGTCTTCTTCCATGGCCCGCCGACGTATCTGGCCGATCTCACCAGTCTAGAAGAACTACAAAACCGTTACCAACTCCATACGCCTTCGGTCGGCACGCTCGTAGACCTGCCGGTTGGTGAAACCTTTATCCAACCGGCCCCGCCAGATAACCACTACCAGGGTGAACTTCTGGAAACGGAAACCGGTGTACAAATCCAGCTTCCCGAAACCCTGATGGCTGATCCGCGTTGGGCCCAGTTCGCTGATACAGGGGTTGTTGAAGCCCGTTGGCAAGGCGAAGAACTAGTCATTCGCACTGTCCTCCAGCGAGAAGTTCTGAACCGCAACCGCGATCGCCTGCTTCCCACAGACACAGAGTGTTGCCAAAATTGCCAATACTGCCGAGGCCAACGCTGTTGGAACCAGGCATCACCGCTCCATGGCTTCCGCGTCAGTCCTGAAGGCTACTGTCCTGCATTTGAGGCGATCGCGCCCTATCCCCCCTTGGATAATTCGCAAACTGGGTAGATCTATGACAAAGCAGTGCGGTACTTTGCACCGCACTACTTCTAGTCTGAATAGCGCAACTAGGCGTTGGAAACCACTTCTTCTACCGGAACATCATCCCGCACCCGTTGGACTCTAGCTCCTAGTCGGCGGAGTTTTTCCTCCAGATTGTCATAGCCCCGGTCAAGATGGTGCAGACCGCGAATGGTGGTCATTCCCTGCGCTGCTAAGCCTGCAATGACGAGGGCTGCGGAAGCTCGCAGGTCACTCGCATCCACAGGTACACCCGTCAGGAAGGGTACACCCCGGATGATGGCATTGCTGCCCTTCACCCGAATGTCAGCTCCCATACGATTGAGTTCTGCCACATGACGCAGACGGTTCTCAAATACGGTCTCGGTGATCACGCTGTTGCCTTCGCTTACCGCGAGGAGTGCCGTAAATTGGGCCTGCATATCGGTCGGAAAACCCGGATAGGGTAGGGTTTCGATATCCGTAGCTCGACGCTCATTTCCGGGCACCAGCCGCAGGCGGTTAGGAGCTTCGGCAACGACTTCGGTACCAATCGCCTGTAGTTTGGCGACAACCGCTGCAATATGGTCGGGTACTACGGGGGTAATGGTAATGGGCGATCGCGTAATCGCACCGGCAACCAAAAACGTCCCGGCTTCAATCCGGTCGGGAATGATGGAGTAATCAACCGAATGTAGGTTAGGGACGCCTGAGATGACGATGGTGTTGGTGCCAGCACCCCGAATTTTTGCCCCCATGGCTCGGCAGAAGTTTGCCAGGTCGACGACTTCAGGTTCCTGGGCAGCATTTTCGAGGATAGTTTCCCCATCAGCCAGGGTAGCCGCCATCATCAGCGTTTCTGTAGCACCTACACTGGGGTAATCCATGTAGATTCGTGCTCCTTTCAGCCGGGCACCAGATCCGGGTATGCAGGCGTAAACCGTGCCCTGATCGATCTGGATTTCGGCACCCATGCTTTGTAAGCCGCGCACATGCAAGTCCACAGGCCGTGCCCCGATTGCACAGCCGCCTGGCAGGGGGACTCGGGCAACCCCGAGCCGCGCCAGCAATGGACCAATCACGAAGAAACTGGCCCGCAGCTGGCTGACCAGCTCATAAGGCGCTTTTGATTGACCAATGTGACGGGCGTCGATATCTAAAGTGTCGCCAGTTCGCTTGACCTTGACTCCAAGAGATTCCAGAATCTCGCCCATCCGGGCTACATCCATCAGATTCGGAACATTGCGAATTCGACAGTCTTGAGGACACAGCACAGCCCCGGCCATCACAACCAGCGCAGAGTTTTTGGCACCACTAATACGAACTTCGCCGGAGAGGGGGTGCTGCCCCCAGATTCGCAGGACATCCGCACCCTCGGCAGATGAAGAATGGTTGAGTGAAGTGTTAGGCCGAATGATAGGTTTGTCCTCCAAAACTCGCGTAAACAGGCTCTAGGGCTAAGTAATCCCGGATGACGCCGTCTGCTATCGCCCACGACGGTTTTGATTCTACCGGAAACCCCTGGGTTGTCCAGGCTTAGTTGTGCCTCTTGCAAGGCCAGGTTAGCGCGACTCAGGCGATTCTGGAAAAAAAACTTTCGACTGCCTGTTGACAGGCAGGGGCTCATGCCGCACAATGGTAAATCGTGATGCAAAGCCAAACGGTGCTGCAAAACACATGCGGAACTGGCGGAATTGGTAGACGCGCTAGATTCAGGTTCTAGTGTCTGCAAAGACTTCCGGGTTCAAGTCCCGGGTTCCGCATAAATCATTGCCTTAAAGAATCCCCGGCTTTAACTTTCGAGTTGATGGTCTAGGGGATTTCTTTTTGGCAGGTTTCTCTCCAGCCTGGGTACTAGTCGGAACTTTGCGACAAGCCGAAGTAGAGAAATCTCTTATCATTTTGGGTAGTTTTGAAAGAAATATCAAATTTCTTAATATTTACTGTTCTAGCTAGCTGAAATTGTTGTAAGGCTTGTGCTTGACCTGAGATATTGCTTCGAGAGCAGAATTATCAACTCGCCTGGTCTGAGCTTTTCTCTAGATAAAGTAATTTTAGTGTTGCTGTCGCGTAGACTTGCGCTTTTGTCAATCGATCATGTTAACCAGCCTGCAAAACCCCTTAGTTAAGCAGATGCGGAAACTGCATCGCAGTAAAGCCCGTCGGGAAACGGGTTTGTTTTTGCTGGAGGGGACACACCTGTTGGAGGAAGCACGGGCGGCAGGGTTTTCTGTAGAGACGGTATGCTGCACCCCAGAGTGGCGCGATCGCCATCCCGACCTCTGGGCCTATCTGGAACACCAGGCTCAGCGCCTTGAACTGGTGAGTGAGGCTGTGCTGGAGGCGATCGCTACGACCGTTAGTCCCGATGGGATTGTTGCCACAGCGCCCCGTCAGGCTCCCCAATCCATTCCACCGGCCCCAACCCTGGGGCTTGCCCTGGAAACTTTGCAAGACCCTGGAAACCTGGGCACCATCATTCGTACGGCTGCGGCGGCTGGTGTTGATAGTCTGTGGCTGACCCAGGACAGCGTCGATCTGGAAAACCCAAAGGTGCTGCGATCCACAGCAGGGCAGTGGTTCCGCCTGCCGATGGCTGTAACGGCGGATTTGCCAGGGCAATTGCGGCAATGTCAAGCGTTGGGGATGCAGGTAATCGCAACGCTACCCACAGCTACCGCAACTTACTGGGACGTGGATCTGACACGACCTTCTCTGTTTCTGCTGGGCAATGAAGGGGCAGGATTGTCAGCAGACGTAGTCGCCCTGGCCGATGTTGGGGTCAAAATACCTCTGGCAGCAGGGGTAGAGTCACTGAATGTGGCGATCGCCGCTGCCCTTCTCGTATATGAAGCACAGCGTCAGCGATCGCTGAAGTCTCACTAGTGGGTCATCTGGCGTGAGTATTGCCATTTCAGGTGGAGCATTTCAGGCCACCAAGGACTGGGTTACAGCCCCAGACCCTCCTAATCGATGCTTAGGTCGTTTAGATCGCGCTCGTTGTCGTCGTGCCGCTCGCTTGCCACCCCACTCAAACGGTGTT
>NZ_JACJOO010000052.1 GCF_014695575.1 Leptolyngbya sp. FACHB-8 | reverse complement strand
AAGAACTTTGAGCGTACTTTATCTCACGCCAAAGCCCAAATCGATCTTTGCTTCATCCGGCTAATGCTGAAGAGGCTTTCAGCCCCTTCTTAAGATATCAAATGGGCTCTATAGGAGTGGATGGGTGAATTGAGGTGACTAACGAGAGGTAGATGTTGGTTAGCAAAGAAGTGATTAACGAATGTCAAACTCAGTTAAAGAAGCGTGATGCACCACAGCACATTTGATAGAGCATTTTGGGTTTTATATTTCATGATGCTCAGTCACTTCAGTGACGATTTCTGTTAACTGCACATACATTTCAAAGGAAAAGCATTGTAGTGAGAAAGTTGTGGGGCGATCGCCAATCATCAACATTTACACCGCTACAAGAATTCAGGGTGGGCACCTTGTTGTGTAGTGTGCTTCACACGCAACACGCAACAATGCACTAACGAGATAAAACACAACACTTTCTTCCTAGAAGGCGGGATTTACCAGGGGCTGCCGATCATGGTAAAGGATGCCCAGAAGTAAGGGTGGGATAAGTCAATATCATTGGTTCCTACCAGGCCAGGAGATAAGGGAGTGACGCCATGAGGGGTTATGAGCTGGCCGTCCTCAAGGCGTGTTTCACCACGCAGCATAGAGAGTTGGGTTTCCCGGAGAGCTTCTGAGCGGGTCGGAGATTCTTGAAGCTGGCGATAAAACTCACTCATAAAGCCCAAGGTACCTGTATCGCTGACATACCAGAGACTCGCTAATACCGATCGCACCCCTGCTTGTACCGCCAAGCCGCCAAAGCCCAGTTCAGCCTGGTCATCGCCTAAAGCAGTTTTGCAGGCACTCAGCACCAACAGCTCGACAGGTGGCTCGTTCAAACGCAGTTGGCGCAGGTCATTGAGGGGGAGGCGGCGATCGCCAAACTGGATGTAGGAATTTTGCAATCCTCCCGTTTGAAAGTCGGCGTGGGTCGCTAAGTGCACAATGCTGTAGGGACGCTCATATCGGGTTTTCAGCAAATTCGCCTGGGTAAAGTTTTGATTCAGATAGAAAATGCTGTTAGGGACAGCAGAGGTTACAACAGTCAGTTCGGTTGGAACAGCGGGAAGTGGCAGTAACGTATCAAACTCTGACGCCCCCATTGCCAAAACAGGTACGTTGCGGAGATCCTGATAGTGCGTATCGGTCAGACTGAGGCTGGGCATCAGGCCGATGCTGTACCGCTCAATCAAAAACTGGTGGCCATCGTGGAGCACAGAAAGGGGAATTGAGCGCAATCCGCTATCCAGAATGAAGGCCAGATTGCCAATATTCTGGGATGCCAATTCATCCTCTAACGGAGCAATCAGCCATTGGTAGAGTTGCTGGGCTGAAGCAAGATAGCGATTGGAACGGAATCGGTTCGGTGCCGTAATCTCATTCACCAACTGCCGCCGGATCTGGGACACCATGCTTCGTGTTACCCCGGCAACCCGTTGGCGCACGATGTCGCCATTGGGCAACACCAACATAAGTTCCAGCTCATCCGTATCGCTGGGCTGCACCGTCAGTAGAGGCGTATTGGTAGGGTTGCCCTGCTCTAAGTAGTCGGTAAATTGATGGGAGGCGATCGCCTCTCGGTCGGCAAAGCCGTTTGGCAGTTGAATCTCAGGCGAGACAAAGCTGATATAGATCAAAGCTGGAGGAATACCCGTTTGTTCGGCCAGATTCAGAAGCATTGCGCGCGCTTCTACAACCGTGGGGATGTCTACAGGTGTCTCTTCGTTTACAGGAGGTAGACCTTCTTCCGTGGCCCCACAGTTGGCCTCGCATACAGGCGGTTCAGGCTCCTCCAAGTCAGGTAGATTATTCGTTAAGATGCTGACCGTTCCTCGGGTTGCGCTGTTGAAGAAGTAGCTTCCGACGTCAAAGGTATCGGTGCCATTGGTAATGGCGGCGCGGCTGCCATTATCGCCAAAATCGTCATCAATGAAGAAGGGAATACTACCATTGCCGCCGTGACGAATGGTGATTGCCCCACCGCCGAACCCACCCGCAGTGGAAATACTGGCCTGCTGACCGTTCCGATTGGAGAAGGAATCCGTTGCACGAAAAAAGCGACCCGCGGTGATGTCAACGGTACCACCTATACCATTGTCGCCGCCCTCCGCATTGATCCAACCGACTTGAACATCACCGATAGGATCCAGGGTTACATTCCCGCCATTGCCGATACGACCCGATGCGTCGATCGCCCCTGTTGTAATAGCGGTTTCAGCCCTGAGCGTAACATCCCCGCCCGTGGTTCCGGCTGTGGTAATGTCCCCTGTTGTAATAGAGCCATTACGGCTTGTTAGGGTAACTCGCTGCCCTGGACCTGCACTACCTGAAGCTTCAATGCCGCCCACCTGAATACCCTGAGCAGCTTCAATCACAACGGGGCCAGATGCAGAAATGTCATAATCCACCGATGGATTATCGAGATTGACCGTCATTCCAGCAAGGCGCAATCTTCCCAGCCCAGCTGCGATACTGCCAACAAAAGTTTCCCCTGTATTAAATTGAAAAGTATCGTCACCTCGTCCTCCCTGCAGGGTGGATATGGCCGCAAAGTTAAGGCCGCTAACTTGCCCTTGATTACGGCCCGTGATACGCCACGTCGTCTCCAGTTCGGGGCCAACAAGGGTAGAAAAACCACGTAAAAGCGTCGGTGTTCTCCCTAAAGCGCTCGTGTCATTTAGCGTGATGGTGCCGGTACCATTGGCTCCGGCAATGGTAATTGAACGAAAACCAGGTTGGATCTGTGCCAGTTCTGTTGTGGTTAAATCTAGAGCTACAGTGTTGTTATCGGTTCCGCCTAAGGCGATCGCCCCATTCTCTTCAAACGTTTGCAAGGTCAGGTTGCCACTTCCCGACACGGTGCTACCCAGGTCAATTTCTGAGCCAGTTAAGCGAATATCACCCACCAGCGTTAGCGCGTCGCCATAGTTCTGACCTGTGGACGCGCTCGTCGTCACGTCACCATTTAGTTGAGTGGCACCCCCGGCATTGGTCTGGATACTCGCCGCATTCACCGTGCTGCCAAACTGGGTCGTTCCGGTACTGTTGATGACGAGGTTGCCCAAAGGAACGGTGCTGCCGATCGCCTCTCTGAACGTCACGGCTCCTGCACCAGCATCCACCGTCAAAGCATAATTTCCATTGAATGAACCTGATAGCTCGATAGCACCTGTTGAGTTCCGATTCGTTAAGGAAATATCACGATTGAGCACAACGTCTCCCCGGAGCAAGATGTCATTGTTGTCGGTTTCAATCGTGCCAGTCGTGATAGTCCCTATTGCCGTCGTCAGGTTGACCGCGCCTCCAACGCGGGTCGTGTTACCGTAAGCGGTGATCGCTCCCGTCGTGATGGAACCATTGTTTGCCGTCAGGGTAATATCTCGACCGCCTCCATCTGCAAATGACAATGACGAGAGTAAACCTGTCGATAGAGAACCGTTGCTGCTTTCGAGCGTGATGGTTGCCCCAAAGCCACCCCCACTCAGCGTATTGATCGTCCCAGTTTGAACTGTATCTCTGGCAGATACTCGAACCGTACCCCCATCACCACTGAAGCGAGTTGTGATGTAGGTACTGGCATTAATATTCCCGGCGGTAATACTGCCATTGGGAGCTAGCAGGGTAACATCCCCTGCATTTAGATAATTGAAATCCCCAGGAAAATCATCATTGGCCGCAGTGTTTATTGAACCGACGGTCATATTGCCATTATTGGCCACAAGGGTAATGGCTCCGGCTGGTGCAACGGTTGAATCGCCTAAGTCGATATTGCCCGCACTAATTCCGGCCCCTGTAATCGTGAGCGATCGCCCCAATGCCTGCAATGTGTTGGTGGCATTCTGCATGATGAACGAGCCCACCCCACTACCATCAGCATCCGCTGTCAGGGTAATGGTTCCAGTTCCGGCTGCAAAGGTCAAAAACCCATCCGCTAACGGATTGATGGTGATGTCATTGGTTGCTTCAAGGACAACGTTAGCGTTACCGTCCAGGGCTTCCAGCGCGGCCTCAGAAATGGTGTAGGCGTCGGCATCCTGCCCTGCCAAAATTAGCCCTGCCAGCTCACCGGCAGGAACGTCAGCATCCAACTGGCCATCATCGGCTCCCCCCGTTCCACTGACAATCACAATGTTGGTGGGATCTAACAGGAGAGTACCGAGCAAGCCTTGGGGAGCCCTCAAGTCCGTCGTTCCCCGAAACACCAAATCTTGTGCACCCGACACCTCTACAAAACCGCCATTCCCCGAAAGGGAACCTCCTTGCGCTGAAATGGTGCCTGCGAAGTAGGTCGTATCATCGGCCCACAGAATTACCCGTCCACCCGGGCCACTGTTCAACGCATCCGCGGCAAGACTCGAACCCTGACTGACATAGGTACGAGATGCATTGAAAACAGAACCGCTCCCCTGGTAGTCACCCCCAATGCGGATGGTGCCACCACCATTGGTTCCAGATGCATCCAGCGTGGCATTGAGGAGAGCAACGCGATCGCCCAACACATGAATTCCTGCCGCCGCCGTTCCCGCTGCATTGAGGGTTCCAGCCACTAATGTCGTTCCATCCTGCACGGGTACATCAGCTCCATGCAATCGAACGCTACCATCGGAGTTCACGGTGAGCTGGGAGACGGTGCCCACGTTACCACCGGTCAGTAGCTGCGGTAATGAGAGCGGCGTCAGGGCGACCGGGTTCAGGGTCATATCCCAAGTGCCATCGGGGGCATCCAACTCCAGGCTCAGTAAACTACCTGCCTGGCTCAAGCGCACACGATTCCCACCGGGCACTGCCGCCAGAGTAATGGTGCCTCCGGGCGCGGAGAGATTACCCGTATTAGTCACCGTACTTCCCAATAGACTCAGGCTTTCCCCAGGTTGAACAGCCAGGTCAGCGAAATTGGCGATCGCTCCGCCATTGATCAGGGAAAATGCAAAGCTATCTGGCGTATCTATCAGATCGCCGTAGGTGTTCTCGCCTGAGGCATTAAACCAGCGATCGCCAAATCCAATACCCGTTGCCGTCGTTGCGAAGAAGGAACCCGATACATCTAACCGTGCATTGGGGCCGAAGACAATTCCGGCAGGATTCATCAAATACAGGTTCGCACTACCACCCTGCACCTGAAGCAGACCATTAATAATAGAGGCATCTCCCCCCGTCACCCGTCCCAAAATATTTTCAATATCGGGCTGGGCAAGGAAGGTAGCGATTTCATCGGCATCCAGCCCCAATCGCTCAAAGCTATGGAAAAGGTTTTCGCGGGCACGGGTACCGCCGGTAATGGTGTAGCGTTCGCCCTCCTGTAATACTTGCGTGCCTGTGTCATCACCGGCAGAAGTAATGGATTGGGCTAATAAGGGTGCTGAAGCGAGAAGCAGGAACAGGAGCGAAACAGAAATTGAAAGCGATCGCCGATGCATGAGAGACATCATCCCGCAATAGATAGCCAGGGAAAACTCCTAAGGGAATTATCTACGGAGAAGATATTAAGGTAACAAAGTGTTAAAAAAACTTACAGCATTAGTCCCCTTGACGAAGTGCCTATGCGATGAATAAGTGGTGTTTGTACCCTGTACAGCTACATCATCTGAGTTCGCGTAAGCCCTGAAAAGAAGAGAAGTAGGATAAAGCCCCACCTCTCTCCTTTGTAACGATTGCTATAGAACGCAATAGATGAGTATCAACTCAGGAAATCGTGCCTTTCTCCTGGGGCTCTTCTACAGATATGGTCGCCACCGGATGCCCCTGGTAATAATCCTGAAACACTTGGAAAATACAAATCAGGCTTACAAGAGCCACCACCAGAACCGGGGGTAGACTGTAGCCAAAAACTGCCAGAGCCAGCAGCGCCATTGATGCTGCCATCCGATAACGAGCCCGTACCTGGCAACGGAAAATTATCCCCGTCCGGTGTAGAAGCCCCAGGGCCAGCATGCAACAGGCAATCGCACCACATAACAGCCAGCGCACCTCAGAGGGGAGAGCTGTAGTTGCTGGGTCGTGGGCGATCGCATGCTCTACGGCCACCCCAGCCGCCGGGATACCAATCACCAACGGCAGGTGCCCATAAAGCCAGAACTGAAAAATTTTGAGTTGCCCCGAGCGACTAGCATCTCGGAGAGCTTGCCCACCAACGTTTTCAAAATAAATCCACCACAGGCTAAAAGCGATGCTAAAGCCGAAAATAGCGGTCAGTACGGAGAGGAGTTCCCAATGCTGTTCTGAGACACCATTGGTTACGGCCACGATGGCTTCCCCCAAAACGATAATCACAAACAGGCCAAAACGTTCGGGCAAGTGCTCCAGGTGAGGCAGCAGGTTGGCCTGATAGCGGGTTCCTGTTAACGGGGTGGCAATGTCAATCGCCATACCCACCACCCAGAAGACAAAGCGGTAAGGAATGGGAAAAAAGAGGGAGAAGAGCCAGATGGCACAGGCGATCGCAAACCCAGTAGCATAGTGAGTCGCTAATTGCCGCGCCGAAGGCAGGTGCCGTGCTGCCCGAATGTATTGCAACACCAGCACCACTCGCACCGCCACATAAGAGAGTGCAAAACCAACGGAGCTTTCCCCTAAGGCGTCGTGGATGTTGACCGCCATGGCTGCAATGAACAGCATTTGCACAGCCGTCAGGAGGCGATGCCCCACATCGTCGACATCAAAGCGGTTGGAGTAGAAGGTAATTCCAATCCACGCCCACCACAGAGGCAGGAAGAGTAACAAAAAGCCCAAAAAACCCATCATCGAAAGGTGTTTGCTCAAGTAATGAGCTTCCTGAGCAACCGCCACCACAAACACTAAATCTAGAAACAATTCCAGCCAAGTTGCCCGACGGGACTCGTCTTCCAGCCCATTGCCCACCCGGAGCTTCGGAGCGTGAAACCAGTGCGGCATGATCATAGTTTTTGCCGTTGCTGAGTTGAGGGTATAAAGTGCACCAAAACCAGTCATTTCCTATGCACTTTATACCCTGCACTTAGCAACAAATAGTTTTCTATAGAAACGATTACAAAGTTTGATAAAGCAGCAGTCGTGCCCCAGTACTTCGTCGAGCAACCCTTGTTCATTGAGGAGTTTCGAGGAGTTAATGGGGCCTGCAAAGCACACCCCATCAACTCCTTGTTCCTTTAGTGAAAGATTACTACTTCACCAAAAGAAATCAACTTGATGTTCAAAGATGGTAGTTGTAAGGCACCCTCAGCTCTAAACATAGGAAAACTTAAGCCACCGCATACCAGTTAGGTGTGCCATTAAACATTAGTTCGGACAGTTTTTCTGAAACCGTTGATTTTGCGTGCGCTTCGCGCACGCAAAATCAACGGTTTCAGAAAAACTGTCCAGAGTATTGATTAAACGTAAGGTCTAAATGGCTATACCATCTGCTAAACGGGCAGCACAGCCTTTTGAGGCTATATCCAATTAGACTGAGCTACTTGAATTTGCTTATTCATACGTTTTGCACTAAAAAATCAACCTTATAAACCAGATAAACCGGACCCTAATGTCTCCTCCTAAAGGGAGGATGCTAGGCTATTTCTCAAGGCTATGATTTCGTGCAGGGTCGTCTGCGTTCACTGATTAGGATTGTGGGTTCGCCGATGAGCTTAGTTCCCCATCACCCCTCCGACGCTTCCTCAGACAGGAATCTGGAGTTTACCACCTCAGCACGTCGCCGCCCATGGGGCTGGCAGTCGTGGGTAGTTGTTTCCGGCTTGCTAATACTGCCCGCTGGGGTCGCCTTTTTTGCGCTAACCGAACTGATGCAGATCCCGGCGGTACCCCAGTGTTTTAACGCTCGTCAGTCACCCCCATCCCACCAGATCTATTGCGCAGAGCAGTTAGCCAGCAAGCACGATACTGAAAGCTTACGACGGGCTATCTTATTGGCCAATGCGATCGATCGAAAACACCCACTGCGGGATGAGGGCGATCGCCTGATCAACATTTGGGCTCAGGAAATCCTGCGACGTGCGGAAGCCGAGTTTCAGAATGGCAACTTGCAAGGGGCTATCGACATCGCCCAACAGGTCCCCTCCCGCATCCGTCCTTACCAACAGGTACAGCAAACCGTGCAAGCCTGGGAAGACCTCTGGCAAACAGCTGAGGAGCTGTATCAGCAAGGCCAAACCGCCATTGAACAAGAGGAGTGGTACGAAGCACTTTCAGTGGGTCGTCGTCTGCTGCAATTAGACAATCGTTACTGGACAACAGAGCGCTACCGGGAACTGATGCGTCAGCTTCAAGTAGCCCGCGATAACCAGAAAAACAACAAGAATAAACCCAAAATCGCCCAAAGCCCCCCCAGCGCTCCCCCTGCAAACGTTGAAGATTTTTTGTCTCAGTGGGAACGAGAACAGGAAGAGGAAGACCGCTCTCGGCTACAGCGGGCTCAACAACAGGCCCAAAGTGGTGATGTGGAAGCATTAAAAGCAGCGATCGCCGAAGCCCAAGGCATCCTCTATGGCACAGACAGCTACGACACGGCGCAGCAGGCGATCGCCCAATGGCGTCAGCAAATGGAGACTTTAGAAGACCGCCCCTACATTGAGCGAGCTCAGCAGTTAGCGAACCAGGGGGATCTCCAGGGCGCTATTAGCGAGGCCAGCAACGTGAGCTGGGGACGAGCTTTATATGGAGAAGCTCGCGGGTACATTGATACCTGGCGCGACCAGGCTTATCAGCAGGAAGCCCAGCGACGCAATGCCGAAATGGAACGGATAATACGTCCATCCGCCATTCCAGCTGCTACTCCAATCCCTGCACAATCCACAACCTCAACTCCCACAACGCAACGCAACCCGTCTCCATCTCCCGGGGTTCCTGCCATCGATGGCCCGGTCAATTAAGGAGATTTCCGAGAAATAATATCCCCATTTTTGGGGGAAGTTCTTTTCCAGAAATCACCTAAGGATCAGAAACAAAACAACCTGTAATTCTTTTTGTGGGAGTGGCGGCAGAGCCGCCACTCCCACAAAAAGAATTACAGGTTATTAAATGCACGATCCTAAGTCAGAATTGACACATTTTTAGTAACGTCAGCAGGCCCCAAGTTGCCGTTTTATAGGTGAGTAAAATTCACCTATAAAACGGCAACTTGGGTTCAGAGTGTTTCCAAGTGCTGTGCAACGCGCGGCACTTGGAAACACTCTGAACCTGAAAAGCTAATAAAACGTCCGTCGTTCTGGATAGATTGGGGCAGCCTATAACACTGCCCCAATCTGTTACTGATTACAGAGACCTTAGAGTTTGAGGCACAACCGAATCCCGTTGGGGACGCTCAGAACGGGAGGGCTGCAAGCCAGAGTCCATCAGAAACACCACCAGGACGAGGAAGATGATGAACAGAGGCCACGGAAGTTCAGTATTGGGAGAGCGTTTTTCAACTTTCGATAAATCACGCTTGAAATCGCACAAAATACATTGATACAAATCAGGATTACGAACAACAAGCGTTTTGCGTCCACAACTGGGACACTCAGCAAGATCTGGCATAGCTGTTACCTCCGGGGGCCAGGAAGTGACGATGGGCTATTGAATGAGATTGGATTTACAGCAGATGCAATTGATAAAAAGCGATCGCTGGGCTGAGCTGAGCAACGAGTCCTGGGCGTTGGCATCAATATGACGGCACATTCCAGCCGACCAACATGAGTGAGGATTGTCTCACTATTAGAATCATGGAGAGATACTCTTATTCCGCAAAGCCGCAGTAGGGCATCCATATCCATTGGTCATAGAGAATTACGTTGCTGACAGCGCTTTGCATTTAGAACGCCATCCGATTTTTCAGATTTAAATCCATTGGGTCATCTCACTCGTTTACGTTGTATGGACGTAAGTTCACACAACGTAAACCCTGGTGTAGATTTCTGGAGAAAAGCCGGATACTCGCTTGAATCCTGTGGATACAGATGCCATGCTAGGAGTGGGTTTCAAAAAATAAAGCCATGGAGCAACGGGTTGGGTTGATAATTTTAGGGCTGGTGGGGGCGATCGCCTTAGATGGTCTCTACGCAGTCACAACAGGTCGGCCCTGGCGTCTCCGTCAGGAGGTAGAAATCGTGCCGGTTTCTGTACAGGCCGGTTCTGCAGACGAGCAACAGCTCCTGGACACGTTAGAACATGATGGTGGACAGGACATCAAAATGATCTTGACGGAACCCTGCAACCCAGCGAATAAAATTCTCGGGTGGAAGATTGAGGCCGGAGGATTTCTCACCCCTGTAGCTCCCATGGGTTGCCAGTCTCCAGATCCAGACATCGCGGATCAGATCGTTGTGCAGTGATGCTCCATCAATCGCTTCAAGACCCGCGCAACTGACCATGATTCAACCCGCTTTTGACCCCACCGACGAGCTGCTGGCTGGGTATGTCCTGGGTGACCTCACCCCCGATGAGCAGGCGACTGTCGAACAGTATCTAGCCCAAGACTCTCAGGCGATCGCCCAGGTAGAACAGCTCCGCTCCACGCTGGCCCTCCTTTCTATGGCAGCTTCAGCCGCTTCTCTCCCCACGGCTGAGGCGGATAGTGCTCCTATTGCTCCTGACGATCGCATGTTTCAGGACGCTCAACCCGGTTCTCTACCCCACCTTCCCCTAGAATCCGCCGCTTCCCTCTCCACGCCTGAGGCGGATCGCCCCCCTGCGGCTCTGCGCGATCGCATTCTTCAAGCGGCGACTCCCGAGCCGCAACGTGCCCGGCCCCGGCGGTTAGGCGATCGCCAGCTCTGGAGCATTGGCGGCATTGCGGCTTTCGTTTTGTTGGGATTGGGCCTGGGTAACTATCGGCTGCAGCAGGAACTCATGGCCTCTCGCCAGAAGGTACAGGAATATGAAGGGGCGATCGCCATCCTCCAGCAGCCCCAAAACCGTCTGCTCAATCTGCAACCCGTTAGCCAGACCCAATCTCCTACAGGAAGCCTGGTACTGGCTCCGCATGGAAATGTGGCAATGCTGACCTTACAAAATCTCAAGCCCCTTCCAAGCGGCATGGTTTACCGCATGTGGGCGTTTGCGACTACTGGCGAAAAATTTGACTGTGCCACCTTTACTCCCGATGCCTCGGGTCAGGTGTTGCTAAAGCTGACCATGAATCCCTACTGGGCCGAGGCAACCACGGTTGTCATCAACATTGAACCTCTACAATCCACAGCCACCATGAAGCCGGAGAGGGTTCTGACCAGCGAACTCTAGCGCTGTACATCCGTCTGAGCCTCCAGGGATTCCTCCACGTCATCTCGCAACGTTGATAGGAAATCGTATCCTGTCAACCGTTCAATCTGATCTACAGATTGGCGATATTGTCGCCAATCATTTTCGCGAATATCTTCCACGTTGGGCAAAATTACAGCAATGACGCGATCGCCCGCTCCAATCTCTTCTGCTGAGGTGATGGGCTGATCCAGCACCACAATAATCTTCCACACAACCTCCGGCACCGTCACTCGGCCACGCCCAATCGTTGTCCGTGGCCCCCGCTCTCCCACGCCTCCGATACCTGAGGCTCCAGCGATAATGTAAAGCTCTTTGCCCTGATTAACCAGTTGTCGGCAGTATGTTTCCAGGGCGTTCCATGGCCCCTGATTATTGTCTCGCGCCTGGGGCACGATGTTGGTCATCAGGAAAACAGCAGCGCTGTCTTCAGGGCTACGGTTGCGATCGGCGGCGGGCACCAGGTGGCCCCGGTCGAAACCGCTACCGGAGTAATCGTTAGGGGTGACGACATACCAGCCCTCCGGCAGGGAGCGATCCGCCTGGAAAGGAGGCCGTTCCCCATTCCCCAGCCAGGAACGGGTGAGCTGCCAGCTGGCCCAGTTGGCGATCGCCCGATCGCGGCCATAGGACAGGACATACTGGGGCCGCACAATGAGATAGTTGTTGGCACTGTCGGGGTCGGCGATCGCACCACTGGGATTACCCAACAACAGATTTACGTTCTCTACCCGCTGAGCTGAGGGAGCAAATAGTGTGCAGCCCGATAACAGCAGAGGTAAGGCAATGAGCCAGGCCCATCGACTGTGGCTTGTGGAGTTTTGGTGCGATCGCCAGATACCCATAGCTTACGTGCTTGTTGATGTGTGCCGTTAGCGGGTGGCACCTTGGTCTTGAATGTAACGCAATTACGGGAAGAAACCCTACTTTTGATACGGTTAACATCCCTGTGGGTCCTATACCCTAGACGATAGGATAAATGAGTGAGGATGACCCGCCAATAAGGAGCACCTGGGATGCAAAGCACGTACGATCCAGATAAGCGCAGACTCTTAACCGCGTTATCGCATGGGTCAATCTTTATTAGTACGCTCATCTTTTCCATCGGAATTCCCATTGCCATTTTGTTTGTCTCAGATGACCCAGTTGTGAAAGAAAACGCAAAAGAAGCGATTAACTTTCACTTGAATGTGTGGCTGTGGGGTATCATCGTCGGCATTTTGGTCTTTCTGTTGGTGGGGTATCTAATTGTGCCCTTCTTCTTCGTATATCACTGGGCCTTACCGATCTGGGCTATTGTTCAGTGCTTAGGTAATCAAGACTACGTCCACCGCTACCCCTTCATTTTCCGAGTGGTGTAAAACAATAACGAGTGAGCCCCTGGCATTTAATGCCAGGGGCTGATTTTTTTAAGAGCGGCACATGTCGTGAGTCCCTCCCCACAAAAGGGGCATGAGTATAATGATTACGCCTTGGGCATTCTAAACACACAGTTCACTGGATAACTTCATGTGGAAGCTACCAGGAACTTTGTCGCTGAAACAAAGTATTGCATCCCTTTCACCACACGTTCTCCACGGGATGTGTCTGTCTGGTATTCCGTCACTTAAGTTCTTGCGCTACCGTCCCATGGTTTCTATCCCCCTTCCCAATGCCGGGTTGCCTCGCCCTTTTCAATTTGAAGCCAGCACGAACCCCTTGAGCCTCAACTCCACGGTTGGGGATTTGCCATTGCACTGGTGGGCCGTCGATGGTGCCACACGAGCTACCGAAGTCGCCAATCAATTTGAGCAGTATCCGGAGGTACCCGGCGTCATCCTGCAACAGGATGGACAATTGCTGGGGCTGATGGCACGGCAGCGATTTCTGGAATACCTGTTACGACCTTATGGTAGTGAGTGGTTTTTGGCGCAACCGATGCGGGTGCTTTATAGCTATGCCCGTTGCCCCTATCTGCTATTGCCAGCACAAACTCCCATCCTACAGGCGGTGCAACAGGCTCTGCGGCGATCGCCCGAACAACGCCCTGACCCTATCGTTGTGCAGCGTGAGGACGGTCTGTTGTGTCTGCTAGACATTCACGAACTCTATCGGGCTGACTGGCAAATTCGCGGCATTGAAACTCAGGTTCGGTTTGAGCGCTTCCACTTGCAGATGGTGCAGCACGAAAAGATGGCGGCTCTGGGACGCCTGGTAGATGGTGTGGCCCATGAAATTCTCGACCCTGTCGGATTTATTTGGGGTAACTTAGTTCATTTGTCAGACTATGTGAACCAGCTCATGGAGCTGTTGTCTGCCTATGATGCCGCTTGGGGTGAGGTGCCTGCTGACATCGCCGCCCTGCAAGAGTCTATTGAGCTGGATTACCTGAAAGCTGACTTGCCCCGCACCCTGACAAGCATTCAAACGGGAGCCAGTCGCCTCAAAAAATTAGCGAGCAGCCTGCAAACGTTTTGCCACATTGACGAGGTTTACCCTAAACCCGCCGACCTGCACGATTGCCTGGACAGTCTTGTTCTACTGCTGGAAAGCCGCTTGACCGGCGAAATTCGATTTACTCGCCAGTACGGTCATTTGCCACCGGTTCCCTGTTATCTGGGCCAACTCAGCCAGGTGTTCATCAGTCTGCTCAGCCGTGCCGTTGAGGTGCTGCTCAATCCAGCTCTACAAGCCCAATGGAATGAGGGCACTCCTTCTTCCTGTCAGCTTCCTGCAAAACCTGAAATTACGATTACGACTGAAGTTTACTCTGATCTTCAAGGTTCAACAGCCTCCCGCTGGGTAGTCATCTGCATTGCCGACAATGGCCCACCGCTCTCCCCCTGGCAGCACCAGCAGATTCAGGATTCCTTCTCAGTGGAACAGCGCGCGACTCGGGAAACGAATTTAGCAATGAGCTACCAAATTGTTACAGCCCGGCATGGAGGACGTCTGGAGTTGCGATCGCCCTCCTCTACCCCCTTGGAGAGCGCTCCACTCCAAGAAGGCACTGAGTTTAAGGTATGGCTACCCTTGATGTAATACCCTCGTACATCACTCAATTCAATACTCTGTACAGTTTTTCTGAAACCCTTGATTTTGCGTGCGCGAAGCGCACGCAAAATCAAGGGTTTCAGAAAAACTGTCCGAACTAATGTCAATTGAAAAATGATGTAGATGGAAGTTGATAGAAACAAAAAGGCTTCTGGGAGTCTTTCCGTGTTTCGACCCCAGAAGCCTTTCGCACTCCTCACACTTTCATTATAAAAAATACAGATTTTGTAAGGTTTTGTCGAGAACTACGTGACACTTTTTAAAACTGGCATATATACCTAAGACAATTCAATCGCCCAAAACCTTATACAAAATCCGGCTATACAGCTGTCTGTTTTTGGTTGAGATGTCTGTGTAGCAAGCATCTCAACCAAAAACAGACAGCTGTATAGCATTCTTATAAGGTGTCTCATACAGCACGCCTCACAAAAATGAGGAATGTTCCACACGTGTGGATGGGATGTGGTGAAAGGGAAACGAAATACCCCTTTCACCACATCCCATCCACAGATTTGAAATATGACACAAAAATGTATGAAGGTTTTATGAGGTAGCAAGCCCGTTGCATAAGCTTTTTAACTTGTAAAACTTAAGAAGTTTATTGGGCTACTATCCTGTTTCATGCATGTGGTTCATTGGTGTAGATGGGACGATGAGAACCTATGACGTGATTTATAACGTGGTGCGTCGGATCCCCTACGGGCAGGTAGCAACCTACGGACAGATAGCCGATCTGGCCGGGATGTATGGTAAAGCTCGGCTGGTGGGGTACGCTCTGTATCGAGTGGTCGTTGACTCAGATGTTCCCTGGCACCGGGTGGTGAATGCTCAAGGGCGAGTGTCAGAGTCACCGTTCCGTAACGGAAGTGATGCATTGCAACGGGTATTGTTAGAGGCTGAAGGAATTCAATTCCGTGCCGATGGTACCCTCAGCCTGCGAGAATATCTTTGGCGACCTGACGTACTGGAGAACAATCCATGAACGGTGTCCGGCAGCTACACGCCCAGCTATGCTCCTCAAAGCACAAGGAGTTGGTGAAGGCGAAGCACTTATCCACTCCTTCTGTCTTAAGGAACATGGTTATCGCTATCAGCCGCAGGATTCTAACTGGGATTACAGCCTTTGCTCTGGGAATGTTGGTGTGGAGCAGTAATGGGTTAGGTGGGTGGGCGATCGCTCCCCACTCAGCGAGCATAGCCATTGCTGCCCCTATGTTTGCCCAACCCTTCCTGGTTGACGAGCCTTCCTCCCTGATATCCCCCGACCTTCTGCCTCCAGACCCCCTACCCACTCCAGTTCCCGATCGCTACGAATACCGGACACTGCATACCCGCGATAGCACCGGCAAACGCTATATGGGTCGCGACATCGCCCGTTATATGGACCATAGCGGAGCGGCCTGGTTAGAGCGAGCCAACCGTGAGTTAGAAGAACAACCCAGTGCTTTGATCAACGCCCTGGGGCTCAGGCCAACCGATGTGGTAGCCGACATCGGGGCCGGAACAGGGTACTTCAGCCTGCGAATTAGCCCTTTTGTGCCACAGGGCCGCGTCATTGCCGTCGATATTCAGCCTGAGATGCTGGATATGCTGAATTTTTTCAAGGCAGCTAGTGGAGCTGAGAATGTCGAGACTATCCTTGGGCAACCGGATAACCCGAACCTGCCCGTTGGGGAAGTAGACCTGGCGTTGCTGGTGGATGCGTACCACGAGTTTGAATATCCCTACGAAATGATGGAGGCGATCGCTAAAGCCCTCAAACCCGGAGGCCGCGTCGTCATGGTGGAGTACCGGGGGGAGAACTGGCTATTGCCAATTAAGCCGCTGCACAAGATGACTCAAAAGCAAGTCAAACGAGAAATGGCTGCTGTAGGATTGCACTGGGATGAAACGCTAGATTTTTTACCCGAGCAGCATGTGTTGATTTTTTCAAAACCCAGCGACATGGCTGATGGATAGGAACGGATATGAGCTCCGCCTGTATAGAAACGGTTCACGTTTAAGTGAGATGTCCCCGCAGAAAACATCTCACCTAAACGTGAACTACATCAGCAGAAAGCCCCGCAAAAGAGGGTGTTGAGGTAAACCTCAACACCCTCTTTTACAGAAGGACAAGCCTAGTACGCTGAGGCGGAAATCCATCACCTATGTTTTGTGTGGGGTGCTTCGCACCCCACACAAAACATAGGTTGTGAACTTAGGCCGCAGCCTACTAGCTTTTACGACTTAGCAGCAATGCGAGTTGAGCGGAACGTTACATTAACGCCCTCATTCGATTGCTCCAGCACAAGTAATGGCGTAGGCTTCGCTTTCTGATCCCAATGCATATAAGCAATTCGCCCTTGAATTGTAGGTTGCCAATTTTCATCAGCCTCCTGGCTCATAAAGGTCGTCATGCATTCAATGATCTGCTTAACCGTAACGGAGGTAGGCTGAGCTGGGATCTTTGCCAACTTGATTTGAATTCGGAACAGGACGCCTTTCTTACCAGTGGGCGACTCGGACAGGTTGTATTCAACGTCAAAAATCTCATCCACTTGGCGGCTGGCACTGGCCATCCCCAAATTGCCCTCTTCAGCCTGATGAGGCCGTAGGGCAACCGTGATTTTTTCTTTGACCTTGATCTTGATTTGGTTAACGATCGCAAAGTGAAACTGCTCCTCTTCCATCCGCATCCGCAGATAGTCAAGGTTAAATTCGCGGGAGTGAACCAGGTCTGGGTTCTTTTCCATCTTGCTGATGGTATTTAGGGCCAGTTTGAGCTTCTTTTGTAATTCGCGATTCTTATACTCCTCAAATCGCTTTTCTTTTTTAAGCTTCTTGACCATGTAGTAGTTGTACGCTCCCAGACCCACCAGTAGAAGCACCATCATTAACGTGGAATACATCCAGACTTGTCCTCCCTTAGGTTGGGAAGGCGGGGCCTGTGCCAGCGTTGGTTCAACGAGAATGAGGTGGTCAGCCATAGCAGGGTAGATTGAATGGATTTGACATTCCTATTAGTTATAGAATTCCCTGAATTGATGGGTAATGCATCATACAGTAAGACGCTACTGTAGCCAACGGGTGCGATCGCCCCTATCCAGGTGAATCAAATGCGGAAACTGGCTACAGCGGCCCAACCCACCCGCCCACCACGGATCTAACATCCAGTAAAGTTGGTTGGCGCTGAGGCCAGGACTGTAGAGCTTGATGGCGTTTCCGGTGGTGTGGCGATCGCTGACTGGATCGGGCACTCCCACAGGCATACCCGGTGGGACATACCAGAGAGCCACCTGAAGAGAACGCCCAAGGCGATCGCTCACCTCCTGCAAACATTCTGTTAAGGCGACAATAGTATCCACGGTTTCCTGAGTATCGGGCACCCAAATGCCGCCCTGGGTTGCCATGGCCCAGGTAAAACGGCTATGGGGCAAAATTGGGGCATCCAGCTGCAGGTTATTGAGCGACCAGGTTACTGGGCGCGATGGAGCAGGTAAGGGCACTGGAGCCGGGGGAGCATCCTCGGATAGGTGGGTTGCCCGTTCCATCCGTTGCCAATCCTCCAGCAGGGTTTGTCGCGCCTGGAAGGAGTTATCGCAGTGCCGCCACAACTGCACCAGCTTTAACAAGGCTACCCGTTGCGCATCCGATTCATTAAATTGCGTCGGCACTGTTCGGATAAATTGCAATAGTGCCCGATCGAGCTGGCGAGCAGCACTTTCCAGGGCGTCGGGGGTGGCGTCAATCAGAGCTTTGGGATCAATGCCCAAATGGCGGATCGCGACGGTTCGCGAATCCAGGTCGTGCCAGAGTCGATAGGCTTCAGTCAAAGTATTGCGCTGCTCACCTTTACCCTGATAGTGGTGTGGCAGGGTTAGCACGAAGGCGATCAGAGCAGCATCCAGGCTACCGGGCGCGATCTCGGCGCTATCGTTGGTTTCCAGAGAAGCGATCGCCCCTTCCCGTGTCGCTACCTGCCGCCAGAGCTGCACCAACCGCAACAGGGCTTCCCGCTGATGCGGGTACCCAGCGTAGTTATCCGGTAATTTGGAGATAACATCCAGCAGCACCCGATCCAATGTGCTCTCCAGGCTGAGAGATTCATCACTATCGGCCTGGAGGGCAGCGATCGCAAGGGGCACGTCATCTAACTTTCGCCAAAGCCGCACGGCCTCCAGCAAGGCTTGGCGCTGGTAATCCAAACTCTGGTAGTGATCGACGAGGTTTTGAGCAAACCGCAATAGGGCTCCGTCAAGGAAGGATAGGTTGTAGGGCAATTCAGCCATCTGATAGGACAGATTGACCTCGGCCCGGTATACCGTCCTCAACGCTTCTAAATCCGTTGTTTCCAACAGGCCTGCCCCTGTATCTGTGACCGGAGGAGAGTAGCCATCGGCGATCGCCTGCAAAAAGCGATCGGTATAGGAGCCGTTGTCCTCATCCCACATATCCGTCGCACTCCAGCCCTGAGCCGTCAGGCGACTGGTGATGCTACGCAGGGTGGTAGCAGCGACCTTGACCTGTTGTGGAAATGTTTTCAGCTGATCGCGTCCCAGTTGGTGAGCTGGGGAGATGCCCAAGCCGACCTCACCATCCTCCAGCAAAGGAGACTGATGAACGGCGTAGAGCGCCACCAGAAGCGGGAGGTGAATGCCAGCCCGTGTCGCCTCCTGGATGTAGTAGTGATGCCGATGTGCAGCTGTCAAAAATCCCATAGCAGCCCCAAAAACAAACCTGAACGCAAGCCACGTCAATCAGTGGAATTGTAGAATCGCCCTCTAAAAACGGGCTAGCCTTATCTACAGTTTCGCCTTCAACGTTACCAGTCCTGCACAAAGTTCCACCATGAAATTGGATAGACTCACGTCCTGCACCTTTCTAAAAGCACAACTCAGAACTATTGTTTTTTGGTCACAAAGCGACGAAAAAACAATGGTTCTGAGTTTTGGGACAAGACCATGCTGGCATACTCCCGTAATACGGTTCTATAGGCTTAAGGAGGTTTCTGCATAAGAATTTACCCAGAATGTTGGTGCTTTGCCCGCTTCGCGGGCAAAGCACCAACATTCTGGGGGTAATTTCATTACTGGAAATCTCCTAAGCCGTATAAGGTCACTCAATAATGTTTCATATTTTCCACTGACCTGCAGCAACTTCCAGCCCAACTGGCGGTTTAATTGAGGGTGGTTGACAGCCGATCCCACACTTCGAAGCCATAGAGATCATTTCTCTTGGCTTCGAAGTTTCAGCTGATCACTGTTGGTTCATGGCGCTGCTTCAGCAGCAAAAACCAGAGGCACTGGGATTAGGCAACATCCAAAAATTTTGAGGAGTAGGGGTGTTTCATTGAAACCATTGCAGACCTGGGATCAAACACAAGCGGGGGCGATCGCCCTGATTGCCACTGATATGGATGGCACCCTCACCCATCGAAGCAAGTACACCTCAACGCTTCTGCACACCCTGGAAGAACTCGCAAAAGCGAATCTCCCCGTCCTGATTGTGACAGGCCGCTCCGGTGGCTGGGTGGAGGCCGTAGCCCATTACATGCCAGTAGTGGGGGCGATCGCTGAAAATGGGGGCTTGTTCTTCCACCAACCCGATACTCCCCCCGATCTTCTGGTACCCATCACTCACCTCAACGACCATCGGCTGCGTCTAGCGGAAATGTTTGGCCTGCTTCAGGAGCGCTTCCCCCACTTGCAGGAGGCTAGCGACAATCGCTTCCGTCTGACAGATTGGACATTTGATGTGCATGGATTGAGCGACGAAGATTTGAGCTGGATGAGCGATCGCTGCCAATCTGAAGGTTGGGGCTTCACTTACAGCACAGTGCAATGCCACATCAAACTACCGCAACAGGAAAAAGCGGCGGCCCTCCGCTGTGTTCTGGACACTCATTTCCCTCATCTCATGCCGGAACACGTCGTTACGGTTGGAGACAGCCCTAACGATGAGAGCTTGTTTAATGGTGAGTTCTTCCCCTATTCAGTGGGGGTGGCAAATGTGGGGCATTATGGCGATCGCCTCACCCATTACCCCCGCTTCATCACTCCCCATGCAGAGGTTGAGGGCTTTGCTGAACTGGCCGAGTATTTACTGAAAAGCCGTAAAAATTTTATGGAAGGGGAAGTGGGCGATCGTTCAGCGGCGGTCGCCAAACCCTAACTCCAGGATTCTTAGTTTTCGCGGTACTAAGGATCATGGGCTCAATAGCCTGTAATTCAAGAATTACAGGTTGTCTTATTTGTGTCAGGGCTTACGCAAGGCGGCTATCCATATTGTATTTGTGTTGTGGGTGGGGTGCTTCGCACCCCACCCACAACACAAATGCGTAAGTCCTGTGTGTTCCTAAGCAATTCAACAAGTTTACGAGGCTAAAGTGCCCGTAAAATCAACACATTCAGAAGCCTTGGCTAAACGTATCTGCCAAAGAGGTCAAATTTTTCCGAAATGGCAGGACAAACCGGTGAAGTTTTCTTTGTCACCTGTAAGAAACACGGACGTCACCCAAGACGCCCACGGTAAAACCAAAAGCCGACCATGGTCCGCAACAAGCACCCCCTGCATCCTGCAAAGCCATGCTCAAACCCGGCGGTTCTGTCTAACCCTACTCTTTTAGACCGAAACTTACCCCGCTGGCCCCGGTAAAAAACAAGTCTGTAGGAGAGGCGTTAAGCCCTTGTGCTCTAGCGATTGCCCCCTCCCCTACAGCAAATCTCTCCCTCTACAGGTTTTGATCACTCCAATGGAGCGTTTGAGTTAATCGACTCAGATTTCCCAAACCTCTGATGTCTCATTCCCCACCGCAACTGGCAATTCTGTTCTCTACAGAATGGACATGTCAACCGCGGGAGACGTTTTGTGCCTTTATCAACGCTGTGAAGAGTCACAATTCTGACCGTTCCTGAAAAATATTCAAGCGTTCTGGAGAATTACACCAATGGTTGCTATTAACGAGCGTAAAGATTTAATTGATGCCCTGCGTGCACCAAACCGCACTATCGCTGTCTATCGTGACACCGATCTGAGCGTTACAGTTATGAGCTTGGCCGCCGACCAACGGCTGAAATTGACCGGAATTGTTGGCGATGGACTGGCTCAAATTAAAGAGCCTACCGTAGGTTGGGTTCAATCTCTGTATTTGAAGCAGATTAGTGATGGCGGCATGACCAAGGGCAAAGCTTACCGCCTGCGGAACACCTCCGAACTGAGCCAGGGTTTGGCCGCTTACTACGAACCCGGTGCCAAAATGAACGATGGCCCTGGCGCCAACAGCATTGTCTATCTGACCAATCCGGAAGACAGCTACGTCGAAAACGGTCGGAAGCTAATTCGGGTCTTCTTTGTTGGTAAATTCGGCAGCGAACGGGCCGGCTATGTGTCCCAGGGCACTGTTGGTAGCGTACTGGGCGAAACTTCCAGCAATTTCGTTGCAGTCTAACTTCTGATCTCTACTCCTTGGATGCACAGCGTGTCCACCCCGGCGGGGTGGACACTTTTTTATATAGCAATATGCAAGTGCGTTAAGTACAGCGCTTATGCATAGGCTCTTGAGAGATGGACCTGTTCCAACCAGAGTGCCTAAGGCTACTATCCAGGACAGAAGCGCTGATATTGCTATTGGAGAACGACGGAATATTTGGGCTCCTGCCTTGAATTACCCTATTCAACCTGCGTTCGGGTTAAGGCCTTTTCGAGGGGCACGCTGCGCATGCTAAAAAGGCACTTAGGCTTATCCCAAATTGAGGTTATTTATTTTGGTTGGGGCAAGAGGGTGAGTATCGATACATTTTTGGGAAATATTGATGGGGCATATACGCAGGCGTGCATCGTTAAAGTCAATACATTTATAAAACGACCTAGAGTTTTCACTATGCACTGGGATCAGGCAGAATTTGACGTGCGATGTGAATGGGGCAAAAACGGTATTGCTCAATTAGCACCCATTAGTAATGTTGTCATCCTGGTGGATGTTCTGTCATTTTCGACCTGTGTTGAGGTGGCGACTAGCCAAGGGGCCGTGATTTATCCCTATGGATGGCAAGATAAAGCAGTTTATGAATTTGCCGAGTCCATCCCGGCCGAGCTCGCAGGTGCTCGAGGTAGCAGTGATTACTCCCTCTCGCCCAGTTCAATGCTGTCCGTGAGCCGGGGTACGCAAATCGTGCTGCCCTCTCCCAATGGCTCGGCGTTAAGTTTAGCGACAGGCAATACTCCAACCCTGACAGGGTGCTTGCGGAATAGCCGAGCGATCGCCCAGGCCGCGATGACTTACGGCCCCCGCATTGCTGTCATCCCAGCCGGAGAACAATGGCCTGATGGCACCATTCGCCCTGCCTTTGAAGATTTCATCGCAGCGGGGGCCATTATTAGTTATCTACAAGGTCGTCTCTCGCCAGAAGCCCAAGCAGCGGCTCTGGCTTATCAGGGTGCCCGCCAGAATCTAGCCTGGTCGATTGAGCACTGTGGCTCTGGCCGAGAATTAATCGAGCGTGGCTTTAAACCAGACGTTGTATTAGCGACACAATTGAATGTAAGTGATTGCGTTCCCACCCTGATTGACGGAACTTACAAGAATCTCCCACGTCATAGCTGGTAAACCATCCAATTGGTGCTATGCCCCTTAAGGCTTTGGCAACCAATGCTTCATCCGGTATTGCTGAAGGCGTTGTGAAATGGGGTGGAGAACCACAGTTTCCCACCCCATTTCACAACGCCTTCAGCAACGGGTTTAATCCAGATTGCGCCCGGTTAGTTCTACAAAGATGTCTTCCAGGTTGGAAGGACGTACCATCATGCCCGCCTTGTTGGGCTGATGGGTAAGATAGGCATCAGCATCCTGTAAGGTCGGGAAAAACTGGTATTCCCAGCGATCGCCCATCTGTTTCATCAGCAGGCCCTTGCCGTATTTCTCCCGCAATTCCTCCAGCGTCCCCAGCTCAATTAGCTTGCCGCTGTCCATCACACCAATGCGATTGGCAGGGCGATCGCCATCGAGGGGAGAGCCACACAGGTACTCAATCTCTTCCATATAATGAGTGGTCAGCAGAATCGTCATCCCCTGCTGATTCAGACCCTTGATAATTTCCCAAAGGCGACGACGGGTCTGAGGGTCGAGCCCCACCGTAGGTTCATCCAGAAAGAGAATGCGGGGTTCATGCAACAGGGCCCGGGCAATCTGCAAGCGACGCTTCATCCCGCCTGACAGGGTTTTAACCAAATCATCCCGCCGATCGGCCAGTTCTACATACTCCAACCAACGATCAATATCCTGCTGCCGCCGAGATTTGGGGATATGATGCATTCGACCGTGGAATTCCATGTTTTCCCACACGGTCAGGTCTACATCTACACTCATCTGCTGGAGCACCACGCCAATCTGCCGCTTTACCAGAAAGGGTTGGCGCACTACATCATAACCGGCGACCTGAATGCTGCCCTCACTGGGACGGGTCAGGGTCGTGATCATACGAATGGTGGTAGATTTTCCGGCACCGTTTGGCCCCAATAGCCCAAAAATTTCGCCAGGTTGGATGCTTAACGACAAACCATTCACAACAGGCGCATCACTATAAAACTTAGAAACGTTTTGAATGGCAACGGCAGCATCGGCCATAGAGCACTCCGGACAACAGAAAACGACAACTCCTTTACTTAAAGTAACATTACTCACATCTCGCACCTTTCTAAACCCAAAAGCCAGAAGGTGATTTTTTTGCTGCGTCGCGAAACCTGCCCCATCTCACCAGCCGAAATGGATGCGGTGCAGTACGAGCATCCTGGGGCTTACGCCCCATCGAAACAGAGTACAGCCAGCAATTCTCAGTATTATAGGCCTCAAAGCCAAGAGTTCACGCCCTACGGGCGTGAACTCTTGGCTTTGAGGCCCGAAAACCGCGCGCCTTTGGCGCGCGGTTTTCGGGCCTGATTTCAAAATGAGAATTGCTGGAGTACAGCACTTTTCAAGCGCTTAAAATCTGGTTGTTTTTGGGAGGGCCGCGCTCCCAAAAACAACCATGGCTAATTCAAGCGCAAAGCGCTGTAAAAGAAATAATAAATACGTACTATCCCTGAAAGCAGACAAGTGGTATAGTACCTGTGTACTAATGGGGACGAACGCCCCAGATAGTCACGAAGGAAGAACTATGACAATTGGTACCAGAACCCGCAGACCTCGGAAAGAGCCCTCAGTTGGCAATGGGACGGGCGATCGCATTCTAGCCCTTGATGCTGGCAATTACGACCTGAAATTTTACGATGGGATTGGCCACCCCAGAGCGATTCGGTCTGTTCGCTTCCAGTTGCCACAGGGGCGCGATTCGGTTAGTTTTTCCAATGCCTCTCCCCTCATTGAGCTACCCGACGGCAGCCGCTATCACTTCGGAGCCCAGGCTTATAAATATCGCCGTCAGCAGCAAACCGTCGTCGAAAACAAAGTCGAACTATCTCGGCTCCATCTCTACGCCTGCCTGGAACCCTGGAACGGCTCTACCGAGTTTGCCGTACAAGTTTTTGCCTCTACTCCCGATCCCGATCGCAACAGTGCTGCTATCCGCGAGCAACTGCTGGGGATGCACGAATTCCGCCGCAATGACCTGGATTATCGGGTGACGGTTACTCAGGTTGAGATCGAACGGGAAGGGATGGGTACGTACTACTATGCTCGTCAACTGGGTTTGGTCCCTGATAGTGGTTACACCATTGTGGTAGACATCGGTGGAGGCACGTGGCTAACCCGTCTGGTAGACGATGAAGGTGAGGTGATTGATGAAAATGTAATGGATCGTGGTGGTGCCTACGAGCTGGCTGTCTCCATCAGCTTCGATAAGCGTTTGACCAGCATTCTGGGCACCACCGCCGATCCAAGCCTTGTGATGGATGGCTTCCGCAACGGCCATAACTACGCGGATACGGGTCTCACCTGGGCACCCTGGCTGGATGAGCATCTGGAACCCTGGTTCAAAGGTATTTTCCAAACAGTACGTGCCCAGTACACGCCTTACATGCCCCGTGTGACACGATTCCTGGTGACGGGCGGCAGTACTCACCTCATTTCCGAACGATTGACTGGACGCAAACTCTTCACGGTGATGGGCGATCCTCAATTCGCCAATGTCCGTGGCTTGTACACGATGTCGAGTAATACGCAGTTATGTATAACGACCAAGTAAAAGACAACAAAGTGCGGCTGAGCCGTGATGTGCTGGATAAAGCGCAAATGATCGCTGATGAATGGGGGCTGAAAAATGCTCGCGCTGCGGTCGAGGCCGTCTTCCGGCGCTATGCAGACGAGTACATGGGGGGCACAGCAGGAACGCCTCATGGAGCGCAACGAGCGAATATGCTCTCACCGTCTCAACCCTCAGCCAACCAGTGGGTTGCGCCACCTAAGCCACAACCAACGGCGATCGCCAACAACTGTGAGGCCCTGGATGTCCTGGATGAACTGCTGGGAGCTTAGTCATTCACGACAGGGGTTTTGACAGGTTGCCGATTTTGCCGCGAAGAAGCGACGTGATGCAAGATGTCACGTCGCTTCTTAACGCTTGGCGATCGCCCTAAAACGTCACCTCTTCCATCACCGTCAGCCCTTCTAAGTAATGACGATCATCACTCAGGTGAGGAAATTTAATCTGGGACTCCAGCACACCGCGATCAATCATCCGTTGGCGAATCTGGTTAAAGCTACCGGGAGCTAAGATCCGTAGCCGAGGATCGGGAATGGGCTCTGGGCGGCGCAGGGCATAGGACGCATGAAGCTCCGCCAGGACTTCATCAAAGCGGTGGATGAATTTAGTCGGGTCTTCTAAGGTTGACCCTGGAGCCAGTTCAATGTTGACCTGATATCGGGGAGGAATTTCAGGGTCAGAGAGGGTGATGCAAAAGTTCTCCAGAGCAATGCCGAATTCTCGCTGGAGGGTTTGCATGGTTTGGATGGCGTGAAACTCAGTCGTCTTCTCTGTGGTGGAAGACAAGAGCCCACCCCGGCGGTGGCGGAACACAAAGATGGGGGCCGTGTTGTAGAAGCCCTCAACCTCCACCACATCGCCAATGTCGTAACGGTAGAACCCGTTAAGATTGCTGATCAAAATACGGTAGCGATCGCCCACCGTCACTTCATGGGGTAACAGTGTCTTCGGTTGTTCAGCTTCCCACTCCGACTCTGGTACAAATTCGTAAAAGCCGCTGTTAACCGCCAGGATGACGCCATCCGTACCAAAATCACGGTGTACCCCATAGGTTGCTTCCGCCGAAGAATAGGTGCCACCAAATACAGGGGTATCCGCAAAGTAATCCTTAAAGCGATTGATATAGAAGTTGGAAGTTCCCCCGCGAGCCGTGACGATAAAGGCCAGGTTGGGCCAGGCTCGATGAGGCACTAACCGCCCTTCCGCGTTAAGAATGTGGCGCAATTCTGCTGCTCGTCGAGGGTGGGGCCTCCACTGTCGCTCCAGCACTTCCCGCAGTTCGGGTTCCAGTTTCAACCAGGGTGCAAAGGTCCCGGTTTCCAAATCTTCGATTAGGCTTTCTGCATGGATTTCCAGGTGTTCGCAGAACGTGAGGGCATACACCGGAAAGGTTGCACTAACAATCCGTAAATTTGGATCGGTGAGTGCAAACAGAAGACAGAGGTAGTTGCGCGTCACGCTGTCGCCCGCCTTCATCACCTCAAAAGGATGAGCGAACACCTGCTGATAGATTGGCCCCATCAGATTGAGGTCGCTAACGCTGATCGGGCCATAGGGAATACCCTGGGGCGATCGCCCAAACGACCGTGCCGAGTTTGTAAACAGCATCTTGCCCAGGGGACGGCGATCGCGACGAGCCGCATGGGTACCAAACCCAACAGCCACCTGATTGGCATAGGATACAGCCCGTCGCGATCGTCGGGTAACCGGAATCAGTTTCTGCTTACCCGTTGACCCACTCGTCATGTTGAAGTAGATCGCCGGGTCTGGGGTCATGACATTCGCTTCACCCTGAAAGGCTCGCTGAATGTAGGATTCATAGTCGCTGTAACGGGAAACGGGCACCGCATCGCGAAAATCCTGCACAGACTGGAGTTTCGCAAAGCTATGGTGTTGCCCCAGTACAGTCTCTTGGTTGGCGTGGAGGAGCGATCGCAAGAATTTCACCTGCACGGCCTCAGTTTGATAGGTTTTGGCGATAAAATCTCGCCGTGCCTGAAGAGCGGCCTCCGCAATCAGACTCAGCAGAAGATTTGCCATGAATGCCTCCTACAAGCTTTCTTAAACAATACGCAACTCCCTACTCTACGGAGACGAGTACGGTGTGCAGCGCTACCGTGCACTTGAGTAGCCTCAACCGTATACATTCTGAGGATGCTCTTCTCCTTATCCTATAAATCTCAACATTTGCCAGTGCCGGTTGTGACACCTCCCATAGTGGAAGCGAGAGGGTGCCTACTTCATAGACGATCCGGTACCAGGCAAGATTATTTTTCTAACGTCAGGTCGGGTGGTGAGTAAAGCTACTGTTAAGAAGCAGAATTTTTGAAATAAAACTCTGCCATAAGGGCTTACTAATAAAGCTTACTCGGCTTAGGCGCACTAAGTCGTGTTTCAAATAGGTGGTTGGTTGTTGTGGAAGAGTTGTTTTATGTCCCTTCCACAACAACCAACCACCTATTCAGAACAGTACCGGCATATGGTCGATTGATGGCAGGGCCGCTTTGATCTGGACATTTAACTCGAATGGGTTTTATGTCTTCGGCTATTCCTGAATCTTTGGCTGTTCTTTAAAGTTTAGCTGATTCAGAACTCTCCCATTTTTCCGTCTTTTATTCAAACTCTGTAAGCAGCAACAACTCCACTCCCTTTAGACCAGCAAGGTCTATCTCCAGAAAACAGCGGAGCCCGTGTAGCTATTGATGCTTTTTCCTTGGGTGTCTTTCAGAATTTTTTAGAAGGGAAGCAAGATGCAGTTAATTGGTGATGAACAAAACAACGTTCTAACGGGTGGTCTTGAAAACGATACCCTGTTTGGACGCTTAGGGGATGATGAGTTGCTAGGCAACGAGGGCGTTGACCAGTTGTTTGGTGAAGAGGGCAACGATACCCTGCGAGGTGGTGCGGGGACTGATAGCCTCGACGGTGGCCTCAACAACGACATGCTATTTGGAGATGCCGGTAATGATACCCTCCGGGGCGGCGCAGGCGACGACACGCTAGAAGGGGGTTCTGACGTCAGTAACCCTTCCGAAGATGCAGGTAACGACCTCATGTCTGGAGACGATGGGAATGATCTGCTACTCGGCAACATTGGGAATGATACCCTCAATGGCGGCAATGGCAATGACATCCTGAAAGGTCGTTTAGGCAGCGATCAGTTGAGCGGTGATGCAGACGCCGATCTACTGGTGGGTGGTGGGGGTACTGACACCCTCAATGGTGGAACTGGCAATGATACTTTGTTTGGCGGTTTTGACCCTACGGATACGGTGGAATCCACAGGAACTGACAGCGCCAATTTCGTTGTAGGCGGGGATGGCGACGATCAGTTATTTGGAAGTACCGGTAATGACACGCTCCAGGCCGGTAACGACAACGATCGCCTGGAAGGGGCATTGGGTAACGACAGTCTCTTTGGGCAGAACGGGAACGACACACTGTTCGGTGGTGCAGGCGATGACACTCTAGAAGGCGGTTCTAACGGCAACGACGCGCTAGAAGCTAGCGGGGACGATTTGCTCTGGGGAGATGCCGGCAATGATGTTCTCTTAGGCAATGCCGGGCTTGATACCCTGCATGGCGGCGACGGCAACGACACGTTGGCATCAGCCGGTGCTAATGACCAACTCTATGGAGATGCGGGGAATGACAGCCTGTCGAGTGGAGTTGGAAACGATACGCTACTGGGAGGCCTGGACAACGATACCCTGGCAGGTGGCGATGGCAGCGATCGCCTAGAAGGCGGTGCAGGCATCGACTTTCTCTTTGGGCAGGCCGGAAATGACGTACTGCGGGGGGGTGTAGGCAACGATGTGCTAGAGGCCGGCTCTGATACCCAAAACATCCTGGAGGCAGCGGGCAATGACCTGCTGCAAGGGGAGGATGGCAATGATCAGCTTTTGGGGGATGCTGGAGCCGACACCCTGCAGGGTGGCATTGGCAACGATACATTGCTGGCTAGCCAGGGCAGCGACGCATTAGATGGCGGCGATGGCAGCGACTACCTTTATGGCGGAACCGGCAATGATGCTTTGAATGGCGGTGTTGGTAATGATTTTCTATTTGGGGAAATGGGCCCAGGGGGCAGCACAAGCGTTACGGGCAGCGACCTGTTACTGGGTGGCGATGGTAATGACCTGATCTATGGAGATGCCGGAGCCGATACCCTTCGGGGCGGCATTGGAATCGACCAAATGCACGGGGGGTTGGGCAATGACCTAATCTATGGAGATGCCGGATTCGACACCATTTTCGGCGATGGTGGTAACGATGTGGCGAGCGGAGATGTCGGGGATGACGCAATCCTCGGGGGAGACGGCTCTGATCGCTTAGATGGTGGCCTGGGCAACGATGGCCTCCAGGGAGATACCGGCAACGATACCCTCTTCGGCCGGGATGGGAATGATTTTCTTCTGGGGGGCGATGGTGCGGATAGCCTGGAGGGTGGGAATGACAGTGACCGCCTGGAGGGTGGAACTAGCTCAGATCGCCTGAATGGTGGCCTAGGCAATGACACCTTCCTGGGAGGAGCAGGCGGCGATGTGCTTGTAGGTGGTGCAGGGAAAGACCTGATCTATGGAGGACAGGGAGCCGATACCCTGACAGGTGGCTCTGGGCAGGATTGGTTTACCCTGGATGCCCCTCGGGCTGGGGTTGATCGCCTGATAGATTTTTCGGTAGCGGATGATGCGATTCAGGTCGTAGGAACATCCTTACAAGGAGGCCTACTATATAACGCTGCAATTAATCCAGACCAGTTTCGAATTGGAGCGAGGGCAGGCGATCGCAGCGATCGTTTCATCTACAACAACCGCACAGGGGCACTGTTCTTCGATGTAGATGGCACAGGAGCAACACAGCAGTTTCAGATTGCTCAGCTCGCAACAGGGTTAGCCATGACCAATCAAGACATCCTAATCGTGCTTGGGTAAGCGCTCAATATTTTGGGAGAAGCGAGCGGCAAAGCCGCTCGCTTCTCCCAAACCCTGGGTTTTAGAAGACGAACCAAGATGCGTGTATTACGCCTGCTGCAACTCGATCACATTGCCGTCAGGATCGCAGGTAAAGAGAGCCGCACGACCAGAAGCACTCATTTGAAACTCGTAGCCATAGTCTATTAGCTGGTTCTTAGCGGCATCCAGATCGGCAACTGCAAAGGCAAGATGGGCATTCCGCCCCAATTTTTCAGGGTTCTGAAGATCGTGGCTCAATCCATCGTGCTGAATCAGGTGCACCTGGCAACCACCAATCTCGTACCAGGCACCAGGAAACTTCAGAACGCGATCGACCTTGGGCAGACCCAGCACCGTCCCATAAAAATGCTCGGCTTTTTCTAAATCTGAGATCAGAATTGCGGCATGGAGGTAGCGTGCGATCTGCATGGTAGACCTGGGGTCATGAGGAGGACAAGATCGGCTGCTCAGCAGACAACCTCTTTTGTCCTATCACAAATAACGACTTACTGTGGGGCTGCACAGCCTTCTCGCAGACAAATCACCATCACAGACTTAATCGTGGCCTCTGGGCGATAATCCTGGGTTTCGTGGAAGCTACTCTCCTGCTCAGGGTAAACTCCTGCCTCGCTACCCGTGCCGGTGTAAAAGGCCAGGTTCGGAGAGGGATGGTTCTCAAAGCGCACGTACTCACGAGATTCGTTTTCGGTGTTGTAGGAGAGAGTGGCGTTGCCGTAGGCTCCCTCCGCATCCGCAATGGAGGAGCCAGGGCCAACTCCTTGATCGGTGCGGAAGCTAGAGTTATCCGTCAGAAGCCCCTGAACGGTATCGGTATCCTCAAAGGTATCCCCAGCTAGGTAGAGAATATAGAACTGAGTAGCATTGTCTTGGGAAACGGCGATCGCATCAAAGTCAACCATAAAGGGCGACTTCACCTCAAACGTAGCTCCCGGTAATGCCCGCTTCAAATCCCCCAGGGTCATCCCCAGTCGGGCCGCACCAATGGCTGTAGCGCTAATTTCTCGGGAAGTAGGGCTGGGTGTTGTGGAAGGAGAGGATGAGGGGGTCACGGTGGGTGAAGGGGTGGTCGTTGAAGCAGGAGGTGCTTCAGCAACAGGAGGCGTCGAGGTAGGGCACCCTCCCAGTAGCAGTAAGCTACCCAGGATCAAGCCACGCGAAAAAACAGGATGAAGCATTTGAAACACAGATAGAGGTGGTCTGGTACGGTGCCAATGGAGACAGGTAGAGCCAAGATCAGCCCTCACGAATTCCAAGTGTAATTCTGTCTCCCGAACTCAGACGAGAAATCCACACAAATGTGCCAGCTTGCTAGAACCCAGCGGTTGGATTAAGCCAACGCAAAATGGATGTTTGCAACCCATAAAAATCGCGGTTTACAGACTGGTTCACAAACTGGCCAAGGGCATCAAAGGGGGTAAATGCCGTGCCTGGTTGCCATTTCACATCTTGCCCCAGAGGCGTCAGGTGGTTTCCCGGCAAAATTTCTACAGCAGTCATTTCGGGGTAGCGCACCCGCAGAATATCGTGTAGGGGGCGAGTCTGATCAATGGTGTCGTTGGTAAACTTCAGCAAAAAATTACGCTGCACCTGATAGGAATCCGCAATCATTTGATTGGTCTCGTCGGGGGAGGGAGTGAACTCCACTTCGAGGTTCGGCATCAGGTCGGGGGCTAACTGCATGAACTGCGAGGCAAATTGGGAGAGCTGGGAGGTGAACTGATAGACCTGCTCCCCCATGGGCACGGCTTTACGAAATGAGTAGTTGTTGAATGAGATCAAGATATTTCCGGCTCGCTCTTGGGCAAATTGGCTGCCAATCAGGAGATGCAGCTTGCTCCCCATGCTGTGCCCCAGGCCATACACCGGTAGATAACGCTGACGGAGGTAGCGCGATCGCACCTCATTCAGCCCCCGATGGAAGGAAGCGAGCACTTGGCGGGCGATCGCCGTATGATCTAGCGTATTCACAAACGGGGTCGCGATGATCACGAAGCCCTGCCCCGCCAGGTACTCCAACAATGAGCGATACGACAGTTGGGGCGCTGTTGCGACAAACGCCCCGCCTAGAAAATGAATCACTGCCCGGGGCCGCGACGGCACCAAAACCCAATTCCCTGCAATCTCAGTCCAATCTGTCACTGCCATAAACCCCGTCTTGCCCAGGCAAGAGCTCAACCTCACACACTGTCCTAGAACCTCTTCATCCTAGATCGGGAAAGGTTAAAGTTGGGGAAACTCCCTTCAAACAATTGCTTCACCAGCATCTACCCCACGCAAGAGGCAAAAGACAGGGGAGCGAGGAAGCCGCCAAAATCTAGATCCTCCCTAAAAGACCGGTTGAGAAGTTAATTTTGCGTGCGCTACGCGCACGCAAAATTAACTTCTCAACAACGAGTAACTCGCCAGTTCACTCATCCACCTTTTTCCTGCCCATCCACCTAGCTATCCATTCACCTCCATGTCTCCTTGGCTCAACATCATTCTCGTCCTCAGCATCCTTCTAGGTTTAATGCTGAGCCTACGAGCATGGCAGCGATCGCAGTCCCCGAACCCAGAATTGGTGCGAAAGCTCGTTCACATTCCCATGGGGTTGATGACGCTAGCCTTCCCCTGGCTCTTTAATTCACCCTGGCCTGTCACCGTTCTGGGAGGGTTGGCGATCGCCTTCCTCCTCAGTCTGCGCTTTGTCCCCCTGCTGTCAAAAAACCTGGGAAGCGTTTTGGGAGGAGTCAAGCGGCGTTCTTGGGGAGAAGTTTATTTCACCTTTTCGATTGTGACGCTGTTCTGGTTGGCCGATGGCAGCCGGTTGCTGTTCACCATTCCCATGTTGATTCTGACGCTGGCTGATGCGATCGCAGCCCTGATCGGGGTTCGCTATGGCAAAACGCGCTACACCACAGCGGAGGGATTCAAGAGCGCAGAGGGTTCGCTGGCCTTTTTTATGGCGACCTTCTTTAGCGTGCATATTCCCCTGTTGCTAGTCACCCCTACCGGGCGAGCGGAGACCTTAGTGATCGCCATCATTATGGGATTGCTGGTGATGGTATTGGAGGCGATTTCCTGGCGGGGCATCGATAACCTATTTATCCCTCTGGGAAGCTTTGTTTTGCTGCGATCGCATCTCACCCTCGATTTGCCGGGGTTGTTGGCTCGGCTCGCTGCAACCGTGTTGCTGGTCATCCTGGTGATCCTGTGGCGGCGACGAACCACCCTGAATGACAGTGCCATCCTGGGGGCTGCCTTCATCGGCTACCTGGCCTGGTCTCTGGGTGGATTTCCCTGGTTACTGCCCCCCCTGATGCTATTTCTCACCTACCCCCTCTTTGTCCCGTGGATTGCTTCTCCTGAGAGCCATCAAGCTCGACGCTGGTTCTTGACGGAGTGGGGGCCGCAACCTGGCACGACCCATACGATGAGCATGGTATTGAGTGTGTGTGCCGGAGGTTTACTATGGTTGCTGCTATTTGGGCTGAGCGATCGCTCCAGCCTGCTTTATCCCTATACCCTTTCCTTTGCCGCCAATCTGGCCGTCGTCGGTGTCGCCGGGATCTTTCCACAGAACTATTGGAGCGTGCAAAATCGGCTGGCCATTATCGGCTATAGCATCAAGGCCTGGTTGCTGATTACCCTACCGATGATGCTGTTTTTTGGGTTTTCTCAAGTATCGGTCATGGGTTTTCTGGTGGCGCTCCCAGCTATTTTCTTGACGGCGATCGCCTTCTACTTTTGCCAACCCTGGCTGCGTCAGCAAAGCAGTGATAACCTTTCGAATTGTGGACGTGCCATGATTACGGTTTCTGGCTCCTGTATAGCCTGGCTTCCATTTCTTCTTAATAACCTGAGTGCGGGATAAGCGGAAACACTCTTAACCCAAACGGACTCACACAAGTTTGCTATACCCAGTGCATTTGCGTTGTGTGGTGTGCGTTGCACACCACACAACGCAAATGCAAAAGCCATGCCGAACTCAGGTTAAGCGGGTAGGCTCTATGTTGAAACGTTTTGAGATGCTGACCACTCTTTTATAGCGGCGTTTTCTTTTGTTTATTCCTCACATAAACAACTTGATTTCTTTGCTGAATCTCAAATGAATCAATTGCTTTAAATAAGCTAACTAGCTTTGCATAACCGTAGTTCTTCCATTTCAACATGCCTTTCTTTGCTATATAGCTACCAACTTCTCCTAGGTGCGACCAACCATCATTATCTATCGTATTAGACAATGCATCTCTCAGTGAATTCATTAATTTAGTATCTTGCTTCAGTTCCTGACCTGTTTTCTTCTTACTCTCAGAAACCTTCTTAACATCCTGTTTCGGTTCCTGGTTCGTTTGATGCTTTTCAGAAACCTTTGAGGAATCTTCGAAATTCACTGTTTGATTGACAGCATTTAAACGTAGAAATGTTGAACATGCCTTGATAAAGGATATAGGAGTTTTCTCTTCACCAAACCCATAGACCTTTAAACCGTTATCCAAAATCCGCATGACTAAAGGAGTGAAATCACAATCACTCGATACAATTGCAAAAGCATCTAACTGTTGTGTATAGAGAAGATCCATCGCATCGATGATCATTGCGGCATCAGTCGCATTTTTGCCCTTTGTGTAGTCAAATTGCTGAATCGGACGAATAGCATATTTCTGTAAACACTCTTCCCAAGGTTTTAAGGTAGGGTTCGTCCAGTTGCCATAGGCTCTACGAATATTAGTAACTCCATATTTAGCAAGTTCAGATAGGATCGTCCCAATTTTGGATGCAGGAGCATTATCTGCATCAATGAGCAGTGCAGTTTTTAGCTCTGACTGCGACATACTTAATTAAGAGTAGCGAGTAGTTAATTTCTAAGTTCCGATGAACGCGGCTATAAGTATGCCCAGGAGGAATAGGCAATCTAATACTTCATACAATTGCATGCTCAAAGATTCCGAAAGAAGTTGGGTACGCGCAAAACGCAACCTCTTTTGCAATTTTTAAGTAGCTCAACCCAATTCATCAAATTGACATATCACCTGCATATCTATTGGTTAGCATGGGGAATACTACCCTCAGAGGGTGAATCTGAGATCATGACCCCTATCGGGTCGCTAGCTTATTTGTACCTGCGATCGCACCGCTCACACTAGGAGTTGAACGACCCAGCGGCCATGAGTGACCTCCGCCGTTATTACGAAACTCTGGGCTTGCAGCCTGGGGCCTCCCTGACCGAGATTAAGACCGCCTATCGAGAGCTGGCGAAAATCTGGCACCCCGATCGCTTTGCGGGTGATGCCCAACGCAAGCAACAGGCTGAGGAAAAGATTAAGGCTATCAACGTTGCCTACGACTATTTAAGAGAACACCATCCTGGCGATACGAGTGGCAATGGCAAGGGTAATTCTCATGGAGATGGCAACGCTGAACATACCTCTCAGGCCGCCTCCACGCGTTCTTCCTCGTCGTCGTATGCTGCCAGTCGGCCACCGGCAAAACCTCATGTGGCCAGTCGAGGCGGCGGGGCTGAAGCAGCCTACCAGCGAGGGGCCGAGTGTGCCAACGTGGGCAATTATCCAGAGGCGATCGAGTACTTCAGTATGGCAATTCGGCTCAACCCAGATTATGCCGAAGCCTATCGCCACCGGGGATTTGTCTATTCCGTGATGGGCCTGGAGTTAGGAGCCGAGTCGGATCTGCGACGGGCCAAAGAACTGGATATGATGCAGGCATCCCAGCCTAAACGCCCTGCTCCGTCTTCCGATCCCTTTGTCACACCGACAACGCCACAGCCTGCGGCGACAAACACAGCACCGCCTCAGAATCTCGAACGGTGGGACTGCATTCAAACCCTGACGGAAACTGCAGCAGGTCTAACCTGTATCGTCCCCAGCCCCGATGGTCGAGTGCTGGCGGTCGGTGGACAAGACCAACTGATTTGGCTCTGGAATCTTAAGCAGAAGAATGTATTTGGTACCTTTGCGGGACACTCCGGCACTCCTTTGGCCCTGGCATACAGCTCCGATGGGCAACTGCTAGCCAGCGGTGGCGAAGACTGCATGGTAAAGCTCTGGCACCCGAAAACGGGAAATCTCATTCGTACGCTGGTCGGCCACGGGGGCTGGGTTACAGCCGTCGCCTTCACCCGCGATCGCCACACCCTCATCAGCGCCAGCCAGGACGGCACTCTACAGCTTTGGAACTTGAGCCAGGGCGAACGTCGCCAGACCCTACGCGATCATCGGGCTTGTATCTGGGCCATGCAACTCAGTTCGGATAGCGCCCTGCTTTATTCCGCTGGGGAAGACGCCACCGTCATGGTCCATCATGGCAAAACGGGAGAACTGCTACGGAGCTTTGGCCAACAGGAGGCGACCATTCGGGCGATCGCCCTCAGCCCTGATGGGCGCACCCTGGCTACAGGCAATACCGATGGGCTGGTTCACCTATGGAAGGTTGCCGATGGTCATCTGACTCAAACCTTTGAGAGCAATGGCCCCGTCCATCATCTCCAGTTCAGCCCTAGTGGTCGCACTATTGCCAGCATCGGCCCCAATCCTGAAATTCTGTTGTGGGATGTGCCTGGAAAGCGGCTGCGTACTCGCTTGAAAGAGCATGAGAAAGTGGTAACGGCGATCGCCTGGGCATCTGATGGCTACACGCTAATCAGTGGCAGCCTCGATAGCACATTAAAATTCTGGCAACCCATTAATTCCTGACGTCTCTGTTACTCAACCCCTTATCGCAATGATTGATTCCGATAACTCCTCAGCCAAGAAGTGGACGTGGAATATTCCATCCCTTTTACAACAAGCCCCTGTAAAACACGGACTACTCTCCGCTGGGATGTTACTCGCGGCACTTATTGCAGGTAATGTGCTCAACGTACAGGCGGAACGGGTGGCCCAGCGTTGGACTCAGGGCTTGAAGTATGCAGATGCATCGTCTTTCACCCCCAATTCTGCATCAAGCACAGACAATGACAAGCCCTCATCCACGACCAACGACAAAGCGAACTTAAACCTTTACTTAAATTCTTTTAAGAACAGCACCCCGGCTGAGCGCGATCGCATTCAAGTGCAACTGGCACAAATTGAACGTCGGGCCAGGGCTTATGCTCGTATTAGCATCTTTTTCTATACCCGATTGTTTGCAGCGATCGCCCTCGCTTCTGCCACCGGAATTGTTACGGCTGTCAGTCTCTTCTACATCAGCAAGGTTGGTTGGGATAAAGCGAATAATTACGTCATTAATATTTTTGTCATTAGCTCGTCAATCACAATTTTTGTGGGCGCGTTTCCCATCATTTTCCAACAGGAAAATAACGTCACAAATAATGCGCGTCTTTATATGAGCTACCTGGATTTAGAAAATCAAATCCTCACCGCTCTCGCCACTCAAAAGAACGACCAGGGACAACTCATCGATCTACGAACCATTATGGTCAGCACAGATCAGAAGATGGCAGAACTCAACGTCGAATCCATCGGCTTTGATCCCGATGCCATTCCTCGCAGTGCTGATATTTTTCAACAACTAGAGTCCGGCCAATGACCGTTTTAGAGCAGTCGTTTCTGCCGCCCCAAAGCTTTAAACCTGGGCAAAGCTCATGCGACTGAGAAAGGCCCGAAGGCGATCGCTCTTCGGGTTCTTCAACACTTCACGGGGAGGGCCTTCTTCTTCGACCTGGCCTTCATTAAGGAAGAACACCCGACGAGCAACCTCCTGGGCAAATTGCATTTCGTGGGTGACGACCACCATCGTCATGCCTTCATCGGCTAGCTGCTTCATCACCATCAGCACCTCACCCACCAACTCAGGATCAAGGGCACTGGTCGGCTCATCGAATAGCATGATGCGGGGTTTCATACAGAGGGAACGGGCGATCGCCACCCGTTGCTTTTGCCCACCAGAAAGCTGATCGGGATATGAATCTGCTTTTTCCGCCAAGCCCACCTTATCGAGATAGAACCGCGCTAAGCGAACACTTTCTACTTTGCTTTCGCCTAAAACCTTTTGGGGGGCCAGGGTGAGGTTTTCTAAAACAGACAGATGAGGAAACAAGTTGAACTGTTGAAATACCATCCCAACCTTTGCCCGTAGCTCCCGCAACTCACTGGGCCCCATCCGCGAATTAGACAGGTCAATGCCATTCACTATCAGGCTACCGCCATTAATGCGCTCCAGCCGGTTAAAGCAGCGTAGCAGCGTACTTTTGCCGCAGCCTGAGGAGCCAATAATAGCGACTACTTCGCCTTGTTGAATCTGCCCACTGACCCCTTTCAGAACCCGCAGATGACCAAAGCTTTTTTCTAGGTTGTCAAAGTTAATCGCAGGCGAGGCATCCATCATAACGGTTATGGACAGACAGGTTGATCGCAATATACACCCTCTGCCCTATAAATCAATGAGCCTGTAATGCTATTTTGCGCTGGCCTATAGTCAGGGGCAATCGATTCTAAAAAGATCCTTAGAATGGCTGGGTTGTTACGAATCTTGAATAGAAAACTCGCTAAAATGATGGGCCTTTGGTCAGACGTAGCCTCAAGCTCTTTTTAGCTATGGTTTTGATAGCACGTCACCGTACCAAATCTTCCCCTTTTATAATCCGTTCAGAGGAAATTCGCAACCCAGTATTTATGCTAAATCTCTTAAAACGATCGACGTTGTTACGCCGCCTCATTCCTGGGCTATTGAGCTTTGCCCTGGTTGTTACGATGGCTGCATGCAATAACAACCAGGAGGCAGCCGAGGGCGGCGCATCCTCCTCCGGTGGCGACGCTGCTGTCTTGAAAGTGGCGACCGAGCCTGCCTTCGCACCGTTTGAAGCGCAAGCATCAGATGGCACTCTAGAAGGCTTTGACATCGATTTGATGAGAGCCATTGGAGAAGCAGCCGGATTTACCGTCGAGTTTTCAAGCCTGCCTTTTGATGGCATTATTCCTGCTCTGCAGGGGGGAACAGTGGATGCCGCCATTAGCAGCATGACCATTACACCCGAACGGGCAAAAACGGTCGATTTTTCACGGCCTTACTTTAAAGCTGGATTGGCGATCGCCGTTCAAGCCAACAATAACGATGTTACCTCTCTTGAAAGCCTGGAAGGAAAGCGCATTGCCGTTCAGATTGGCACGACGGGAGCTAACACAGCTAACCAAATTCCGGGTTCTCAGGTGCGCACCTTTGATTCGGCTCCTCTCGCGTTGCAAGAACTCGCTAACGGGAATGTGGATGCAGTCATTAACGATGCTCCTGTAACGCTCTATGCCATTAAGAGCGGTAATCTGAACTCATTGAAGGTCGTAGGCCAACTGCTGACAGAGGAGTATTACGGCATTCCTATGCCTAAAAACTCCCCTAACCTGGAACGGATCAATCAGGGCTTGAATACCGTTCTGACCAATGGCAAGTACGCCGAAATCTACAAGAAATGGTTTGGGACTGAACCGCCTGAACTACCAGAAACCGCCCCGGCGTTGCAAGGGTAATACGTGTGCTGGTTCATTCAAGTGCAACGTTAGCGGCCATTAACCCAGTTTTGCCTAGTTTATAGCCACAGTGAGCACAGAGCGGTGTGAGGGACTAAAGTGCCTCACACCGTCTTGCTTCATTGCCTGTTATATCTTGTTCAACATGCTCATCATTTTGCTGAAGACCTTGATTTTGCGAGCGTGTCGCGCCTGTACAATCAGAGGCTTGAGAAAAATGGCGAAGGTATTGCTTATTGAATTGGTATTAGAAACTTGTTTGAAACAAACTAACAACAGCTTTGAAACAGCATTCACACAGCGCTATATTGAGAGCAATTTTGATAGGCGTGTCAGGTATCATCCACCACTTCATGTTTATCAAAATGCAATCAGCCCTCGTCCATTGAGCCAAATGCTGTCCTAGGCCCACAGTTTGTGTCCTGGCGATCGCACCTCTGCTCATTATCACCTTTGCATTGGCTGAGCCAACCTGTGAGGTAACTGTGCAAGACTTTTTTCAGACCATTGTTAGGGCACTGCCAAACCTGTTATTGGGGGCTGGAGTCACCCTGGTTTTAACCGCAGTAGCGATCGTTCTGGGCATGACCCTGGGAACGTTCATCGGCATTGCCCGCCTCTCTCCCATTCCAGCCATACGCTGGATTACTCGTGCCTACGTCGATTTCTTTCGAGGAACCCCACTCCTCGTCCAGATTTTCTGGATTTACTTTGGCTTCCCAGCCCTGTCAAATTCCCTGGGGATTAAGTTCACGATGAATCAGTGGACTGCGGCAATTCTGGCATTAACCCTGAACAGTGCCGCTTACCTGGCAGAAATCATTCGTGCCGGAATTCAATCCATTGAGATCGGTCAACGGGAAGCTTCAGAATCCCTGGGTTTGGGAGCAAACCAAACGATGCGCTATGTCATTTTTCCCCAGGCATTTCGGCGCATGATCCCACCCATCGGTAATGAGTTCATTACGCTACTTAAAGACACCAGCCTGGTTGCGGTTATCGGTCTAGAAGAAACGTTTCGTCGGGGACAGTTGATTGTGGCCCAAACCTATCAGGCGTTCGAAGTTTACACAGCCGTCGCCTTGATCTATCTATTGCTAACATCTCTGTCCTCCCAATTCTTCACATTTTTAGAAAAGCGAATGGATCCCGTAGAACGGGCACGCCGCAAAGCCGTGAGTCCTCCCCTCAGAGCGCAAGCCGAGTAATCATGCGTGCTATGGATGAATGGGGTGTGGAGTAAAGGGCATACCTTACTCCACACTCCATTTAAACGTCTGGGGTGCGCTTTAAAGCTCGCTGAAAGGTTGTTTTTTGCGCGTCGTGCACGGAAAAACAACTTATGGAAAAGGCCCTACTTTTACACCCTATCCAAAACGACCTGGTTGGGAATAATGACCGTGAATGTTGTTTCGCCCCAATCAGACTTCGCATCAATACGACCACCCATATGCTCGACAAGCCGTTGAACCAGTGCTAAGCCTAAACCTGTCCCCCCCTGCTTCCAGGGATCCGCGTTCGGAATTCGGTAGAACTTATCAAAGATACGTGGCAACTCATGGGCCGGAATTTCAACCCCCGAATTGCTCAGAGAAAACTGCATTTGCCCTGTATAGGATTGCACCTGAAGCGTCATTGTCTCGCCAGGAGGCGTGTATTTACAGGCATTATTGAGCAGCTCGCTGATGACCCGCTCCAAACTGGCAATATCAGCCACCAATGGGGGTAAGTCTTGTGTAGGCAAATGCAGGTTCAGGGTTTGCTGCCGAACCTGAGCGCGAGCTTGAAACGGTTTAATCAGTTGGTTTAGCCAAACTTCGGGGTGTACAGTCTGCAAATTGAGTACCCTTTCCCCTGAGACCAGGCGTTGTAAGTCGAGCAAGTCGTTGATTAAGTCAATTTCTCGCTGACACTCCCCTTGCAAAATTTGGAGATACCGCTCCACCTTCTGCCGATTCCCATTCAGCGGCTCCCCCTGGGTTAACGCAATGTCTAACATACGAATCGACAACTTCATGTTCGAAACGGGGGTGCGGAGCTCATGGGAAACAGTGCTCAAGAAGTCATCCTTGAGCCAGTTCACCTTTTCTAAAGCTTTGACCTGGGCCTGGGCTGCATCGTAAAGCCGAGCCTGGCGGAGAGCGATCGCACACTGCGTCGCCACCTGCTCCACCAAACGAATCTCCAACGTATTGAAACCGTCATCTGAGGAACGAAATAGCCACAGATCCCCCAAAACACCCCGATCATCAAAAATAGGATAGGCCAGCACTGTAGCAGAACCCCGTTGGGCACCCGAGTTAATCAAACAAACCTGTAGGGGCTGACCTGATAGCAACTGCTGGTATCCTTCCGGAAAATCTGCCATTCGCACCGTCTGATGCAAGATGGAGGGTAATGAGGTTGTGTGCTCAGCACAAATAGTAGAGGTATTTTCATTCAGGTCGTATAAACCTGTATTACAGGTAGCGACCTTTAGTCCATCGGCCAGCTCTTTGACGACTCCTGCCAAGATATGCTGCTCATCCAGGCTGTCACGGACGCGATCGGTAATACGTTTTAGTAGGGCTTCAAATGCAAGGGATTGCTGTAAGGCTTCCTGAGCTTTCTGACGAGCAACGATTTCATCCTGTAAAACACGATTGGACTCAGCTAGTTCAGCAGTGCGTTCGTTAACACGATTTTCAAGCTCATCATGAGCATTTTTGAGCTTTTGCTCTGATTTTCGCAGCTCCGCAGCAGACTGCTCAGCTTCCATTTGAGCTTCCATTTGAGCCTGCGTCACACCAAACAAAATTAGACTAATGATGGTACCGCCGATAGCAACGTAGGGAAGCAAGCTAATGCTGGATGTTGCATCAAAGGTGGGACGAGAGCTATAGGTAATTGTCCATGGGCGACCGGCAATATCAATCGTACTAGTGGCAACAAATCGAGGCCGATAGTTGGATTTATCAGGGGGATGATGGGATTGAGATTGATGCAACAACGCCTCGGGGTTGGGCTCAGTGCCATCGTAAATCTGAAGATCAATTAAGGAATCAGGCTCTGACCCAAAAATTCCTTTCATCAGGTCATCGGCCCGAAACGCGCTATAAACGAACCCTTTCAACTCATAGCGCCGCTCAGCAACAGTGTCAGGGATGGCTCCTCCCTGATAAACCGGCACATAAATTAGGAAACCGGCCTGCTTCTGTTCATCAATTTCCTGAACCAGGGTTACCCTACCGGAGGCTGTTGCAAGCCCCCTATCGCGTGCCTGTTCCATAGCCATGCGCCGTGTTGGCTCGGTAAACATATCGTAGCCAAGGGCTGCCTGATTACGGCGATCAAGAGGTTCAATGTAGATAATCGGAAAGTACTCCGAGCGTTCAAAATTGGGACGAAGGGCAAAGGGTTGCATCCCCTCAATTTGCAGGGATGCAGTAATCTGGCCACGCTCTGCTGAAGAATAGCGTTGGGTATAACCAATTCCCTGAACCCCTGAGTAATGCTTAGTTAATAGAAGCCGATCAACATAGTTTTGAAATTGCTGACGATTAACGCTGTCATTTGCAGAGAATAAACCTGCTCCTCCCCGAAGCATTACGACATAAGTTTCCAAACGACTTTCAATACTATTCTCTGCCCGCTGCATTAAATATTGAAATCGAATTTGGTCTTTATCTTTTGCAGACTCTTCCACGTAGATTGTTGCCAAAGCTGTTAGTGCCAGTGTTCCAGAAAGAACAAAATAGGGAATCCACCGACGATATGGCTGAACAATTTGGAGTAGCCAATTCTTTCTCATAAAGAGTTTTCAATAACCCTTAGAACAAGGGAAAAAACTGAGGTTTATGCCTCGGGCCTCAAGCTCCTATTATGGTTTAACAGGCTGAATAGTAGATGTATAAAAAGATGGAACTCTGGCTCCATAACTCAATAGGCGCAGGTATCTTCGTTTGCATTGGAAGAAGAATGTGCAGCACAAGCTGCACGGAGAGAGTCAACCTGTTAAGTGTTATAAGGTGCATCCCACCTCATATCACTTAACAGGTAAACTCAGTCTCTGAGTCCCAAGTCTCAGCTTTTTCTGGCGGAGAAAAAATAATTATATTTTCTCAAGTTCTTGATTTTGTGTACGCGACACACGCAAAATCAAGAACTTGGAGAAAAATAGCAAGCCCGTTGGTACAGCGCTTTGCGCTTGAATCAGCCACGGTTATTTTTGTGAGAGCCGCGCGGAGTGCGGCTCTCACAAAAATAACCAGATTTTAAGCGCTTGAAAAGCACTGTAATTTAACAATAGAACTTTTAATAGGGTTTCTCGTATTCGTAATTCCTACCAAAAACAGTTAAATAACCTCAGTTCGGGATAAGCTGCAGTGCTCATTTTGGCGTGCGCAAAGCGCACGCCAAAATGAGCGTTTTCGAGTGCCGCGCAACGCGCGGCACTCGAAAACGCCCTTAACCCGAACTCAGGTTAAATAGATACACACAAATCTTACCGTGCAGGGCTCGAAACCACCTTTAGCCCCAACTCAGGTTATTCAATAAAAAAGAATTCTGATTTTGCTATCGCTTCACGGCAGTCAAATCAGAATTCTGTGTTTTAAAGCAAGGAATGAGCACGATGAGAGCTACCCTCTCTAGTTGTTGCCAAACAGCTTGTACTAGAGAGAGAGGTATGGCAAACGCACCCCTCTCTCTAAAACCTAGCGGAAGCGATCGGGATTCAAGCGCTGGCCCCCTGAACCGGCAGGCCCATTCAAATATTCACCTGTGCCACCGTCCGCTGGTGAAAGAAAAGGACGCAGGTTAATTCCATCAGAGCTGCTAGAGCCCCGGCGAGGCGTACCCGGGAAGCCAAGCACTTCGCCGATTTGGCCTAGAATGTCATCGGCATCGTCATTGAAGGTGGTGACAGCATCCGTCCGTTGACCACTATCAGCAACAACCAGGTTTTCAAAGACGCGATCGCGCGTCGCCAACGGATCTTGCCCTGGCGGCACCGTCAACACAATGCGGCAACCAGAAGCCCGCTCAGTGGTCACACAAATAGTGTTGTACCCGTTTTCCGTACCCGTTTGCAATTCCAGCAATCCATCAGGACGGTAGGATTCCAGACGGCGACTAATTTCAGCACAGCGCAGTTCAGGGGTCCAGCCACCGCCCAATTGGGTCGGCTCCGCCCAGGGATATTGAGCGTCTGACTCGTTCTCTGGAGTGTAGACCACGACATATTGCCCATTTACCACCTGACAGCTAAACCGCACGTCGTTAAGGCTTGGCTGACTGCTCTGTTTTGTTGCAGTCCCATCCACAGAAGCCGCCAGAACGGCAACTCCCATACCAACCCAGGCTGCGACCGTTCCCGCTGTAACCACCCATGCTTTCCAACCCATGACTGCCCTTCTCCCATCAAAATTGCCGGAATCTAAGCGCTGCCCAGATCGGGAGTGCTTTTGTATTGATTTGACGCTATCAGAGCCTTAAAGTTCCCAAATATAGGATAAAACCCGTACCCAGAGGGTTTACACGACGCAATTCTTCTCACTGCAAAGTTGACGGCACAATCTAACGGCTAAACGTGGGGGTGTCGCCTGGCATACGCCGATGGGTACTTTAGAACTAAGGCAAGTTTTAAAGCTCACGTTCTGCCGAGGCAGAATCAAGCTTTGAAGCAAACCTTGATTGGCCATATAGTTCTGGCGACAGGTTTTGACCCTTTGTAGAACTTATGGGCCTGGTTTGTGAGGTTTGTCCATGTTTGGCATAGCCATCAGGAAAACACCTCACCCATCAGGTAGAGTTATAGGGCGCACGGGAAATTGAGGTAAAGTTTTATAACGATTTTTCTGTGACGCTTGATACAATGGATGGTTGAGAGAGATAACGCGATTTCCCCATGGCATTGGGGTCATGGTCGGAGGTTGTTTGACACTCACTGCCGGATTGGGAACCTGCAGTTTGGGTTTTCTCCTTCAAAGAAACGTCTGCCCTCGGAGGTGTAGCTCACGTTTGAATGCTGCACTCTTGAGAAAGCAGAGTTTAGCAACGTTGGTTCTAGAGTTTGGCAACTGGCTATTTTTAGCCAGTTTTTTTATTTGTACCTACTCTGCCATGGACTATTCGGTATTATTTAGCACATGCTTGCGGCAGAACTTTTTTGCATGATAGCGCGGTATAGCTAAATTCGCCTACGTAAGGGCCTGTGTTCTTATCCCATAACATCCCTTAACTTTGCGTGCGCGAAATATATGCAAAATCAAGGCCTCGAAAAAGATATTCAGACTAATTTTGTATTCAGTTTGCTAAAACCGGTAGTGTTCTAGGCGTGTGAATGCGATGTAGTGAAAGGGGCACTTTGTGCCCCCTTTCACCACATCGCATTCGCATCTTTGAAACATGACCAAATTTTGTCTTACCGGAAATAGCTGCAGTTACAGAGTCGGAATATAACCCTAAAAATTCATGCCAATTACCCGGCATTTGGTCAGGGTTAGGGAATATTGAAATAGTAATGCTGATCAGAGCTTTTCCGTTCTAGGGTAAGCAGAACAACCCGGCAGTCCATGACAAAAATTCTATTGATCGAAGATGATCCCGTTGTGCAGGCGCTGATCATCAAGTTACTTCAGTCAGAAGGTTTTGAGGCGATCGCCGCCATCAATGGTGAAGAAGGGCTTGAGGTCGCATACCAGGTTCTTCCGGATCTAATTTTGTGTGACGTCATGATGCCTATCTGCGATGGCTACGAAGTGTTGCGGCGGCTGAATGAAAATCCCATAACAGCTTGCATTCCATTCATTTTTCTGACAGCCAAAGCTGAGCAGGCCGAACGACGCCAGGGGATGAACCTGGGAGCGGATGATTACCTCAGCAAGCCTTTTCGTCGAGAGGAATTACTGCGGGCCATTACAGCACGTTTAACAAAGCGGCAGGCAGTCGTAGAGCCTTACCAGGCCGAAATGCAACGGGCTGTCACCACCCTGGAGCACATGATGTACCACGATACGGTAACGCAACTGCCGAATCGTCCGTGGTTTGTGCGTCAGGTTGGTGACACCCTCCAGTCAGAGCTGTCAGCCCTTCCCCTGGCGGTGCTGGTCATCCAACTTCTTTGGGGAAACACCCCTGATCAAGACCCCGTTCCTCTGGGCGGGCTGTTGCAGCAGGTTACCAGCCGCCTGCAACAGAGTTTGGGAGATGAATACCCCATAGCTTATTTGGGACACCAGTGCTTTGGGGTATTGTTGCGATCGCTCTCTCACGAACAGGAGGCCGATCAGACTGCTCGGGCACTGCTACGAATCCTGAGTGCCTCCTATCAGACATCAGGGCCGTCTGTTGAACCAAAAGTGCATGTGGGTTTGGCCTATGGCCAGGCAGACACGACTGGGCCTGAGCACTTGCTCCTTCAGGCAGAAATGGCCCTGAAGCGAATTCAGCGCAAGTCTGGCCATCATGTAGCCCCTTATGACCCAGCCCAGGATATTGTGTGGACTGACCCGGCGGCGATCGCCAGCCAACTCACCCGCGCCTGCGCCAGCCAGGAATTTGCCCTCTACTATCAGCCCCAAATCAACCTCATCACACAAAAAATTGTTGGTGCCGAAGCTTTATTGCGGTGGAAGCACCCAACTCTGGGCCTATTACGCCCCACCAGTTTCCTGTCCATTGCGGAGGAAAGCAATCTGCTTCCCTTTATGGGGGCATGGGCGATGCGTCATGCCTGTCGACAGGCGAAGCAATGGCAGGACAAATATCGTCTTTCCTTACGGGTGGGGATCAATCTTTCCCTCGCAGAACTCCAACAAGAAAACTTTTTCGAGCAAACCGCCCAGATTCTTCGGGAAGTCGACCTCAACCCCGACCTGCTGGTACTGGAGGTCAGCGAAAATCATCTCATGATGCCCAACGAGATGATGCAGGAAACGCTGCGACGCCTTCGATATGTTGGTATTCATATTTATATGGATGACGTAGGGACGGGATTTTCCTCCTTCGGCTTCCTGAAAAGATTGCCTCTGACCGCTCTCAAGATTGATAGCAGTCTGGTAGCCATGATTACTCGCGATGACGGCAGCGAAACCTTGACCAACGCGGTCATTGCGATCGCCCAAAACCTATCCTTAAAGGCGATCGCTGAAGGGGTCGAAACCAAAGCCCAGGCCGATTTCCTTCGACAAAATGGTTGCCATGCTGCCCAGGGCGAATTTCACAGCCCGCCCCTGAACGCAGAGGAGTTTGAGGCGTTGTTAATTCAGGATCGGTTGTGAACTCCTGGTTCAAAAAAGATGGGGTACGACGTTGAACGTCGTACCCCATCTTTTTTATAAGAGCTATTCTGGCTCTCGCCACAAAACTGTGCGCTCGCTTAAGGGTTGCACCGTCGCACCTGGGAAGTAAAACTCCAAAATGCGGGATGCCGGCCAGTTGAGTCGGCCCAAGTTCATCGCACCATACTGGCTGAGCCCAACTGCATGGCCCCAACCGCCGCCAACAAAGGTGTACCCCTTAAGGATACGGGTCGGAGTAGGACTGGGCGATGCGGCCGGCGCTGGCAACGCAGGTACTTCTCCCTGAGCAACTTCGGAACTCGCATTGGCTACCGGGGGGCTGGGAGCCACCGAAACAGGGCTGGGAGCAGGGCTAGGGGAGGATGGCAGCACTTCATAAACGGGATCCAGGTAAAACAGAGTGCTACGAGGGGCCGAAAGTGCTCGCAAAACCTCATCTTTTTCCAGGATCACAGAACCTCGATCGGTTACCACCTCTATTTGCTGTACCCGTCCCCCCGAGGAGCGCTCCGCTACCCGGAGTTGCTCTACGCGGCTCAGATTAGCCAGAGGGTGTTGTTTGGTGGACAGGTATTCTTTGATATCCGCTGTGATCTGGGCGACATCACTGGCTTCTCGCCAACGGAACAGGTCACGCCCGGTCTCGTTGAACCCCTCTTGAAGATTGAGGAAGGCGCGCAGGTTAGCTTCATCAGAAAGAGGTCGGGTTTGCAAATCCCAAACATTCTGCACCGCATCAATGCGGGGACGCAGATAAGGGCGATCGGGGCCGTTCCACACGTTGGAGAAAGCGGCCGTAACCCCACCCGATGTTGAAGAATAGAGGGCATCCACCAGTTCATTCTGATAGGTCAGCACTTGCCCTTGGGTGGCGGCGATCGCCCGATCGGTCGAGGTCGCAGCCCCGCTCAAGCCACGATACACCTGGCATTGGGTATCGGCACAAAGCTGGTAGTTATCAATCGTAAAGCGGCGCAGGTTTCGTAGCGCATAGGTACGCGCCAGAATGGCCTGGGCCTCAATAGCAGAATTGGGAGCCCCAGAGCCAATCTCAAAGGGAACAACCCCGCGCAGGTAGGTTTCGATATCGACCGTGTTGACCAGAGTGTAGGTGCCGTAGGCATTGGGCTGTAACCGCAGGCTCCCAGCAAACAGTTGCCGACCCTCCGAGCTGTTGATTTCGTTGACGTAGACGCGGTTGTTGCTGGGGGCGATCGCCACCTGATCCGCTACGACTCTCGTTCCATTCACCACAAACCCGGCCAGGGGAACTTCACGACGGATCTGACTGTCGAGAAATACAGTGCGTCCACCCTGAGCCTGCACATTTTGCAGCAGCAACCGTCGCAGTAGCGGCGTAGAATAAGTTTCCCGTTTAGCCCATACCTGCCACTGCCGGGGTTGGGCGATTTCCACGTCTAGCCCCTGAGCTTTCCAATAGTTGGCACTGTCTTCAGCGCTTTCAAAGCTGCGATGGGTACTCAGTACGACTCGTTCCACCTGCTCGGGTTGGGCCAGGGGTTGGGGCACCACCTCGATCTGCACGGGTTCTGTCGTCGCAACCGTCTGGTTACCACCGTTGCCCTCAAATTGAAGGGTGAGCTGGCCCCCGGCGGGTTCCAGGGTGATGCGATCGCTTCGTTCTTTCCCAAACCGCTGCACAATGCCCACCTGAATAGACGGATTATAGGCCGTTTGGGCCTGGGCACTGGAAGGGAAAAGGCCCGTCAGGGCGATCGCGATCAATCCCAGACCCGACCAGGGCCATGGCGGCAAGAATCGGGACTGAGTGAGTACGTTGGAAGGCAAATTTGCTATTTTTTTATTTTCTAAAGGTGTATTCGTTGGGGATACACGAGTCTGTTTTCTATCGCCGTTTCCAGGGGAGTGCATGGATTTTTGGCCTCAATTGACTCGAACGTTAATAAGATTCCACAGTCATGAAACCCAGGGGAATGACGTCAGGAGTTTGAGGATTGCTCCCGATGCCGTCATCATTTTAATCGCACGATGTTACAGGGTGGACAAGGATATTGCTAGCCAATTTTTCCTAAAATCGCACAACTTATCACTAGATGGCGGAAGCTGTTGTGCTGAGTGGGCTGGACGTGGTGCCATAGGGGGTCAGTAGAGCCGTCAACAATGTTAGATCCACCGGGCTATGCTGGATGGAGGTAGGGGCGGAAGGATCATCATGAGATTCTTCCACACCTACCCATCCAGAAGCGGGAAATGGTCCCTAAGATCCTTAAAATACTAAAACCCAAACCGTTGTCCGGAAGGATCTACCACGCTAATGGGAAAAATAACCGCCTTTTAGGAATCTCAATTAATATTGAGGCAATAGGAACAAGTTACCCCAATCGGTTACAAAAACAGCATTACAGCGTCTATTTCATCATCTCTTAAGAACAATCCTTTGGGTATTGTTTAACACCAGCAAGGTAAGTCTCAGTCGGTTCAGCAGAAAACGTCGATAGCAACTTTTTATTTTTATTGGGAATCGGTCCGTGAATTCGCAACAGGCTCAAATCCAGGAACTGATCCAGTCCATTGATGCAGCGCTGCGTAAAGCCAGCCCCCGTTTGCCCTGGGTGATGGCGGGGGAATCTGAACAACAGCGGCAACTTCTGGAGCGCACACGACAGTATCTGGTCAGCCTCCAGCAAGCCAATTTGAAACCTGAGTTGTCCAATCCCGTGCCGATGGCAACCTTGTCTGGAGACCCAGCTCTAGGCCCTGTCAACTCGACGGCTTCGGCACAGTCGCCTGGGGAGTCAGCTCAGCAGGTTTTGCAGGCCGTATTGCAAGAGGTGACTTACCTGCGCACCAACATCATGCAGCCCATGCGGGGTGAGGTCGAAGACCTGCGCCAGCGGAGGGATTCCCTGGTCAGCGAAATTCGGGAACTGGAAGCGCAGCGTCAACAATATGCTCTTCCGCCCCAGGTCGATACCCAACAGCAACAGCAAGCCCTGTCCGAATTTCTGCAATCTTTAATGGGGCGGTTGCAGGAAAATCTGACGGTGCAGGTCGCAGAAATGCTCACCACCCTGGAGTCACGAACACTGCCCCCGGCTAACTCAGCCCCCCCAGAGCCCGCTCCGCCAGCCGATGCTGCCCGCTTTGCCAGCTATATCCCACCCCTTACGCCCCAGGAACGGCTGGATCAACTGCAGCGAATTCAAACCCAGTCTGATCAACTGCTGCTGAAGCTTGATACAACGCTGCGGGTTATTTTTGAGTCCTTACAACGCAACATTCAGACCTACGAAGACTCCCTCAGCCAGGGGCTGGATAAGATGCACACGCTGGGGCATCAGGGAGAAGCTATTTTCACAGCCCTGGTCAATCGCTTGGCTCAGCAGTTAGGGCGGGAAGCGTCGCAATATTTGCAATCCTCCCTGGAAGGAACTGACTGGCAAGCATTACCGGGTTCCAGCGGACAACGCCTGCCAGCAAGCTCGCGAAGCGATACCAGCTCCCTCGATTCTTTAATCAGTGAGTTGGCCGGGAGTGAAGCTACTATCTTGCAACCGCCAACGGGCATGGGGGCATCCTCCGGGCTTAGCGACTTGAATCAAGCGGTGAACGACCTGGAGCTGGTATCATCCACTCCTGACTTGGGGGATTTGGACCCAGGCGAAATGACCATGTTCCAGGTGGATGAGAGCTTAGCAGCGACTCGCTTCCAGGATGATGACATGACCATCTTCCAAATCAATGAGGCGGCGATCGCTCCCCTGGAAGAAATTCCCCTCGACGATGTTTCCCTCGACAACTCCATTGGCGACATTGACTCTGCCCTGGAATTGCTGAACCAGATCAGCACAGAGTTAGAAACGGAAGACGATGCCGCGGATACTGCCCCCGTAGCATCACCCGAAGGAATTTATGATGAGTTAGATGCCCTTTACCAGAGCCTCTTTGGAGCGGATGTAGCTCCGAGTGAGGACATAGAACCGCCTGTAGATCGCCATATTGCCGATGCGGAACAAGCCACCAACAGCGAGATAGAAGCCACAAGTTTAGAAGCTGGCGAGGATCTTGGGGCTATTGGCGATTTTGAAAGTCAGTTTTTTGAGGGGCTAGCAGACCTGTCAGCAGAGCCTGCCGAGTTTTCCCCAGAAGAATTCCAGTTACCAGCATCCGGGGATTTTTCACAGGAATCCAATCAAACCATCGAACAGTTACTGTTTGACGAGGTGCCTGTAGCGGACGGTGGTGAGCAAGAAGATACTCAACTACTTAATGCAGAGCGCGCAGCTGCTAACCAACACATGCCAGCGGATGTCATTTCTTCCCTGGAAGATTTGATTGCGTTGTCAGATACGGCTGCTTCTCTGGATGCTTTGCGTTCTGAAGGAAGCCTGCCAGAAGATGCCTACATTCCAGCATCTCCGGATGAAGATCTATTAGTCAGTGAGGCCGTGGTTGAGACACCTCGGGTTGAGCTTCAGGTGGATGAGGACGTACTTCAGCAATTAGACGCTGAACTGTCAACATTGGAAGGCCGTGCCTCCGGTGAAGAGACTGAAGAGTTTTCCTTTCTGTCTGACTTATCAGCAGACGAACCGGAAGATATTTCTACCAGTTTAGAAGATGCATTCCGCGAGCTTCCGGACGAGGAACCTATTTCTCCGGAGACAAGGCTACCTGAGATGGAGGGTGACGATGCATTCCTAGAAGAGGAGCTCAGCACCCCTAGTTCAGACTCATTTCCTGTGGAGGACGAGCCCCTGCTGGAAGATCTCCTGCTAGGAGATCTTGCCTCAGACAACATTGAAGAGGAAACCCTGGAACTACTGGAAGACGAGCTTCATGACACAGCAACCGAGCCAGAGGAAGCAGCTCCGGAAGATCAATCAACCACTGAGTTACCCAGCGGGCCTTGGAGTGCGTACGTCACTACCGATGAGGATTTATTAGGGGAGCCTGCCCCAGAGGTTGAAGCACTGGAGCTAGACATATTCCTCACTCAAGAGTCTCTGATGGAAGACTTCGGTTCAGAGGAGGACAATGAGCAGACCACGGACTTCTTCCCAGAAGCAGAGACTCCTGAAGCCTTGCTCGAAAGCCTCATGGAAGATCTTCCTTTGACGGTCTTTGAGGAGGAAAACCTTCCCCCTGTAGATGATGCCCTGATCGATCGACTTATCGAGGAAACTCCACCGACACCGCTGGAAACGGAGGAAGAGGAATTAAATTTATCTACCTTCCTCACCGAGGACGTTGAATCGTTCCCTGAACCATCAAGCTCTCCCTCAGCGGATCTAGATGAGCAATGGCTTGTCTCTGTTGATGACTCTGATGAGCAGGGCAGCACCTTAGCAGAACTCACGGAACCTACCTCTGAGGATTTGGATGAGGAGTGGCTTAATCTCTCCACGGCTGATGCTGATGAGCAGAGCGATATCCTAGCCGGTTTTCCTGAATCCACCTCTGAGGATTTGGATGAGGAGTGGCTCAATCTCTCCACAGCCGGCTCTGATGAGCAAAGCGATGCCCTAGCAGAACTGCCTGACACGTCCTCCGAGGATTTAGATGAGGAGTGGCTCGATCTCCCCACGGCTGATGCTGACGAGCAGAGTGATGCCCTGGCAGAACTCACAGAACCAACCTCAGAAGAATTAGACGAAGCGTGGCTCAATCTCTCCACGGCTGATGCTGATGAGCAGAGTGATGCCCTGGCAGAACTCACGGAACCAACCTCAGAAGAATTAGACGAAGCGTGGCTCAATCTCTCCACAGCTGATGTTGAGGAGCAGAGCGATACTCTGACAGAGTTATCTGAGGCCACCGCCGAGGATTTGGATGAGGAGTGGCTCAATCTTTCCACGGCTGATGTTGAGGAGCAGAGCGATGCCCCAGCAGAACTCACGGAACCCACCGGCGAGAATTTGGATGAGGAGTGGCTCAATCTCTCGACGGCTGATGCTGATGAACAAAGCGACATCCTGGCAGAACTGCCTGACACGTCCTCTGAGAATTTAGATGAGGAGGAGTGGCTCAATCTCTCCACAGCTGATGCTGACGAGCAGAGTAATGCCCTGGCAGAACTCACGGAACCCACCGGCGAGAATTTGGATGAGGAGTGGCTCAATCTCTCTACTCCTGATGCTGATGAGCAAAGTGACATCCTGACAGAACTGCCGGATACGTCCTCTGAGAATTTAGATGAGGAGTGGCTCAATCTCTCTACTCTTGATGCTGATGAGCAGAGTGATGCCCTAGCAGAACTCACGGAGCCCACCATCGAGAATTTGGATGAGGAGTGGCTCAATCTCTCCACGGCTGATGCTGATGAGCAGAGTGATGCCTTGTCAGAATTCGCTGAGCCCACCTCCGAAGAATTGGACGAAGCATGGCTCGCTCTCTCTACAGTTGACACGGATGAACAGGGCAATACTCTGACAGAGTTACCTGAACCCACTGCCGAGGATTTAGATGAGGAGTGGCTTAATCTTTCTACTCCTGATGCTAATGAGCAGAGCGATGCCCCAGCAGAACTCGTTGAGCCCACCTTAGAAGAATTAGACGAAGCGTGGCTGGATCTCTCCACGGCTGATACTGATGAGCAGGACGATACTCTGACAGAGCTGCCTGAGGCCACCGATGAGGATTTGGATGAGGAGTGGCTGAAGCTCTCCACGGCTGGTGCTGATGAGCAGAGCGATATTCTGGCAGAACTGCCTGACACGTCCTCTGGGGATTTGGATGATGACCTGGATCAGGCTTGGTTAAATCTATCCACATCTGACTCTACAGAGCAAGATGATGTCTTACAGAATTTGGCTGAAGCTCCTACTGGCGTCACAAGCGACGAATGGCTTGATTTATCGACCGCGACAGACGAACAGGGTGAACCTCCTGAGGATCCATCCACTACTTCAGCCGATGCCTTATTAGATGTTGACCTTGATCTACCATCTCAACCTGTGGAGCTGTCCTTCGAGGAGGAGCTGAACATTTCTGGGGAAAGCCCAGAACCCACAGCAACATCCCTCGACGAGGACTTATTTGGGTTTGGCATAGACCTCCCAGAACTTACAGATAGCGCACCGCCCCCGCCGCCTCTCTTCTTAGAAGACGTGGAGCAACTTTCCCCAAGTGCTGCACCTGAAGGAACGATTGCGTTTGTACCGCTCGAGCCTTTACTGCCACCCGACCGGGAGGACCTTACCCTGGAGGATTTCCAGGATGTGATGACAACGCCTCCTGCTAGCATTGAAGATTTGCTAGCGGAATGGCCCGATGACGCAGGGATCGATCCAGAAGAAAGCCCTGCTGTTAACGAAACCCTGCCCCTGGAAAATCCTGTTCTCCCGTTGGTGCCCGTTGACACTCTTGAGGCAACTCCCGATACGACTCTGGAGTTGTCCTCCGATGCGGTCACGGAAGATACCCTGGATAGCTTCGCGGATGCATTGGATACAGCACCAACTCCAATGGAATTGGCTGCCTGGTTTGACGGGGTTGAGGAAATTCCTCCAGCCATTGAGGTAGCTCCTCCTGGAGCTCAGGACACCTCCTTAGACGATGCATCCTTGTTCCTGGAAACCTTCGGTGCCGAGGTTCCGCCGGAACCCAGTCTGGATGATAATGCCTTTACCCTGGATGGGTTGGGAGAACTGTTTGAGAGTGTACCGAACAGTATCGCAGAGGCACCAATAGGGTCTGCCTCTGAACCTGAAGACACTCCGAATACATCTCCAGCACCCCCCTTGGGAACGGATTTTGATCAAGCGGGCATTGACCTGTACGACGAAGAACTCTTAGAGCCTGGCTCAGAAGAGTCAAAAAAAAAAGACCTAGACGATCGCCCCCTCGAGGATTCGGTCGCCCCGATCGAAACGGCTCCGGGCCCAGTTGAAGTTGTCCCTGATGCGGCCGCCCCGATCGACCCCAGTCTGGATTACCCTTCTGAGCTGATTCTGCAGGCCATAGGCTTACAGGCGGATGAGACGGAAACGAATTCCGTAGCCTTACCCGATGACGTCGAGCCAGATTTGGCATTGCTGGACCTAACCGCAGATCTCGAGGATGAAGAAGACGAAGTCGACCCGGAACTGGCAGCGTTGTTTCAACGACTACAGCGATCGCCCCTCGACCTTTTCGATAGCGAAGACCCCCTGGGCGATCGCCTGGAGTTACTGCGCGACCAGGAAGATGACCTGGATTCCCTCATCTTTTCGGTGACCGATCCCCTGGAAGACGACGCAACCCTCTTCGCCCCACCATCACTAACGGGTGCCTCCAAGCGAGTGCCGCCTCGTTCAACCTGGTATTTGGGCATTGATCTGGGTACCACAGGTATTTCTGCGGTACTGCTACACCGTCCAACCGCTACGGTGTACCCAATATTCTGGTTGGAGCTGAAGTTGCCTGGCCCTATCCACGGCGGCTTACCCATCCCTGAAAGAACCTACCGCCTGCCCATGGCGGTGTATGTTACTCCCACCAGCACCGGGGACATGGAGGGGTCAGAGGTCGCGATCGCCTCTTTGACCATTACTCGGCAGGAATTCAGCCATCCCACCCGGCAGCCCTTACGCGACTTCAAGTCTGCCCTGCGGGTGGGCATCCCCTACTACACAGCCAACGCCGCACATTGGGAACCGGTTCTGCAATGGTCAGACCAGCGCACCATCCCTCTTAGCACCCTGCACCAGGCGCTGAGGGCTTTACTAACCAGTCTCAACTATACGAGCCCTGACTCCACAACGGGTTCAGATACCTCTGTACTCAGTTGTGGAGCAGTGGGACTTTCCGATGACACTCTGCAACAAGCCTTGAAAGAGCTAGCTGGGGTCATGGTCAGCTATCCAGCAGCCTGGTCGGATACCTATCGCTTTAATGTGCGCGAGGCGATCTTGGCAGCGCGGTTAGTGGATGACCCAGCCCAAATTTATCTGGTAGAAGAAAGCACAGCCACATTGCTCTCGGCTCTGGCTCCTGAGGATGCGGTGACCTTACCCAGTAACCTGACTCCCAATCCGGATCTCTTCCAGGCCCACTGGCAGGGAGGAACGCTGGTGATGAATGGCGGAGCTAGCGTGACCGAATTGGCGCTCGTCAATCTGCCCGAACACTTGCAGCGGCTATCTCCTACAGACATTACACGGCGCACTCTTCCCTACGGTGGGAATGCCCTGGATCAAGACATTATCTGTCAGTTGATCTATCCGGCCTGGGTACGACAGGCCAATCGGACTAGCCAGGATCGGGCGGCTATTCTGCCAGAGGGCGGCTCGACGTTTCAGGCAGGTGAGGATCTGGACTGGGCAGATCCGTGGGCAGCTCTGGGCTGGGAACATCTGGCTCTGCCCGTCGTGGGCGATCCCGATGCAGCCAATCGGCAAATTTTGCAACAGCGGTTGTTAGGGGCAGGGGTAGGCTCGGGGCTGCTGGAAGCGGCCCGTTACTTGAAGCTGACCCTGCAACAACAGGAAAGAGGATACGTCACCCTGGGTGGGGTATCCCTGACTATCAACCGCCAGGATTTAGGGAGCCGGGTATTGTTACCCTACATCCAGCGGCTCAACCGCGAATTGAATGGCCTGCTGACTCAAACGGGGATTCCTGTGTTGCAGGTGAACCAGGTGTTATGTACAGGTGGCTCGGCATCATTCGCGGCGATCGCCCGCTGGCTACGTCAAAAGCTACCCAACGCCACCATTGTTCAAGATACCTACACGCAACCCGAAGCTCCACAGCACAATCACCTCTCCATCTGTAGCCGAGTTGCCTACGGGCTGGCCGCAGTCCCCCTGCACCCTCAGGTGATTGATCAGGGTCACCATCGCTATAGCGACTATTTCTTGCTGATGGAATTGCTGCGGATTTTCCCAGATACCCCCACGACTTTAGAGGGGATATTGCGCATGCTGGAGCAACGTGGGATTGATACCCATACCTGTCAGGCGGCGATCGTGGCTCTTCTAGAAGGGCATCTCCCTTCGGGCCTCGTACCGACCGATGGAGAGGCTGGAATGTTGGCTCCCACATCTCAACACAATGCTGATTATCAGGCGCTTTTGGCAGCTCCTCTGTTTGTGCGAGAAGTGGATCAAACCTATCGGCCTAATCCTCATCAATGGCAAGTCTTCCGTCGTCATTTGGACACGATTTTGGCAACCAGCTATCAGAAGCTTGCTACGCCATTAAATTTCGCATTGGATACAGCCCAGAGGCTTCAGTAATCCACTGCAAGGCTTTTGACAGGTGAGATGTGACAGGCTTTGCTCACCATATCCCACTCGTCAGAATGGGTATGGTGACGTAGTAGCCCCTTTTGATGGTTGTAACAAGCAAGGTTAAATGCACACAATAAAAGTGTTGTGGCGCAATGCGCCACAACACTTTTATTGTGTGCATTTAATACGACATTATATTATTCATTCCAAACAAGCTGGAGCGTCAGGCTGTTCCTGGGCTTTTTAGGAAACTTTTCAGAATTGAGCCAAGCACCACCACCACAAGAATGACCACTGTTCCCAAACCTAACGGACTGGGAACCCAGAAAACAACCTCTAAATGGCTGGCCTCGGAGGTTTTCAGCGTCCAGGTTAGATTGCGGTTCCAGGAGGAGCGTTGGGGTAGGGCACTACCGGGCATCACGCGCGCGCCCCAGGGAGTATTCAGGCTAAAGTCGAGTTCTAGCAACGCTCCAGGACCGACAAGGACATTGCCATTGGGGGCGAGCAACCCGAGCGATCGCACATCCAGGTCATAGACCAATCGATTGCGCTGCACCAACAACCCATTCTGCTCCTCCAGGGCAAGGTGCGAGACAATCTCGGGCCACACCATGGCTTCCGTGTCCTCGTCTTCCTCGGTCGTGGCTATCGAGGGGGGCTCAAAAAAGCGGTTGAACTTATGGGTTAACTCAGCCCCATTTGTAAAGGGAATTCGAATGCTTAACTCTTCCAGGGAACGGCGACGAGCCTTACCCCCCAGTTCCTTCGTCCGTCGCTCCAGACTACGGAGCCAGTCGCGGGCGATCGCCTCGTTAAAGGTCGTGACCGATTCTCCCAACCGAATCCGTTGCACAATTTCCCCGCGCGTCTGGCTGAAGTAATTGATCCCCAGGTCGTAACGAACACAGCCAGAGAGACCCAACATGGCAACAAGAGCGAGCAGGAACGGAAGGAAACGTTTCATGGGCAGAGGGTGTAAAAACTAATTTGTGTAAGCAATGGCTCATCCATCACTCACACAAATCGGTTTCATTGTATCGGTGATTCTTAACGTCCGTACCAGAACAACCCACCCAGAATTAGCAGAATCGCCCCCAGAACAAACCAGACAAAGCCATTGTCGCCGGTGTCTACCTGGCTTAGATCAACCGGTTCTTTCGGAAAGGTGGGCTGAGATTTGGGTGGGGCTTTGGGAGCACGATTCACATAGGCGCTTTGGGCAGTGCGATCGCCCTCATCCAGATTACTTAACTCTGGAATTTGGGTCAGCCACTCAGGACGGGTTTTCAGGCGGGGAGCCTTGAGAATGTAGAGGAGTCGGCTGGCTTCCTTGCGGGTGTCGTAATGGGGATGTTTGGTAATGGCTTCGCAGAGGGCGACCGCCTCGGCCCGCTGCTCCAGCGCTTCGTAAGCTGTAACCAACCAGATCTGAGCCTGCCCACCCAAAGGTGTGTTCGGGCCAGCCTGAGCCGTAGCCTGTGTCAGTCGCTCCACGGCTTCGCGATAACGGCCTCGCTCAAAGGCATCGCGCCCAGACTGATAATTTTGGCGTGCCTGTGCCAACAACTCGGAAGAAGTCATACCCTGCTCATCGAAATAGGAACCAGAAGCCTTAGCCCCCTGACGTTATTCTAAAGGATGCTTCAAAATTCTCGGGTTGGCGGGAATAGGCCGGCTATCCTCTCAAGAAACTTCCAGGGATATGAGCGAGTGGAGGGCGATCGCTCTCCACTCGCTCATTCGCTTCTAATAAACACGCCTATTTCCTTCATATTTCACTAGTAGGCTACGGCCTAAGTCCGTAACCTATTTGTCTGTGGGGGTACGAAGCACCCCCACAGACAAATAGGTTATATATTTACGCCTCAGCGTACTAGGTGGAACCGTGGAGCGGTTTTACCAGTAAAGATCTCATGACGTGTAGGTCCTGTTTACGATAAACGTTGCTGCGAGTGCGCCACCAGGCGGGTACCGTCTAGGGTGGCATCCATTAGAGTCACATCTTTCATCTGAGCATCTTCAAAATCTACATGGGTGAGATTGGCCTCTTGAAAGCTCACCTGCCAAAGCACTGCCCCACAAAATTGAGCGCCTGTCAAATCGGCATGATCAAACCGGGCTCGATTCACATAGGCTTCGTGGAAACAGACTTTTTGCAAACACGTGCCAATTAACGTGGCATCTGTTAAATCGGCTCCCTGAAGATTTGCCTCCACTAAATTGGCTTCGTTCAGATTAGCCTCCCGTAGAAAAGCCCCGCTGAGATTAGCTCCTCGCAAATCAGCTCCACTTAAGTCGGCACCACTCAAGTCAGCCCGGCGCAGGTCTACTCCTCGCAAATCCATCCGGCGCAGATCAGCATGAAGCAGATGTGCCCCCTGAGAGAACTCCAAACCAGGAATCTTGCTCGGTTGAGCGGGTTCCGGTACTTGAGCATTCCATGAAGGCAAGCGGCTTTCGGCCACGCCTTCCTCTTGAAGGTCTACCTCCTGTAATACAGGCAGTCCAGCCAATAGGTGCCGATCCTCGCTGATATGGGGAATTTTTAATTGAGAATCAAACATTCCCCTTTCAATGTGCCGCTGCCGTACTTTCGTAAAACTGCCGGGGGCCAAAATGCGGAGGCGGGGCGGTGGCACTTGCCCCTCTCGCACCGTGCCATAGGGGTTGTTAAATTCGCGCATCCAATATTCAAAGCGCTGGATGAAAGCCATGGGCTGCTCAAGCTGCTGGCCCTCCACCAATTCAATGTTGACTAGATAACGCGCTGGGAATTCCTGGTCGGACAAGGTGACACAGAAATCATCCAGGTGCACGTGAAACTCATGCTGAAGCTGTTGCATGACCTGCGTGACGTGAAATTCTGTAGTCTTCTCTGTCGTTGAAGACAACAGCCCTCCATGCCGATGGCGGAAGACGATGAGCGGTGTTTGCTCGTAAAATCCGACGACTTCCACAACGTCGCCAATGTCGTAGCGGTAAAAGCCACTGTAAGTGGTGACGGCTATACGGTAGCGATCGCCCACCTTCACTTCCTCGGGCAATAGCGTTTTGGGATGTTCTGCCCCCCACTGATCCGCAGGAATGAATTCAAAAAAGCCGCTTTCGATCGCCAAAATACTGCCATCGGTGTCAAAGTCGGGATACACCCCAAAGGTGGCTTCGGCAGTTCCATAAACGCCACCAAAGACTGGCGTATCTGCGAAATAATCTGGAAAGCGCTCCAGGTAAAAACCAGAGGTTCCTCCCCGAGCCGTGGTGACAAAACTAAGCTGGGGCCACGCCAGTTTTGGGGTTAACCGCCCCTCAGTCCGAAAAGCAGCTTTGAGTTGGGTTGCTCGCTGGGGATGAGCATTCCAACGCCGCTCTAGCTCAGCCCGGATATCGGGTTCGATGGGAAGCCAGGGGGCGATCGTGCCATGCTCCAAATCGTGAATCAGGGCCTCAGCGTATTCTTCCAGATAGCCGCAGGTTCGTAGGATAAGCATGGGAAAGTTCGCTACCATGCCCCTCAGTTGAGGCTCTCGCAAGGCGAATAGAAGACATACATAATGTCGGGCCAAGGTGTCGCTAATTTCTAATGCCCGAAAGGGATGGGCAAAGGCTTGCTCAAAAAGGGGCTTGCCTTTGCGAATACTACCTACACTTACAGGCCCATACTCAATACCGGCAGAGGTTCTCCCCTGTACCTGCACCGAGTTGGTGATAAACAACTTGCCAAATTTGCGATGACGACGCTTTAAACCCTCCAAGGCAAAACCCATACCTGCCAGATCAGCCCGTCGCAAAGTCTTTTGGAATCGGTGAGTTACGGGGACTTGCTTTTTCTTTCCAGTAGAGCCACTGGTGAGATTGATATAGGTCACGCGATCGGGATTGAGGATATTGTTTTCTCCCTGGGCAATACGCTCTGTATAAGGCTCATATTGAAGGTAAGACCAGAGAGGAACCTGTGCTCGAAATTGATCGATCGTTTTGATATCCTTCAGACCGAATTTTTGCCCTAATTCCGTATGCTGATGAGCTGCTAGTAACTCATGTAGGAAATGTTCCTGGGTTTCCATCATGCGCCGCGTCTTCTGAACGAAGCGGTTCTTCACATAAGATGCGTAAACAGCTAGTGCGGGGAGAGTAAAAGACATACGTCATCAACCGTAAAAACAGTTCAATTAGCGACCAAAACTAATGCACTTTCAAACTACCTGAAGGGTTATTTTTTCGTGCTTTACGCAAAAAATACCTTTAAAGTAGGCATGAATCAAAGCGATCGAACATCAGAGAACGAATGGAAGCTGCTGTGGCATCCAGCTCTATAGCGCTGTGCAAATGCGTTAAGTACAGCAGCGGTGGTGCGGGGCACTTCGTGCCCCGCACCACCTTACTTAATCAACGTGCATAGGGCTATAGAATGAGTAATGTTTCCAGAAAGTTTGGCTTCATCAACAGAAATGTGAACTCTAGTTGTTGCAACAATGAGCCGTTTTGAGGGCCGCTTCAGTGATGTCATTGTTGCAATCAACACAAGCATCAATAGAGATGATGGTGAGCGATCGCAAAAACATTGTCTTAGGATAGGAGTTTGCTTGCAGTTGATAGTCCAGAACGCAAGAATACTGGCATTACATTAGAAACGTAGAGGCGAGTGGAAACTTTCCCTAACTCAACGTACTTAACTCACTTTTGGTTAGGCATTAAGTATTACCAATCGCCCTACGTCAACGAGTAATCGTCTATTGCAGATGAGACAAGTTTCTATTTATCCACAGTGCATTTCTTAAGAGTTGCACAGGTTTAAGAAGGTGATAAGAATGTCTCCCCATGCAGAGTAAATAATCATTCGTTCCTATGGCGAAAATCAATCATCAAACACGTAAATTACGGTGCCATTCGATGGAGTAATGCTCAGAGCTTCAAAGCTATTTTCATCGTCATAAACCCCAGCGACCGTAACGCGATCGCCCGCTTTTAGGCCGGCTTCACGGATAGGCCGCCGCTCTGCTTCGACCCAAATTTGCCCAGTCCCATCACTGAGAATAAAATCGTCACCCTGCACTCGTAGCACTTCTCCCGATAATGTGACGCTGTTTGTCTGTTGCAACTCGCCAATGGTACTTTGAGCCGTGGTGATCGTCGGTACAACCAGAGTTGCTAAAAATGCAAGAGTTGTTGCGAAACCCAAGTTCATAACGAATCTCCTATGGAGTGCGAAATCATTTCTATTTCCAGCTTGAAGGAGAAAGGTAACAAGAAGGTTTCAACCGACCAGAAGCCCATTTACAGCGCTCTGCGCTGAAATAGAACCAGAGTTTTTGTTGAAAGCCGCGCTTCGCGCGGCTTTCAACAAAAACTCTATACCTCACGGACTTGAAAAGTGCTGTAAAGAGTTAATGTTTGCGTACGGGTTGCACGTGAAAAATTATCCCTTCTACCCTATAAACGGCAAGCGCACCTGAAACGTTGATCCTTGTCCTACAATGCTTTCGGCTGTGATACTGCCGCCATGGGCTTCGATAATCTGGCGGGCGATCGCCAAACCCAATCCAAACCCACCGGTCTGTCGGGAACGGGCTTGATCAGCGCGGTAGAAGCGGTCAAAGATGAGAGAGAGATCATCGGAAGCAATGCCAATTCCAGTGTCCTGAATGCGGAGGGTTGCCCAGCGGGGGGAAGTACTCAGAGTGAGGTGGATAGTACCGCCGTGAGGGGTGTAGCGGTGGGCATTGCTGAGCAGATTGGCGATCGCCTGACGCAGCAAGTCAGGTTCTCCTTGTACAGACACTGTAACGGAGGGCAAATCCCAGCTTAGGGTTTGCTGTTTCTGCTGAGTTTGAAGGGTGTATTCATCCAGCAACAATCTCAATACAAAAACCAAATCGACAGACTTCAGGGCATCAGAAGGCAGTTTGCCCTCATGTCGCGCCAGAAAAAGCAATTGGCTGACCAGTAAACTCATAGACTCAGCCACATGAGCAATCGTTTTGAGACGAGTCTGTTGCTCCTGGGGATCGACGGGTTCCATCATGCCGACTTGAGCCTGACTCAAAATACCCGCCAGAGGAGCCCGTAGTTCGTGAGAAGCATCCGCTGTAAACTGCTGCAATTGCTCGTAGGATTGCCGGATAGGCTGCATTGCTCTGCCACCCAGCACCCAACCTGTGAGAGCGATCGCCCCTAACGCCAAAGGCACTCCCACTACCAAAAACCCCCGCAGTTGTCGCAATGGCTCTTCCACAGGCTTCAGATCTGCCGCAATTTGCAAATATCCAATCACGCGTTCATCTTGGTAAACCGGCAGCGTCAGTTGTCGCAGACGAAGGGGTGTTGCCGTCAAAGAGTCTTTCACGATCAATGTTTGCATCCCCAAAGGCGTGCTTAGCTTGGAAGGCGGTATCTCTCCCATAAACTGAAGCAACTGCTTCTCAGGGGTATACCAACGAGCAAAAAACAGATTGCTGCTTAAGGGCAATGTATCGCTACCCAGGACAGGCACATTCTCCAGATCGGTCCGCTCTTTACCGTTGTAGATATAATCCTCAACGCCTGCAACCATAATGCGGCTGGTGCTATAGAGCAGTTGGTCGAACGTTTGCAGGCGATCGCGCGCCTCCCGCAAATACAAAATCGCCGCAAAAACCACCAAAATACTCCCCATGGAAAGGGTAAATCCGGTGGCTAAATTACTGCGACTGCGATTGAACATTGGAGCTGAGTTGTTAACAAACCTGCCTCGATTCACCTATTCTCTAGCCAGCCACTTCGCCCTTCATTGGCCCAAAGAATATCCCATCCCATACACCGTCTGTAGCCAATGCTCCGCCCCAACCGCCTGGAGGCGTTGCCGTAGGCGGTGAATCAAAATGGTGACGGCTTTGCTTTCAGGTTCCATGTCCCATTCCCAGAGCGCTTGTTCAATCTGGTCACGGGAAACGACCTGGCGCGGATGACGCATCAGGTATTCCATCAGTTGAAATTCACGTCCAGAGAGCTGAACCTCTTGGCCTTGACGTGTGATGGTCAGCGTGGTGAGGTGCAATTCCAGATCATCAAGGGTAAGGCTGTCGCCTTGCCAGAGGGGCGATCGCCGTCCCAATGCCCGCACCCGCGCTAGCAGTTCCATCACATTAATGGGCTTCACCAGGTAGTCATCCGCTCCTACATCCAGCCCAGTGATTTTGTCTTGCAGCGCATCTTTAGCCGTCAAGAACAGGACAGGAGAACTTTTGCCTAACTGACGATAGTGCTGACAGAGCTGAATACCACTCACCTGAGGCAACATCCAGTCCAAAATCAGCAGGTCGTACTGGCGTTGTTGAATTAGCCATTGAGCGGTCTCGCCATCCTGTACAGCGTCCACCCCATGCCCCGATTTGATGAGCGCAGTCTTCAGCGGTTCGAGCTGAATCGGATCGTCTTCAACCAACAAAATTTTCATGGCAGTTTATCTGCTACAGCCGCATACTCCAGGGCAAGCCAGCAGCAACTACAATACCCAATAATCCTTAAATTGTGCTGATGGGCTATGCCGCCTCGCAAGCTTTCCAACGTACTCACCTTAACCTGGATAGGGCTTCTACTACCTTCTGTCGGCTTGGCATTTTGGTTAGTAACCGGTTGGATGATTGACCGCGTCCTCAGCCAAACGTCACCTGCAGGCACACTCCTGGAGGCTGAAGGACAGCATCAGGTCAACCTGGCGCTTTCCCTTACCATTGTGTCGATAGACGCAGAAGTGAATCGGAAAACTCAAATTACCGAGGTGAGCATTCGCACTGTTGGCTCGCCTCTAGAGGAGATGGAATTTAAGTTTCCGGTTGCTGAGTTTGCTGATATTGAACAAGCGATCGCCCAGGAACTCAATCTCCCGCTTGGCGACATCCGCAAGCTCATCCGGTACCGCATCGACGAATAACTATCGCCCTGTGATGGAAGCGTTGCTTCCATCACAGGGCAACGATTCTCTATCGCCGCCCCCCCGTATATCCCGACGCCACCAGCATGGTGCCGATCCCAGCATCGGTGAAAATTTCCAGTAGCAAGGAATGAGGTAAGCGCCCATCGATAATGTGAGCCGCTTTTACACCTTGGGCGAGCGATCGCACACAACAATTCACCTTGGGAATCATACCGCCCCCCACAACGCCCTCCTCAATCAACTGGCGAGCCTCTTGAATATCCAGTTTAGGAATCAGGGTAGAAATGTCTTTGTAATCCCGCAAAACCCCAGAAGTATCGGTCATCAGAATGAGCTTTTCAGCCCCCAGGGCAGCAGCCAGTTCCCCAGCTACGGTGTCGGCATTGATGTTATAGGCTTGCCCGGAGTCATCCGCTGCGACGCTGGAAACAATAGGGATGTAACCATTATTGACAAGGGATTCCAGAATCTTGATGTCCGTATTCTGCACTTCCCCGACAAAGCCAATATCCACCGCACCCTGCGGACGCGCTTTGATCAGGTTGGCATCCTTACCACACAAGCCGACAGCTTTCCCTCCTGCCTGATTTACCAGCGCGACCAATTCCTTATTGACCCGTCCGACCAGCACCATTTCCACCACATCCATCGTGGCGGCATCGGTCACGCGCAATCCATTTCTAAACTGCGGCTCAATCCCTAACTTTTCAAGCCAGGTGTTGATTTCAGGGCCGCCCCCATGCACCACAACAGGCCGCAACCCAACACAAGACAAAAACACAATGTCACGAATGACTTTTTCCTTCAGGCTACTGTCTTTCATGGCAGCCCCGCCGTACTTCACCACCACTGTGCGCCCGGCAAACTCCTGGATGTAGGGAAGAGCTTCACTTAATACCCGAACACGGGCAGCGTCTGCACTATCAACGTGATCGTTGGTCAACATGGTCAAATGGGAAGAGACTACTGATTTGAAGTGAGTTTAGCATCCGGGTGTGTATGGGAATGCGATCGCATTCCCATACACACTTATTTACGCTGAAACAACTGACACAATTCAATTACCTTACTCTGCATCCACATCACTTCATCAGCTCCCTGCTTCAAACCCATCTCCAAATCCAGCAGAATGGGGAGCGTTTGCCGCAGGCTTTGTAAGGAGAGAGGACGCACATCCTGTTGAAGGAAATAAATACGTTTAGGGTTAGCGATGTCAGCAGCTTTGGCAATCACCTTTTCATCCCGCTCGCCCGACTCTATCATCAGCTTGATCCAGAGCCAGGTACGGAATTGCCCAACAAGGGTGGCGACAATGCGAAGAGCGGGTTCATTGCGGCTGAAGAGGTCCGATACGAGAGCGATCGCCCTCCCCGTCTCCCCCTGGCGAATAGCGGCTGCCAGTTGCAGACTGTTCTGGGTGGTGGCCGTCACCAGAGTTGTTACAGCATCCTCGTCAATGGGCTTGCTTTTAGAGTCGGCAAACAGGCTCAGCTTTTCTAACTCGGTATAGAGTTGCCGCGTGTCATTGCCGACAGATTCTGCTAGCAGTTCCATGGCTTTAGCTGTTAGCTTCACGTCTAACTCCTGGGCGACCTGCTTCACCTTTTTCTCCAGCAAATCCGTCTTCCAGGGGGGAATAGCAGCAAACTCGCGGATATCAGCGTGTTTTTGCATCAGCTTGGTGGAGCGGATGCGGCCATCAGGCTTGTTGGTCATGGTAAGCAGCAGCACGGTGCTTTCGGGGATCATCGGCAGGGTACGCTCCATCTCTGACAGCACATCTTCAGAGCAGCGTTGGCAGACGGTGGTATCGACCAGCCACACCAGCCGTTGGCCCATCCCAAAGGGCGGCGTCATGGCCTGATTCAGGGCATTCATTACACCATCGCTCTGCTCAGGGCCAATTTTGTCGAAGTTGAAGCTGGCCCAATCGGGGTCGAGCGTGCGATCGCGCAGGTCAGCGATCGCACGCTGCATCGAATACTCGTCCTCCCCCCAAAAAAGTGCGATCGGCATACCCCGTCCTGAACTCCCCTCAATATCGTGCGTCGGATTTCACCAACCACACGCCCTAAAGACACAAGCCATACCGATGATAAGTCAAAGCCTTCCGCCCTCTTCGCCTAAAAAATCTTCAGAAATTTCTCAAATCTTCTAGCAAACCTGACACCTCCATGCTACGATATGAAATCGCAAAGCAAATTGCGCGGACGCATAGCTCAGTTGGTTAGAGCACTACCTTGACATGGTAGGGGTCACAGGTTCGAGTCCTGTTGTGTCCATTCATGTACTGTACAGTGACACATTATTTGTCATCGGTGACAGATTACTGTCGTTGATGGAAAATAATGTGTCACTGTACAACGGAGTTCGCCCCGTCTACTCGTGCCAAAATCATCAATCTGTCAGTCATCATGTTGATTAGAACGAGAGACTGAAAGGCGTAATCGTCAGCAAAATTATTGGTTCGTTAGTCCTTCTTAAATTGTGAGCTTCAGAGCTAAGAATTTGCTTTGCTTCAGCGAATAATCGGTTAGGTGACTTGCCTAAAAGGGCACACTAAGACTCACTATGCAATAGCGATAAGTATGGGTCGGCGATTTTTATCTTATGGTGTGGCGATCGCCCTAACAGCAATTGCCCTTCTCCTCAGCCTTTGGCAAGCAGCCCTTATCGCTCGCACAATGGGGGCTTTTTTCTACATTGCGATCGCCATTAGTACCTGGTATGGCGGCAGGTGGCCCGGAATTGTCACCATTGTGCTCTCTGCATTGGCACTCAACTATTACTTCATTCCGCCCATTGGTCAGATCTCCATCTCAAACGTTGACGACTTTCTCCGGTTAATTCTCGTTATTGGTGTGGGGTTGATTATTAATCTGCTGAGTGCCAGTTTACAAGAGAGTAAACGAGCTGAGGCAGATCGCACGCGGCTTTTACAACAAGAACGAGCTGCCCATAAGGAAGTGGAAAACCTTCTACAACAATTAGAGTCAGAGCGCCATCGATTAGAACAGGTGCTTCAACAGATGCCTGTGGGAGTATCGATCGCAGAAGCACCTTCTGGAAAGCTCCTGTTTCACAACGAAGAAGCGATACGTTTGTTGCACCATCCCCTGCTCCCTTCAGATACCGACCAGGAATCCATTCAATACGGCGGGGTTCATCCCAACGGGCAGCCATACCAACCGGAAGAGTACCCGATCGCCCGGGCTCTACTAGGCAACGCCGTCAAAGCGGAGGAGATGTATTACCGCCGAGAAGATGGCACGATTACCACCTTTTCTGTGAGTGCAGCTCCCATTCTGGATCAAGCGGGAAACATCGTTTCAAGCGTTAGCACGTTTGAGGATATTAGCAATCGCAAACAGGCAGAGAGTGAACGCAAACAAGCGGCGCTAGCTCTACAGGCCAGTGAAGAAAGGCTGCGACTGCTGATTAAGAATTCTCCTGTCGGCATTGCCATGTTTGATCGGGAGATGCGTTATGTCATGATGAGCCAACGCTGGGTTGATAATTATCATCCCGGGACTATCGAATCGTTTATTGGGCGATCGCATTATGACGTGCTTCCCAGCGTTCCAGATCGTTGGAGACAGGCTCATCAACGGTGTTTGGCCGGGGCGATCGAGAAACGAGATGAAGATTTTTTTATGGGAGCCGATGGCACCCCACAGTGGACACGGTGGGAAGTGCGGCCCTGGTACATAGACACTGGGGAAATCGGTGGCATCATCGTCTTTTCCGAAGAGATTACCCAACGGAAGCAAGCTGAACGTTCTCTACAAGAACTCAATCAATCACTGGAACGGAGGGTTGCCGAACGAACGGCCGAACTCCGCACCAGTGAGGCACAGATTCGCGCCATTATCGAAGCGATTCCGGATTTACTCTTGCGGGTAACACGGGATGGTACTTGCCTGGATCGCATTCGACCTCACAATCAGACCGACGAGAATTTCTCCACTCTCAACCATCTCTCAGAGCTACTTCCCCCGGAACTCCTGCAACAACAACTCATTCGAATTGAACAGGCGATCGCCACCAAAACACTTCAGATTTATGAGCATCAGGTTCAGGGTGGCACAGGTCCCGTGTATGAAGAAGTGCGGATTGTTGGGATTAACGCGAATGAGGCGTTGATAATTGTTCGGGATATTAGCGCTCGTAAACAGGCTGAACTAGCACTCCAGGAGAGTCAGCACTTTATTCAGCAAATTGCCGATGCATCACCGAACATCCTCTATGTGTTCGATCTTGAGCAACAGCGCAATCTTTATTCAAACCGAGAGGTTGCAGCTGTTATGGGCTACACGCCCGATGAGATTCAGGCCATGGGTTCAACGTTCCTGCAAACGCTCATGCACCCAGACGATTTAGCTCGTCTCCCTGAGCATCAGGCATACATCCGCAACTCTCAAAACAATGAAATCATCGAATTCGAATACCGAATGAGACAGGCCACCGGAGAGTGGTGCTGGCTCTACGGTCGCGATACCGTTTTTAAGCGGGATGCAGAGGGTCGAGTGCAACAAATAATCGGCACGGCTCAAGACATTACCCGCCTCAAACACATTCAACAGCAACTCACTGAGCGCAATGAGCAACTGGCCATTTCAAACCAGGAGTTGGCCCATGCCACTCGCCTGAAGGATGAATTTCTTGCCAACATGAGTCATGAACTGCGCACCCCCCTCAACGCCATCCTTGGCATGTCGGAAGGGTTACAGGAGCAGATTTTCGGCAGCATCAATGAGCAACAAATGAAAGCCTTACAAACTATCGAGCGCACAGGCTTTCATTTGCTATCGCTCATCAACGATATTCTAGATCTGGCAAGGGTTGAAGCTGGACAGATCGATCTGGACTATGCAACCTGCGATGTTGCAACGCTGTGCCAGGTTAGTTTGGACTTCGTCAAGCAACAAGCCCTCAAAAAACAACTCCAGCTTGAGCTAAAATTACCGTCTTCCCTCCCTGATCTCTTCGTGGATGAACGACGAATTCGGCAGGTTTTGGTCAATCTGCTTAACAACGCTGTCAAATTTACGCCTAAGGGAGGGCAGGTTTCTGTAGAGGTGACGTTACTAACCTCCCTGGAAGTAGGAGACGTAGAGAAAAACTGGCTGCGGTTTGCAGTCTCTGATACCGGCATTGGAATTGCCGCTGAGGACATCCCAACCCTATTTCAGCCATTCGTCCAAATTGACAGTGCGTTAAATCGGGAATATGAGGGAACAGGCTTAGGTTTGGCTCTGGTAAAACGGCTGGTCGAACTTCATGGTGGAAAAGTAGGGCTCACCAGTGAAGTCGGGGTCGGAAGTTGCTTTACCATCGATCTTCCCGGTGTGATGACTCAACCATGCCTATCTGAAATACAAGACCGGGATGTCGCTGCGCTCGATCCCAGGCCACAGGTCGGGGCAAAATCCCCCTTAATTCTGTTAGTGGAGAACAACGAGGACAACATTGTGACCGTTGCGGGTTATCTGGAAGTGAAAGGCAATCGCCTGCTGGTAGCCCACAATGGACAGGAGGCGATCGCCCTCACCCAATCTGAGCACCCCGATCTGATTCTGATGGATATTCAGATGCCGGGTATGGATGGGATAGAAGCGATTCGGCAAATTCGCCATCTGCCAGGTTTGGGCAACATCCCCATCATTGCTCTAACAGCTTTAGCGATGACAGGCGATCGCGATCGCTGTCTGGCAGCAGGAGCCAATGACTATCTCAGTAAGCCGGTCAAGCTCAAACAGTTGGCCACGACCATTGAACAATTTTTGACCGTATAACCTTTCTCAATACTCTGGACAGTTTTTCTGAAACCCTTGATTTTGCGTGCGCTTCGCGCACGCAAAATCAAGGGTTTCAGAAAAACTGTCCGAACTAATGCTTTCTAAAAGTCAGGATCATTGTTTTTCACTGCGAAGTAACGAAAACAATGATCCTGACTTTTAGAGAGGTACAAGCTCTGACTCTATTCTTCAGTCTCGAGAGGATGCATAAAAGCGCCCGCGTTCAGTTGGCTGGCGATCGCCGCCACTAAAGCATCCGGTTCAATGGGTTTTGGCAGATAAAGCTGATACCCTTCCGTCATTGCCTTTCTGGAGTTTTCGTCAGGAGAATAAGCGGTGAGGGCGATCGCGGGAATCTGGCGAATTTGCTCAATGGGAATAGAGCGAAGCTGGCGAATCAGGCTGTAACCATCCTGATCGGGCATTCGCACATCACTAACAAGCACATCGGGTTGTGACTGATGGATTGCTTGCAGCGCTTCATCAACGGAGCCAACGGCTTTGACGTGAGCGCCCGCGCATTCCAATACAATCTTTAGCAGTTCACGGTCATCCGTTTCATCATCTACCACAAGTACAGACACATTCTTCAAACTTGTCTGAGCATCCTCATCCGAAAAGTCTTCAGGGATCGGCCATTGCGGCTCCTCATGCTCAGAGGTAGCCCTCATCAACGGTAACCGAATCGTAAATGTTGTACCTTGCCCTTCCCCAGGACTGTAGACCTGAACCGTTCCCCCATGCAGTTCCACTAGTTGCCGCACAATAGACAAGCCGATCCCCAAACCTCCGTGGTGCCGCGTTTTTGCCTGTTCCTCCTGGCGAAAACGCTCAAATACATAGGGTAAAAAGTCGGGATGAATGCCTTGCCCAGTATCGCTAACCTCCATAACGGCAGAGGAAGCCTCTCGCTTTAATCGAACATCAATCCGCCCGGCTCTGGGGGTGAATTTGATGGCGTTCGTCAGCAGATGCCAGAGCACCTGTTGTAGGCGATCGCCATCCCCAGACACCATGGCAGACTCATCCAATTCCGATTGAATATCAATTCCCTTAGCGGTAGCTGCCAGTTTTACCGAGTCAATGACCGCCTCAACTACATCAACCAAATTGACAGGCTGAACACTAAGGGTCAATTTGCCTCGTACAATACGCGAAATGTCCAACAAGTCTTCTACCAGTTGCGCCTGAGCTCGGGCATTGCGCTCAATGGTTTCGAGGGCGCGACAGGACATCGCCTCGTCAAACCGACGCGTACGAAGCATTTGGGAAAAGCCCAGAATGGCATTGAGAGGCGATCGCAATTCATGGGAAACAATTGCCAGGAATTCATCCTTCAAGTTGTTCGCCTCGGTCAGGGCTTCTGCCTGTCGTCGCAACTCTCCTTCTAGTAGTTTGCGCTGGGCAATTTCATTTTCCAATGCCTGGTTTGTCATCTCTGCTAAGGCCGCACGCAACTCGGCCTCTTCCAACTGTTTGCGATCGCTAATGTCGCGCACCAGCCAGCGCAGAGAGACAACATTGCCCCGAGAATCAAAAACTGTTGTGACCGTTAAAGCAGCATGAAAGGGGTGTTTGTGACGCGGCTGTAAGCACACAGTCCATTCCTGCAACCGCTCAACCTGGGGCATTTGGGCTAGCTGGCTACGAAAATCCTGGCGCTCTTTTTCCGGGACATAGATAGCCAGAGGTTTCCCCACCAGATATTTCTGCGGCACATTGAGTAACGTACTAGCGGCCCGATTTGCTTCCTGAATTTTACCTTCAGTATCGGTTATTAAATAACCATCGGGGGCAAACTCAAACAATTCCTGATAACGCCGTTGTTCCGCTGCCAACGCTTCATAAGCTGCAGCCAATTCTTCATTTTGTTGATGCAAAAACTCCTGGGATACTTGCAACTCTTCCATCGAGTTTCCCAGCTCTTCTAAGATGCCCGGAAAGAACGATACTTGCTGCGGTTCAGGCTGTTGCAACAGACTCGAATAAGCCTGATGCAACAGCCGTCTAACCCGCTCGCTTAGGGTTCCTACCTGCTGACTGAGCTGATCGCGGTCCACACGTACCTCGGCACAAAAATTCTAGTAACACTACTCCTTAGAATAAAGAACCTAGTATATATTTCATCGCCCTTTGGAAACGTGTAGTAACTCACTAAATAGGTAGCTTTAATCAACCCATTTGTTTAGAGCAATTTTTCTCCTTATTCCTAATGAAGCAGAGCTAATTCTTGATGAGTTCAGATCTTGCATATACTCTAGTAGCTCTATTTTTCGTGCGCTCCATGCACAAAAAATAGGGCCACTAGAGTTTGGTTTTAGAAATGTGCAAGATGCGAGTAGGCATAACGCACAGAAAATCAACTCCGCAAAGACCTTCTAGGCATCAATTGCCCCACCACAAGAACTACCAGCCCCAGCGGTACAGCCGAAGCAATGACGATTTATTACAATGTTTCGTTGCGTAAGCCATTGAGCATTGAAATCCCGAATGTGAGGGCGCTGTTGATGCGGTGAATGGATCTCTAACTCCAGCATCTGGTTGAAGTCACAATCATACAATCGCCCATCCCATGAGATAGACAGCGTATTGCGGCACATCAAACCAGAAATGGTTGTTGGGTTGAATGAGTTGACCAGCAATTCCATATACCGTTGGAGATTGCCAGATTGCTCCAGCCATTCCAAATAGCGTGAAATGGGCATATTGTTGAGTGTAATCAGGCGATCGAAACTGACCCCTTGATGCTGCATTAATCCCGTTTTCCATTCCTGCTCCATCTTGGCCTGACTGCTCGCCAAAAAGGCACCGACCGGATTGGACATGAGCGTCAGCCTCCGCTTCGGATCTCCCTTGCCATACCCCACTTCATTTAAACGACGCAAGGCTCCGATAGATTTCTCGAAGGTGCCTGACCCTCGTTGGTTATCGGTGTTTAGTCTTCGGTAGTGCGGCAAGGAACAAACAACCTCAACACCCTGATCAGCCAGCCATTGCGGTAAATCTTGCATGCGCGGTAGCAACAGCACCGTGAGGTTACAGCGATCGATCACATGCTTGCCTCGATTAACACACTCCTCAACTAGATAGCGAAAGTGCGGATTTAATTCTGGGGCTCCTCCTGTAATGTCTACGGTATGGGCTTCGGTTTGATCGAGAGCCCGTAAGCAGGCGTCGATTGTCTCGCGATCCATGTTCTCCTGGGTGCGGTCAGGGCCAGCATCTACATGGCAGTGGCGGCAGGTCATGTTGCAGAGCTTGCCTACATTAATTTGAAAAATCTCGAGTTTGGCAGGGGATAGAGCTGTCCAACCGGCTTGGGCGATCGCCTGCCCAAAATTCCCTCCATGGGGTGTATGAGACAAATCCAGGGCTGCCAGGGTTTGAAGCTGATGATGGGGGTCAGCCAATGGCGCTTGCCTGCGATGGAGCGATGTCGTCGGCTTTGGCCCTGCGGCTTCTGTGGTGAGGTCTACTTCTACATGGGCCGAGAACGAGGCGGGTTGCGTGAGCTCAGGCATTACAAAAATTTTCCACCTTAGTATCAATTCAGTTCAATAACCGGAATATGAGCGGTGCGGCATTTGCGCTGCACCAACCCTCATACTACGGTTGCGCAACTGCGTCTAGAAATGCCTAAGCCTGCTTCAAAGGCGTTTTTCCGTGCGCTTCACGCATAAAAAGCCCTTTCAGCAGGATTTAGAACGCGCTCTAATTACATAGCTAACTGTTTCACATGGTCTAGCATTTGCATTCCATGAACGAGGGAAGCCCCCCCTCTAATGGCGGTTGCTACATGTAATGCCTCTGTCATCTGTTCAAGATCAGCGCCCTGCTGAAGACATTCTTTGCTGTAAGCATCAATGCAATAGGGGCATTGCACTGTGTGGGAAACGGCCAGCGCAATCAATGCTTTTTCACGTACTGATAAGGCTCCTTCAGCGAATACAGCACCATAGTAATCAAAGAACTTTTTAGCCAGCTCTGGATTTCCTTCGCCCACCTGAGCGAACTGAGCAAGATGCTCCGGCTTATAGTACTGATCCATGTTTGAAGCCTCCAATAATAGGGCGGTTCAGCCAATTTACAACCCCGACCTTAGATCTGGGAAGGAGCTAAGTTAATTCCGTTTTTAAATAGCGTGATGAAATGGTGTGAGGACCAATGGCCCCATATTATTTCATACCGCTATTTAGAAATACTCTTTAATCTGAAGCTTTTCTTCAGATTGATAGGTTTCCTCATTTGTCAGTGCAACGTTATGCTTGATGGGTTTCCTACTGCAATGTCAATCCAAAGATTCTATTGATCACCTGGGGAACATGATAAGCATTTCTAAAGGTACGAAAACTGTACCGCTTTAAATTGACAGAATAGTAAAATGTCTGCCTTTCACATTCTTCTACTTGAAGTTAATTTAGCTGATGCAGAAGTGGTAAAAGCCACGTTAACAGCAAGCGAATTGAACTATAAGCTGTTGTGGGTAAACACTCATACTGAGTTTATTAATGCGTTAAAAACAGATGAGTTCGACTTAATTTTAGCAAATCATGAATTACCCGATTTAGAGGGTGGTTCTACATTAGAAATTGCCCGTCATAGTTGCCCTGAAACTCCACTGATCTTTGTCACAGATCGGGTCAGCGAATCAACAGCCATCGACGCACTGGAAGCCGGCGCTGCAGGGTTTATCCTGAAGCATCGTTTAGAACGGTTAGTTCCGTGTGTGCAGCGAGTATTGCGGGCAAAGCAAGCACAGCATGAACAACAGCAGGCAGAGGCACTCTTGCGCGAACGGGAGGAAGACTTTCGGGCCATCTTCAATGTTAATAGTGTCGGCAAGGCTCAAGCAGATGCCATAACCCGTCGCTTCCTGCGGGTGGATGCCGCCCTATGCGCGATCACAGGTTACAGCGAGGCTGAATTGCTAGCGCTTACTGTGGATGACTTGAACCACCCTGAAGATCGCGATCGCGATCACCAACGTTACAAAAACTTACTGGAAGGCAAGGCTAGTGATTACCAGGCGGAGAAACGCTACGTTCGTAAAGATGGCCGTATCGTGTGGGTGCTGGTAACGGGTACGATTATTCGCAATGCGGCCGGGCAACCCCTTCGCACCGCCGCCCTGATTCAAGACATTACCGAGTTCAAGCGCGTCGAACTGAATGCTGAATTTCTTGCCCAGGTAAGTCAGAGCCTGGTTGAGACCACCCAGGTTAAGGATGTTATTCAAGCCGTGGGGGAACAGCTCCATCGCTATCTCACTATTTCATTTTGTGCCTTCGTTGACATGAATACTGAAGCCAACAAAGCAGTGGTTTATGACGAATGGCACCAAGATGACGTCCCTGGTTTAGCGGGTATTTATTCCCTACCAGAGTTGGTTACGGACGAATTTCACCAGACTGCGAAAGCCAGACAAACGATTGTCGTGCATGATGTCACAACAGACTCGCGCATTGCAGCCGCAGAACGCTTTGCAGATTTGAACATTGGTTCATTCATTAACGTTCCAATTTTCCACGAAAATGAGTGGAAATTTACGCTTGGCGTCTATCATCGGGAGCCGCACAACTGGCGCTGTGACGAAATTGAATTGATGCGCGAGTTAGCTGCACGAATTTGGAATCAGATTGAATGCCTTCGAGCTGAAGCTGCTCTCCGGGAATCGGAAGCAAAGTACCGGATGCTATTCAATTCCATCGACGAGGGCTATTTCCTGGCAGATGTCGTGTTTGACGAGAGCGATCGCCCAGTTGATGTGCTTTATGTAGAGGCAAATCCTGTAGCACGGCGGCTCGTCGGATTCAATTTTGTTGGGAAACGATTGCGTGATCTTGATCCAAGCTACGAAGCCCATTGGTGGGAGACTCTGGGTAGGGTCGTTCAGACGGGGGTTAGCGAACGCCGAGAGTTATATGCAGAACCCCTGAAGGCTTGGTTCGATGTCTATGTCTTCAAGGTTGGTGATGGCGACAGTCACCGGGCTGCTGCGGTCTTCCAGGATGTTAGCGATCGCAAACGAGCTGAACAGGAGCGTGAACAACTCCTCCATCGGGAAAAGGTTGCACGGGAGGCTGCTGAAGCGGCTAGCCGCCTTAAAGATGAGTTTCTAGCCATTCTTTCCCATGAGCTGCGATCGCCTCTGAGCCCAATTCTAGGCTGGACGAAGCTACTACAAAGCGGCAAACTCGACCCAGAGCGGCAAATTGAGGCATTAAAAACGATCGAGCGCAGCGCCAAACTACAATCACAACTGGTCGAAGACCTGCTTGACACTTCCCGCATCATGCGGGGTCGGTTGTCGTTAAGGGCAGCTTCCGTGAGCTTACCCTTTATCATTTCGGCTGCAATCGAAAGCGTACGATTAGCTGCGGAAGCGAAGACTATACAAATCAGGTTTGATGCTGATTCAGCGATCGCCCCCGTTTTTGGCGATGCAGCCCGTTTACAACAGGTTCTATGGAACCTGCTGATGAATGCGGTCAAGTTCACCCCTAATGGCGGAAAAGTCACCATTGAACTCAAGCAAATTAAAGATTGTGCGCAAATTCGGGTGATTGATACCGGAAAGGGGATTCATGCTCAATTCCTGCCATACGCATTTGAGTATTTTCGGCAGGAAGACGGCTCGATGACTCGCCAATATGGTGGATTAGGGTTAGGGTTGGCGATCGTGCGGCAAATTGTGGAATTACATGGGGGAACCGTTAAAGCAGAGAGTTTGGGAGAGAATCAAGGTGCCATCCTGACGGTAAAATTGCCCGTTATGCGGCAATCTACCCTGCATGAAACTGAGTAAACAGAAGCAGGAGTGCTCGCAAAGCCACCACTCCTGCTTCTGGCTGTAGCTATATAAAAGAAGCTTTGAATTTCTTGAGAGTTTGCCAAAAATGGATCAAACAACGGATGAGTGGAAGGGTTGTGAACTGTGTCGACGACGCAGAAATAGCCCTCCGATTAAAGCCGCAACAAAGATAGCCGTGAAATAAATCAACGTAATAAAACGGATATAGAGAGGTGGCGCAACCCCATGAACGTCTACTTCATGGGCAACTTGAATCGGTTGGAAAGAGCGAGAGAAGTTGCCTGGTAAGACAGTTGCGATCACCTGGTGAGGCGCGCCATCAAAAAATTGTGGTTGCCACGTCAACTGACCCGTTGCATCCGGAAAACCTTCAAATGTGAAAACCCGCTCATTGTGCTCCAGAGAATTAATTTGGATTTTTACGGCAACATCAGTAAGCGGGATTTTTGTTGTTGCATCGGTAACTTGCACGGTCTGGGGAGCGAGTTGCCCGACCATAGCCAGGGTATCGCCCGACAATTCCACTTGAATTCCTTCAGATGTTTGGGTGGCAGGGATGGAAGCTGAAGCCGTGCTGGCATGGTCATGGTGCTCTGTCAGCTCCGCACTGATGTTGATCACCAGCAGAATGGCGATCGCCACCACGCATCCCCCACTCAACAACATACGCACAGGCCTAGGGGCCATCTCGCCATCTTGCAGAGACTGATCACCGCCTAGCACCCAACCGCTTCCCAAACCTGCTACCAGTAAAATAGCCGCCAAAATAGCGACGTTGCGGTACTTTACAGGATTTTCAGGTACTGAGAATGACAGGGTCTGCTCGACGGGTTCAAAATCCCCAGCGCGTTGGGGTGTGACCTTTGCCTCCAGATAATAAGTACCCCGAATGGGTAGAGTTTGTTCAAACTGGAGGGTGCCCGATGGGGCGATCGCCTCCATATCCAACAATGTCGTCCCTTCCACAATGGGGAAATCAGATGATAGCCAGGGCGTTTTCGCCGGGGCTAACAAGCGGAGCTGTATCTTAGCATCCGTCAGCGGTTGTTGCTGGGCGTTCATAGCCTGCAACGTCAATTGCACGGGCTCCGTTGCCGGAATGACCTGATTTAGGGGCGGCGTTGTCTGTAACTGTAGGGTAGATTGGGATACAGCGATTGACGAGCTCCATAGCCAACACAATAGACTGGCAGCATTGGCTACCAGGAACAATCCAAAATATTTAGCAAATCTCATAGAACTACGCCAGAAAGCTTGATAACTGAATCGTTAGGCTATCGTTCAGCCGACCCATGTGCTGCACCAGAATTTATGTTGCGAGCGTCGCCTGCCCAAAGGCGATCGAACCTTAAAAGTCGCAGTTCTTAGAGAACTGCGACTTCCTAAATTCAACCCATGAGCCTAGACGTAAAGTTAGCTAGAAAGGCTATTCTTTCGTGCCCTTCGCACACGAGAAAACAACTTTTCAGCCAAACCCTAGTGGCACGCTACGCCCAACGTATCGTGGCGGGTCTGGTGGACGGCATTGTGGGCAGGAGGATAGGTCGAGAAGTAGAACGTCCACAGGGTTAACATACACAACCCGGTAAGCAGACTTGCTTGCACAGGAAGAGACAGCGTAATTTGTTGTGTACGTTTCCAGACTGAAGCTGTATTGACCATGCTCTGTACCTCGCAGATTGGTTGACAGGACGCTGACAGGCATAAAAGGTTCGGCGGGCATCCTGGCTTAGAGCGTCAAAAGCCCATCACAGTTGCGGGACAGCATCGGATTCGCACCGAATTTTCCCCATTGCTTCTAGTGGCTGAGCCCCACTAGAACCGAATTCACTCGTTAAGCAATCTTTAGATTACCACCTCTACTCCCCACCGTCGTTAAGATTCATAAGCCGCCCCACTCAATTAGGACTTACGCATGGTTGTGTGGTGAACCTCGCACACCACACAACCATGCGTAAGTCTAAGACCGTACCCGTGCTTCGTCACGATGATAAAGGATCTGGGTGGTTAAAGCTTGACTCTCCAGTGAACTGTAGCGTTTAGAGTCATGTCATCGGTGCCAGAGCGATCGCCTGAAACCTTCTAAAACAACAATTTCCCAATTGCTACAACCCATGCAGGCTTGATGTCGAGCCTGACAAAGACATGATTTCCACAATCCAAGCCGTTACTGGTAGGAGGTACGTATGAATCGTTTTTTGACCGCGATCGCTACAGTCGCAACTCTCACCCTGATTCAAAGCTGCTCGTCATTAAACACGCAGCAAACAGCAACTACACCATCCACAGAACAACACTCAGATGCTCATGGAACAAGCTCCAATGCTCACAGTAGCCATGCAGTGGAGGAAGATGTTGCTCAAGCAAAATTGATTATGACGGATACGCCTGTTCCCAATCAGGCTATCAATTTAGGCATTCATATTCAGGATGGAAAAGGGGAGGCGATCGCCCAATTCGACACGTTTCAGGAAAAAATAATGCACCTGATTGTCGTCAGCAACGATCTGCAATTTTTCAATCATTTACATCCTCAGTATCAGGGTAATGGGCTCTTTGAAGTGCAGGCACGGTTTCCCAAAGCTGGAGGCTACACTCTATTCAGTGATTACAAACCTAGCGGACACCCAGAGCAGGTTTCGGTGTTAACCACTGAGATTACAGGAGACGTTCAACCACCACCTGATATCCATTTCGATCGCACCCAGACAATTGCCAATACCCACGTTCATCTAGAGCTTTCAGAGGACACAGTGGCAGCAGGCCAAGATATGACACTGACCTTCCACCTGAGCGATCTGGATCGTCAGCCAGTGACAGACTTGCAACCCTACCTGGGTGAAGGTGGGCATTTGGTCATCATACGGCAATCTACTCCCTTAACTAGAGCCAATTACATCCACGCCCATGCAGTTGATGAAACGACTGGCCAGGTGCAGTTTCACACCCAATTTCCTGAACCAGGACGGTACAAATTATGGGGACAGTTCAACCGAAACGGTGAGATTATCACAGCAGAGTTCTGGGTGAACGTCTCCTAAAGCGATGTATCCCGTCTTTAATTGCGTGTGCATGATGGACACACACAATTAAGACATTTTTTGAATGGGTGAAGTGAAACGGGAAACTGTAGTTTCCTGTTTCACTTCACCCATTTACAGCGTTTGAAAAGCGCTGTAAATCTGGTTGTTTTTGTGGGAGCCGCGCGAAGCACGGCTCCCACAAAAACAACTATGGCTGATTCAAGCGCAAAGCGCTGTAATACCGTTTTTATATGAAGCTGCACAGAATGAGAGTGGCGGCGCGTACGCGCCGTCACTCTCATTCTGTGCAGCTTCATGTTGATTTGGTATAACAATACAAGATTAAAGACTTCAGAATCCTATCCGAAGTTTTGGTGAATAGCCCAGGCCAATGCTGAAATTACGTTTCTTGATCATCAAATGATTTCAGAAATTGTCGCAGCAATTGCACCAAGGTTTGTTCTTCCATTGTGCTAAACTGCTCCATCATTTGCTTCTCTTTAGCAAATAGGACAGGCATCACCCGATCCGTTAAATCAATACCCTTCTGTGTGAGTTGAACGCTGACACTGCGGCGATCGCCCGGATCTCGAAGACGCACCACCACACCATCCTGCTCCAGGCGATCAATGCGATTTGTCATGGCTCCCGAGGAGAGCATGAGTAAACCATACAGCTCTGTGGGTTTGAGCTGATAGGGTGGCCCCTGCCGTCGCAAAGTTGCCAACATATCAAAGGACCAGACGTTTAAACCATAGTCTGCCAAAACCTGTTCTCGGCGCTTTTCAAGTAATCGGGCAATGCGAAGAACACGCCCGATCACGGCCAAAGAGGAGACATCAAGCTGGGGAGACTCCTGATGCCACTGCTCCAGGATGTCATCAATGCGATCGCGTTCCTTTTCCATGGGACCATTATATCTTCACGTCGAGATTCTTAACCATTACTTTCACATCAATTATTTTAATACCAAGATAATTAAGCTTAAGACAACTGCGTTAACCCTCGCCCTAGAAGCCTTCAAGACATTCAATCAGAAGGCTCGATCAGGCCATATCCGTCCCAATAACCGGTAGCGCCATGTGGTGAAACGGGCGCGTCGTGCCCGTTTCACCACACTTCATCCACACGTCTGAGATATGACCGAGTAACCAGATCAAAATAGTTGCAAAAGAAGTAGTTGCAATTTCAATTATGTGGTGTTAGTCTGTATTTAGTTGCAAATGCAATCATCACAAACGCAAGCAACTTCCAAATTGTTTCTTATTCGCTTCAACTATCATTCACCTTCATTTCCTAAGGATGTGACCCATGAAACGCATTGCTTCTTCCCTGTCTGTTCTAGCCCTTTCGGTTGCGGTGTTCGCTCCAGTTGCCAACGCTGAAACCTCCGGCGATCGCGAACTCACTTCATTTAATGTGGCGAACTTGGCTTATCAAGGGCGGTTAACGGAGAACGGAATTCCCAGCTACGCTTCTCTAGAAGCCAGTGTTAGCTCTGGCACTATTACGGCTGAGGATGTAATTCAAGCCGCAATTGACTCAGGCCGTTTATCTGAAACCACCCTGCAAAACGACGCTTTTGTAACGGCCGTTGAACGCCAGTTACAAAACCTGGTGGAACAAAACTAGGCGATCGCCATTAAGCCAAGCCGTGGAGTGGGCTCTGTTACCGAATAGAACAGATAAAATACCCATTCCACACGGCACCTGGTTTATCTGCTTCGCGTTGGAGCGATCGCCAGAGTTTGAAATTGTCATTCGCACTTCATTTACCTGTAATCTCTAAGGAACATTCTGATCATGAAACGTATTGCTTCTTCTTTGATGGTTTTGGCGCTTTCTGTGGCAGCATTTGCTCCTGCGGCTCAAGCTGAAAGTAAGCTTTCCTCTTTCAATGTGGCAACCCTGGCCTATCAGGGGCGGTTGACCGACAATGGTATCCCTGGCTATGGTTCTCTGGAAGCGGGTGTGAACTCTGGCACAATTACCGCTGAAGACGTCGTACAAGCAGCGATTGATTCGGGCCGTTTGACCGAAACCACTCTACAAGACACTGAATTTGTCACGGCAGTTGAACGCCACTTGCAAAACCTAGTGGAACATAACTAACGCTCACTGAACACTCCTTATTCGTGTACGTGATACACGAATAAGGAAACCCTCATTCACCTGTAATACCAAGGAACTTTTGATGATGAAACGTCTTATATCTGCCTCTCTCATGGTATTGGCTCTCTCTATGACAGCTTTTACCCCTGTTAAAGCTGAAACGAAACTATCTTCGTTTAATGTGGCAACCCTCGCTTATCAAGGCCAGTTGACGGAACAAGGTATCCCTGGATACGCTTCTTTAGAAGCAGGTGTAAATTCTGGCCGCATCACGGCAGAAGATGTAGTTCAAGCTGCAATTGATGCAGATCGTTTATCTGAAAATACCCTGAAAGATCAGGCTTTTGTCACCGCAGTAGAACGCCATCTGCAAAACCTGGTAGACACCCAATAGGTTAGGGGCGCAGGCCACAAAATTGGATGGTCATGGGATGTGGAATACGCCCTTCAGCGATTCCACATCTTTGTCTTGCAATTTCCGTTGACAAGCAGAAGCAAATTGCCCTTGACCTTCCAGTTCACTGGAACCTTTAGAATGAATCTGTTAGAGTTTCCGTTCAGTTTCACCATTGCGGAACTGAACATAGCGATCTAAATTGACGAGGTTACCATCATGCTCGTTCAGGAAGAACTCAAGCGCATCGGCGCTGTCGCAAAAGAGAGCGGCTTGCCCATCAAAACCATTCGTTATTACGACGAATTGGGTCTGCTCAAAACCTACGGCAGAACTGAAGGTAATTATCGCCTATTCAACTCTGATGTCTTTGGTCGTCTGCGTTTCATCAAACGGGCTCAAAACCTCGGGTTAACGCTTCTGGAAATCAAAGAATTTTTAGAGGTACACGATCAGGGTGATTTGCCCTGTGATCATATCAAAGTGAAGTTGACCGATAAATTAGATGAAATTGAGCAGCAACTTCAACAACTCCAAATTCTAAAGCAGGAGTTGAAGGGTTTGTTATCTGGCTGGGAAGGCGTTCCTAATCACATAGATGAAACCATTTGCCCAATTCTTGAGCGTGTTTAGGAGATTTCTGAGAAACAATATCCCCATTATTTGGAAAAGGCGCGGCTTCGCCGCGCCTTTTCCAAATAATGGGGAAGTTCTTATCTGGAAATCTCCTTAGTACTCATTCAACTAAAGTATATCTAATGTTCTACGTTTTACTTACAGCGCTTTGCGATTGAATCAGTCACGGTTGTTTTTGTGAGAGCCGTGCGAAGCAAGGCTCTCACAAAAACAAGCAGATTTTAAGCGTTTGAAAAGCGCTGTAAGCTAGATGTGGAACATTAAACACATCTCATATTGAAAAGATGTAGGAATGCTTTTTACACTAAGGATTACGAATTAAATAAAGTTCAACATCCACTGTAAAAGCATGGCAGAGGCGGGTTTCCAGGCTGGATTTTGGGTTTTGATTTGTACGAGCTCTTGAACGAAGACCCCCCTTTGGCGATCGCCAAAGGGGGGTCTCATTTCTGTAAACGCTCAGCCAAAGTATCGTGACGAGGACAACTTGCTAGGGCAATCCAGCCTGGGTTTCATCAGAGCCAACGATGCCCACCTTGTGCCGCCACATCAGCTCACCACCATACCAACCACTTGCCACTAGCAGCCCACTAACCACCAGAGAGATGATGAGGCCAAAAGGTAGTACAAAACCAGCTGGATCACCCAAACGCAGGAACCAGTTGATAATAGATAACACGAGAGCAGCGACGTTCAATGCCACGTGAACCCAACCAGCACGGCGTTTGCGAGCGCGGGGAATGCGGATAAAGTCGAACATTCCGGTGACAGCTGCTGCAATGGCCGCTAGGACTCCGGCCCCAAGCAACCAGATAGCAGCTCTGGCCCAGAAGGGATCCTGGGTGAACCAATAGCCAACATCAAACCCAGCAGCAGCGCTCAGAAATCCAATCGGGAAAATCACAATCACAGGGTGAATGGGGTGACCGAGGATAGCGAGAGTGCTGGTAATGCCGCTGCCCCGATATTCCGTCTCGCGGCTGTCGATTAACGGCGGCACACTGGGGTAAGGCACGTTATTAGAAGAATTGGTTTGACGGGCTTCGCGAGTTTCCATTGGGTCTAACTCCGGGTAATGGTATGGCAGGATAAACCGAGAAATTTAAGCAGGCATGACAACGTTTTGGGAACGTTCAACCCGTGCTTAGTGGGAATGGGGGATTTTGGCGATCGCCTCAAACCGTGTCTTGAGCCAATTACCTGCCTCCTTCAGGTTTTGGGTAATAGGCTGCTGGGTATTCAGGAACACACGAGCACAGTTACGGCCTGGTAATCCTGAAATCGAGCCCCCAGGGTGAGTGCCCGCCCCTGTGAGGTAGAGACCTTCGATAGGGGTCTTGTAGTTGGCAATCTCTGGCAACGGGCGGAAGAACACCATCTGATCCAGCGTCATGTCGATATGGTAGTGGTTACCCTTATAGACCCCAAGGCGATCGCTCAACTCGGGCGGGCTCTCGACTCGTCGTGCAATCACCGCATCTTTGACGTTGGGAGCATATTGGGCCAACTTGTCCATGACGCGATCGGCTACTTGGTTCTTCAGCTCATCTGTCCAGCCGGTGCCCTGGTGCCCCGTACCTTCCGCGTCACGGATTTGGTAGGGGGCGAAGAACTCAATCCACAAGGTGTGCTTGCCTTCAGGGGCCATGCTGGGATCGCGCATGGTGGGCACTACAACGTACATGGAAGGGTCGGCATCGGGGATGCGTCCCATCTCAGGCAGGCTATGGGCGTCCTCCACCTGCATGAGAGAATCAGCAATAACGACGGAACCAATCAAGAATTCATCTCGATGGCCGTAAGCTTCAAAGCGAGGAGCTTCTGATAGGGCACAGTCAATTTTGAGGATAGCGTCGTTGTTGTTGACGATGCGCCGTTCCAACCGTTCATAAAGTTTGGGAGCGATCGCCCGAGCATCCTCAGGATCAAGCAATTCCAAAAATAAACGTTGGGCATCAATATTCGAAATCACCGCCTTGGAAGCGCGGTACTCCTGGCCTCCGGCAACGCGAACTCCATCTACATGCCCCTGGTTGTTGATCAACAACCGCTCCACATGCTGATCGCACAAAATAGTGCCGCCATGATCTTGCACCATATTTACCAGAGCTCGGGTCAAAGCACCGGTGCCACCTCGTGGTCGAGCCATGCCGGGGTTATGGCGCAACCCCATCATCATGCCACCGATAGCAATGGTCTTCTGGGAAGGGGGCGCCCCTAGCTCAGAGGCAAGACGGGCCAGGGGTGCTTTCACCAGTTCCGTATCAAACCACTCGTTGAGCGAGTCTTTGGGGCTGGTGAGCATCGTGCGAATCAAATCCAGTGCCTTATCAACACCTCCCACTAATCCCAACAGGTCCTGCATATTGTGCAATCCATAGTTTCCCAGGATGTCAATCACAGACTTGGGCGGGGCATTGAAAACGGGAGTAATGGCCTGGACTAACTGATCCCAAAAGGCCATGTATTCACCGTATTTTTCAGCATCGCGCTGATTATAACGGGCAATTTCAGCACAGGTTTTTTCAATGGATCGATGACCCAGAAAATATTTACCATCGGGTTGAGGGCAAAATAAAACCGGATCACAGAATAGATATTCCAGCCCATATTTTTCGAGTTCTAACTCGTTAACGACTGGGCCCAGATGGATAAATTCATGATCGATCGCACAGAGATTGAAATAAAAACCAGGAGCTTCATCTGGCAAGGACTCTTCCGTCGTCGCCGCGCCACCCGGAATTGATCGCTTTTCTAATAGAAGAACACGATACCCTGCCTTAAGCAGGTATCCGGCACAGACAAGACCGTTATGCCCTGCACCGATGATAATGACATCGTAGTCCTGCATGAATCACATAGTTTATAGTCTGTACTGAATGGTAGAGATATTCATCAAAACTCTGCTCTACCAGGGGTCTGATTCTGCTTTAGAAAAGAGAAATCTAAGGGTTAGAATTACGGGCGATCGCCTACCCCTTTAGAAGGACTCTCACTAAAAAATTCATTGTTTTTAGCAACCTCTACCCGCCAAAATTCCTGCGAATTAGGTCGCTAGGAGGAAGATATTTTTTCTGGGCCGAACTATTCTAAATACAGATCAACAAGAGTTCTAAACTCCCTTAATTAAGTAACTATAAGTATGAGTTCTATGGCTTCTTTAAGCCGTCATAGATCTATCAAAAAAAACTCTTGTGATTTTGTTTTCGACTTTATTGTCGACAATGTTGCTAATAAAGCAAATTGCATTCATTCTCTTAAAAATTTTCGTTAAGTAACATCAAACAAACTGTGATCGCCATGTTGATTTTTCCCAGTCCTACCCCATCTCCTGGCACGGGTGTACCCTCTCCGGAACCCAGCCCCATCCCATTCCCCGATCCCACTCGCGTACCGGAGCCCAGTCCCATCCCCAGCCCAGATCCCGTACCAGAACCCACAACACCCCAACCGGGAGAACCCCTGCCCGTGCCTCCACCTACGCCGCCAGATTTTTAAGGCACAGCGTAGCAAACAGAAGGCAAACACTAAACGCAGCTCTCCCAACTCTTCAAATAGGCTATGGTTTTGAGCGGAAGCCTCAGGTTCCCGCTCAAAACCATCGTTGCTGTTATGCCACCATCGCGACGTCTCATTGGGTTAATTCCTGCGGCAGGGCAGGGGACGCGAATAGGGCCATTGCCTATGAGCAAAGAGCTATTTCCCCTGGGGTTTTGGCCTGCTGATGCAGAGGGAAGGCGATCGCCCCGCGTCGTCGCACACTATCTTCTCGAAAAGATGCAGCGGGCTGGAGCCGAACTGGCCTTAATGATTCTACGTCCCGACAAGTGGGATATTCCAGCATTTCTAGGGGATGGAAGTGCGTTGGGAATACGGTTGGCCTACCTCACAGTGCATGTGCCCTTTGGGGTGCCCTTTAGTCTGAACCAGGCCTATCCCTTCGTGCAGGATGCGACGGTACTGGTTGGCTTTCCCGACGTTTTATTTGCCCCTGACGACGCCTATGGACAGTTGCTGGTCCGGGCACAGGAAACGGGAGCCGATGTAGTGCTGGGCCTTTTCCCAACGGATCAACCTCAAAATGTGGGAGTTGTCGAGTTTGATGAAACAGGTCGAGTTCTTGGAATTTATGAGAAGTCGTCGTTTACGCATCTGCGGTATATGTGGGCGATCGCCCTCTGGCAAGCTTCCTTTACTGAGTTCCTGAACACCTTCGTTGAGGCACGCTTGTATGACCTTGTCGGCAACACCCCCATCCAAACTCTAACCACCCTCCCCAATTACATCGAAATTCCCATTGGGGATGTCATTCAAGCGAGCATCCAAGCAGGGCTACAGGTTGAAGCCGTCGTGTTTGAATCAGGCTGGTTTTTAGACATTGGTACCCCTGCCAACTTGGCAAAGGCTATTCAAATGTTTGGAACAGCATCTCCATAGCAACGCTTCTCGCGTCATTTAAAAATACTCTGGACAGTTTTTCTGAAACCTTTGATTTTGCGCGCGCGAAGCGCGCGCAAAATCAAAGGTTTCAGAAAAACTGTCCGCACTAATGATTTAACAGTATGTTTTTATTGAAATTAGGGCTTACACAAGTCCAGCATTTTTAACAGAGATGCGGCAGTTCTGTAAATATAAAAAGTTGCAGTTCTTCAGGGAACTGCAACTTCTAATTTTTTAGATTCTGAAGCGTTACATAAGCCGAAGTAGCCGTTTAACTTATGCGACTACATTCCCCCAGGACCACCTCCAGGAGGCATCATGCCATTACCGCCTCCAGGAGGCATCATCCCTCCCCCTTGCGAACCACCACTCTGTGGGCCACCCCGCCCAGGGCCGTGCTCCTGAAGTTGAGCTCGTTGCTCATCCGTCAACACATTGCGTCGCTGCTCCATGCTGTTTTGCATGATGGTGCGCAGTTGTTCATGTTGCTCATCGCTCAGCCCCAGGGATTGAATCACCATAGGGAAGGGTTCCCCTGACTCCACGCCTTCCTGGAAATTCTGCCGTTGCTCTGCGGTAAAGACATTGGCAATTTGCTCACGGGTTTCCCGGCGAATCTGTTGCATCTGCTCTTTCTGGGCATCCGTTAGTTCAAACGGTGGCTGCATCATCCCTCCCCTGCCGGGGCCGTTACCTCTAGAACCGGGTTGAGCCTGGCCCTGGGCAGGCGGAGTCTGGTTTTGAGCCGTCCGGGTTTGAGCATCAGCCATTAAGGGAGCGATCGCCAAAGCCAGAGCTGACACACCACCCATCACTGCCGTCATCATCCATTTGCGATTCATACCAATCTCCTGTGAGGAATTCGTTTGATAGTTTTATCGTAGGAAGATAGGGCAGGTGCTTACCTGAAGCAAACGTCACGAGTATACCCGTGACTTTAGTCATGATCGCGCTCCTCAGAGACTACGGTACTGTAGGGATATCGCGTGGTTCATAACCTGTGGAGCGTCCCATTACCCCCCGTAATCATCCCTTCCCATTTCTGCTACATCTGGAATGGGGGTTATTGGCGATCGCCCTCCTCAACGACACATTTCTGCCAGTACCTCCGCCACCACCGCACCATTTTGGGCCGCCGCCACCTTCCTTCCCCGTTATGCAATACATCAGCATCCTGGGGTTTGGTGCTATGGGTCTACGGTTGCCCATACGACTTCCAGTCGCCATTCTCTATACATTGCTGCAGTTTGGCTGGCTGGCTCTGGCTACCATCAGCAGCGGCCAACGGTTACAAGTATTTCCAGTGCTCTACATCGTGCTGGTGATTCGCAGTTGCCTGATGTATCGCTTGCCTGGGCGCATCACCGTAACATTTCTCGCCTTCTGGATGTTTGCTACTCTGACGGCCTTACGGCTGCGGCTGCGAGATTGGGCTCCCTCACCAGAGTTGGGCGATCGCCTGCGTCCCGTTGTCAGCGCCTTTGCCGTGAACTCTCTGCTCACTTTTGGGCTCGCACTGGTCTTCGTGTTATTTCTCGTCAATGCTTTAATGGCCGAGCGGGCCAGTCGCCAGCGATTAGCGGATGCCAATCGCCAGCTGCGTGACTATGCCCTCCGCGTCGAAAACCTTGCGATGTCTCAGGAACGGAACCGCATTGCGCGTGAGATTCACGACTCCCTGGGCCACTCCCTCACGGCCCTCAATCTACAACTGGAAACGGCTCTCAAACTATGGCCTCGCCAACCCGAAAAGGCTCAGCAATTCCTTAAAGAAGCGAAGCAACTCGGCTCAACTGCATTACAGGATGTGCGTCAATCGGTTGCAGCCATGCGTACAGATCCGTTGCAACGGCAGTCGTTGGAAGAGGCGATCGCCACCCTCGCCCGAGACTTTGAAAAAAACACAGGGATTGCTCCCACCTATTCCATCCACCTTTCTCAAAACCTGCCCTCTGATCTCCGCACCAGTCTTTACCGCATTATTCAAGAAGCCCTTACCAACATCGTCAAACACGCTCATGCCAGCGAAGTTACGATTCAACTGCACAACCTACCCACAGGGCTGACCCTCCGCATCATCGACGATGGCCGTGGCTTCGATCCTCAACAAAACTCCACAGGCTTTGGTCTGCAAGGAATGCGCGAACGTGCTTCGACCCTGGGAGGCCAATTCCGAGTACATAGTGCTCCCTATCAGGGCACTACTATCGAGATTGAAATTCCCCCTGAGCTATCCTGATCCAGCTACAGGCATGGAGAAGGCGATCGGTTTCACGTTCCTAAAACACATCCCCTGAAGCAATGCCATGATTCGACTGTTGATTGTGGATGACCAGCACCTGATTCGCCAGGGCCTACGCACACTGCTGGAGATGGAAGCCGACATTGAGGTAGTAGGGGAGGCAGATACGGGCGAGAAGGCAGTACAGCAGGCTGTAGCCCTCCATCCAGATGTCGTTCTGATGGACATCCGCATGCCAGAGATGGACGGCGTTGCCGCGACCGAGATTATCTGCCGTCAGACTCCAGCTTCCAAAGTGCTCGTTCTCACGACCTTCGACGACGATGACTATGTTACGGCCGCCCTCCGCCAAGGGGCTGTTGGCTACCTGCTGAAAGACACCCCCTCCGAAACCCTCGCTGACGCTATCCGCGCCGCTCACCAGGGGTACACCCAACTCAGTCCCGGCATCCTGACAAAACTCACGGTCTACCTCAATACTCCCTCTACCCCACCCCCGCCCCCCGAGCTTCAGCACCTAACCCCCCGCGAACGGGAAGTTCTGAAACTCATTGCCACCGGAGCTAGCAATCGCGAGATTGCAGAGGCACTTTACCTTTCGGAAGGAACCGTGAAGAACCACGTGACAAATCTGCTGGCGCGGTTAAATTTGCGCGATCGCACTCAGGCTGCCCTTTTCGCCCAAACTCACCGCGATGCTCTTTGACCCTTCCTACTTTTGTGTGAAACTTCAGCAATGCTGAGGTTTCACACAAAAGTAGAATTTTTTTTACGCTTTCCCCTGACAAATGCCTAAAAGCAATGTTATATTGTTTTACGCCAGTTGCTGGTGTAGCTCAGCTGGTAGAGCAGCTGATTTGTAATCAGCCGGTCGCAGGTTCAAATCCTGTCACCAGCTTCAAGAAAAGCCAATTTCCACAAGCGTTTTGAGAGAGCTCAAGACGCTTTTGTTTTAGGCGATCGCCCTTTCAACATCCTTTCTGCAACAACGATGTTGCTAAGGGTCTTGTATTGAACGACAGGTTATTTTGTTGGCGATGCTAAGAATGGCATTGCAAGCCGCGTTTTACGTCCATTTTCAGCCTTCATCCCGTGATGCATTTAACGCGATATGCTGCTCTAGCCTTTGTAACGCTTCTTCCAGATGGTTGTATCTCACCTCCAGAAATAAGAATCCCTGCCTTATAGTGAAACGGCCCGTGTCTATAAAGCACGAGCCGTTTCCAGAAGATTGAGGCTAACTTAGCTAGGCGTTCGCTGTTGCTGGGTAACAAACACTCGTTCCACCTAGACCGCAGTAACCCCCTGGATTCTTAGCCAGGTACTGCTGGTGATAGTCTTCTGCATAATAGAACTCCGGAGCATCCAGAATTTCTGTTGTAACCGCAGGATAGCCAGACTCTTTCAACACCTCTTGATAGCGCTGAAGTGAGTCCTCGGCTAGCTTGCGTTGCTCAGGAGAATAAACGTAAATGCCAGAACGGTACTGGGTTCCTACATCATTACCCTGGCGCATTCCCTGGGTTGGGTCGTGACTTTCCCAAAAGACCTTTAGTAAATCCGCATAGCTGAGTTTCTGGGGGTCAAAGACGACCAGCACCACTTCGTTATGCCCGGTCATCCCAGAGCACACTTCCCGATAGGTTGGGTTGGGCGTAGAGCCAGCTGCATAACCGACAGCAGTAGAATAAACACCGGGTTGCTGCCAGAAGCGGCGTTCAGCTCCCCAAAAACATCCCAATCCAAACACCGCTGTCTCCATACCCGCCGGAAACGGAGGCTGAATGGGATTCCCATTCACAAAATGACGATTGGTTACAGGCATTACTTCTGCCCGTCCAGGTAGAGCTTCAGACGGGGACGGTAGATTTAATTTTTTACCGAATCCAAATAAGACCATAGGTTTGTGGGGACGTTTGGCTAATTCCCCTTTATGGTAGAGCATTCTTACAAAGAGCAAAGGGGGGCATTTCCGAACCAATGCCCCCCACAGCTCTACACGTTAATCTTGTGCGTTAAACGCACCGAAATTAACCTGGCGTGAGCTGTACAATTAGCGCACGTTTATCCAGGGATTGCAGCTTACCAGCTTGGCCGATATCCGCGACAATCTTGTCGAGGAGATCGACCGCGCGATCGCGGTTCTGGTTTTCCCGACCCCGAAGTCGAATCTGGAACTTTACAGAATCGCCCTTGCTCAGCCACTCAATTGCTCGCTCAATCCGCAGGTGGTAGTCAGACTCACCCACATTGGGCCGTAGCCGTACTTCTTTGACGGTAGGCCGAGCACTCTGCTTCTGCCGTTTCTTTTGCTGATATTGCAGCTTGCCGTAATCCAAAATTTTCGCGACTGGCACTTCTTTGCCTTCGCCCACCACGACTAGATCCAGACCCGCCTCCCCTGCCATCCGCAAGGCTTCGCGGGTATCTGTCAAACCGTGGTTTGTATTTTCATGGTCAATCAACAGAACTTGAGGAGCTCTAATTTGACGGTTGATCAGTTGTTTTGTAACGATAATGGTGCCCTCCCGCTTTAGGGGATAGTTGTTAGTACACACTACCAGGATAGCGCAGGGAAACTTGCTAAGGCTTTGTTAAACGTCATATCTAACCGTGGATAACCGGCCTCAACAGCGTGGATTTATTCACGATTTATGATCTCGAACCCTGTTCTTTTCAGAAAACCGTGGGCACTCTAAAGGGCGATCGCCTCCCTAAATCCCTAATTCCAGCGTTAGACTGGAGGGAAATAACCTCAAATTCCCCTAGGCTCTTCTGTGTGGTCTCAATTTGTTGGGCTATTATCAGCCAGGTCCAGGGGGTCACTGAAATGTTAGTTTTCGTAGGCTTTGCACACGAAAGTTAATTGCTTTCAGAGCTTTTCGAGCCTCCTTGAAGGGGAAGGAAGAGGGCGATCGCAGGCTGGATGGGCGGGAATCCACCCAATTTTTTGGGGGATTTTGCCGGTCGATAGAGGGCAGCCTGATCGACGTTTGGCATCAAAAAGATTTACAATTATTCAAAGATTGGTACTGTCGCCACAGGCATCCAGAGGTTTTCTCATGCTCCGAGTGGTTTAGCCCCAGCCCGCGCTGGCTATGAAGGACAGCGCCGATTCCCTCTGAGTAAACCTTGAAGGTGATCACCACGCGGTTAGCAGCACCTAACTAGAGAGCAACTATGAAAGACATCACGCGCTATCGAAACATTGGTATCTTCGCGCACGTAGACGCCGGTAAGACCACCACTACCGAACGGATTCTGAAGCTCACCGGGAAAATCCACAAAATCGGTGAAGTTCACGAAGGTGCGGCCACCACTGACTTCATGGTGCAGGAACAAGAGCGGGGGATCACGATTCAATCGGCGGCGACCTCCTGCTTCTGGAAAGATCACCAGTTCAATATTATTGACACCCCCGGTCACGTTGACTTCACCATTGAGGTGTACCGCTCTCTGAAGGTACTGGATGGTGGGGTTGGTGTGTTCTGTGGTTCGGGCGGTGTAGAGCCTCAGTCCGAAACCAACTGGCGCTATGCCAACGATTCCAAAGTCGCCCGCATCATTTATGTCAACAAGCTTGACCGGATGGGCGCTGACTTCTACCGCGTGGTGAAGCAGGTGGAAGACATCCTGGGAGCGAAGCCCCTGGTGATGACCCTGCCCATCGGGGTGGAAAGCACTTTCACCGGTGTAGTTGATGTACTGACTGAGAAAGCTTGGATTTGGGATGACTCTGGCGACCCAGAGAAGTACACCATCGAAGCAGTTCCCGCCGATATGGTCGATCAAGTCGCGAAGTATCGCGAGATGATGATCGAAACGGCTGTGGAGCAGGACGATGAATTGATGGAGAAGTACCTGGAAGGGGAAGAACTCTCTATCGACGAAATCAAGAGCTGTATCCGTAAGGGCACCATCAACCTGTCCTTCTTCCCCACCTACTGCGGTTCCTCCTTCAAGAACAAGGGTGTGCAGCTCGTTCTCGACGGTGTGGTTGATTACCTGCCCAACCCCACGGAAGTGCATCCTCAACCTGAAGTGGATTTGGAAGGAAACGAAACCGGCAAATTTGCCGAAGTTGATCCAGCCAAACCCATGCGAGCTCTGGCATTCAAGATTATGGATGACCGCTTCGGTGCGTTGACCTTCACCCGGATCTACTCCGGTACCCTGAAGAAGGGTGACAACGTGCTCAATACCGCTACTGGTAAGACCGAGCGGATTGGCCGTCTGGTGGAAATGCACGCCGATGACCGGATCGAAATCGATGAAGCCCAGGCGGGTGACATTGTTGCCATCGTAGGTATGAAGAACGTTCAGACGGGTCATACCCTCTGCGATCCCAAGCAACCTGCGACCCTGGAACCGATGGTGTTCCCCGAGCCCGTTATCTCCGTTGCCGTTGCTCCTAAGAAGAAGGGCGAGAACGAGAAGATGGGTATGGCTCTCAGCAAGATGGTGCAGGAAGATCCTTCCTTCCACGTCGAAACTGATCAGGAAAGTGGCGAGTGCATCATCAAAGGGATGGGTGAACTGCACCTGGATATTAAGGTGGACATCCTCAAGCGTACCCACGGCATCGAAGTGGAAGTGGGTAAGCCTCAAGTGGCCTACCGTGAATCCGTCACCAAGACCCTCTCTGATACCTATGTTCACAAGAAGCAGTCAGGTGGATCGGGTCAATACGCCAAGATTGACTACGTCATCGAACCGGGCGAAGCCGGAACAGGCTTCCAGTTTGAGTCTAAGGTTACTGGGGGTAACGTACCTCGGGAATACTGGCCTGCGGTTCAGAAAGGCTTCCAGGCCAGCATCGTCAAGGGTGTACTGGCAGGTTATCCTTGCGTAGACCTGAAGGTCACTCTGACCGATGGTGGCTTCCACCCTGTGGACTCTTCGGCGATCGCCTTCGAAATCGCTGCCCGTGCTGCCTATCGTCAAACCCTACCGAAGGCGGGTCCTCAGTTGCTGGAACCGATCATGAAGATCGACGTGTTCACGCCTGAAGATTACATGGGTGATGTCATCGGTGACCTCAACCGTCGCCGGGGCATGATCCGCTCCCAGGACAAGACCCCCATGGGTGTTCGAGTCAAAGCGGAAGCACCTTTGAGCGAAATGTTCGGTTACATCGGTGACCTGCGGACGATGACGTCCGGTCGTGGTCAGTTCTCCATGGAGTTCTCCCACTACGCGCCCTGCCCCAACAACGTGGCAGAGGTGGTTATCAAGGAAGCCAAAGAGCGTCAGGCAGCGGCGGTATAAAACCCACAACGCGGTATCTAGCGTTAGTGCCTAATTAGGAAAATCCCGAGTAACATCCGTTACTCGGGATTTTTTTTCCTATATCGCATGAGGCCCTAAAGCTTTATCTGGACTTACGCATTTGTGTTGTGGGTGGTGTACTTCGCACACCACCCACAACACAAATGCTCTATACGTGGTGGACTTGCGTAAGTCCTGTTTATTTTTCTTAGGCTAAAAGCGCAAGAAAAATAAAGCTTTAGGGCCTTTGTTTCGAGCTTTAAACTGCACATCACGTCAGGGTAAAACTTGATACCTGATCAAAAGGAACAACGATACTCCTTATGGAAGAGCTTGCTAGCGTACAGGGGGACTAGAATAGCGCTTGCCTGGTTATCGTAGGCACAAATTTTTAAGAAACCGTCTTTATGGGGTAGCAGTTCCGTCAGGCAGGCGTCGTGCTGTTTGAAAGAACTGACCAATCCACGCCTATTCAGACTATTTGGGGTGCGATCGCTTGTCTTCCAAGACTATCTAAACTTTTATCCCCTGGAGAAGTCATGTCACTTGAGAACCTTGGTTTAACCCAGCCAGGAACCTTTTCTGGCGTCATTGCAACCTCGTCTCTGCTGTCTCCAACTCCCTTTTCTGAGCCGTATCCTCAATCCGCTCAAGTTTCCTCCAGTCTTTCAGTCGATCCCGCAGCCCAAGCCTTAATTCATACCCATAGCTCTCGTAGCCTACGCACTATTCGCGGAACCGCCCGCAACGATGTCATCAATACTCAAAACCTGTCCGGTAATATTCGTATTTTGGCCGGAGGAGGGAGCGATCGCCTGATCATCGGCCAGAGCACCATTGCCTATGGGCAAGCTGGCAACGACACTATCGACGCGCGTATAGGCCGTGGGGGCAATACTTTATATGGAGATGATGGAGGCGATCGTCTCTACGCTAGGCAGAACGACATTCTGGTTGGTGGGTTGGGACGGGACAATTTGTGGGGTGGTCTGGGACGCAATCGTTTAAGAGGGGGGGCAGGGGCTGACCGCTTCTGGTTAGCGAACGGCCGCCTACCCAACCAGGCCAATACAGTCCTGGACTTTAAACGGGGCCAGGATCTGTTGATGATTAATCGAGTGCCGGAAGTAACCTCCTTTGCAGATCTAACCCTGGTCCGTCAAGGAGCAAACACCCAGATACGAGCTAAAGGACAGGCGATCGCCACCCTGGTGAACGTGCTTCCCGGTCAACTTGACTACACCAGCTTTTCCTTTTTCCAGGGCACTCCGATTCGGATTAACTTCCAACCCAGTACAGCCCCTGCTCCTCAAGGCTACCGCGTCGATTCTGGGCAAAAATTTACAACTACCCGGCGCTATGGCTGGGTAATTCAAGGGACTCATACCCCACTGGATATGCGCAATCGTATATTCGATCGCAATACCTCTGGCGTTGAGCAACGGTTAGATAGTGGAATTCGGATGCAACCCGGAGGGGAAGCTCGGCCTGGAGCCTGGGAATATGCTCTGGCGAACGGTCGTTATAGTGTGACCGTTAGTGTGGGCGATCGCGCACTCACTTCCACCCACCGAATTCAAGCGGAGGGGGTAACCCTGGTTCCCGGTTTCCGACCCAGTACCCTCGAAAATTACAAACTGGCGACCGCAACCGTTACCGTAGCCGATGGCAAACTCACCTTAAATGCTCAAGGCGGGATTGATACCCGCCTTAATTTTGTCGAAATTATTCCCATCGCACCAGGGCCCCATCCCCGCGTCGTCAGTTCTCCTCTGGCAAACGCCAGCAACGTTAATCGAGGAGCCGCCATCACCATCAGCGACCTGAGTCTTGTGGGGGTTGGTATTGGGGTCGATGGGCGGACTTTGGCTCCCGGTAAAATTCAGCTCTACCGCACTCGGGACAACGCACCTGTGACGAGTGTGGCCAACACCAGCGGCGGAAATGACACGATTGTGATTCAACCTACCGTGCTGCTGGATGCTAATACTCAGTACACGCTGCGCATTACCGATGGCGTCAAGGATGTGGTAGGTCGCTCATTTCTACCCTATAGCCTGACCTTCACCACAGGCACAGCAGTCCCCGATACTTTGGGTGTGAACTTCGATCGCACAGAGGTATTCACCGGAGCACCGATCACCAGTCTGGTCATGAGCCCGAACAACCAATTCCTCTATGCAACCGCCCTGGATGGCCAGGTACGCCGCTGGACAGTAAATGCCCAGGGAGGACTGGCCAATCTCAAGACCTTTACAGTTGCCGGTGGCAGTAGCCCCTTCCCCAATCGGGATGTGATTGGCATTGCCGTTGACCCCACCAACCCGAACGTATTGTGGATATCGCATAATGCTCCCACTGGAACATCATTAACCGAAGATTTCACCGGGAAAATTACCCGGATTACCATCCAGGACAGCACCAATTTCACAGGCATCGCTCAGGACTACGTTGTGGGTTTACCCCGCTCCAGCAAAGAGCATTTCAGCAATAGCCTGCGGTTTGGCCCTGATGGGCTGCTTTACCTGGCCCAGGGAAGTAATACTTCAACGGGATCTCCTGATCCTACCTGGTCGCTACGACCTGAGCGATTATTATCCGCGGCGGTGTTGCAAATTAACCCACGTCTCACCCCTCCCGCAGGCGGTTTCAATGTACAAACCAATAACTACACAACCGATGGTGGGGTGACAACGACAGGGAATTACAACCCCTACGCCGCGAATGCTCCGGTAAAAATCTATGCCACAGGTATCCGTAATGGCTATGATTTTGTCTTCCATAGCAACGGCTCACTCTATGTACCCGGCAATGGGCCAGGGGCGGGCGGCTCAACCCCCGATGACCCAAATACCCCTGCCAATGAAGCTCTCTCTAACGTAGGCAGTCGTCCCGACTATTTGTTCCGTGTTGTGCAGGGAGGCTACTATGGACATCCCAACAGTGCCCGTGGAGAGTACATCCTCAATGGGGGCAATCCTACCAGTGGTGAAGATCCAGGAGAGGTAGTTTCCAGTGGATCGTTTACGGGCTATCCGATTGGCACAGCTCCAGACCCCAACTATCGAGGATCCATCTATACGTTTGGCTTTAGCCGCTCTACCGATGGCATTATTGAATACCAGAGCAATACGTTTGGTGGCGTGCTACGAAATCGTTTGCTAATTACAGAGTACAGCGCAGGGGATGACATTATTGCTCTGACGCTGGACGCTTCTGGTAATGTGGCCGCGAAGAATGTGCTTGCTTCTGGGTTTGCAAATCCCCTAGACCTGATTGAAAACACCGCCACCGGGGACATTTATGTAAACGAGTTATACCCGGGGAACGGCACCATTGGCCGTATCATCCTATTGCGACCAGCGTCGTAATGACGCCGTTGAAAAGAGTTTCTCACAGCACTGGGCGGCTATAGGGGTGTAGCACTGTATATCTGGAGGGGCGATCGCCCCTCACTAAATTTTCACGAAAGAGCGCAGATTTAAGCCCTTCAGTCCGATTAGGTGCTCTCAAGAAACACGCTATGTTTCCTGCATTTTCCGCTAAGGGGAACCGCTTCGCGGTTCCCCTTAGTAGGGAGCTCACACAATTAATGTCACTGAATTGAATGGATGAAATGGGGTGTGGAATTATGCTTCCACACCCCATTTCATCCATTCAATTCAGCGACGGGTAAAACCGAACTCGATAAAATTAAGGGACAAATATTCATCAATTTGTTTGGTTTGGTGCAAGAAGCGCTGCACTAAAAATGTAGCGAGCGATCGCCTCCCCAACGCTATGAAAATCCTGCTGGTAGAAGACGACACCCGCATCGCCCGAGCCCTTGCCGAAGCCCTTACAGATCAGCAATACGCCGTTGATATTGCGACTGATGGCGAAGAAGGCTGGGATATGGCCGAAGCCTACCAATACAGCTTAATCCTGCTAGATTGGATGCTCCCCAAACTAGACGGCATTCAACTCTGCCAACGCTTACGCCAACGTGGCATCCAGACCCCCGTCCTCATCCTCACCGCTAGAGATACCAATACCGATACCGTCATTGGCCTGGATGCAGGTGCCGACGACTACGTTGTCAAGCCCTTCGATCTCAAAGCGTTGATGGCTCGAATTCGGGCCCTACTCCGCCGAAGCAGCTCTACCCTTCCCCCCATTCTGGAGTGGGGTGGTTTACACCTTGATCCGGGTAGCCTGGAGGTGTGGTATGGCGATCGCCCCCTCACCCTCACCCCCAAAGAGTACCAACTACTTGAATTGTTTTTGCGTCAAAGCCACCGAACCCTCAGCCGAAGCAGTATTCTCGAGCAACTCTGGGCTTCGGAAACCACACCCGGAGAGGAAACCGTAAAAGTGCATATCCGGTCTCTGCGGCAAAAGTTAGCTGCCGCGGGCGCACCAGACTTCATTGAAACCGTCTATGGTTTGGGGTACCGTCTCAAACCAGCCGGTCAAGATTCAGGAAGTTAAAAACATTGATCCTCGTCCACACTGAGAAACAATAACCGTGTGGCTCAAATCATGGGCTTTGAAGAAGCTTAGCAACTGTTATGATTCCAGATTCTGTTCGCATTAGCCCCCAGTTCAAAGCACTACGATGGCGCTTGCTGTTGTCATCACTGGGAGTTATTGGCGGCACTCTGGCCGCTTTTGGGGCCGTGGTACACCATGTCGTTGCCCTCAATCTAGAGCAACAATCGGACCACGACTTGTCGCTGTTAGCCGATGCCGCAGCTCATAGCCTGCCCGACATCCTGGCAAGTCGCCACACGTCCATTCCAGCTAGCATTCTCGATAATGATGGCGATTTGGATATTTCCTGGCAGAAACTCCAACAAGAACACCAAGCCGTCGAATGGTTTGATACCCAGGGACAGCTAGTGGGACAATCAGGAAATCCTTTGTTGACAATACCGTTTAAGCCTCTACAGCAACAGTCTACAAATACCCGGAAGAACGAAAACGAGGACGATGCAGCAGCAGGTCAAGATATTGATGGTGACGGCACGCTAGACGGATTAATTCATCAATTAACTGTGCCAGTTTACTCAGAAGCTCGTACTAAAACAAAACCAGTGCTGCAAGGGTATGTACGCGTTAGCGCATTGGATGGGGAGATCGCCGCTGAGTTAAAAAGACTCCGTTCAGGCCTGCAATGGGGTAGTTTGCTGGCTTTAGGGTTATCGGCAGTTGGGGGATGGTGGTTAGTGCGACAATCACTTCAACCCATCGAAGCCAGTATGCAACAACTCAAGCAGTTCACAGCAGACGCCTCCCATGAACTGCGTACACCACTGACTGTCATTAAAACCTCCGTAGATGTAATCCAAAGTCATCCTGAGCGGGTAGATGTAGCAGATTTGCCAAAATTGGAGGCGATCGCCAGTGCTACTCGTCAAATGAGCCAACTGGTGGACGATTTACTATGGTTAACCCGATCTGATCAAATCACCGACAACCAATCTACTGCGTTGACCTTTCCCATCGACGAGTTACTGGAGGAGGTAGTTGATCAGTATGCACCTGAGGCTGAGCAACGCTGCATCACTTTCAAGGCAGTGCTACAGGCCGACACAATGGTATACGGCGATCCCTACTCTTTAAAGCGTCTGATGACTAACCTCGTGACCAATGCCCTGTATTACACGCCGAAGGGCGGGACCGTCACCTTGTCATCCCAGGAAGAACATAATTGGGTCGTCATTAACGTACAGGATACTGGCATTGGTATCGCGGCCGAGAGCCTACCGTTTGTATTTGATCGCTTTTGGCGTGCAGATCAAGCTCGAGCCCAACGTGAAGAAGGCTCAGGGTTAGGGTTAGCGATCGCTCAGGCGATCGCTAATTGTCACAGCGGAGAAATCACCGTGACCAGTGAACAGGGTAAAGGTAGCTGCTTTCAGGTCACTCTGCCAACAGCTTAATCAGCTTGTTAAGAGACTTGCCTCAGTACAGAAAAAATTAAGTGCAGTGTACGCACAACAAACCAATGTGTAAGAGAACATGTTGAGAGCGCCCCTCTCCAAAAGCCAACCTACCTTTAGGGTGATCTTCTATTTCTTCCCGAGTTCTTTACTAGCACTTTTCTATTGTTGAGAAAGTTCACGCAAACCGTCTTAAACAGGAGCAAGTTATGAGATTCAAGCATGTACTTTTGCTGTGTGCAATCGGCGTTTTCTCATTGACTGGATGTGGTAAAACGGAAACAGCAAGCACCACACCTGCCCCTGCATCCAACACAACAACGCAGGCTCAACCTGAAGAAACTGGAACGACACAATCAGCTCAAGCTCAAAGTGAGTATTCTCAACTACTTAGGGTTGTCAGACAAACAAGAGCAGACATTAAAGCCAAAAAGCTTCAAAAAGCTCGGCAAGAGTTTGAGAAATTTGAAGACGTTTGGAGCCCTGTTGAAGATAGCGTCAAAGCAAAATCTTCAGAAAGTTATGATGCCATTGAAGCCGATATAGATCGCGTTACAGCTGCACTAGAAGCATCTCGGCCAGGACAAGCTCTAACGGCTCTTCAATCTCTTAGAACTCATATTCAGGGAATTCCAAGCTCTTAATTCCAGGAGCTAATTGGAAAATATTTACATACTGTTTTTGTGCAAAACAGGCCTGTAAGAAATTAGATGCACCTGAGGAAGTAGATATTAGGGCGAATCGTAATTCGCCCTCCCCATCACTCTGAGATGGAATTATAGATCCCTTTTTACCTCTGTAAAACTTGACCCGCAGAACCAAGAAAACGCCTATTTCTCCCTAGTCTTTAGAAATGGAGACCTTTTATGCAGCGTACCTTCCGCAAGTATCATCGGGCGATCGCACTCATTATTTCACTCCCTATTCTGCTGACAGTTCTGACGGGAATACTGGCTACCTTCGTGCGGGAATGGGGCTTGAGCCTGGGTGTATCGTCAGGCTGGTTACTGAAGATTCATACAGGGGAGATCTTCAATTTGGAAGGCATTTATCCCATTCTCGATGGAGTGGGTTTGTTGGGATTAGTGGTTACTGGATTAAGTATGTCAGGGATATTTAAACGCAAAAAGCAAAAACCTGCTAGATAGTCATATTTCATCCAGTATTCCTACAGAATTTGTGGCGGCAGATTTGAGAAGTGAGGTGAGCATATATCGAGTCACAAGAATTTTCGAGCGTTGCACGATGCACGGCACTTAAAAACGTTCTTAACTCAACCTCAGATCACTCAGGAAATGTCTAAAAATCACAAATTAAGCAACCTGTTATTCCTCTTGTAGAAGTGGTAGCTTTGCTATTACTTCTACAAGAGGAATAACAGGTTATTCAGTACAAATCTTGATCATTCAGGACTTACGCAATTTTGCTATATCTAATACATTTTTATTGGGTGTAGTGTGCTTCATCCACTGCACCTGATGAAAATGTCTAAATTCTGAACCTAGGATGTGTAGCTATGCAGAAACTGCATGCTACTCCTCAAGATAGAGAGTTAGTCCTCCCTAAGTCAGAAGCCTCTTCAAAAGAAAGCTCTTAGATTTACGCCTCTAGCAGGGCGACAAAAGTCCTGGCTTCAAGTTCATCAAAGCTTTATTAATACCTCCTGGGTCTTCATCATTTCTATACAGAAAATGCCAATTTCTGCATTAATCTGACGAAGAGATTCAGTGTTTTTGCTGAAAAAATTGAGCGTTACACGGTTGTACGGCGAAACGATTTGATTGCTTGCACCTTGAAGGATGAATCAGGCTTGAATAGAACCCTGAAATTCCATAAGACTCCGTTCGAGCGACTGGCATAGATTCTTGAACTGATACGCAGTACTCCAAAAACAAAATTTGTCATCCTCTGAATACTTGGCACAGCCCTAACCTTTCAGCCGTTGGTTGCGAGTTAGGTCAATAGCCATGTTCGGCCGTGCCTACGTCACTTCTATTGAATTAGAGCCATGGTAGAAACTCCTACAAAGCCCTCCTCCCTCATTCCGCCTATCGCGGCATCTCATTCGATTGCATATCCATTTCCTGAAGAAGAGCGATCGCCTGCCCTCTGGCAACGTCTAGCGATCGCAGCGGCTTGTTTAGGGCTTGGGTTCGCTGCCGTCAGTACAGGTTCCGCGTCCATTTTGTACCGTCTAACTCACACCACGGTTCGAGAAGGTTTGGTTACAGGGCGATTGGTACGATTGCAAACCCCCATGGAGGGCGAAATTAAAGACTTCTTCGCGAGTTCTGGGGTTGATGTGCAATCGGGACAGGTGCTGGCACGGGTCGTTCCTGGGCAGCAACAGCAGCAGACCCTTTTGCAACTACAAGGGGATGTTGCTGAAAAAACAACTCAACTGGCAGCCGCCCGTCAATTATTGGATTTGCTCACAAACCAACTGCAAAGCCTGGAGCAGCAGGAAAAGGCATTGCAAGAGGTGAATACGGCGATCGCTTCCGATGACGTAACTCAACATCAAGCAATGGTGTCTGCTGCCCTGGCACGAGCAACCGCTGCTCAAGCCGATTTTGAGCGCTATCAACAACTTTTGGCAGCGGGTGTAGTTTCTCAGCAACAGGTCGATCATCTACGAGCCGAGTGGGAAGCCGCTCAAGCGGCCGTTGAACAGACCCAAGCCGGGGCCAGCAGTGCTGTAACCAAACGTGATGCAACCCAACAGGGCATTGGCATCAGAACCGGTGAAAACCAACAAGAGCAACGGATGGCTTTGATGCAGAGCATCCAAACTCAAGCGGCTATCGTCCGAACTCTTTCCGCCCAACTGGAGACCAGCCAGAAGCAACTAAAACAGACCCAGGCCGCCTATGGCAGCCGCGAAGCCCTTGAAGTCAAGGCTCCTTTTTCAGGAGTCATTTACAGCACTGAGCGGGAAACGGGTGAACAAGTGAGCCGTCCAGATGTGCTGCTGACCCTGCTGGATTGCAATACCCTTTGGGTCGAAGTGCTGGTCAGCGCCCAGCAAGCTCATCAGATTGATCCCCAAAGACCCGTGCGGGTGCAATTGGCAAATACCGCAGAAACCGTTATGGGAGATGTGGAATTGATAGAAGCCATTAGCCGCGCTGATCTGGTTAAGGACCAGACGCAAGCATTAACCCCCGCTATTCCAGAGCATTTAGTCGGGCAACCGTTAACTCGCATTCGGGTCTCCCTGCCGCCTAACGCTGAGCAATCTCAGGCCCAGCAGTTGTGTGGGGTAGGTCAGGCAGCTCAATTAACTTTTGGCTTGAAAGGGTTGATTCGCCGATAAGTCTCCTCTTCCGTGCCCGTTAGACATTGCCTATCTAGCTACGTCTTACCTCCTCCCATCAGGGTTGCAGTTCTTGCCGCTCATTTACGATCTTGAACCTCTATGGTTATCTCTTCTGCAAAACCGCAAAACTCCCTGAGTGCCCAACTCAACTTCCTGGCTTTTTTGTCCTTTTCACTGTGTGGATTGATTGGCTTATCCCTGCTGCGATCGAGCCAAACACCTATCTGGGACGTGTTTGGCATGGTGGGATTAGGCACCATTGGAATCTTTCGCTGGAGTTTGTTCTTGTGGAGAGTGTTGCGATCGCGCTTCTACCTCCACTGGGTCTTTCCGCGTTGGCGACGAAAGGCGGAGCAAATTCCGGTGGAATATCTACCGCCTATGTGTTTTCTGGTGCCCACCTACCGGGAGCAGCATTGGATCACTGAGCGTGTGTTTCGGGCGATCGTACAGGAGGCCAAAACCCTGGCTCAACCTGTAACCCTGCTCGTTAACAGCAGTGGTGATGAAGAAAATGCGGCCATTCGAGCCATTCTTGAAACTGAAGATCCGGGTTTGCAGCACATCCGCCTGATCCAAATGACCCAGAAGGATGGCAAACGCAAGGCTATGGCTGATGCCTTACGCGTCCTCGCGACCCTTAACCTTCCGCCAGATACGGTTGTCGCTCTCATGGACGGGGATTCGGAATTAGCTCCCGGTACCCTCCGACTCTGTCTGCCATTTTTCCGGATGTTTCCCAAAGTAGGTGCTTTGACAACAGATGAATTGCCGGTTGTCAAAGGCTCACCCATATTTTCCGAATGGTTTCATCTGCGCTTTGCTCAACGGCATTACCAGATGTGCTCCGACTCCCTGGATCGCAAAGTGATGTGTCTAACCGGGCGATTCTCGCTGTTTCGAGCCGAAGCTGCCTTTGCCCCCAGCTTTGCCGATCGCCTCGAAAACGACACATTGGATGACTGGCTCTGGGGCCGCTTCAAGTTCTTATCAGGAGATGACAAGAGTACCTGGTTCTGGCTTTTGCAACGTCGGTATGACATGCTCTACATTCCCGATGCACTTGTATATTCCATCGAAACGATTTCGGGTTCTGTGGTGGATCGGGCCTACCAGAATATGCGGCGCTGGTACGGCAATATGTTGCGGAGTAACGGGCGGGCGCTCGCTCTCGGCCCCAATGTCACTGGCTGGTACATCTGGTACAACCTGCTCGATCAGCGCATTAGCATTTGGACTTGCTTGCTCACCCCTGGCTTCTTGGTCGGTTCCTTACTAACTGCTAACTGGCAGGCGGCAGGCGTCATCATCGCTTGGATTTTATTTAGCCGACCGCTGATGCTAGCAATTGTCTTTTGGGGCCGGGTATCTCACCTCAAACCTATCCATCTACCCATTCTATTAGCCAGCCAGTGGGGCTCCTCCCTGGTTAAGATTTGGACCCAAATGAATCTAGCCACCCAGAGCTGGACGAATCGGGGAAACCAGAGCATTTCAGCCGAGGGAGCTGGGATGACGCGCCGAGTCAAGCTGGGCACCTCACGTTTTTTGGTTTACAGCCAGGTGTTTAGCTTTGCGATTCTGGTTGGTTGGCTCACAGGTATCGTCAATCCCACATGGGATCTAGCAGGGCTATGGCTGCTCCATGACACTCACCACCAGCCCACAACCCTGGTAGTGGATGTCGGCCAGGCCCAGAAGGACGGCAAAACCAAACACACCATTATCCCCAACGACGGCAAAGATGATGCCGCTGCCCTACAAACCCTCATCGCAGCTTTGCCAGCCGACCAACCGGTGCAACTCAATCTTCCCATCGGTGAAATTGATCTCGCTCGCCCCCTGGAAGTCAACCGCAGTAATCTGACCTTGAAGGGCCACGGGGTCGGGCGTACGATTCTCGTAACCCACACCGACACGACTGCCGAGGCAGCCCTCATCGTACGTCCCGCTCAAGCCCTCGAAGTGAGCACGAACCAGAACGGCATGGCCCCACCCCCAACAACACTTCAAAATGTGCAACTGAGCGGCTTTACCTTACGCCCGCCGGAACGCTTAGCTAACCTCTCAGAAGCGCCCACAATTGTGCTTCAGAGTGTTGACGACTCTTCCGTGAAAAACCTGCGAGTGGAAGGAGGAAAAACTCACAAAGGGGATGAGGAAGCGCGATCGCCCGTCATCCTACGCCACACTCAAAATATCGCGATCGAATACGTAAGCGCTGAGTAATCGAAAATGATTAAGTACGGTGGTGTGGGGCACTTCGTGCCCCACACCACCGTTGCTGTACTTAACGCATTTGCACGCTATAGAGCCTGGAGGACAGCACCTCGGCTTACGGGCCGGCTACTGTGTATACATATAGCTGAAAGGATTTTCTTTTCGTGCGCTTCGCGCACGGAAAGACAACTTTAAGGCGTTTTGGGTCGAGATGCACCTAACATCAAGACATCAGCCCTTTTGCTTTACTGAGCCTGATTTCCAGCGGACACCGAGAAATCTGCAAAGTCAATATAAACATCCTGCGGCGTTGCCCAGGATGAATCATTGCCGCCAAAAAAAGTTGAGAAAAACAATCCGTTGATTTGCAACCGATCTACCGTCCGAAATCTCAACCCACCTTGATTCAACACCAACGCCCCATCAAACCAAACCCTGATCTGTCCATTGGCAGCATTCGGCTGGTTCAACGTCACCTCCTGCTCAATGCGATGCCACACGCCCGGTCTAAAGCGCCAACTCCCACGGCCAATGGACGTCCCATAGTCTCTACTGGTCGGTAGGTAAGCATATACCTCCCCCTCCCCTTGCCTGCGCCACATCAATCGCGTCGAAAACCCATCTGTCCCATCCGGGTTGTCTCCTCCGCTAGCTCCCTCGCCGCCAAACAATCCTGGCAGTTTTCCCCCCTTCACAAAATCAAAGTTCTCAGAAAACCGCACGTAATAGCTCAGTCGCAAACGGTTCTGAGGGGCAATGCCCAGGTTGGCGTAAAATTGTGCGCCTCCAGAAGGAGCACCATCCTGCCGGGTCGCGGCCGGGCTGGCTGAGCCCGCCGGGTAATGCACTCGTATCACCTGACCAAACCGTCCATCTGGATCAGCCATCACTTCCAGGTTCTCTAGACCCCAACTGCCCTGTGGTTGCAAGCCCCAAGCTTCTAACGAATTGGGATTGACCAGGTCGCCCCGCCAGAGAGTTGTGGTGCGATCGCGCCCCCCTGCCACATCTGTCGATTCCTCAGCCAGGGTCAAAGGAACTTTAAAGAACGTACAACCGCTGAGCGGTAAAACAATCAGGGTCATCCCTATTAAGCAACGGGAAATACGGCCTACTTTCTTGGATAAAAAGAGCTTCTGAACCCGTAGCTGCTCTAAATGAGGGAGCCGAGAGGCGTTTTCCAGAACCCCAGCAAACCCATCGTTCACACTAGTTTCTGGCATAGGATCTCGCCTGAAGTAAGAGTTGATGTAAGACAGGGTTGTTACATTCTAAAGCTCTAGAGGAAATTGCCCTGTCTTCACCCGTAGGCTGTCATCCTGCCAACAGCGAATATAAGAGTCTAAAGGTAGAGATTGGTTTACGAGCCCTGCCCTTACGCCCCGTGATACCGTGTCATCAGCACGGGCAAATGATCAAATCCATCTACCCCAATGACCGGCACCAGGTTGGAGCGGCAGGAATTTAGCAGCGTTGCGAAATTCTCTGCTCCAAGCTGGCCTCTCAAAATCGTTAAAAGCGCCGCAGGTTTTTCCCAAAGGACATTACCCCGCTGCTCCAGCAGGTACATGCCCAGGCAAGCATGGCACACGGCCAGTTCCGTCTGTTGCAACTGGTAGCAAGCTTCCGCTAAATAGGCATGGCTAAGCCCCTGCAGATCGCGATCGCCCACCCGCGACGCCATCACGACCCCTTGTTCTAGAGCCTGCTTTGCCTGAGGAAACTGCTCAGTCAGCGTATAAGCAATCCCTAACCCCACTGCACACAGGGCTAAGTTCTGCACATCATCCTTGTCGGCCAGTTTTTGTGCCCGTTCCAGGCCCTGAATGGGAAGTTCTAGATCATCCGGGGTCACAGCCTCGTCCTGTTGTCGCAGGGCCATGACCTGGCTGTAGCCAAGGCTAGCAAGGGCATTGGCTTCGCCCTGGCGATCGCCCACTTGCCGTGCCAAAATCAGCGCATACTGGGCATGATTCGTCGCTTCCTCATAATCTTTGCGGTAGAGGCTCAAACGGCTGAAATGATTGAGGTTGGCAATTTCACAACGCTGGTCCTTTGCCTGCCGGGCCAGTTCTAGAGCTTCCCGATGTAGCAGCAATGCCCGCTCATGTTGTCCCAACAACCGTTGCGAATACCCCAATACAGTGAGAATGCGAGCCTTCTCCTGAACGTTCTCCACCACCTGAAGCGGCTGGTCCAGGTAAGCAATGGTTTCACGGAACCCTTCCCCTGAAAAGGATGCAAACACACCACCGTAAAGCGGGAAATTGTCGCGGCGGGCAAAGGTACGAAGGATTTGTAGCGCGCTCTGGAAGGAAGCCTGAGAAAACGCTCGCCGATGATGCTCTGGCAAAGCCGATGCCTGCTGAAAGCCAGCACTCAGCTCACACCAAATAACCGAAAACACGAGGAAGGTTACCCCAGCTAAGTGCTGCCCTCCCTGGATGCTGTAGGGTTGCTTATCTAACCAGGCAACCAGACCATTTTGCAACCCTCGCAACACCACCATCAGTTCTACCCAACCGCTGCTATCCAAATCGGTACAGTTGCCAGCAAAGAGGATGGCAGGCTGGTTCTGCAACTGCCCCTCGAATAGGGCTTGAAGGGTCGGGCGACCTACCTGAGTAGCCCAGGTCTTCCAGGGGCCGTACACCACCTGAGACGATTCAAACCCTACCGCTTGTTGAGATTCATACATCCAACTGACGATATGAGGCTCTAAGCGCTGGTAGGACTCCAAGCCTCGTTTTAGCCCAGTGGCTAATTGTTGTAGTTCAAAGGCTTCCGCCGGATCTGCTGTCTGCTCGGCAGCTTGCTGTAAGGCTTTGGCCAGTTGCTGAATTTGAGATTGGTTGAAGCCGTGGCCCTGGTTCGGATCAAGTGCCTGATTCAGCACAGTCAGCCGCTCAGCCGGGTCAGCGGTACGAATTTGTTGAACGGCTGAGGCGCTAGCATCCTGTGCCTGCCGCTGCTTCTGCCACTTCTCCCAGGCAGCGTGGAGCTTTTTCAAAGCTCGCAGCTTACGCGTTGCTTTGGCCTGCTTGAGTTCGTCGGTTTCAGCGTTAACGGTCTGCTGAAGGCTTTGTAATTGTTCGTCTAAAATCCGCTCAAAAATTTCTCCGGTACCGGCTTCAATCTGCTCGGTTAGCAGGCGCTCTAGCTGAGCCTCTGACTGGATACGACCCGCCAGAGTTTCGGTGATAACATGCTCAAGGAAAGTGTTGTAGCGATCGCGCACCATCAATTCCTCATGGGAAGCTATTGTCTCCAGACTAACAGAGACAACCCAACAAGGGTCGGTTGGCCAAGCTAGCCGCCTGCCAAAATTTTGTGTAGAGGCAAAAATACGAACCAGGCACTAAAGCAGGAAAAATTGCATGAGCAGCCCAGCGACGGAACCCAGGAAGCTCATAAAACGACCATTGCGGCGATCGCGCTCCTCCTGAGCAATGGCTTCTGATTGGGCCTCCTGAAGATCTTGAATACCTGATACGAACTGAGCCGCAGTTTGCTGCCCACGATTACTGCCTAGCGTCACATAGAGACGTTCTGCCCGATTGCCATCCTCAATGGCCCCTTCCCAGTCATTGGTCCGGAAGCGCATAATACCTCGTGCCAGGTAAGCTCCCGCCAGTTCAGGCTCCAACTCAATGGCATGGTTCAAGTATTGAATAGCCCCCTGGTAATTACCCCGTTGCCCCTCGACCAATGCCCAGCGATAGTACCCCTCGGCTGGCAAAATACGCTGAGGTAAACCAAAGGCTCCATGCAGTTGAGTTCCCTCCAGCCGGGCACCAACCAAATTGGCATCACTCAGGTAAGCCTCGCGAAGATCAGCACCTTGCAGGTTGGCTCCACTCAGGTCAGCTCCGGTCAGGTCAGCACTGGTCAACACGGCTCCCCGTAGGTTGGCCCCCCGTAGGTTGGCATTACGTAGATTAGCCCGCGACAGGTTAGCCTCACTGAGATCAGCGTTGCTGAGATCAGCCCCTTCTAGGTCACCATAGACCAGGCCAGACCGCCGTAAGTCGCATTGCTGACAGGCACGAGTGCTCATCAATTGCCGCAGATGGGTCAGGTTCTCGGCCTGAGCCGGAGCGGCTAGACCCAAGGGCACAACGACCGCTAGGGCTGCCAGGAAGGAAAGGGATTTATGCATGAAGAGGCTCCGAGCACAGTAGGACATCCGTCACTGAGTAAAATACAGCACGGTCTGACTGAATTTGCATTCAGGATAACCTCCACACCGGAGATTTTGACAAGATCATTTTCAAGCTATTAGGAGGGAAACCTGCGGTTTCCCTCCTAATAGCTTTGATCGCGTTAGTTATGACATCAGGAGTAAGTGGGAGCATTGTTCCCACTCACTCCTGATGTCATAACTAACGCGACACTAGCAATAATACACATCACAATTTAGCCAGAGCCATATCCAAAATGATATTGGCAGTGCGATCGCACACTCCCGGCTCTCCCATAGCCTGACGCACCCGTTCGTAGTCGGCTAACATCTTTTGACGGCGAGCGCCGGCTAACAGAGGCAACGCTTCCTGAACAATCGCGTCTGGGGTTGCCAGTTCCTGTAATAGCTCTGGCACAATTCCTTCCATCAGCACCAAATTGGGCGGTGACATAAAAGGAATTTTGAAATTCAATAGCTTACGCGCAACCCAGGCTGTGAGCGGATTGACTCGATACAGCACTACCTGGGGCACATTCATCAACGCAATTTCTAAATTGACCGTACCGGATTTCGTAATGGCCAGGTCGGCAGCTGCAATCACTGTTTGGGAGGGATGCTCTACCACCGCCGCCCGCAAACCATACTGCTGAACTGCTGACTCTAGTTTTGGACGGAACCCCTCTTGACTAACGGGAATCCAGAACCGCGCCTGTGGCACCTGGGCCTGTAACCGTTGAGCCGCTTCGGCAATAACCGGCAATAGATACGTGAGTTCTTGGCGGCGCGAAGCGGGGAGTAAGGCGATCGCCAACTCATCCGGTGCAATCCCTAATGCTTTCCGAGCCTGCTCACGACTGGGAAACTGAGCCATCTGATCAATCAGGGGATGCCCCACGTGGGTAACATTCCCACCCCACTTTTGATAGTGAGTTGCTTCCTGGGGAAATACTGCAAGAATGCGATCGCTCAGGTTCACGACCCCTAAAGTATTCGCGTTGCCTACAGCCCAAACCCATTCCTGAGGGGCAATGTAGTAAACCGTGGGCACCTCAGGCAGATGCTTACGCGTAAACTTGCCAATCGAGAGATTAGGGCTGAGGTAATCGACCATAACCACAGCGTCTGGGGGATTCTGCTTCAAGTAGTTCTTAGCCCTACCCTGCACCTGCAAGGTGGGCAGCACATAGGGAAGGGCTTCAAAAATACCGATCGCTCCAATGGCCAGGGTGTTGCCGACCAGAGTGGCCCCTGCGGCCGCCATGCGATCGCCCCCCAAAGCCAAAATCTCCAGCTCAACGCCTCGCTTCTCTGCTTGCCGCCGCAATGCAGATACCAACAATGCGCCCTGAAGATCTCCTGAGACTTCTCCTGTACTGATAAAAAGCTTAACCATCAGTCGTCATGGTGTAGCCGTGACGAACGGCGGCCCGGAATCACGCCTCGACGGCCTTGTTGTTGCGATCGCCAGAGGAATTGATGCAGATGGTGAATATGTTCGTTATCCGCCAGCAACTCTAACTCCTGCAATGCCTGGCTAAAGGGCAAGCCTGACCGATACAGCAGACGGTAAGCCTTTTTCAGCAGTGGGATTTCTGGAGCCATCCCCGCTCGCTTTAGCCCAACCAGATTGAGCGATCGCACCTGGGATGGGTTGCCCTCCACCAGCATGTAGGGTGGCACATCCCGCTCAATACGGCTCATGCCTCCCACCATGGAGTAGCGGCCAATGTGAACAAACTGATGCACACCCAGCACTCCACTCAGACGCGCTCGGGATTCGATATGCACATGACCCGAAAGGGAAACGGCATTAGAGATAATCACGTGATCGCCAATAATGCAGTTATGGCCTACATGCACGTAGGCCATCAGCATATTGCCATCGCCGATGATAGTCGCTTCCCCGGCATGGGTAGCCCGATGGATTGTGACATACTCTCGGATGACGTTGTGATCACCAATTTGTACCAGGGCGGTCGAGCCGTCATACTTCAAATCCTGGGGCTCAGAGCCGATGACAGCTCCGGCAAAGATTTGATTATGTGCCCCAATTTCTGTCCAGCCATCCAGAACGACATGAGGGCCGATGACTGTATCAGGCCCGACCTTGACCTGGCTGCCAATCACTGCATAGGCACCGACCTGAACCGTCGGGTGCAGCTCAGCTTTGGGATGAATAACAGCGGTAGGGTGGATGAGGGTAGCCAAGTAGGTTACGAGGGGTTGCTAAAGATTTTCGGACTGCAAAAACGTGTGAGGGTTATTCAACAATAAACCAGCTCCAGAGGCCAGTCTGTTACTCATCCACCAGGGAGAACATTAATTTACCCTGGGCTGCTAGTTGCCCATCCACCTCGGCACGGCCTTCCATCCAGCCAAACTTGCGATGCTTAATCCGCAACAGCTCAACTGTCATAACGAGCTGATCACCAGGAACCACCGGACGACGGAACCGAACATCATCGATACCGGCGAACATGAATAGACCGACCGGAATATCAGGCAGTTGCGTCAGCACGACACCCCCGACTTGAGCCATAGCCTCAATAATCAGAACCCCTGGCATAATCGGGCGACCCGGAAAATGCCCTTGGAAATGAGGCTCATTAAACGTCACATTCTTAATGCCAACCGCCCGCTTTTCGGGAACAAACTCAATAATGCGATCGACCAGAGAAAAGGGATAGCGATGGGGCAGCAACCGCTGAATATCTTCAACAGAAAATATGCAGGGATAAGGCTCACGATTGGATGCTGGGGCTTCTTTTTCGCCCACATGGGGAGGATTGTCGGCCTGGATATCGGTATGCAAATCAGTCAGGATGGACATGGGTGAATCGCTCAAAAAGACAGGGAAAACGGCTGGATTGCTTACAAAACGGGCATCAAGGTAATCAGTTGCTGAGCCAGACGGGTATGCAACTGATGACTGGCCTTGTAGGCCAGATAGTGGGCCTGGGGAAATATCCCAACCAAACTTAAATCCCCTACTAAGTCTAAAAGTTTATGACGCACTGGCTCATTTGAAAATCGCAGGGGAGGGTTGAGCCAGCCATCCGGACCACAGACCAGAGCATTATCAAGGCTTCCTCCCTTAATTAAACCCACAGCTTGCAGATGCTCAATCTGGTGAGCCAGGCCAAAGGTACGGGCCGGGGCGATCGCCTGCTCAAACGACTCCTGCTGGGGTGACCAGCTCACCCACTGGTTGCCGATAGCAGGCAGGTCAAAATCAATGCCGTAGGTAAAGCGCAATTCAGGAGCCGGCAGGGCAGCAACAAAGGCATCCTCGTGGCGCACCCATAGAGGTTCCGTGAGGATAACGGGCTGAGGTAGCGGTTGAGGGGTGCGTCCCGCCTGGGCGATCGCCTCAACCCAGGGCAGCGCAGAGCCATCTAACAGGGGCACCTCTGGGCCATCAATCTCTATCATCGCATCTGCGATGCCCATCCCGCTTAGAGCCGCCAGCAGGTGCTCTACAGTCCGAACGGTAGCATCACCTACCGCCAACTCTGTAGACAATGTTGTTTGTCGGACCTGGGAGATATGGGCTGGAATCGCAGGGGCATTGGGCAAATCAACCCGCACAAACACCCGACCGGCACTTGTCGGAGCGGGCTTTACCGTCACATGAGCGATCTCACCCGAGTGCAGCCCAATACCCGCTTGTTCAAAAGCGTGTGCTAGAGCGTAGGACGGCATCATCCCTACTGCTGGCAACGAAGTTTCACCAGCCGAATGCGCTATAGCCGTAGTTGCCGATTCCATGCGATGCTCTCCCTGCGCGTGAATCCAGCGTTAGAACCGCTCCCCAATCCCAAAGTGGATCTGGTTATCCCCTTCATCATTGATGGCATAGTCGATACGAATGGCTCCCAGGGGAGACTGCACGCGTATCCCAATGCCATAGCCAAATCCAGAGCCAGGTTTGCCCCGAATTTCTGCAGGCTCGCCGGGAACCTCATCTCCGGTTCCCAGATCGGTACCGAAGTCGGCAAAGAGCGCGCCTCCAAAAATGGAGATGATGGGGAATCGATATTCGACAGTCGCCAGTGCAAAGGCGCGACCACTTCCGACATCTCCCGGATCATACCCCCGTACCGAGTCGGTTCCTCCTAGAGAGAAGGCTTCGTAGGGAGGTAAATCACCCAAAACAACCCCACCCTGAACGTTGAAGGCTAAGGTTTCTGGCCCCTCAGAAAAGTTAGTGATATTGACAGGAATAAAGTAGCTATAGCTAGCACGCAAACGGTTCAGGAAAATATTGCCCTGGCCGATGGGAATCGACTGGTCACTACTCAACCGCAATACTGAACCACTGGTTGGAGTAACCGGGTTGTTACGAAGGTCTTGAGAAACACTAAATTGCAGAAGGAACAAATCATCTGTTCCATCGCCGCTAAAGCTCAGGTCGTTACCAAATTCGTCTTCGGGAGCCAAGTCTCCATCGGAGTCTTGCAATCGAATGTTCTGGTACTGCAAACCCAAAGATGCTTGCCAGTTATTTTCGAGAGGGCGACCAAAACGAACGCCACCCCCTAAACGACGGACGCGGGGGCGATCGCCGTTCTCCAGGAACACCTCATCCTCCCCTCCCTGAAATACCAGTGGAATGGAGCGTCGGCTGAACGCGTTCACAGTGTAAGAGGTACGGTTTGGGTCACCGGCAATCCAGGGGTCAGTAAAGCTCAAGTCGAACAGCAGATCCCGTTCACCTGCCTGAACTTCTGCCGAAAGCCGCTGGTTATTGCCTCCCAGGTTACGCTCCTGGTAACTCACTGTTCCAAATAAACCGCTGGCAGAGCTAACCCCTATCCCAGCCGCGATGGAGCCTGTCTGCCCTTCAATGGCATTAACGATCACATCCACCTGTTGCGGGTTATCTCCTGGGTTGAGCGCAATCCGCAGGTCTTCAAAAATGCCTAGAGCAAAAGCGCTAGCCAGGTCCCGCTCAATTTGCTGTTGGTTAAAGACATCCCCAGGCTGGGTTTCAAATTCTCGCGTGATGATGAAATCACGGGTTTTGCCTTCGACGGGTTCGCCATCTTCGTCAAAGGCCTCTCCGTCTTCATTCAAAAACTGAACCTGAATGTCTTCGATCACCCCTTCCGCAACGGCCAGGGTCACGGTTCCATCAGTTCCGACTCGGGGAGCATCTACAACCTGGGCCAGCACATAGCCATTTTCCTGATACCACCGCAAAAGAGTATCAATGCCGTCCTGAATCTCGTTCAGATTAATAACTTCTCCATACTGCTCGCCAAAGGCTTCGTTGATGACCTCCTGGGGCAGCACTTGAGCATCGGGAATTTCTACAGACTGCAGAACCGGGTTGGGCACAACCTGGAATGTGATCCGCACCCCTAGCGGCGTATCTTGGGGTACTGCTTCTGCACGGGAAAAGTATCCGGTTGCGAAGATAGCGTTGACATCGGCTTGCAGTTGAGAACGACTGGTGGTTTGCCCTGGCGTCGTCTGAACAGCGTTATAAACGATATCTTCTAGTTCTCCGGTTGCTCCGCTCACGGCCACTTCAGCTACCAGTACGCGTGGGTCAGCCGGTGCCGTTTCGGTTGTAGGAGGCAACTCATCAATCGAGGGCAGGGGCTGAGCTGGAGTGGAAGGTGTGGCAGGAGCCTGAGCCACTTCAATGGATGCTGTATCCATCCGCAATAGCTCGGCGGGAGAACGTTCGGGCGGCGCGATCGCCTCAGATGGCGCTTCCCCAAGCAACGTCCGAATTTTATCCTGGGAAACCTCTTGAGAGCTTACATTCGGCAGGGGGCTTGCAGCCGCTAGCCTTTGAGGCTCAGCAATCTGAGGCTCATCTACAGTCTGAGGTTCAGCGGCAGCCTGAGGCTCAGCAATCTGAGGTTCAGCAGCAGTCTGAGGCTCATCTACAGACTGTACAGGTTCAGTCAGTTTGAAGGCAGGAGCCTCCACCGCAACGGCATCCTCTGCGGAAGAAGTGACATCTGCACGGGCAGGTTGGGAACTTGCCAGTGCGGAGGTCACCGTTACCAGAGCCAGTAAAAGCGGAGAAAACCAAAGCTGTTTCACGTTATTTCTTGTTCCCTTTCACACCATTTCCTTTTCACACCAAGGCCTGCCCTGGAGCAATCAGGATGACTTTACGGTTGCCCACTCAAACCAGCAGACCCCAACCGAGAAAACCCTCGCAATTGTACAGCATGGATTGGTACGTCTTAGAGGGGCTGTGCCAGAACACGATCCAGCACGCGCTGGTAAGCATTTTCTACATCCCCCAGATCATGTCGGAATCGATCCTTATCCATCACACGACGACTGGGGTCGGGTTCTGCTTGGTCCCATAAGCGACAGGTATCCGGGCTGATCTCATCCGCCAACAAAATTTGGTTCTGGGAATCCAGGCCAAATTCCAGCTTGAAGTCAACCAGCGTAATTCCACACTCTCCAAAAAACTCAGTGAGCAGGTTATTGATCTGCTGAGCCATTGTTCTCAGTTGATGCACCTGTTCGTCGGTCGCTACCTTCATCGCTCGAATCCGATCTTCGGTTAAGAGGGGATCACCGAGCGCATCATCTTTGTAGTAGAACTCCACCAATGGGGGCTGGAGTACGGTTCCCGTTGCCAATCCAGTCTGTTGACAGAGACTCCCCGCTGCAATGTTCCTGACAACGACCTCTAACGGCACAATCTTTACAGCCTTAACCAACATTTCTCCTGGAGCAGGACTGTCAATGTAATGAGTAGGGACGCCCTGAGACTCCAGCAACTTAAACAGATGACTGGAAATCTGGCAATTAATTACCCCTTTACCCTGAATGGTGCCACGCTTCTTCGCATTGAAGGCCGTAGCATCATCTTTAAAGATGGTCAGCAGGATATCAGGATTGTCTGTGGGGAAAAGAATTTTAGCTTTGCCTTCGTAGAGCTTTTGCGGAGAGGACATGGTGCCGAGTCGTGAGCCTGCAAGGGTAACGCTCCTTATTCTAGAGGGCGACGGGATCTCGCGATCGCCCCTGCCAAAGCGATCGCCCTTAGATTAAGGCCAGGTTAAATTCAGCCGATCCTCAACTTTTCTATCCAAAGGTGGAAGTTAACCAAGAGTGAACTCCTACAAATACGAGCTTGCAGGCTATTGGGGCGATTGTGTTGACTTTCCCGTAACTGTACGGAACGCATTTTGTTCAGTTTTTAGTTAAGCTTAGGTTAAAGAAACAAATGCTCTTAAGGAGTTGTCTTGATGGCCAATCGCTCAGAATACCTTTACCCTCAAAGTTCCTACCATGGTGATGCACGGCCTGAAACAATTCAGTTCAACGCAGACCTGCAAACCTTTTCCCAACGCGTAAGCTTTATCTGTGCTTTGGGCAACAACGGCAAACTCACCCCTCGTGAGGCCTATGACCAGATTCAAGAACTCTGGGCGCATCTGGAACCTTCGGGTAAACAGTTATTTAACTCCTAGCATGGCTCCTTTATGTTGTTGATTGAAAAAGAATAGGGCGGCGCAATGCGCCGCCCTATTCTTTTTCAATCTGCACTGAGCGGAAAATACCTTCGCCATTCTTCTCAAGGGCTTTAAAGGTACAGATATTTTTAAAGGCTAAAAGCATTGGGAATATGCTGCTGAATAACGAGCTGTTCACCTCGTCGCTCTGCGGCATTACCTGTAACTCGAACCAACACGACATCAAAGCGGCAGGGGAAAGTCGCCCAATGGGGATCGTCTGCCAGGAACAATTCGGCAGCTCGCCAGAGCTTAGCCTGCTTTTGAGGGGTAATCGCTAGCAAGCCATCAGCATCCCAATTGCCCTGGCGGCGGGCTTTGACTTCGATAAAGACTAATTCTTGAGAAAGGGGCTGATGCTGTGTTCGTCCTGGGTGTACCGCATCCCTTTCTTTATGGTTGGAAGCATTGACTGGCTTAGGGGTTAGGGCAACCCAGTCCAATTCGCCCCAGCGACAACGCCAGCGGTGATGTAACAGCTCCCATCCTGCTTCGGCCAACCATTTCCCAACGTGCTCCTCAGCCCGATAACCAAGGGTAGAGGTAGACGACGAAGCTGAACGCCCTGAAGAAGCCATTTCCAGTAAAATCGGGGAAACCCCATCTATAAGTTTTACTACCTTAACCCACGCCTCTATGTCTTTTCGGCTTTCCCCTATTGTTCGGTTTGTTGCCGGCGTTTGCCTGGTCGGCCTCTGTCTGTTTGGGTTGAACTTGTTGCCAGGAACCTCAGCTCTGGCGCTGGAATACAACAAAGAAACGCTGATTGAGGCAAACTTTTCGGGGCAAAACCTCACCGATGCCAGTTTTACGAAGGCAAACTTGCGCCGTACCGACTTTAGCAATGCGAACCTGCAAGGGGTCAGCTTCTTCGGCGCTAACCTGGAGGATGCGAACCTATCAGGAGCCAATCTCTCCAGTGCAACCCTCGACAGTGCCCGCCTGGTTGACGCCAACCTCACCAATGCGGTTCTAGAGGGAGCGTTCGCCTTTAATGCCAAATTTGACCGGGCTCGTATTACCGGTGCAGATTTTACTGGGGTACTACTCCGCAGTGATGTGCAGGATGCCTTGTGTGCGATCGCTGACGGCACCAACCCGATCACCGGACGACAAACCCGCGACACTTTAGAGTGTTACTAGTACAGTACACTCAGGCGTAAATGTATCACCTATTTTTTGTGTAGGGTGCGAAGCACCCTACACAAAAAATAGGTGACGAACTTAAGCCGTAGCCTCATCGATTCTGACAGGTGAGATGTAGCAAGCTTCACCCGCCACATCTCACCTGTCAGAATCGGTGTGGTGAAGGACTAATCTCGACGGATTGTAAAGCATTACAAAATTCCTGATGCTTCGTAAAGCCGCCGAACCATTGCCATGATCCTATCGCCATAGTCAGCTTCTGCTGACCAGCGGCCACTCAGTTGGCTCACCAGGGGCGCAATACCCCTGGCGACAAAGGCAAAGCGAGGGTCTTCCACAGCCTGCACCAGAGGAATTGTGCTGGCATAAGCTTTGAGGTGTTGAATATGTGCGCGTACTCCAATCCGAGCACTGGGAAAGCTAGCACCATCTGGCTTGCCTGCGACATCTCCCAAGCCACCAAAATTGTTTTGCTCAGGCCGTAGACCGCCTCCAAAGCGTAAATAGTTTGTTTCCACACACATCTGACAGAAGGCGATATCGTAGTTCACACTCTCAATGGCGGCTTCTTCCCGGTAGAGTTTGGGCAAATCGGGATAGGTAATAACAGCATCCTCATTGTTACTTTTGAGGAACATGAGCAATTGCACTTCTGAGGTAGCTCCGTTACCCATAATGCGATCAATTTGCCCCGGGCAAATCAGGTTATTGCGGAGAATGACCGTGCGACTGACCGCATCCCACGTGACAGCAACACCGTAGGTTCGTAGGTCTACCGCTTTGATATAAACGACGTTGCGGTAGGTCATCCGAACAATCGTGGTGTTCTGAGAAATATCCACCCCCAGCCGATCGACCAGATCAACGGGGATGTAGGCATTTCCGTTCACGATGATGCCCTGTTCAGCATAAATCCCACCGTTGATACTGATAGCAATGGGGGAATAGGTTACCCCTCCATTATTTCCAGCCACCGCCCGACTCCAGGAGGCTAAACCGTCAGAAATCCCCAGTGCGACATCCCGCCGTTGGGTTTGAATAATGCGGCGATCGTCAGGGCTGGTTAGAAAGCCCACGTTCATTTGCAACGAGGGGCATACCAATTGGCGGCAGAAGGCGATCATACCAGTACCCGCATCCGTATCTGGGCGAGACCCCCGGCTGGGCAACTGAGGCACGCGCCGTAACAACGCCAGCAGCATCAGTTCTGCATGGGACTTACGCTGCTCATTATTGCTGATGTAGAAGACCGTGGCTCCGCGTACCGTGGGATTGCTGGAGCCATCGGCGTGAATCTCTAGTGACACATCAAGGTTGATAGCACGGGCGTTAATCCAGGCAATGGTTTGCGCCGCACTCAGATCATCGGGAACGGAGAATACCTCAAAGCCCCGCGATCGCAGCTCCGTTACCACCAGATCTCGCGTCAGGATCATTTCCCGGGCTTCCGTGGTATCCCCCGCGATGATACCCGGATCAATCCCGGCTCCCTCGCGCCCCCCGTGGCCAGCGGAAATAAAAATACGTCCTGTCGCCATATCACTTTATCCTCATCATTCGGGTTTAATTGGTTCACGGGGTCTTCGATTAGCGCACCACGTGTCCATACGGGGAATGGATCTAAACACGCTACATTAGCGAAAATTTAGGGCGTTGATCCAATTTTCTCGGCTTTGTTCCCCAAATTCCTGGGAACGTTGACGTCGGAAGGCGATCGCCCTCGCGTACTCGCTTCAGAACGAAAATCGCTGAAGCTTGCGGAGGAGATTTTGGAGAAGCCTTGCGATTTTCCAAAATACACTGGTTTCATCGCCTCAGAATGACTTCGGGAATCTTTCACATCGGTTCAATCCGCGCCAAAATAGATCTACCTTGTATCATCCGGTTTAAGGTGCCGCCCTTTCTCTTTATTTCCCCTTGTTAAATTTACTTCTCCCATGAGTGTTCCCCGCCTGCATGCAGACACGATCGAACAGGTCAAACAACGGGCTGATATCGTCGATGTGGTGTCGGAACACGTCGTTTTGCGAAAGCAGGGCAAAGATTTTGTCGGATTATGCCCCTTCCACGATGACAAGTCCCCAAGTTTTAGCGTAAGTCCCACAAAGCAGTTCTATTACTGCTTTTCCTGCGGAGCAGGGGGGAATGTGATTAAGTTTTTGATGGAGTTGGGCAAACAATCCTTTGCTGATGTGGTTTTGGAGTTAGCCCGCCGCTATCAGGTACCTGTCAAAACTTTAGAGCCAGAACAACGGCAAGAGCTTCAGCGGAAGCTATCCCTGCGAGAGCAGCTCTACGAGATCCTGGCGGTTACAGCAACCTTCTACGAACACGCGCTCTTTCAGGCTGAGGGCAGCGATGCACTGGCCTACCTCACAGAGCAGCGTATGCTTCAGCTCGAAACGATTCGGCAATTTCAACTGGGCTATGCTCCGGCAGGTTGGCAAACGCTCTACGGCTACCTGATTGACCAGCGGCGTTACCCTGTCGAGTTGGTGGAGAAGGCCGGGTTGATTGTGCCGCGCCAAGGGGGAGGCGGCTATTATGATCGATTTCGTAATCGCTTGATGATCCCTATCCATGACCTGCAAAGTCGGGTCATTGGCTTCGGTGGGCGTACCCTTACCGATGAGCAGCCCAAATACCTCAATTCCCCCGAAACAGAACTGTTTGACAAAAGCAAGACGCTATTTGCTCTAGATAAGGCTCGGGGGGCGATCGCCAAAGACGACCGAGCTGTCATTGTCGAGGGCTACTTCGACGTGATTGCTTTACACGCAGCGGGTATCACCAATGTCGTTGCCTCCCTGGGCACCGCCCTAAACGTGGCTCAGATCAAGCAACTCCTGCGCTACAGCGAATCGAAGCAGGTCGTGTTTAACTTTGATGCGGATACCGCAGGTCAGAAGGCTGCCGATCGCGCCATTGGAGAGCTCGCAGACCTGGCATACAAAGGCGAAGTTCAACTGCGCATCCTTACCATTCCTCAGGGGAAAGACCCCGATGAATTCCTCCGTACCCACACCACCATTGACTATCAAAACCTGCTGAACGACGCTCCCCTGTGGTTAGATTGGCAAATTCAGCGGGTTTTAGCTGACAAGGACCTCAATCAACCCGATCAATTTCAAGAGGGGATTCAGGCGATCGCCCAACTGTTGGGCGACCTGCCTAATGCGTCTCTGCGCACGCACTATATCCATCGTTGTGCCGGCTGGTTAAGCCAGGGCAACGCACGATTGGCTGTCCAATTGGAAAGCGATTTGCGGACCCAGGTACGGGGCCAGCGCTGGCATGGTAAGTCGCAGAAGTGGCAAACTCCAAGCGATCGCACCCTACTTGAAGAGTCTGAATCGCAATTGCTCCGGCTGTACTTGCATTGGCCAGGAGCCCGCCCTCAAATCCGGGAAGCTTTGGATACGGCCGATGTGGAGTTCAGCATTGGACATCACCGCTTCCTGTGGCAACAAGTCAATGACATTGAGACCAACGCTGCCCCTGACAGCAGCCCCGACTTGATCGATCTTTTGCAAGATCGTTGTCTGGAACACCCCGAGCGTCTGGGGCAAATTCTGCCGCTGTTTCAATTGGATGAGAAAAGCGAACGAGACTTACTTCGGGCACCGCTGGTCATCCGAACAGTGATCGCCTGTATGGAGCGAGTCATGTGCGAGAAGCGCCGCCGCCATTTTCTAGATCTCTGGCAACAAACAGACTGTACTGCGGATCCCGACCTAAGCCGCACCTACCAACAACAGATTTACCGAGAGAACCAACGCATTGATGAGCTGGATCGGCAACAACGCTCAATTTCCTTCGAGGATCTGGTTCAAATTCCCTGGGTAGGAGAGTTTTATCAAGGATTACAGTCGTAATATTGCAATGTGCAAATGCGTTAAGTACGGTGGTGTGGGGCACGAAGTGCCCCACACCACCGTACTTAATCAACGTGTACAGCGCTATAAACTTGAGTTCGGGTTAAGGGCGTTTTCGAGTGCCACGCGCTGCCCTGCACTTGAAAACGCCTCAAATAAAATGGCGCTTCGCTTGGCGAAGCGCCATTCTATTTGGATAGGTTGAATATACTCTACAAAGCTGGGCACTCATTGCCCTCTAAAGTTCGTATTGTGCCAAGTAGATTTTGAATTTCGACGCAGCGGCGAGAATTGCCAACAGCAACGGTAATAATCGTAGGGGAAAGTGGGAGAGAATCCAGGGCACCAGTCGCATTGTACCGAAGAGTCAATGTATCGCCGTTCGATGTTACTGTATCGCCTGTGTCATTAGTTGTGACATTGGGTCTCACCCTTAAAATATTTCTTGGAATCCCGTCTCCTCCAAGACTTTCAGCAGCTTGACCTTGAACCTGAATCGTAGGGGGGTCAGTGTTGGTCTTCAGGGTTACTGTACGGACTTGGCGATCGCGCTCTGCTTGCTCCTGAGCCTGCCGAATCACTTGAATCACTTCATCCCGAACTGAACTGGCCCGTCGGTTATTGACCAGAGAGACCCAACTTGGGCTCGCAATTAGCGCAAGAATACCTGCCATCACAACCACAATCAACACTTCTGGGAGAGTAAAGCCAGCTGTTGTTGTGGATTGGTTTCGTTGGAATTTCAGCATTGGGCAAACCCTCCAGATCACCTTCAACACCAGGACGTTCAGGAAAATTGAAATGGTCTTTGACCACGCGGTTACTTCAAATCAATTGCCATTTAGCACACCCCGAGTCGCAACCCGCGTTTGCAGCGTTGTTAATTGACCATCACGGGGTGAGGGACCACGCATCCGTCCAGCAATATTACCCTGGAGAAAAATGAGTACATCCTGGCTCCGACCCGCGCCTGCGGGGGAAACACAGGCATAAAAACTGCGTAGGTTGTTGTTTACGTTACCAGCATTCGCAAGGGCCTCAGGCCGGGGGGACATGCTATATCCACCAGGACAAGTTCCTCCCACGCCATTCGCGGCTGGTACTCCATTTACAAAGTCTACTAAGACGGCTGGCACGCCTCCAGCCCGAGCAGATGCTGTTGCATAAGGCCAGTCGCGGAAATTAATGCTATCGTCATTCCCCTGAGGAGGAATGTATCCCGGAGTTCGAGCCGTTGCAGAAGAAAACTCCTGCAGCTCATAACGTTTAATTCGAGCCCCACCACGCCAGGTATTATTGGGGTTGTCTGTACTCAGGGAGTAAACGACAAGGGCGTAGGAACTCGCTGTCGAACAAGGAACAGGTGCTCCGCCGATTGACGGTGGAGTTCCAGTTCCCCCCGTACACAGAGCCCGAACCTCCGGAGGAAGTGGCTTTTGTTTCCAGAACACAAGAACAGGCACGTCAGTACTACTGGCAATCGTATTAGGGAAAATAGCGCCCCCTGGATTACCAATGGCTTGAGTTCCTGTACAAGCAAGGCTTGTGTCAGAAGTATTACCCTGAGCCATCAGGCAATGGCCAGTATAGACATAAACCGCTTCCTTGAGTTCATTAGACATGTAGTCAAGGGCCATCTGCATTTCACGGTTCGTTTCCAACCGCACATTTTCCTGGCGATCTGTGGTCATCAGTTGCACGACCAGGGTTAACAGCCCGGAAATAATCATGCTACCAACAATCGCAACAATCAGAAGCTCTGTCAGGGTAAACCCTCGAATGCTTGGCCGAGAAATCTTCAGCAGTGTTCGCAACCCAGATTGGAAGAAGCGTTTCATAGATCGAGGAAAGGGTAAGTGAGGATTGATGCAAAGCTAACCAGCAGAATCAGGTACCCAGGAATAGGTTACGGAATTTGGGCAACATCTCCTCTGCAACGGTTAGTAACTTCGGTTGGCAATGTCAGACCATTTTCGCTAGCCACGTGATATTGCAAACTACAGGAAGCGAATTGGGAACTACTCCAGGTAATCAAAGAGCTCATCACTGCCAGGGGGCGTTCCCGCTGGTTACCCTCGCCTCTAGTGAATTGTAAGGATGCTGGGAGCACCGGTGTTGTCATACTGCCCCAACTATTCGTACGGTTGGGAACATTTGAGTAGACACGCACCACAACCCGAAAAACCGTAGGCCGAGCGGTCGAAGGAGGAGCGGCTACAGGAGATGCCCCCATCTCGAGATCTGAATAAGTACCAAAATCCCGGAATTCCTGCATAAAGAAGTCGGGTTGACAGTCCCCATCTACATCAATAGCCAAAACCTGGTTTACAGGCACTATGTCAACTGCAGTGTTTACCGCGTTAGGCGAAGGATTGAAGGGAACATAGTTATTGCTGCAGGAAGCGGTGGTAGAGCGTATTTTTGAGCGCCACCATCCTCCTCTCGGTGGCGGTACATTTTGGATCGAAGCGGACTGTTGGTTATTGCGAAAATACCCAGTTGTCGCAGCAGCCGGCAAACGGCTCACCTGGTGTTGCTCGTTAGTAACCATGCTTTGCAGGCGGTTAATTTCTTCTTGCGCCAGTTGAAATGCCTGTTCAGCTCGGCGGTTCTGAACCCGAGTACCAGCCGACAAAAACAGCGGAGGTAAAATCAACGAGGCAGTAATACCGATCACAGCGATCGCAATCAAACACTCCAATAGGGTTAAACCAGCCTCCGTTGAAGGTTTCGCAGCTGAAGCATTCAGCTTTGTCATCCTCCCCGGTAATGTCTTCCACTGCTTTAGCGTTCCTAACATCTGACCATCCTCCATCTTGGTCGGGTAAGCCCCGATCGCCTATCTCTAGAGTTGTATGCTTCATCAAACGGTGAATGCTCAGGAACATGGTTCACCAAGCATCCACCGTTCCAGGTGTCTTTACGACTGACAGCGGGCCGGTCGTGGGCTGGGGTTAGATGCACAAACCCCACTTAGCAAGGTGGTCATGTAAGCGTCGTCAGCAGGAGGTTCTGAGTAGAACTCGTTCCGCGTCGGAGACAGGGAGGTAAAACGGCGAGCAACAGGGCCAGCAGGGGCATATTGCAGACCCACGTCATAACCCCAAATACGATTGGGAGCGTCGTAGTAGGCAATACCTTCCCGAGGCAAGCTTCCTCCGGGGGTAGGTGTAGAACCAACTTCCCAAGCATCCTGGTCATAGGGACCTGTTGCATAGGTACTAAAGTTCAACTGAATTAGAGAACCTGAGATAAACAGGTTACAGTTCGTCCAGTCTTCTAAAAACCGCGGGAAGTTGTGCAACCCACCGTAGGAGTTACCGGCTCGCGAGGGAACCAAACCACTCACGATAATGGCATTGACCCGCTGACCACAGAATGGACCTGGCCTCGTGGGGTTTTTATCCTCCGTGAAGTTGACGTAGGCCCCGTTATAGATGGGCTCTTGTGCCTGAGCATTGATGGGCAGGGCTCTCCAGGGGTTGCCATTGGGAGAGATGTAAAATGGCGAATCCCCTTCTCGATAATTTGTATCAGAGGCATTGGCTGCGTAGCCTAAACCATCTGCGACATAAGCATGGGTCCATCTCAAACCCGGTGTTACAGGACTCGCGCCATTAGGAATAGACTGAGGTATGTTCTGGTTCTGGTACGAGGACGTCGTTCCATTGCAGTTATAGCGGGTGCGATTGTAGGTGTCGGTGAGACCGTCATACACACTGCCGTCACAAAATGCATTGGACAAAATCGTGATGCCATCTGCTACCACCTCGCTGGGCCGCCAGGAATCTCCGTCAATGGACGCAAAAGCCCCATTGAAGGTTGACCGGCCATAGAAGTTGGCAAAGTTATCACCTGCAGGCTGTTCAAACTCTTCTGCCGGGTTGGTCGCGCTGTTATGCAAGTTGAAGCTGCCCTGAATATAGACCGGGTTATCGGAGATAAAGGATAGGCCACGGCCATCATCACCGGTACGGCGGAGATCTTCACCCTGGCGGAGCCGGAAGCCATTAGGACGGCGGTCAGGATCAGCATAGTAATCAACAGGCTTGGCCGAAATCAGGTTCTCAGCAAGCGGTGGGTCAACAGACGCAAAGGCGCTGGTGCTGACAAACATCCGGCAGTTTGTATTTGTTCGCAGATTGACTTCCGTATTACAGTCTTCCCAATCTACGTTTGCGCTCTTGCGGCGAACAATGTTGTTTTCAGAAACAGCATCTTCACGGAAGGCATAGACAATCCCACTCTTAGGCAACCAGGTATCACCTGTTAGCGATCGAGTTTCCTGCCGTATGAAATTGAGGTTGACATCCAGTGCCCGGACATTCATCATCTCCCGGCCGTTGAAGAAGGCTGAATCCTTAAAGGGCACCCGCAAGTATTGTTCACCCGTCACCGTTTGGTTGCCTGGTCCCGATGTAGACGAAGTGGGAGCACCGAAACCACTACTCCGGGCTAAACAGACTTGATTCTCAACGGTCGCATTGTTAAAGCAGACCTTAATCAGGGTGTCAGTGGGAGAGAGCGGCGTACCACCACCTGGGTTCGCGGCTGTCCCAATGGGGAGCCTCCAGGATGCCGGGTTAGGCCGAGGATTAGAGATCAAAGAAGCCATTTGGGCCTGGGTAATGACCTGATACCGCCTTCCAGCATTCACTGTTGCGATGTAGGTTTGTGACTCGCCAGCACTATCACTATCTACTGCATCTCGGGTGAACTGTGCACCTCCGTTTGCAAAAGGCTGATCTACGTCGCCATGGGAAGCTCGGAAGGGACTATTTGCAAAACCTTCAGCGGGAAACAGGCTAAAGAGGATTGGATAGCGGGGTCTCCAGGAACAGAGAAAGCGTATAGAGTCCCCAACTCCACCATTTCCAGTCGACCCACGCATCCCGTAACAACCCTCGACAGGGTTGGTGAGAGGACCATAGGTTCCAGAAATGCCTTGACCAGTAATGCTGGCATGGTCTCTGCTTAGAGTCTCAGCAGCGGTAGCAGGATCGGTTGCTTTATAAAAGCCCCAACTGCGATCGCGTGCAACTTGCTCTTTGGTCGCAATTAATTGAGCCAGAGCAATGTACTGATTTAACTGAGCTCGGGTTGGAGCGACTCCAGACGTACCGATCGCTGGACCCGCACCTGTAGCTGGAGTTGCATCGCGCCAGCGTTCTAGCAAGCGAATGTAAGTATCCGGCTGGTTGACCTTACTACCGCCAATGGCATCATCGACACCCGCCCCAATAAATCGGGTGCTAGTAGAACCATTCGGGTCAACAACATCGGTAAGGATAGCGTCATTAATACCCTCAACAGCTCCCAAAGGAGAAGTACCGACAACCAAAGCTCGGAGGGCACCGCGCAGTCCACTATAGTACTGTGCAGGGTTGGCATCCCTGGCTGCGTTCTCAGCGGCACGGTTAGCATAAGCCGTACCCATAATGGGCTGAAGCGCAGGAGCAGATGGGTTGAACTTCGCTAGATAGTCCAGGTTGTAAGCCAGCATCCCCAACATACAGGTAGCCGTATGGAGAGTGGTTTTATCAGCAGGACTGAGGCTGGCGTAGCTACGTCCCTCCCCATTCAATGAGGTTGGCTCAATTAAGTTCAGGGCTCGACGCAGGGTTGAAAAGTCACCCCACATCGCCATGGATGGGAATGGGTGAACCCCAAGCCGATCTTGAACTGGAGTAAAGGAAGGGGCACCCCCTAAAGGATCACCGGCATATTGTGCCAGGTTGCGCAGGGCAATTCGTAAAGCCGAGTTGGGGTTGTTATAGTCCGCGAGGTAGGTGTCTTTGAACTCAAACTCCCAACCATTGGTACCCCGTCCCTGGAAGAAGTTACTAATGATCGGGGTATTGGCTTCCAGGTATTCGTTACCGGTACCAAAAGCAGAAGCTGGCAAACCCAACGCCAGGTTCTCGAAGGTAGAACTGCGCTCTAAAGTACCTGCTGTTCCCGGATGCACGGTAGATGCCATACAGGCGACGGGACGATCCAGGTCACCCGAACTGGCATGGTAAACGGCCATGGCCTGAACCGCTGCCAGGTTATCCCAGAGCGCGCGGCGTTGGCGAGCTTCACTACAACGGTTGCCGTTGGGAGCGTTAGCTACATCAGAACAGGTCTGGAAAGGACGAAGAGCTTCCCGATCCAGATCACTAGGGTCTCCAGCCTTCAGAATGGGGCCGCCCCATCCAGCGGGATCACCGAGTTCTAGACGTTGACCCACAATCAAACGTAAACCTTCAACTCGAGCACGCCGTTCCCAGTACCCATCGAGACCCACTGCCTCAGCACTTTCGCCGGACCCTGGGCTATCACTAATCAGCTTTAAGTCTGTGCTGGGGATTTCGGTTCCATACGAACCGGGCGGGAGATCTAGATCACCGTATTTTGGTTTGGGACCATAGCGATTATCAGCCCGGAAGGTATCATCCACCAGAGGAACTTGGGTAGCATTATCGGGGGTGATCAGGCGCAAAAGAGCTTTTTGACCATTTTCCCAACTAGCAGGACGAGGCGTATTGACAACCGTCGGAGTTCGGTGCTGAGATATCCCCTTCGTCTGCATAACAACGGGATCAAGGGCATAGTCTGTGGGGCCAGCACCTGGTGCAGGAGCAACCGATTGATCACCAGGCGTTAAGCGGGCTACCGCAGGAGGCGGATTAGCATTTGCTCCGATCGGGTTACGCCGTACCCCATCCCATAAGTGGAAATATCCTGTACCATCAAATCGGCTAGTCCCGCTTCCCGTATCGTCCCGCATACTGCCAGCGATAAACTCACCCCGGAAAGGCCCATAGGTACCATCTGCGGGATATTTCGCAACTGTGATTTCCGATGCATCTTCGGTGTAGAGACAGGAATCCGGGTCGCTGATCATGTAGGCGGTAAAGTTTGTATTTGCCACCATTAGACTACCTTCCGTATGCATGGCCCCGTTCCAGTTGAACGGAGCACCGGGGTAAATCTCCAGGTCATTGCGGAACCAGGCTCCCCACTTGTTCCCCCGGTCGATCTGACGATCCATCTGCATCTCTAAAGTGGCAATCGATTGTCCCTGGCGATCGGGCAATACGTAGGCGTCCACCTGGAAGGTTTTAAACAGCTTCGATGTATTGTTTTCTCCAGGAATCCAACCCTGTTGGGGCAGAACCGCACCCGTATTTGTTGCACAGAGAGGGTTTCCCTGAGTTGCTGCGCTTAGGGGAGTATTACGCACGAGCAGACTCGAGGCTCGTGCACTAATACGCTGGTTTGTAGCGTTGGAGAGTTGGTTAGCCGCATCAAGCCGCATAGCGATGGAGTAAACCACGGTGGCATCAGGCGTACCATCTCCGTCGGTATCAGCCCGATAACGCCAGGCATTATCCGGCCCCGCGTCACCGGGATAGGAGGTCCCTATATTGATACGCTGTTCGTCCCTGAAGGTGTAAGGGTCAGGGCCACCTGGGAAAGCCGGAATCGTCGTGCTACCAATGGTGGCCCCGTTGAGCATCAGACCTAGCAACACGTTTTCACTAGGAACACCACCGGGATAACGAACTTCCCGTTCTTTATCGAAAAGAAATTCTAGCTTGGCTCTTGCCCGGTCTACGGCAGGAGTAGCCGCGTTATAAATAACACGCTGCTGACGTTCACTAATGGTTTCGGTAGTGCGATTGTAGGTACGGAAGACAATTGAACCGACCGTCAGCAAAACCACCATAATTAACAAAACGGTGGTGGGCAGGACAAAACCAGATCGACCGTAGGCTGGTTGTCGGCCCAAACTTAGCAACCCTCGCAGCAGGCCCTGCATAAGCGATCGCGTTAAATTTGCAACCACTCTCGAGAACTGTGACGAAGTTGCCTGAATGGCTCGGATGAACTTGCGGGTTGACATATTGCCTTCCTACAACGGGAATTTCAGGTAGTCTACAACCAGGGTTGAAACATAAGAACCCTGTGAATCGATGGGGATCAGGCTTGTGAAACTGGCATCTATGCAGTTAAAAGCCATGTAACACAAAGGCCAAACGCCAGAACCAGGCAATAAACCTGGACAGACGAGAAACCACGATAATCAACAGGAACCAGGGAAAACAATTGTATAAGACGCTTTAATTCTGCATCTACCCAAAGGGTAATCGAGATGCTCGAGAAGGCGCTACAGAGAGAAACGAATTAGTAATAGGAAATTCCAGTCACGGCACCCAATTCATATAAATCGGGTTAAGAAAACTGGTAAAACCCTTCACAGAGACGCATTGCATGCAAACCGAGGGAATCTACGACGGAAGAGCTTGCGCCCTCCCAATTTTTACTTTCTGTCGAGAAAGATAACAAAATGTAGCCCAATGGATGCAAACTATGTTACCCGGCAGACACCGGGAAGCGATCAGGGATCCTCAAAAAAATGATGTTTTTTTCGCTGAGAATTCACAAAATAATCCGGATCAGCTGTATTGACTATGAAATCTAATGTTTCTTGAGGATGGCCTCCGGGTTCCCCCGGATCTTTAGCATTCATCTTGGCGGGCATCGCAGTGACACAGCTTCCGCCAAGGTGTTTAAACCCTTCAGCGCCAAATTTACATTAGAAAGACTGCCAAGCTAGAAGGCTTCCTCATAGAGGACACGCCTTAACCTGGCAGGCAACAGTCATTTAAGAATCCCTTTAAAAAGATTGATTTCCTATACCCTTTGGGCATAGGAAATCAATCTTTTTAAAGCAGCAATTCTCATTTTGAAATCAGGCCCGAAAACCGCGCGCCTTTGGCGCGCGGTTTTCGGGCATCAAAGCCAAGAGTTCACGCCCTACGGGCGTGAACTCTTGGCTTTGATG
>NZ_JACJOO010000051.1 GCF_014695575.1 Leptolyngbya sp. FACHB-8 | reverse complement strand
AGCTGCTTGGTCGCTGGGGCTAAGGGTCAAAACTGGAGGGCGGAGTCCAGGCATAATCTTAGGGAGCAGTGCAACCCTCTAATCATAGGCAAACTTAAGCCGCTGAGTACTAGTTATTCTCACCTCCTTCCTCTGTAGGCAGTTCGTATGGGCTGTACCCAGTTTCCTGAAACCACCGCTCATACTGTTCCAGCCGCCTCAAAAGCTCATCCTCCATCGCCATTCCCTCGCCGAGGTAGCGCAGCGCCCGCTCTAATTCAGCATTGCGCTCACTCAATCTCTGGTTTCGTTCATCCTCACTACGAGTAACGCCAAAGGCAGCGTCGAAGCGCCGTTCCAGAGTTTCACGCATAAGGGCCATGCATAAACTGCGGGCTTGCTGGTTTCCTCTAAAAGTCTGCTGCAACCAGAATGTGCTGACTATTTCTAGCGGCAATCCTCTGATCCGCCCCTGCCCTCGTCCCTGCTCTGGGTCACGCTCAATCTCAAAAGTGTCGGGCGTATAACCATCACCCAGCAAGGCTTTGATGGCCTTTGACTCTAAAAAGCGTCGGGCGTTAATTTCGTTCTCACCTATCAGGTGCGCTGCCTGAGTTTGGCTCATGACATAGGAGCCATCGGGCAACATAAACCCCTCAATGGTGACGCTACCAAGCGGAATTTCGGCGCGTTGGGCCTTATCACTCATGGCGATCGCCCTCACTTGCCCTTGTTCTTTTCAAGCCAGAGCTTAAGCGCCTCTTCCAGTGCTTCAGACTGACTTGTTTCGAGCATCGTGCATTGCGCTTTAAATTGCAGTGCGATCTCTTTGGCGACGTATCCACTGACCTGGGCAAAACCAGGATCAGCCCTTCGACTAGCGGCCATTGCATCTCTCATACGGGTTGCTCCCAATATTGGCACATTCATTCATGAGTGGATCCTTTTCAAGAATTCCATCTTTCCAGAATTCATGAATTCATGCTAGCATGACCGCAACTGACAAGGAACGGCAAAAGCTGCCAGATTCCTAAAAAGCTTTCAAAAATTCGCAAACCTAGAACTGACAAGGAGTTAAGCCCGATATGCCTACTCAAACCCCACAAGCTGCAACCCCTCGCACCCGGCAACGACTGACAGAGGATGCCACCCCTAACCAATCCCTACCAATCGGTTATGACATCGGCAACGGTGCCTCTAAGCTCTACTGCGGCTTGGGTATGGTGCTGCAAGAAAGCTATGTGCTCTATCTCCCAGAGCCCGCAACATTCGCCAATCAGGGCTATGTGGAATACCTGGAAGGCGATCGCGCTGACCTCATTGGTAAGCAATGGATCGGTGGGTTGAACGCTTACTACAGCTCTCCCTCTGGCATCTACCGTGTAACTGACTCGACCGACGGGAAAGTAGATCTCTCGCTGCAACTGCTTCTCAGCTCCCTGACTTCGATCAATGTGCGGGGGGATTGGGAACTGTCGGTGGTGGCCAGTGTACATGATGGCAAGGTGTTCGGACGTGCGATCGCCCAGGCACTCACCGGTACCCACAAAGTACGGCTGATGGGGCATGAATCCACCATCACCATCCGGGTTGAAAAAGTGCTGGAAGAGGGAGCAGGAGCCGCCTATGCAATGCGAGCGGAGTACGACCTCACCAGCGCTCTACTCTTCGACATCGGTAACGGCACCACGATTTGTTCCAGCTTCAACAATCTCCAAATCACCTCTCGGGATTATGCGCCTACCGCAGGTGTGGAGCGGTTGATCGATGCGATCGCCACCTCCGACACAGTGCGGGCATATCTCAAGCGTCCGGCTGACCTCCACCTGATCCGCTCTGGCATTGAGAAGGGTGACTTCGTTTATGGCACCCAGCACCCTGATTGGAATTTCAAGGAAGCCTACGTGAAGGCGTTACCCGAGTGGTTTGCACAAGGGCTGAAGCCTTTTGTCAAAGCAGCAGAAACCCGTGTCCCTGCTGCCACCGCAATCATCGCGGTTGGTGGTGGCGCTTGCCTGCCGGGTATCGGGTCGCTGCTGGCCAAGAAGAACATAGCCGTCCCTACCCAACCCCGCTGGCAGAACGCCAAAGGGTTGTATGAAATTGCCCTCCGTCTCACCAGCCGCGTGTAGGAGGTTTGACTGATGCGTCTTTCAATTACCAAGCCTCAGCACCGTCAATTGTTGCTAGAGATTGCTGCCCAGCTACGTTCCGACGATCCAAAGGATGCCCTTGAGCATGTCCTCAATTGCTGGATCAGTCCTTACCATTCACAGCCCGTAGTCGTTCCTCCTGCAACTCCCGCCGATGTCGAAGCAGTAGCGATCGCCCCATCCCCTGATAGTGACTTAGATATCGAAGCTCTGGCTTCCTGGGATTGACCTAATAAAGTGTCGTCTACAGTTCAACCCTTTACCTCATAAGGATTTCAGCAGATGTCTCACCCACGTTATTACCCCGCAGTTCATAACCCTGATGCCCCGCATGGATGGAGCACACCCGAGGGAATGAACTACTGCCCACAGTTTGGCGATCGCCTCGTAAAGGTTGGGGGCCAGTGGCACATCGAGATCACGAAGGTCGTTAGCTACACCGAGGCTGGAGACGCCCACACCGTAAACCCTACTGCAATTTTGTGAGGGAGACGACCGCTTAGTTTGCCCCCAGCAACCGTCTCCTATTGCCCTTTCTTGCTCGCAAGGACTCTACCAGTATGCAGCGTTTCCACTGATTAATCCATTTGTTGTTGGTCGCAAAAATTACTAACTGTGTAGTGAGGAAGAGCGACCGCGTGGTGTGTGGTTGTACTGCGATCGCCCCCTGTCCCTTGTCTAGAAGGACTTCTCTATGATGCCCAAGTTTGCCCGCAGTATTTGTAAAAAAAGCGACCGCTCGATGATGAGGGGCGAGCGATCGCACCCTGTTTGTTTCCCGCTTTACAGGTTGTTTCTATGATGCCCAAATTTGCCTGTACTGCCCTAGCACCATTGGCCAAGCTAACCGCTGTTGTCCAGTGCAAACCGTTGGTTATCCGGCGAAAGTTACTCGAACCTTTGAATCGAAAGTTTTGTAACCAATAAGGAGAGCGATCGCCCGGATTCCCGCCCGCAAACGATCGCCCCCTGTCCACCCCTTAAACCGTCACAGCTTAAGGAGCTCCCCCATGATGGCTCAAAATGCCGTCCCGACTGAAACGCTCACAGATAACAGTCATTTCCTGCCCATTGCCAATTTCACCGACTCACGGCAGGCTTTGGCCCTGGCTGAGAAGTTTGGTGACCGCGACTTGGGCAAACTTTCGCCCACTGACCAAACAGCTCTGGTCCTCATCCTTTCCCGGTTGATTTACCACGACCACATCCAGAAGCCTATCGACATCTGGGAAGCCGCAGAGCAGGCCATCTCCGAGGATGAGGATCAAACCTCGGATGATATGGCGACCGCGCTGGAACTGCTTGAGGGCATTGACTCAGATGGGGCGATCGCACTGATTCAGTTTTTGGTGCAGTAACTGGCCTGATTGAAGCGACGCTGTCATAAAGTGCAATTAGGCTGTAACCTTTATCCTATAAGGGTTACATCACAGTTGTTTTGTACTAAAAAATGCCGTCATTTTCCACATTAGCCTCGGCCAAGTAACGAATTTATGTTGTTTCAGGCTCCGAATTAGGGCTAATTGCATTTGGTGACAGCGTCGCTTCAATCAGGCCGAATAGTGCGATCGCCCCTTGGACTAGTCAAAAACTGGCACAAACGCCGAAAGCATTGATAAATCTAGGTTTCGAAATGAATAGTTGCTGTGAGAGCAACTATTCAAACACTTAAAAGCTCTGATAGTAAAAGGCTTGCACTACTGTAAAACTTGCTTGGACTAATCGTGGACTAAACAGCCAAAATAGAAGTGTCAGACGATCGCCCGTACCCCCTTGGTGATGTGCCAGTTATTAGGCGAAATTGTTTGACAGTTGCCCGACAGGTGAAGTATGCCAGAATCCCGCAGCGTTGCCGTTAGAATTCCAGACCCGCTCCTCATGGCGATCGATACTCGAGTAGGTGTGGATGGAAAGAACCGGAGTGAGGTGATCATTGCCCTGCTTCAAAAGGGACTGGCGATCGCTCGCTCCCACCGATGCCGCCCTAATCCTTGAACGCTTGGATGCCATTGAAGGCAAGCTACCAGACTGGAATAAGCTACTGAATTAGAAGTATCCATGCCATTAAAAACAAGTTTTCTCAAAAGCAAACATTAAACAATCTTTAAACACATTCCTTAATTTTGGCTTAATCTTCAGGCCGGTAGTCGTACACTTTTTGTATCAATAACTACTCTCAGGGCATTGCATCTACTTACTCTTCAAGTGGAAATGCCTTATGTTGTCGTGTCCCTGTCTAGTTTCTAATGAAGGTGTTTGTTATGAAATTCTTGAAATCACTCAAGAAATTATTTCTCTCCGGCGGTTTGGCAAGGGAACTATTGTTGCTTACAAGTTAGCCGACATTCCTCACCGGTTTGAGATAACTTGCAGTCTCTCAGGCTAAGTTTCATTCACTTTTTGGCTAGAGTACCGAGATTGTTTGGAGTCCTGTGATGAAAGTTTTAATTATTGAAGAAGGTTTTAATGACTCTCCTAATGTTGAGGCTGTTTTACAGCAAAGCTACAGGGTGCTAACAGCTTCCACAGTAGAAGAGGGAATAAGCGTTATTCAAAGAGAAAAATTGGAGATGGTATTCTGGGAACCAAACTTAGCTGAGGAGAGAGCTGCTGTAGTTCAGAGAGCCCTCTGTTCAGCAGAAAAAGTAGCCTGTTAATCTCTCGTCTTGCAATTACCTGAGAGTAGATAGCCCCCAGTTTTAGTAAAAGCTGAGGGCTTTTAAATTGGGGCGATCACCGTCTACCTGGGAGACGTGAGCTAGGAAAGTATCACTGCCCGCCTGGTGGCGATCGAGCGCCGCCTTGATTCAGTGGAGGAAGGGCGGCAGGCTTTAAGGACGCTAATCCGGTGAGGCTTGAGTGATAAGTTACTCAATTGAGTGAGTGATTGAGTAATCATTGCACCAATGAAATGAGGGGGCGTAGAATCCCCCTCATAGATTCAATATGTCTTATGTCCATTATCACTCTTACCCAATTCAAGGGAGGGGTGGGAAAAACTACCTGTGCCATCTGTTTGGCCGATCTGCTGCATGAGTTGGGTGATACCCTGCTCATTGATTCAGATCCCAACCGTAGCGCCTCGCTATGGGCCAGGAAGGGCACCCTACCCTTTACCGTTTGCACTGACACCGAAGCGCCCAAGCTACTCACTAGGGGCACCTACCGCAACGTGGTGATCGACACACCCGCAAGGCCAGCACAAGACGAGATTGTGAGCTTAGCGAAAGGGTGTGATCTGCTGATCCTCCCATCCAACCCAGAGCCGCTGTCACTCAATGCCTTGGCTCAAATTGTTTCGACGCTACCAGAAGGGACTGAGTATAGGGCACTGATCACGCTATCCCCACCTGCACCACAGAAGGACGGCATCGAGGCGATCGCCGCGCTTCAACGAGCTGGCATCCATACGTTCTCTAAACCAATCCGCAGACTTAAGGCTTATGTCCGCGCTTCTGATATGGGAGTGGCGCTTAGGTCTGCACCTGGTGGACGAATGGCATGGAATGATTGGCAGGCTGTGTGGAGGGAACTGAAAGATGTCATCTAGCAACTTTGATGAAATTCTGAATCTGGCAAGTGGTGGGAATCCAACACAACCCGATGTTGAGGCAGAGCCGCCAGCACCCCCACCGAAGCGATCGCCATCCAAACCACTACAGCAACAGGCAGGCAAAGTGAAGCAGCAACGCACCGCTCGGCCTGCTGACCCGTGGGGAGACTTGCAGCCACCAGAAAAGGAACCCACGATCCGGCTGAATGTGGATATACCCATTAGCCTGAATGACAAGCTCACCCGCAAGGCTCAACAGGTGCGGAAGCCCAAAACTGAGTTGGTCAGAAAGTTACTTGAGTGGGCACTTGATGAATCAAATGAGTAAGTAGTTGAGTAAGTTATCACTCAACTGATACACTCATCCACAAATAACAGGGAACACACTGCCGCCGTTGCCCATGCCTGGGTCCGGTGGCTTTTTGTTGGGAGTGATGCGTGTAGAAATTTGGTGGAGTGGCGAGAATCTTGCACGCATCAAAGGGGGCGATCGAATTTAGTTGTCTAAGGGAATCCAATAAAAAAGCGCCAGGGAAAAGCTTGCATCCACAGCGCTTGTGTTGGGAGGTAGGAACACATGGAGACAAAGCTAAGCAGGACAGAATAGGTGTAGAAACGGTGAAGCAGAAGCTTTCAGTTACAGCATCACTGTTAGCCTTCAAGTTCAATTACTTCAGTTGGGTATGTATTCATATTCGAAGCTAATGCTCTTTCAGTGCCAATCGCAGGTTGACCAGTAAACCTAAGCTCAATACCATCTGCCCGTAACTCCTTTACCAGCGGCTCTGATTGCCAGTTAGGGGGCAGCTGTACAACTAGGGTAGAAGCAGATTCATCGAGTTGTTCACGTAATTGTGCAGCTGCTTCAGCAATCACTTCGAGTTTAGAATCTTCTGCTGGAGACATAGAAACAACCGTTTTTATTCAACAAGCATCATCCTAAAAGCTTTGTAAAAATCTACCGTCATTCTGAAGGTGCGATTTTTGCCGAGCCTGCTCTATCTTTCTACTCAACATCACAGAGAGGGCGGTCGCCCTCTCTCCTTCTGCTATTGAGATCAGTATGATTGAGCCTGCAGTTTCCTTGAAAATCGTTGCGCTTCCTATAACATCAGCACCCTCGTCATCAATGGAGGGTGTTTTCGTTAGCGGCAGCTTTTAGAAGTGGGTAGTACCGGGCTCTATGGAAAACTCTATAACCATTCGTTCAGCAACTTTTAGGGCATTTGTTGTAGCGCAAATTTCGGACGTATAAAGATCGCGTTCAGCCATGTACTGACGAAGGGATTCCCTTAATGGCTCTATTAAAGCTTGATACCCCTCCAACGTCTGTTGGGCAGCAGCATCCTCTGGGTCCTCCCCCAACTGCTCTAAAGCAGCAGAGATGTGCTCGCTAGCTTCCCTGGCTATTCTGCTGACCTCTTCAATCCGAGAGAAGGTGTCTAAAAGAAGTGCACGGCTTTGCTCCAAAAGAGACTTTGTCTCATCTACAGTTCTCTTTAAGCTTTCCAATCCACCGTTCAGACTGGCTTCTTCCATCACGCTTACCCACAGCAGTAAGTGTTCTACTTGATTAATTAAAGCATCGACCAATGCTGAGATCGATTTGCGATCGCCTCTGTAATACTGGCTGTGTCTGAAGTGACCACGATTTAGCCATTTAATCGCTGACGAAACGTAGCTTTTTTGCTAGGGCTGCTTTGTGCAGGGACGGCACCTGATCAAAAAAACTGATCAGGTTTCTCTGATCAGGTTTCTTCCAAAGCCTTGACCTTTAAGGATTACAGGTAGGTGATCAAACTGATCATCTCTTGCTGATCAGGTTTTTCTGATCAGCCCTATTGAGAATTTCCTGTGCCGCCAAACAAGGGGGGGGTAGCCCAATTATTGGGCCTTTCCCTCCCTGTAGCTACCGGTCCAGATGAAGCTGGCATTACTGGGGCGATCGCTGTCACACACCAACTGATGGTGATACCTGCATGGGTGTGGGCAGACTACAGTCAACAGCCCTATAGACCTTCAGGAGAACTAATAATCATGGCGACAGTTACTGCAACATGTGCAACCCGGCCCGAACTTGGCGATTTTAGCAGCATTGTTTGTTTCAAGGCATTAGTCACAGGAACAGAAGAAGCATTAGGAGCAAAGGCAGCCGCAATTGCACTGATTGCAGCAGGGCGCATTCGGGGTAAGCAATTAATCCAGGAATTAGAATTGTCTGAAAATCCAATTGCTTTGGAGGAACTTACTGAAGTTCTTCAAAATGCACTGGGTGTGGAGGGAACTCGCCTGTGTATTGTGGATAAGATTGTTGATGTTAACAATACAATCCTGGTGTATTGTCGTGAGACTATTTGTTCTTCAGGGGAATCTGCCGGATCATCTCGAACTCTAACCTATACTTTAGGTGCTCTTCAAGGTGCTCTTGAGCAAGCTTTAGGAAAGCGCTTACGCGGAAAACAGATTGAATCTATTTTGCGCGGTAGTAGTCATGATGTCGTGTCATTTGAAGTAATCTCTTAATCCCTCAACAATGAAAAGAGCGGGGCTGCACAACGCGCTACCCCGCTCTTTTTATCTTAAAGAAAATGACCATTCTCACTACTATCTTGTACCTTTTCAAAACCCAACTCCAGAAGCCTTAATTGTTCATGCACTTCGCGTATGAACAATACCAATAGCGATCGCCCGGTTCCTCCTTCAGATACCGGTGCAACTCTCGCGCCTGACCCCACAGCTCTGCCCTCTGCTCAATCAATCGATCCATTTCATCGACCCTACGGGAAACAGCTTCAGCAAGGCGATCGATCCGGCTTTCGCACTGCTCAATCCTGGCTCTGGTCACATCAAGATCCATCACGGGGTGGGATACTCCTTTGTTGAAAGACGCGCTTCAATAACCTCTCGGGTCATGACAATTTCGCTCAAGATCTTCATTGCTCCTGCGATCGCATGAACGGCTTCAGGATCATCCGGCTTCAGGTTCTGGGCTGCATTGCCAATGAATTTAATGCAGGCAGCGATCGCCCCTGGTATCTCGTTAGCCCATGCCCGATCCTGTTCCGCTTTTTTAAGTGCGACAAGTGCCGACAGCTCCTGATCACTAGCAAACCTAGATCGATAGCGCTGCAAGGTTCTAGAACTGATGTCGTATTTTTCCACAGTGGCGCGATCGCCCATAGTTGCAGCATCAAGCAGGATTATTGCCGCTCGGCTTGGGTCAAAATTTGGGCTTGCCATACTCTTACCTAAAACCTAATTCCGTTCAAACGAACCCATGGAAGTGGCTCTACGCCGTTCCTGAAGCATGGCTAAACGGTCAAGTGCCGCCTCCATTGAGCGCATGATTCTGGCCTCGTAGCGGGCCAATCGGTCAGCATCCTGGGGGATAGCAGCAACAGCGATCGCTGCCTGTTGCCGTTCCTGCTCAATGCGGGCCAGGTCATCAAGCTGGGCTTGAACTTCCTCCCGTCGTTCGTTCACTTCGGGTTCTATGGCTTTAAGCAGGTAACGCAGGTTTACCCCCGGGTTGATGGCTTCTGATTCTGCCGTTGATTGCCAGGAAATAAGCCGCATCCAGACGTGATAGTGATTCATCCCCCTATTCACATCGCGAATTCTAGGGATAGACTCACGGGGATATTTCTTGATAGCTTCCTCAAGTAGTTCACGCAGCTTTGCCAGCAGGGCGATCGCTTCTTCACTGTCGTCCCACTTCCGCACCCCGCGTTTTGGGATCTCCCATTGAATTTGGTCGGTGATACCGTTGACCAGAGAAGTGAGCACGAGCAGTTCTACTTTGAGGATCACCTCTGGGCTATCCTCCCCACCTCCAAGCAGTTCCTCCGGCGTTCTAAACTTGGGAGTCTTCGCCCTGCGCTCTACGTTCAGTTGCTCCAGCCGTGCGATCGCAGCTTCCGCACCCCACAACCGATGAAGCCTCAAATGGGCCATTGCCAACTGTTGAACTAATAGGAACTCTGTTGGGCCTTGCGGTTGGTGCTCATCTACCAGACCTTGCACTACGTTCTGAAAGGTCGTTAGATCCTCGCCTTGGACTAGTGGGGGCGATGCTGCCAGCAGTCCGTGTTTGGTGGCGTTGATGGAGGCGATCGCCTTCCCTCTGGCACTACGGGGGCCAGTGCTTTTCAGAGAGTTTTGGCGGTTGATTTCGGGTGTAGCGACCATCGCTTTTCTGGGTGGGAAAACATTGAAGCAGGAAAGGCTTCCTGGGAGTCCTTAAGGAAGCCGGGAAATCAGCGAAAACTACGGCAGATAAGCGATTCGTCCACACTCTTCTGGGCTGAAAGAGGCAAGGGGTTGTCCAACGCAATCAACAATCTTGAGGCCAGTAAAACTGTTTTCGGAAACTGTTTTCATTAATGAGCGCAGGTAGAGCTGAGGAATATCCCGAGCCAGATCAACATGACCAGCACTGAGAGGAACATTAACGATGACATCTTGATGATCGAGTCGATGGCAAATTCCTTTTTCTCCTGCCTCAATTAGTGCGTCTTCGGGAAATTGTTGAGTAGCACTGTCTAAGTGATATTGGTTGCTCATTTCAGGAACCTATAGATTGATTATGGTTCAAGCGTAACAATGCTTTTGGGCAAACACCTTACATTCTGACCCGAGGTAATAGTGCAGCAATATTTGGGTGCGTTTGTTGATAGACATTAATTTCCTGTTGCAATGAACTGAGGGAAATTGTCGTGATTTTGTCCGAGTTCTCTTGATGTAAAGCAACTGGCAGTTTCAAAAGCAATGGCTGAAACTCACCGTGAATTGTGATCCGCTTTCTCAATTCAGGAGAAGTTGAATTTAACTCCCGTAACCGCGCCCAGCAGCTAAGGAAACCGAGCAAATGCTCATTCAATTCGGCTGCAACTACCTGAGCCGCCTCAAAGTTTTCGCCAATCTGACGAATGCGATCGGCTTCCGTTTGGCGGGCCGCTTCACCTTCCGCCCGTTGGAGCTCTAGTTTTGTGCGCTCCAACTCTACTTGGTTAGCATTCAGCCGTTCCTGACTGCTCTTAATTTGCTCCATAGCCTGGAGGTTATCAGCTTCGAGCCTTTCAACAGTTTCACGAAGGCTTTCAAGTGCGCTCTTGGGTTTGGGTTTGGTCACCATGGTTTTGGAACTCCTTTGGTTTTATTCACGTAACAGATCACCAACAACAATCGGCGGTTGCCCTCGTTGGTTTGGTTTCCGACTGGGGGCTTCTACTGGATCTTTGTAAGCCGCAACCAGCCGCAACCCGTCGAGGGCTGCTATCAGCAATTTCCCGGCGAGCCGCTTTCGTCGCAAGGTTTCAATGATTGCGTGGCATTGGGCTGCGAGAATGTCAGCGTCGTATTGCTCTGGCCTTTTTTGCGGATCGGTGTCGTTGATGTGACTCATGCTGCTACCTCCAGCACTGTGATCAGCCGATTAGCCGCCCCCAGGACTGCACCATCGGGGTAACGAATGGTAGAGCGAGGAATGCCGACCTCTAGCACCTCTCCCACTTGCCAGGGCAGGGCCACAGCATCCCCAACACGGATTGGGCTGCCGTTGCGATCGCGGGCAATTTCGGGATGGGTCATGTTGCCACCTCCAAATCCAACATTTGCACTTCATCGGGGTGAAAACTGCCGTAGAACAAAGGGTCTTCGCCATCACCACAGATCAGCAACTCACCGTGGGCGTTGATGCGCTCGATGGTGCCGACGCCCAGAAAAGTGCTGACGCGATCGCCAACCTGGAAAGCAGTCATGATGCTGCCCTCCATAGGTCTGGATTGGGGGGAAGGTTGAGGGCGATCGCCTCTTCAATGATTGCTTCACGTTCTTTGGGGTCTGTAGTAGATTCCCACCAATACCGGAAAGCCGCTAAATCCTCTGCCTGGTCATGAATGGGGAGTGTTCCACCCCCCTGATTCTCTTCATTAACTAGGGGGGGTGGAACATCTTGCAATCTCCGCTCCACAACCGTCTTGAGACGCGCTAAGTTTTCGGGTTCAACATAGTAAACCCAGACAAGATCTTTGCCGCGCCGTTGCTTGTCGGATGTGCGCGTAATGCCACACCAATCTAAGACCCAAGCTATTACCTGCATGGGGGATAGCTTCTGAATATTTCGCATTCCAAAAGCAATCCGAAATTCTTCAGGATGCTGCTGCAAGGCTTTGGCAATGGGGGCGATGGTGGCCGCGTCCATCTGGGTGATGCTGCCATCCCAACACCTTTGTATGAATTCCGCAGCTCCGGTCTGTTGCAACAACCAGGAACGGACTGCTGACTTATCCCAATCCTGGGGAGTGTTGGCGTTGCGGTCGATAGATGCCGCTGTGGTGGCGATCGCCTGGTCGGGGTTGAGTACAGTTTCCAGCCTGCGGATCTGCTTCCGCTTTTGCCCGCCCTTGTCCCACAGCACTAAATCAGTATCAACATCATTGGCGCGGTAAAACTGCGAGATATAAAAGCGCTCTAACTCTTCCAGCTCTTTTTGAGTTACGGTTTCAGGCTCTTTTTTGCGCCGCTTTTCGAGTTCGTCTACCTGCTCTTGTGTCAACGGGATGCCCGCCGCAATTCGCGCCGCCCGCTCTACTTCCTGTTGCCTTCTGGCTTCCTGCAATGCCTCTGATAGAGCCGCCGCGTCTGCTTTTGTGGACTGACACGGGGTAAAGGATACCTGCTTCCCCTCATGCTCCAACAACGCCCAAACGGTATGGCGCAACGCCATCATTCCCCGGTTGTGCCTCGCTTCAAACCCCGCAACTAGCTTGAGGTTTTCCCTGTGATAATCGATTGAATCAGCCGTCGATAGGGTGTCTGGCTTTAAGGATAGACGCGCCAATCGTAAAGATGCTTTACTGCTAGTCTCAAGGTCTTTGAGTACCGCCTGGGCACTGGTACCCGTCGATAGCTTGCTGATAGCGTTGCCCTTCAACGGCAACCAGACTGTGCGAGGAGCCAGCGATCGCGTCCGATCAAGCGCTTGCGCAATAGATTCAGCCGAAATGCTACAGCCCTTGAAAACTCCCCAAACCTCGTGAATCAGGTCAGCATTGTTCTCAATAGAGAACCCTTGAGTTACTGAAGGGCTGCACAAAATTACTTTGATACCCTGTTGTGATAACCAAGGTAATAGCTTTCCTTTGCCTCTTAAAAACTCTCCTTCGATTTCCCCTCCGCTAGTTTCCTGATGGATTCGCATTGTCTTAATGCCCCGCTTTTCCAGGTCATCTGCAAGGGAATCAACAAGTGCCTTAGCGTCACTGTGGAACATCAAGATTTTTCCATCAGGCACGTTCAACGCCGCTTGATAGAAGTCTGCAACAGCCTGATCTCTACTGCCATCTAAAAGCCTCACTGCGTAACCCATAGGCTTCCTGTCGGAACGCACAAGGTAAGCCCGCTCTCCTCTGATAGCTTCGATGTAGGCGATCGCCTCTTCGGTGAGGTCAGCATCCGCCAAGATTACTAGATCGGCTTCCTGTATGCGTCTGATTAACTCAGCTTCCAGTAATGGCCGAATGCCGTTCTGATTGGCAAGAGGGCTGCAATGGAGGAACCTAAGGGATGGGGTAGTCTCATCCAGAATAAGGATTTTGACTTCTACCGCTGATACCCCAAGGAATGAAGGCCAGCACCCAGAGCCGCCTAATACGGGGATGCCACGGGAATCTAATAACTTCTCCCCGTAGCGATCGCCGTCATTGATAAAAACCCCTCCCCATCCCTTATGCCCACGGAATCTATCTCCTGCTTGATCTCGGGCCAGCGATTGTAGGAACGTAAGGGAAAACCAGGGCTTAGCCTGGGATTGCAGAATCAGTTTAATTAGGGTGCTTTTCTCGCTCCCTTTTGGGCCGTATAGCCCGATGATGCCGCTTTCAGGAATCCGGTCAAGAGCTTCCTTGAAAGGACGATCGCCCAAATGCAGATCTGGCTTCCGCTTCACCCGTCGCGCCAAGTCGCGCTTGATTCTCCACACTGGGGCAATCGTCGCACTCTCATAAGCTTCCTGCCATGCAGCCGCGCCCGCATTAACAATCAGGTCATCGACACCTTTACAGCGCCCTCCCTGCCCATCCCATGCAGCGATCCGCACGGAAGCGCCCGCCTGTTCCAGATGAAAAGCCAGGTCATTCAACCCGCACTCTACCCGGTGCCGGGTGTGAGGCTTAGTGTCCTGGTCAAAAGCTAAAGTGATCTCCCTCCCCTCTACTGCAAACCGTGCCAGGTCGGGAATGAGTTCGGGTCTAATGCGAGGAAGCTTTACCCCGCCGATGGTTTCATTCTTTAGAACGCCGCCATTCACGCCAATAAGGGCGATCGCAACGTACCCCTGAGATAGCAGGGATAAGGCTTTTTTACCCCCTTCAGTAATGATTGCTGGAATCTCTGGGTGCTGCTCTAGCCAATCCCAGAATGCTTGCCCTGCGGGTGGCATCTCGCAGCCGTAGCGCTTCGCAATTTTCCGCCGCGTTTCCCGGTTTACTGGTGGTAGAAACGCCCGCAACGGTGCCCCAACAATGCACTCATACTTTGCAGGGTTCCCTTTTTTGTCAGGACGCGGGTTCTCTGCCTTGGATTGCCATAGCTCACCAGTTTCCTGGTAGAACCCGGCGATCGCTCCGTATGAGTGGGGGGGCTTCGTTTGCCAGAACTTTGAAACGTGTTGCCCTAATGCTAGGTTGGGTTCCCAGTACCCAGTATCCTCAACAATTCCGACAGCTTCAGCGTAGAGGTCTGGATCAATACCAGACCCCTCGACACATTCCCGGTAGAAGCGATCAGCAAACGAACTGATCTTTATAGGGGTAAGTGTAGGAGTCATTGCTCGACCCCCTTCCATTCGTTGAGCACATACCAAGTGCGCTCCTGCCAGGTCAACTCCTCATGCCACAGCAGAAGGTCTACTGCCAGCGATCGCTCATGGGTATAGGGGAGTAGGGTCAACGTATCAATCAAGTCAGCAGCGTTCGCCCGCTGAGGAGATACAGGCGAATTCACCACTGACCCATTCAGGGTAGTGGCGTTCATTTATGCTGCTGCCTTCTGTTGCTCAGAGGTTGGCTGTTGTGCTTGCTTCCGTTGGGCCTGCTCCCATTGCTTGTAGCGGGCAATGAGGCGACGCTCACGGCGATCGGGATGCCCACCACGCTTGGCTTTCTCAAGCGCTCGTTGGGCCTGCTTCCGCCAACGGATTTGATAGCTAGTGTTCCGCGATCGAATGGGGGTCGTGGATCCACTATTGGCGGGGGGAGTTACAACTTTGGCAAACTTGGTTATCATCAAAGGTGAATAGGCCACCCCGCAGGGGTGGGCGATTGGGTGATTAGTTGATTCGCTGTCGGCTAATCCTTGAAAAACTTCAAAGGCGATTGACGAGGGGGTCGGATCCGGAGTCAGTCGCTTTTTGATTTTTAGGACTATCTCTATTCAGTTTTTTGAGGGGGGACGATCGCAGACCATAGGGGGTCGGAATCCGGATGGCGCTTGCGATCGTCTTACTTTTAAGATTAGGCTAGAACTCCTTTGAAATCGTGAAACGGGTGAAGGTGTGCTAAACCCCTCCGCTGAAAGGGTTTCAGAAACCAAATAATCCCCGAGCGTCTTTTTCGGGATTAATAGGGACCCATCCTCTTCTGGGGATGGAGACATATGCTGTTCCTCCTTGGTATGCAAATAAAGCTCCAGATCTATCCCACCACTGCAAAATAGCAGCGCGAGTTTTGATGTAAGGCTGATAGCTGTTTCTGTCAAAACTAGTGGAGGCCCCAATCTGCCCTTTTCTTTGAACTGATTGCTCTGCGTAAGTGATCGCTCTATCAAAGAGCTTTTTTGTCGCAGGGCGCTCAAAAGGGTTTTTATAGTTTTCTAGCGCTGTGGTTGCCTTCCTTGACTGCTTGAAAAGCTTGTCTTTCTTTAACTCAACAGATTCTTTTAATGTCGAGGCGTTCCAATCCACAAAACGGAGAGGGGCAATCGCTTCAGCTTCTAGGTAAATATCCCTGAACCAGAATGCTGGATGCAAATAAGGAAGACTTAGCTCTTTCTGCCATACTGCCCCTACTAGGGAAGCAAGGCTAGACAATAAAGCTCCCCCGTGTTCAACCTCTTTTTTGAGATCCCTGCTCATTTTCGGCATATCAATGCTTATTCCCCAAAAGCGGTTTACCATTTCTCGGAAGCGCAGATTAGGAATAGAAACAATTCTTTCTTCCCCTCCAATACACACACTTGACTCTGCCGCCGAAACTTCTGATAACTCAGAGAAAACTGAAAACCATTCAGGTTCATGTTCACCCTGTGGTACCGCGATCGCTCCCATCCTTGCATCACCTCCTAAATCTGCTTTTAGAGTAAACCTGTTCTAGTTGGATTTGGAAGACTAGCTAAATCTAATTACTGCCGCCCTGCCCCTGGTCATCTTTGCGAGTAAGGTAAGCCAGAACGCCCGCTAACCGATCAGCAATAACTTCCAGTTGAGCCAGCCTTTCAGCCTGCCCTGTGAGCAACCGTTGGGTTTCACTGATAAAGGATTCCAACCGTTGCTCGGTTTTCTGCGCCTGAGCTGCGAGGGCTTCCAGTCGTTGATCTGTTAGCCGTTGAGATTGGGCCAGTAAGCTGATCTGCATTTGGGTGTTTTCCTGCGCCATTTGCAGCCGCTCAACCCCGCGATTGGCTGATTCAGCGTACCGGGCTGCACTACCCAGCAGCTCTTTGACCGTTTCAAATTCTTCTCTTGTAACTGAAGCCATAAGCTACTTTGTATCCTCCTCAATCATTTCCATGAATAGCTTTTCGGGGCTTTTCCCCTGGCTTTGAGCTTCAACCATTAAGCGCCGTTCGTGCTCTTCCCAATTACTAGCTAGGTAGTTGTAAGCCGCTGACTGGAGCATGGCAGCAAGAGATTTTTTCACCAACTTGGAAGCAATAACCAACTTCCAATAATCCAACGTCCCCAGCTCCCCCACCTGCGGGCGGGAGTTCTTTGGTGTGGGCAATTTCACCTTCGACCAGTCCATAGGCTCCAGATCCAACTGTTGCCCTGATCTTACTTCAGTATCATGCATCGATCATTATCCCATCCTTGACTTCTCATTAATGATAGTTCATTATCTAGATCATGACCAGTCATGAACGGGTCATAGACAGCATAAGAACTAGGGTTTCACGGCGGAATCACGTTCACAGCCCGTTCACAGTTGTTCACATAGTTCTGGCAAAGATTTCAAGGATTGACCTATGAACACTTCACTAAGCAAGTTTTGCAAAGACAACAGCCTCCCCAAGTCTTCTGTATATGTGCGCTGCCAAGAATTGAATTTTGATGTTTCTGATGGGCTCACGCCCTCCATGGTGGAGCAGTTGCGCCATGAATTTGATTTGCAGTCGAAGCAGCAAGAAGAAACCCCGCTCTCACCCACAACTGTTGTGGATTCCGGGAATCACAAGATTGTTTTAAGTGCCCCCCAACTGCCCCAACGCTACAGCCTAGAAGGACTCCGCACGGGTGAGGCCATCCAGTTTGATGATCCGTTGGCTGTGGCTGCCGCGTTCCTTCAGGATGCCGATGTTCTGCAAGTGGCGATGCAGCAAGACCTGGAAGCTCGAGCCGCCCGGTTGGAAGCCACAAAGCAAGCTAAGGCTGCAATTGAAGCCAAGCGTCAGAAGTTGGAACTGGAAGCGCGTCTCTATCAACTCCAAACACAAAACCTTGATTCTTCCCTAAGTGCCGAAACTTTGGGTCTGCAAAGCGAACTGGGAAAGTTGCAACAGTTCACTCAACCCGCGCCAACACCAACACCGCAGGAGCAATCCTCGTCGCAATCCTGATTGGAGTGGGGGCCGCGATCGCCCTCAATGGCATGGGTGCATCACCGCAACAACAACCCGTTATCCAACAGGAGCAACACAGCAATGAGTCACCCAACGCACTATGAAGCCCGCCCCGATACTGCCGCCCCGCATGGGTGGGTGTCGCTGGAAGGAATGTTTTATCGCCCTGACTTTGGCGATCGCCTGGAAGAGAGAGACGGTAAGACTTTCATCGTTGTAACTAAAGTTTTTTGCTACGGTGCCGAGCGCACAGACCCGTTACCCGTTACCGCAATCCTGTAAGGAACTCACGATGTTAGACCGCTTGATCCGCGCCGTAACTGGCACTCCACCCAATCAAACCTTTTTTGTTAGCGGCATCGGTGGGGGTGGACGAAACCGAGACTTAAACCATTGCAACGACTGCATTGCTATTCGGTTGGAGGCTGCCCACGGTTACACGTTCCGCAATCACTCCGATCTGGCTTCCGCCATTGTTCTGGCGATGAACACAGAGCAGAACCCAAAGCTGCGGCAGGTTCTCACCACTGACAAATCACTGATCAAGTTGCTCCAACTGAATCAAAAGCTTGGCAACAAGTGAAAGGAAGCGATCAGTCAAATTACCACACCTGCTGATCGCCCCCCTGTCCCCCATGAAAGGAGACTCCTCCAATATGAAACGATTTCAACGATTGATACAACCCGCATCGGCTGTAATTATCACCGCTTCTGTGGTGGGGGCGATCGCGGGCCTTAACTACGCTCTGCATTCCCGGTTCACCCAACTCAACCGCGCCTATCGGGTTGAGAGTGCCGAGTGGAACAAGTACACAGGGGAAGTCTTCACCCTTCTCCCCCACCTGGCCCTTACCGTCGCGGTATTCACCGCGATCGGGATCATCCTTTCCCCAGAACCCCCTCGCAACGAACGCCGCACCCTTGCAGCCCTTGCCCGCCGCAAACTTTCCCAAGAGGTGCTGACAGAATCCGAGTTGCAACAGTGGTCTGCGATTCTTCAGGAGGCAGAGCGCCATGAATCTTAAATGGTTGAGTGCTGCCCCTGCTCTGGCCTTCATCACTGTGCTGTTGGTGCGTGGCCTATCGGCTCCACCCTCCAACGAGAACCAAGCCCAGGCTACCGCTCCGATGGATACGCCCGCCCCTGCCCTAAATGCACCTTCCACGCCTTACCTCGACCTGGCTCGTACCACGTTCGATGATGGCACCCGGCAAGCGGTCAACGCTCGGGCTGTGGAGTTGTTCCGCAGAGCGCAGGAACAGACAGAGGCGATCGCCTGGATAGAGAAGCATTGCCGAGCGGTCGCGGGTGATGTGGCATATCTCAAGAACACCTTTGGGACGCTGACGGGTGAGGCAGACCAGTACAGCCAGTTCCTAAATCGCTCAGCCGAGCTCGCAGCCTGCGCTCTGGCTCAGCATTGGCTCGTTAGTGGGGGTATCGCGGTCGATGCTACCCCCGGCGTGAATCCCGCCCAAATTTTGCAGAAATACAACGAGGTTTACCCCAGCAATGGACAGCAGCAGCAAGACTCTGCCGAAGGCTGAGTGTTTGATTATTAGCGCTATGTTCGGTGGCTCCATGGCGCTTTGCATCCAGGCTAGTAGTGCCTGGGGTTGGATTGGGGGCATCGGTGCATGGTGTGCCGGTGAAGCCCTCCGCAAATCTAAGTCACTGACCTATGACCAGGTCGTAAAGGGTTCGTTTGATTGGGGCCAGGATGCCATCGGTGAGATGGGGGCGATCGCCTCCCCTGCTACCCGATACGTTGAAACCCAAAAGAACCAAATCGTGATCTCTGCCCTGAAGCAACTGCCGATGGGCGATCGCCTTGCAGAATCTTTCATTGCAGCCCAAGGGCTTACTACTGATTGGTTCCAGGGATTTGAAAAGCGTTCTGCCGTCATCTGTGGGGAAAGCCGCGATGGTAAAAGCTTCCTACTCAATTGGAGAGTGCAGCGCTTCTTAGAAACCCACCCCGACGGTGAAGTGCTAATAGGTGACATCGACTACGGCAGTTCTCACGAAGGGACAGAGCCGAACACCTGGGGAGGCTTACCCGTTGGGAACGTGGTGCTGATTGAACCCGCCGAAATTACCAACGCCATTTTCTATGTGAGTGACACGGTAGACCAGCGGGCAAAGTCTACCGCGCAAGCAGTTAAGACTGGTGCCCCCCGACCCAAATACAAGCCGATCCTACTGGCGATCGATGAGTGGTGTTCCTACTGGGATACCCTCGACGAGGATCAGCAGGAGCACATCATTAAGGCGTTGCGGAATATCTGCGATCGCGGCATCAAGCAAGGTGAGGTGGTGTTCGTGCTGGGTCTGCATGACCTATCGGTGGGCATGACAGGTTTACCCCGTGCCCTGCTACGAAAGATGGAAGTCGTTCTATTGTTCCGGGCATCCCAATCCCCGCGCAATTACGACAACATCGACCCGCAGCCGCGCCAGGTGCAAGAGGTTATCAACCGGATCGGGGCACTGCCCAAAACAATTCGCGGCCTACGTCCCTGTGTCACCTACAGCGATAAGCAACTGACGGTGAAGGCAATTCCTCAGCTTGAACTCAACCCAGTTGAGTATGTGGCGACGGGTGAACCCATCGACCCCGATGAGCAATGGGTGGATGAAATCTGGACGCCTGAATTGGAGGGCAAGATTGCCCTCCGCATGGCCGAGCGGGTGAGTCAGGGACAACGGCCCGTAGTGCCCACTGAGTTTTGGGCGATGGCGGGACAACAACAACGTGACCAGCGTACGACTAACCCGCGTTACATGATCTTCCGCCGCCGCTGTGAAGCGCTCGCCACGAAACTACAACCCGAAAAATCAGACCCCCAAGATCAGGGCGGTACGCAGTGTTCTGATCTAGACCCGTCGCTTGAGGTGTCGGAGGCGTAAAGCTTTGGGCGATCGCCCCAAATTTACTGCACCTCGCGGCGACTGTATCACTGCATTACAAATCGCGCAGTAAACCTTAGTCCCTTAGGAGACATCCCATGAAATCATTACTCGGTTCCCTCGCAATCCTGATTATCCTGTTCCCCTGGTTCTCAAAGTCCATCGCAGACCGCTCTATCGACGTTAATGGCCTGTTGGTAAACCTGTTTGAAACGGTGCAAGAAATCATTACCCGACAGCCTGCCAACTGGCAAAATCCTGCACCTCCAGCCGCTCAACCTCCCCAGCAGCCGAAGGGGGGCGTATGACAGCCCTCATCAACAGCATGAGGCTGATCATGATTGGCCTCACCGCATTTGCGATCGCCCGAGTAGCAATTCCAGACAGGGTTGAGAAATGGCAGACCTCGATTCCCAACTTGCAGAGATCCGCGCCGAGCTCTCCAGTGGCCTCGCCACCATCAACCGGAGACTCGACAAGATCGAGCGCACCACCAAGCGCACCGAACAAACTGTAAGGAATGTCGAGGATGCCGTTTCCTGGCAGACCCTTATCAATGACGCCATTCTTTGTGGGGTCTGCCTTGTACTGGCTTTTGGGGCAAAGTCTGCCGATGTTGTGAAGCAGGATCTTTGCCCTGAATTACCAGGATGGGCAAAGCACGCTGTACCCTTCAACTTCTGCGGGAATGGTGGCAAGGCAGACAGCAATGCAGCCCAGGCCGCAACTCCCACTGAAGATGTGAAGCTGAAAGCGTTTTTGGATGCGATCGCCTGGGCAGAAGGAACGAGTAGCGAGGCAGGCTACAAGATTCAATTCACCGGAGCACAGTTCTCCAACTTCGGTGACCACCCCCGGCAAATCCTCTGCTCTGGCAGGCTTTGCAGTGATGCAGCAGGCCGCTATCAGTTTCTCAGCACCACATGGGATGGGTACGCACAACGGTTAGGGCTGAAAGACTTCTCTCCCGAATCGCAGGACAGAGCTGCTGCTGAAATCCTCAAGCAAAACGGCATTCCCGCAATGCTGGCAGAAGGCCGGATTGAGGATGCCTTCTGCAAGATTGGCCCTGTGTGGGCATCCATGCCTTGCAATGACTACGGGCAACCGCAAAAAGCCGCATCTGCTCTGGTTGCGAAGTACAACGAGGCATTGCAGAAGTATCAGGCGATCGCCCACACATCGACCAGCAACGAGGGATGGATCAACCCGGCTCCCGGTGCCACCTTCACCAGTGGGTTTGGCTACCGTGTCCACCCATTGAAGCAATACCGTTCCTGCCATTACGGAATTGATTTAGCAGGGCCAACAGGGACGCCCATCCTGGCCGCTAAGGGGGGCTTAGTGGAGGAAGCTGGGTGGAACAATGGCGGGTTTGGAAATCTGGTCATCCTGAAACACGATGACGGCTCACAGACGCTCTACGCCCATAACAGCGAACTGAAGGTGTCAGCGGGGCAACGGGTAAGCCAGGGCGATGTTATTGCGCTCATGGGTAGCACGGGCAACAGCACCGGCCCACACATTCACTTCGAGATGGACTTGGGGCAAGGAAAGGTAGACCCTCGCCCCCATATCCCCGGCATATCTGGGAATCAAACATTCGGAAAGATTGACCCGCAGGCGACGCAGACGGAGTGTAGGGGGAGGGCACTGTGAGGGCGATCGCACTTCGGGTAGAGTTGTTTCCCTTGACCCTCATGTAAAAATTCTGCAGATAACAACGATGCCTCGCGTCCCCCTCAGATGGCGCGAGGTTTTTTATTAGCATTACGGTTGCCAACCAGTGCTAGATTCAGAACCGCCTCGCAGAAGGAATAAGCTTGGGAGCCTGTCTCTTTTTGCCCTGTCTTTGCCTCCAGCCATTCGCTAATGTATGAAAAACCTACACCGCTTTTTTCTAGCTCCAGGCACTCATTCAATAAGACATCACTTCCTTTCGCCAGGCGAACCAGGTGTTCGGCATCGTCTTGCCTGAGAGACGAGCGAATTGTTAGCAATTTCGCTTTTAGCTTGAGTTCTGATTCCGTGTGCATTATGGCTTATCACTCTATTAAAGAAAGAGCTAGCTCTACAATTGCCATCAAATCAGCAATTTGTCACCTATCTCAGGTAATTCTGACTTAATGCCACCTCCAGACCTAACCTTGCTGCCATTACCGCAACTTTCCCCAGCTCCTCACCGACGCGAGCCAGGTCAACTTCCAACTGGGTCAGCTCTGACCAGAGTGCGATCGCCCTCGTTGCTCTGCCCACTTCATCCCCTCGCAGCGTCCTACAGCCCTTTTTCTTGGTTGCCACGTCAATGAACCACCGCAGCCGCGTGTAGTGCTTTTTGCCCGTGCGGCCGGGTGTGGAGTCTAACCAGCAATCCCGGTATGCTTCCCCGCCGATGTCTTCTAACTCTGCCTTGATGGCCTGATTGAAGCGACGCTGTCATAAAGTGCAATTAGGCTGTAACCTTTATCCTATAAGGGTTACATCACAGTTATTTTGTACTAAAAAATGCCGTCATTTTCCACATTAGCCTCGGCCAAGTAACGAATTTATGTTGTTTCAGGCTCCGAATTAGGGCTAATTGCATCTGGTGACAGCGTCGCTTCAATCAGGCCAATTAAGCAATTAGCTAGTTAATCGATTAATTGCTTAAGCAAAATACCTGCTCTTGTAAAACTTACCTGCGTTAGGTTGATGCACATGGGAGCCTGTTAGGGCAGTACAGGTAATAGAACAAGCTAAAATTACTGGCCCTGACGAAGGGTTTTAGCCTAATTACGTTCTATAACAGCTACGCTTCAATCACTCCAACTACAAATAACTCTGTCGCTATACGTGAAAAAACAGGGAAAGAGTGAAAACATTACAGCAAAATTACATCATTCATACTTATAGGTTTAAGTAATATAAAACGTTTTGAACGTTTAGCGAAAACTTATTGACGCTCAATTTATCACAGAGTATCTTGATAAGAACAATTCTACTACTGCTGTAAATAAGCCGATTTCAAAACGGCTAGCAGATACGTTTACCTTTATTGTCTGGAATTACTCACAACTCCTGACGAATTATAAAACCGCTGTATCGCGGCTACTTTGTCATGCAAAACTTCGCTGAATGGTTCGCTGCGATCACGCAAAAGCCGCCGTTCCCATACCAAGAGCGATTGGCAACAGTACCAGAATTACCAATACTGCTAAACGTACCAACCGGAGCAGGCAAGACTGCCGCTGCCGTCCTTAGCTGGCTCTGGCGTAGACGCTATGTTGATGAAGGAACGCGTCAGCGAACACCTCGCCGCCTGGTCTACTGCCTGCCCATGCGAACACTGGTTGAACAAACCTATGCCGAAGTAGAAGGTTGGCTAGAACGAGCAGGATTGAGCGACGAAATTGGACTGCATAAGTTGATGGGTGGGGTGGTGAGCCCCCGTTGGGAAGCCCACCCAGAGAAGGATTGTGTGCTCATCGGCACGCAGGATCAGCTGCTCAGTCGCGTATTGAACCGGGGATACGGCATGAGTCGCTACAAGTGGCCAATTCACTTTGCCCTACTGAATAACGACTGCCAGTGGGTGATGGATGAGGTGCAGTTGATGGGTGCTGGACTCCGAACAACGGCCCAACTGCAAGGGTTTCGGGAATTATTTGGAACCTACGGAAGCACCCGTTCGCTCTGGATGAGCGCAACTCTTGACCCAGAACTCCTACGAACAGTTAACTACAAGCCTGCTCTGAGTCAGGCCCACGCACTTACCGATGCCGATTATCAGAACAAGAAGCTGAATGATCGGATGCAGTCACAGAAACGGCTGGTGAAGGCAGAAACGGAGTGCGCGGGAAAAGAGACTGACTATACAAAGGCATTGGCAAAAGAGACAGTTGCTGCTCACCAACCGGGTACTATGACGCTGGTAATTTGCAATCGGGTCAGTCGTGCCCAAGAACTCTACAAGGTGTTGCAAAAGCAAACCAGCGAAGAATTAACGCTAATTCATTCACGCTTTCGAGCGGCAGAACGACTGGCTCTCAACCAGAAGCTAAGAGAAGGAAAGTTTTCAGGCATACTGATAGCGACTCAGGCGATCGAAGCCGGGGTTGATATTTCTGCTCAAACACTATTCACAGAACTAGCTCCCTGGTCATCGCTGGTGCAGCGGTTTGGGCGCTGCAATCGTTACGGGGAATGTTCTGATACCGCAACGGTTTACTGGATTGATATTCCTGACTTGAAGAAGGGTGCAAGTCCCTATAACCCTGAACAGCTTGAAACAGCGCGATCGCTCCTAGAAAACCTGGAACAGGTTGGACCGGAGGCTCTGAAAAATATTCCAGCACCGAAGGAAGAGATTGAGGGACTAATTCCACGCCAACATGATTTGTTGCAACTGTTTGATACCTCAACCGACTTGGCAGGGCATGACATCGACATCTCATCTTTCATTCGAGAAGCCGATGAAACGAATGTGGCGATCGCATGGCGGGAGTGGACTGATGATAAACCACCTGCAGATATGAGTGCTATTCAGCAGCAGGAACTTTGCCGCGTCAGCATTGGCAGAGCCAGAGAGTTTTTTAGCAAACTCAAAAACCAGAAAGCCTGGGTGCGAGATGGCTTACGTGGTTGGCAGGAAGCCACAACCCTTTATCCTGGCATGACGCTGCTGCTGCACTGTTCTGCTGGTGGCTATGACCCTGTTTTAGGCTTCACAGGCACCACACCCCAAACTCCAGCCGTTCCGCTCGATGAGTGGATAGCCCCCGACCAGGACGAACGAGACAATTTAAGTCAGGGAGCGACGAAGTTTGTCCAACTGTCGGTACATTCCCAGGATGTTGCAGAGGAAGTGGAAACCCTCTGTAAGGAGTTTTCAGTTCTCGATCTGCCCGCTGAGATTTTGATTCGAGCAGGACACTGGCATGATGCCGGGAAAGCGCACCCAATCTTTCAAAAAGTGCTAACACATAACCGCCCTGAACAGGTGGGCGAGACATTGTGGGCAAAGTCAGACCACGACTTCAAGAACCCAGACGATCGCTGCAACTTACCTCACGAGCGGCGCGGATTCCGCCATGAATTAGTCAGTGCGCTGCTGGCATTGCAAGAGCAGCAAGATTTTCTGCTGTGCTACCTGGTGGCTTGTCACCACGGAAAAGTTCGCATGACCATTCAACCCCGTCCTACAGAAAAGGTAATTGGGGTCGAACGGTTTGCCTTGGGCGTGCATCATGGCGACCGCGTTCACGAGCAACTTCCCGAAATCGACCTGGGAGGAGGTTTAAGCATCAAGAGCCAGGAGCTTTCTCTGGACTGTATAGGCATGGGAGATGGGGAGCATGGGGAATCATGGGCGGCTCAGGCGATCGCCCTTCTGGAGGAATACGGCCCCTTCAAACTGGCATTTCTGGAAACGTTGATCCGGATTGCAGATTGGCGCGGCTCTGCCCGATATGCTCCTCACATTTTGGAGAAGACGGATGCCTGAAACCATTACTCTGAAAGGCTGCACCCCAGAACCGTTGTCCAACTACCTTAAGGCATTGGGTGTTTTGCGTCTCGTCGTTGAACAGAAGCAAGACCCTCAAGCAAAAGGTTATTGGCACAACGATGCCTTTATTCTGGTCACAAACCTGACTCAGGATGACCTGGAAACGTTCTTTCTGCATCGTTACAAGCCAACACCCCTGGTTGCTCCGTGGAACGGCAGCACGGGTTTTTACCCGAAAGATACGGCTCAAAAACGCTTACTCAGCGCTATCCAGAGGGCAAAAACCGATCGATTCCAAGTTTACGGTGAGACAATTGCCACGGCTCAAGAGCAGGTTAATGCACTAAGACTGACCGTTCAACCCAAAGAGAAAGACGAAAAACGGCGACTGCTGGAGCGGTTGCGAAATACCCTGCCCGATGAAGCGGTGAAGTGGTTAGATACCTGTGCCTTAGTGACATCCGATGACCTGAAGTTTCCTCCATTAACAGGAACAGGCGGCAACGATGGCAACTTTGAATTTAGCCGCACATTCATGCAGCAGTTGCAGGAGTTGATTGACTTTGCGACCGGGGAACCTAATGATACCGCTGCAGCATTGCTACAAGCCGCTGTTTTTGGTGCTACCCTGCCAGCACTACCCTTCAGTGGCAAGATTGGGCAATTCAACCCGATCGCCGCTGGGGGAGCTAACGCTGCACCAGGCTACGACGCCGATTCCAGAGTCAACCCCTGGGATTTCGTGCTGATGCTGGAAGGGATTATGTTGTTCACGGCTGGAGCCACCCGCCGCTATGAGCAGTCAGACCAGGGTGGTTTTGCTTACCCCTTCACAGTACGCCCCTCTAACGTGGGGTACGGCAGCGCCGCTGAAGGAGACGAAGCCAGGGCAGAACTGTGGACACCGTTATGGTCAGCACCGACGGGGTTGAAAGAGCTACAACTGCTGTTCAGTGAGGGACGGGCCAAGGTGGGTGATCGCACAGCCCGCTATGGCATAGATTTCTACAGAGCCGTATCCAACCTTGGGCGAGATCGAGGCATTGATGAATTTGTTCGTTATAGCTTTCAGGTTCGTAACGGGCTATCTTACTTCGCCATTCCCCTCGATCGCTTTCAACCCAAGCCCAATCCCCAGGTTGATTGGCTCACCGAAATCGACCCCTGGCTTGATCGTTTTAGACGGGCTGCTCAGGACTCCAATGCCCCCGCCTCCATAAAACGGACACAACGACAGCTAGAAACAGCGATTATCGACCTGAGCCGGAAAAAGGCAACTCTACTGAATGTACTGATTGCACTAGGGGAAGCGGAAGCAGCGTTGGATCGTTCTCTTAAATTCGCCCAAGAAAAGTTCTTGCGTCCTCTCCCTCTGCTAAAACATGGCTGGGTTGATGCGTGTAAAAACGACTCAACCGAGTTCCGTTTGGGGCTGGCTTTAGCAAGCAACAACCTACGTCCACGCCTGGTACGGGCGCGACCAACACAACCTTACTACTGGGATTGGGCTGATAACGAGGACGGCATCACGACTTGGGAAAACGGGGATCTGGCTAGCAACCTGATCGCTGTGCTGAAAAGGGAGGAGATTGAATCGCAACTGCGGGAAAAGAAAGATGAGCGAGAAAATCAATTTACTGAACACATCAGTCTCTATAAGCCGTTTACAGATCTGGATGACATAGTGCGCTGGATTAACCGCGACGTTAATGATGAGCGAGTAGAGGCGATCGCCCGTGGCTTAAGTCTGGTCGATCTATCCAAGTCATTTCGACTATCAGAACCGCCTGAACTACCTATTCCCGCCGCCTATGCGCTCACAACCATCACCCATCACCGTCATCTTTTAAGGGAAGCGTGTCAAAAGGTCTTTGGGCACTACATTCTGGGCCAAGACCTGACTCTACCCAGAGTGCCAGCCCTACTGACAAAGTTGGCGGCAGGAGATTGCTACACCGCAACGCAACTGGCAATTCGACGGCTGTATGCCAGCGGCCTTGAGCCAGCCCTTAGCGAGGGAGTGTACGAACCGCGCGATCGCACCCTCCGCATTGCCTCTGCGTTAGCCTTTCCGATTTCAAACCTGGACCTAGCACGATTACTGAAACAGATCCGTAAACATGACCCCAAGGAGTAAATGATGGACTTTACTGTATTGAAAGACCACCCTCGATTGTTAATTGAAGCCAGCCTTACACCATTACAAGGCACTCGCTTTCAACCCACAGGCTTTCCAGACTTGGGAGCCGCAGCCTATCAACTGCCTAGCAGTAACACACAAATGTTGCTACTAGAATCGGCGCAAAGCGTTGCCAATCGATTAGAAAGCAGCATTTGGGACGACGCGAATGAGGATGTCGTTGCGCCGTTGAAGGGTATTCCCTATGTAGTGGTGAAGCAAGATGACAAGGTGCTGACCAACTCCCTGCTAGAGGCGCATCGGCTCAACTCCTTCTACATTCTGGAAGGCAAAGACAAGAGCTTTTTCGACCAACTACGCATGGAATTGGATGCCCCAGCAGAAGGAGCCGTAGACTTCCGCAAACTAGCTCAGGTTCTTGCCCGATACGACCTCAACTCCCTTCTGCATGGCATCTTTCTAGCGAAAAAGGAGATTGCCGGAGGACGGTTCAAGCTGGCACGGGCACTGTCGGGCTTTATTGAAGCCTACAACGTTGCCATAGTTAGCTCTGGCGGTGTGAAAAATGACCGTGTGAATCCCCAGGCTGACGCTAAGAAGGGCGGCGGAAATATCCCCTATCACCGTGAAGAATACACCGCCGAGAAAATCACCGCTTACTTCAGCCTGGATTTGGCCCAAATTCGTGGCTATCGCCTGGGAATTGACTTGGAGAACCTGCTGATTGCGATCGCCCTCTACAAAATCCAACGGTTCCTCGACCGTGGACTACGCCTGCGGACGGCTTGTGATTTGGAGGCAGTGAAGATAACTGTCAAACGCCCCGAAGGGTTTGAACTGCCCAGTACCTCAGAGCTTACCAAAGCTCTCCCTGGTCTGGTATCGGCAGCATCATCCGCCTTTGCCGATCCACCTGTCACCATTGTTCAATATCAGGCTGAGGAAAGCGGGAAGAAGAAATGAGCGTAGGACTTTCCATTCAATTTCTCACAGGCCGCTATCATGCAACCCCTTGGAAGCATCAGGTTAACGAGGGTGTGGTGGAATGGCCCCCATCACCCTGGCGCATTCTACGAGCGCTAGTATCGGCCTACTACCGGATGCCAGAGCAACCGGATCGCACCCTAATGCTCCAGTTGCTCAACAAACTCGCTAATCATCCACCTAGCTACGCGTTACCCCAACATACCGCTGCCCATACCCGGCACTATATGCCAATCCGAAAGGAGGGTAAGGCAACAACAACGAAAGTGTTTGACACCTTCTACGCTTTACCAGGCGGGGCATTATCTGAAGATGCAGCTATCCAAGTGGTGTGGGCCGATGTAGATTTAACCCTATCTGAGCAGCAATTACTTCAGCAGCTTTGCCACCAGGTTAGCTACCTGGGAAGGGCAGAATCCTGGGTTGAAATGCAAATAGCTGAAGCCCACAAACCTTGTAATGCAAAACCATTTCAGGATGAAGATGCGAGTACTGGGGCAGAGCGGGTGAGTGTGCTGGCACCGTTGACCGAAAAGGGATTAGAGGGATTTCAAGCGGCTCTAGCGATTCTCCCCCAACCGAAGAAGGGCAAAGCAAAATGGAAAGCTCCGGCTGATGTCCTGGAAGCGTTGGAACTTGACGTCGCTAATTTACATGGGCAGAACTGGAACGGTATTCCGGGAACCCGTTGGGTTACATATACATTGGAACAGGCGAAATACCAGCCTACGCGATCGCCATCGAATGATTTAGATAAACCAAACTTTGCTCGGTTCGCGCTTTCCTCAAACGTGCTGCCCAAGCTAACAGAGGCAGTTTCGCTAGGAGAACGGTTCCGTCAGGCATTGATGGCACGGAGTAAAGATTTAGCAGGACAACCCGATCCTGTCTTTGTTGGACGCAAAACAAACGACATAGATGAGGAAGGCAACCCCAAACCTGCGGAGGGCCATCAGCACGCCTGGTACTTGCCTGAAGTGAACTCCAGAGGGGAGATCAGTCACATCATCGTTTATGCGGCTGGAGGCTTTGAGGAGCAAGCTATACGAGCACTTGATAAACTTTCGAAGGTTTGGGGAACAGAGGGGTTCGACGTACAAACTGTCTTAGTCTCGCTGGGGCAAACCGAGAACTACAGCAGTGAAACCCAACAGCCAGGAACTTCTTTATTACTTAGCAAAAGCTGTCGTTGGCAAACTCTCACGCCAATGGTTCTACCACGTCATCCAAAGTGCGATCGCCGGGGCAACATCAAATACATTGCTGGCACCTTATTCCAAATTGATGGACCGGAGCATCAAGCACTACGGCTGCTACGGCAATTATTCGCCCATCTGAAACATCAACTACCGCTGGACAGATGCATTGAAGTTCAACATTCAGGTGACGACTACGGCAATTGGTTAGGGTATCAGAGCGAAGACGGCGAATTACTGGTAAAAGTCAGATGTTTGAACGAAGATGCAGGAAAGCGCTTCAGTGGTCATCGCTGGCAAGCGTTTCAGCGTCGGCGTTATCACGGCAAAGGGAAAAAGGAGTCGGATCGCGGCTACTGGCTGGAATTAGAATTCGCTGAACCTCAAACAGGCCCAATCGCTCTAGGCTACGCAGCGCATTTTGGTTTAGGCGTGTTTGCACCTGCTAATTACGGCGCGAATCAGTAGGTGTAATAACGAAACCATTTTTCTCTAAGCCACAAACCTTGCAGTATGGGTAATCTGAGAAATTTTAGAAAAATTCTATTCGCGCAAGGGCTAAAACCTTTGCGCTCAAAAGCTTTAGATGTTTTTTCTGAAGTTAAATTCATACATGTAGAAAAGCTAGAATTAGCTAACGATAGCTATCCGCGCAATCGAACCTTGAAAATTGCATATAGTAAGCTTTTCAGCAACCCACCATTGCACCACACTATTTGGGTGTGGCCCTGTTGAAGCGACTCCCAGAAAACACAGTCTACAGCCATTAAAAATTGCACCACACTATTTGGGTGTGGCCCTGTTGAAGCATGAGGAATGGGCAGGCCGCGCCCGCTATGCACTCATTGCACCACACTATTTGGGTGTGGCCCTGTTGAAGCACGTAAGCAAAGCGCCGAAGCTCTGGAACGATGACCATTGCACCACACTATTTGGGTGTGGCCCTGTTGAAGCATTTAACTTCTCATTTCTTGATTTCTTGCTAGGCGAGCATTGCACCACACTATTTGGGTGTGGCCCTGTTGAAGCGGGCTTTTGCCTAAAACCTGATTGCTGCTCGGAGAATTGCACCACACTATTTGGGTGTGGCCCTGTTGAAGCCATTTCTCCATCCCTACTTTGTAAGACTCATCCTCATTGCACCACACTATTTGGGTGTGGCCCTGTTGAAGCACCCGCGCTCTACGCTCCCATTCCTGGGCCGTCAGATTGCACCACACTATTTGGGTGTGGCCCTGTTGAAGCTGCTTCACCCTCGATGTAGCCTTCCAGCAGCTCCCAATTGCACCACACTATTTGGGTGTGGCCCTGTTGAAGCAAAAGATTGCTGACGTTTTGATCGAATACGAAGCCATTGCACCACACTATTTGGGTGTAGCCCTGTTGAAGCCATGTACTCCTCCCACGTAGCAAGGCGATCGCCTTCATTGCACCACACTATTTGGGTGTGGCCCTGTTGAAGCATATGCGGCCTCATCTTGGGGCTCAACAATTAAGTATTGCACCACACTATTTGGGTGTGGCCCTGTTGAAGCATGGAAGGAAGCAGGCAGATCCTGAGCCGCACCAGCATTGCACCACACTATTTGGGTGTGGCCCTGTTGAAGCTGGCTTAAACTCATTCCAAACCATCAAAAGCTGTTCATTGCACCACACTATTTGGGTGTGGCCCTGTTGAAGCGATCACCTCATCAATTGTGAGGGGATGATATCGGCGATTGCACCACACTATTTGGGTGTGGCCCTGTTGAAGCTTAGTGGTCATTACCGAGCAATCGCGTCTTTCCCGATTGCACCACACTATTTGGGTGTGGCCCTGTTGAAGCCATCATCTGAGCAACGGCCAAGCCCTTAGCAAACTGATTGCACCACACTATTTGGGTGTGGCCCTGTTGAAGCCAGAGGTTTTTGGATAGGGCTGCTTCACAGATGAGATTGCACCACACTATTTGGGTGTGGCCCTGTTGAAGCTATACAGCTTGGATCAATGGGGTGCAGTACGACATCATTGCACCACACTATTTGGGTGTGGCCCTGTTGAAGCAAGGCAGACGGTTCTCACGGTGGGCATTGGTGCAGCATTGCACCACACTATTTGGGTGTGGCCCTGTTGAAGCTTAGAAATCTTGGGGTCAGCCTTGAGGAGTTGCGCGATATTGCACCACACTATTTGGGTGTGGCCCTGTTGAAGCTTTCCCTGAATGAGTGGTTAACATCAACATCCCTGGATTGCACCACACTATTTGGGTGTGGCCCTGTTGAAGCTGAAACTTTTCGAGCGATCGCGGCATTCCCCCCTGTATTGCACCACACTATTTGGGTGTGGCCCTGTTGAAGCCAAGACATTTGCGACAAGGCCAACGAAGTGTTAGCATTGCACCACACTATTTGGGTGTGGCCCTGTTGAAGCCTCAAAAAATCACTGGGAGTACCATCAGCATTTTTATTGCACCACACTATTTGGGTGTGGCCCTGTTGAAGCTATGTTTGCGCCGCGGCTTGCTGTAGTGGCTGCATTGCACCACACTATTTGGGTGTGGCCCTGTTGAAGCCCACCTGAGACGCTCTTTGATGCTGCATCTCTCGACATTGCACCACACTATTTGGGTGTGGCCCTGTTGAAGCCTCTGGGTAGCCACAGCAGTAGAGGCGGAAGCTGGCATTGCACCACACTATTTGGGTGTGGCCCTGTTGAAGCAGTGCCGCCAGTAGGGAAGGCGATCGCCGTAACATTGCACCACACTATTTGGGTGTGGCCCTGTTGAAGCCCCTTAGAATTGCCTTGCCAACAGCTTTTCCCATAGCATTGCACCACACTATTTGGGTGTGGCCCTGTTGAAGCATCCACAAACTGTGGATAGTCAATACGAAAATTACTATTGCACCACACTATTTGGGTGTGGCCCTGTTGAAGCTGGAAACAGCGGTTACGGCTGCCGTCGCCCAACCATTGCACCACACTATTTGGGTGTGGCCCTGTTGAAGCGAGTGGCTCTGAAAAGCAGGAATTATTAGCGGCGATATTGCACCACACTATTTGGGTGTGGCCCTGTTGAAGCTACAGGAATACCCAAACGGAAGCCAGAAACGAAAATTGCACCACACTATTTGGGTGTGGCCCTGTTGAAGCAAATGTGCTCACCCCTAGCTCGGTATCCACTCCAGCATTGCACCACACTATTTGGCCTGATTGAAGCGACGCTGTCATAAAGTGCAATTAGGCTGTAACCTTTATCCTATAAGGGTTACATCACAGTTATTTTGTACTAAAAAATGCCGTCATTTTCCACATTAGCCTCGGCCAAGTAACGAATTTATGTTGTTTCAGGCTCCGAATTAGGGCTAATTGCATCTGGTGACAGCGTCGCTTCAATCAGGCCAATAATGGGAATTGCCAAAAATACAATGCCTCCAATTAACCCAAAAATGCCAAACACTACTCCAAAAGCCTTGTTGCCCGGAGGGGTGTAGTTTGGGATTGTAAAATTTGGCTTAGCTTCCTGTATTGCCACTACCAATGGATGCTCTTCATGAAAAGGATTAGCCTCGCTCTCATCCCCTAGCAAAATTATCTGGTTCCAGGCAGGCAAGCTCTGTCCCATTTGCCGCCCCAAAATTTGAAGGGTTGTAATCCCTGGAATCTCAAGCTTAGTAATCCCACTCTCTACAAAACGGACTGAAGCGACTTGATCAGGGGGTGGGGAAGCATCTAACAAAATTCGTAGGCAATCATTTTTTCTGACGACCTTAGCAACAATGCCCTTTGGTCTAAGGCTCTGATTTATCAATGCAGCGATCGCGCTAGGGTCGCCCTGTTTCGCAAGCCGGACAGTCTCTTGCTGCATGATTAAATTCCTGGGGCAATGGTAGGGGGTGTCAGACACCTGCTTTATACTGCCCAGAAAGAATCTGACCGGAACGAATAGGCCTGATTGAAGCGACGCTGTCATAAAGTGCAATTAGGCTGTAACCTTTATCCTATAAGGGTTACATCACAGTTGTTTTGTACTAAAAAATGCCGTCATTTTCCACATTA
>NZ_JACJOO010000050.1 GCF_014695575.1 Leptolyngbya sp. FACHB-8 | reverse complement strand
AATGGTGTGTGGGACGCGTAGCGTCCCACACACCATTCTGCGCAGCTTTATATAGAAACGGTATCAGTCAGGTTTGAGACTCAGTAAGTGGGTGTAATCAAATATAAAAAAAACAGCGCTGATTTTTTATATTTGATTGAGTTGAGCGATTGATATGCCCTGTTTTGAACGTATGGTTAGTGTAGTGAAAAGGGCAAGGTGCATCCCACTTTTGTAAGTGATGCGGGCGAAGCCCGCATCACTTACAAAAGTGGGTTTCTAAATCTGCAAAAGTGGGATGCACCCAAAGGGCATGACGTATCCTGCCATCACATCCAAGAGCTACATGATGCTAAGCCAGATTGAAACACTGGAGCAACTGACGGAGTTGCAACCGTTTGAGGGAGTTGAACCATTGGCGATCGCCCCCTTTCAACACCATGCTCCTGATGCCCACTGGGTCGTTCATACCCAACATCGGATGCAAGCTCGTGCATCCCTCTGGTGGCAACAGACCCCACACTATCCCGAGCACCGTTTAGGGGTCATCGGTCACTATGCCGCCTGTGATGAAGCCACAGGGGTGCTCGTGTTGCAGAAGGCGATCGCTGAACTTCAGGCTCAGGGCTGCACTCTCATCGTCGGCCCGATGGATGGTAATACCTGGCGGCGATATCGATGGGTGAGCGATCGCGGGACTGAACCCCCCTTTTTTCTAGAGCCCGATAACCCCGACGAATGGAACCAGCATTTTCTTGCCGCTGGCTTCCAAGCCTTTGCTACCTACAGTTCCGCCCTCAATGCTGATCTGACCCAGCGAGATGAACGAATGGTAGCTGTCGGAGACCGGTTGAAGCAGCAAGGGGTCAGGGTACGATCGCTCGACCTCAATCACTTTGAAATTGAGCTTCAGCGCATCTTTCACCTTTCTCTTACCAGCTTTCAACAAAACCTGCTCTACAGCCCCATTTCAGAGGCCGAATTCCTGGCTCAATACACCCCCATCAAACCCTACATACAGCCGGATTTAGTCTTGCTAGCTGAACAGGACGATGCTCTCATCGGCTACCTATTCGCTATTCCTGACCTCGCACAAGCGAAACGGGGAGAAGCGATCACCACGGCCATTATTAAAACGGTTGCGGTACTGCCAGGGCGAACTCGTGCCGGGTTAGGGGGGTATCTGGTAGATCAGGGGCAGGCGATCGCGCAAAGCTTGGGCTACACTCGCGTCATTCACGCCCTCATGCACGACAGCAACACCTCCCGCAATATCAGTGGGCGCTTTGCGCAAACGATTCGTCGCTATACCCTATACGGCTTCCACGAACAACACAGCTAAATGGAGCAGGATTGACGCATGCTTTTTGTGAGAGGGCGCTTAGCGCCCTCTCACAAAAAGCAACTGCGGAGAGCGCCCTGCAATGCGTCAGGTCGCTTCTGCTGGTTGCGGTTGTTGGGCTAAAGCGCCCTCATCCTCCGATTGATTAAGCTCCGTCAAGAAGCGTAGGGCTTCGGCCATAAAGCGGGCGCAATCGTAAGGAGAAACTTCATAGAAAGCACTCCAGGCATTGGCTTTACGCTCATCGTAGCGATCGCCATCCTCGGGATGCTGATCCAACCAGGCTAGGCGCACCGCATGACCGATAAACACATCCAGCACAATCGATTGCTCAATCTGGAAGTCAGGGTTTTGCTCAAATAGCGCTGCCAGCTCCATCAGAGCTTCAATATTGATCTGGCGGTATTCCGGAGCCTGAATTTTGTTCAGCAGGTGTTCCACGCGCAGGGCAAATTTCTTCTCACCGGGGGTCATTTCCAGGGTAAGTTCCTGTTCCAATCGGTTGCGGCGATCGAGTTTATCCCCAATCACCAGGCCACCACAATGCTTCAGGACTTGCCATACTTTTGGATAAAAGTTCTTGGGAACCCGGTTGAGGGAGCCTTCCCGCTGGCGCTTTTGTCGCCAACTGCTGATGTCTGTAGGAATAGTCGCCTCCGCCTCGGAGGTCACAACCCATTGAACATCCTGCTGCTGTCGCGCCGTCAGGGATTCTTGTTGTACCAGCATTTGGTTTATGGTTTCGTATCCTGCCAGCACCTTGTAAAGGCGAGACTTCACCTCGAAGGGGCTGAGTTGCATCAGGTGCTCGTAGGCCTCGTCCTGGGTAACGTTAAGTTCCTGGGCCAGGTCGCTGGTGATGAGCAGAATCAGGTAGCCGACGCGCAGCGTCAGGAAACCGCGGAAGAGGTGGGGGTCGGTCTTAATCAGGATGCTCAGGTAAACGAGGATTTCCTGGGTGAGGGGGCGATCGCGGATATCCTGCCGCACGAACTCCTCAATCTTGTTGACGATTTCCACCGTGGACATGGGATCGGTGATCAGCGAATTCTCGCTGTAAGACTTGCCCACAGCAATCTGTTTCTGCCGCACCAGAATATCCGTAACAGCATCGGACAAGTTCACATCGACTTTGCGCAGCAAACCGGCCGCCCGCCGAATCACAGCCCACAGACGCAACTGGCTGGCTTTGAGGTAAACCTCCTGCAATAGGTTGCCAACTGTCACCTTTTTGCCCGGTCCACCAAAGCCCGTGTCAAAGGAGAGGCTTTCCAGACGCAGCAACGCTTCTAACACTTCGATTTGTTCGTACAGGTTGACCGATCGCCGCAACCGCTCCAGCAAAGAAGCGGGGTCGGTTTCCAGCTCCAGCGTAAATTCCTGAGAAAGGGTTAGTTGCTGAGTGGAATCTGGGAAGAAGGGTAGGTAATAGGGCTGCTTACGGGCATCGGAGAGGGGAGATTGGGGGAACTCGAAATCGTGGATAAAGTCAATACGCTCCATCCCCGACATCAGGAGCAATTCCTGCAAACGGCCCAGACGTACCGGCACATTGCCACACTTGCCACCCTGCATCTCCTTAAACAGTTCCAGCAGCGAAGACTGGTCCTGCATCATGTCGTGGGTGAGCAGCAGGGTCATAGTAGGACGGCCTAACTGATTCCAATGTCGCCAAATGTAGGCCAACTCGCCTCGAATTTGATCCACTAAGAAGTGGTAATCGAAGGTGAGGTAGAACTGAGACTGATCCAGAAAAGAGGGAAGGACGGCGATGGTTTCGCCCCGCACCCGGAAGATACGCGACGTGGTGAGGCCACGTAAACGCCGGATCGGGCGACCGCTAAGATTTAACTTGTCGTTGCGCCCAATCTGTTCGTAGACCTGCGATAGCTCCTTGGAGCGACGGATTTGCACAGGAGCGACCTGGCTGGGCGTTTGGGTCGCAATCCCAAAGGCTGCCAGTTGAGCCTGAAGTTCCTCATCTTCTGCCAGCAGGCATACTTGCACCTGGGGCCGGGGAGACTGGCCTAACTTCAAATGTCGGCTTAGGGGATCAAGGTCACCCGGCGCGATCCAGCCATCCTGCAATAAGCGTCCCAGCAAATAGAGGCTCTGTGCCCACACCAGGGGGATGTTGTCATTGGGGAGCCGGGTTTGACTGTGAGGGGTAGCCCGTTCAGCGGCGATCGCCTCTTCCGGCACATAGTACAACTCAGGCAACAACTTGTGCCCCCCCTGCTCAACGCGCAAGGCATCCAGGCGCAGACGATAATCTTCAGCTTGGGTGCGATCGCCTCGAAACAATGAATTCAGCAGCAAATAGGTGAAAAATAGCGGCCACTCACACTCGATGTGCTCAAACTTTTTGAGTTCTGTTGGCTCATAGTGCAGCCGTGTGATGTCTTCCAGTACGGTCTGGTGCCCATCCCGCAAGAACCGCTTGCAGCCATAATGGCCCTGAAGCTTGCTAACAATTTGCTGATGGGTGCGTTCTACCAGGGTTAAGTCTTCTACCGCAAAGGCCGGAAAGCCAATCACGCTCAGTACCGCCGCATCCACTTCTTTAGAAGCCGATTCCCTGGGGAGCAGAGATTCCAACGTCATCCGGGCTCGGGCGATTTCATCTGGCAGCACATGGATGACGGACGCCTGGCTACCCCGTACACCAAATAAATCCAACCCACTGATGGCTTCTAGTGCCGCTTTTGCCATACCAACAGAACTGGCGTTCAGCTCCGGGTTGCCGTGGTTAATTTTCTCGCCTCGCTCCCAAATGCCGTAATCCGGTGTCCGGTAAGCCCGGCCGATATAATAGACAAGGTTTTGAATAAAGTTGACCTCGTCCAGGGTATAGACGATGGGCAAGCCCGATGCCGTCATTTGGGCCAGGATCAGAATATAGATAGATGTGGCATCCAGTTGCAGATGCCCCCATTCGGTATCATCTACCACGGTGTCGCCTGTTTTCAGGTCATACTTTGCGTGGAGCGCATCCAGGGGGTGTTGTGTCTGCTTAAATTTTTCGACCTTGGGGGCCTGTCGCATCATGGCAAACAGCAAGCCCCGCATCAACTTTACGACGCTGTGCTCCAGTTCATAGGCTCGGCCATCATCGATCCCTGCTTTGCGATAGGCCAGAGCCAATCCCCATACTGCCAAAATGCTATAGACGTTATCCCGCACCCAAGCGTCCGTGTAGTTGCCATGGACGGTAACAGCGGTACTGGCTGGGATCAACCCAGAAATTGGGTTCTGGCGCGCCAGAATAATGTCTTTAATTTCCTGGTAGTAATGGTTTAGCGGCTCAGGGGTCAGCGTAGGGAGCATAGAGATTGCCTTAGCAGTTGATTGCGATAATAGCGTGTTCAGCTGTACCAGCCCAATGGCTGGGGCCGATTTTTGAGCAGGACCTTTTTCATGGAGCTGAGCCATGCTCAGGACAGCTCTGAGACGAATACAGAGCTACATTCCTCGCTCTGCATCCGGAAGTTCTGAGAATTTCAGGTATTCCTCATATCCAGAGTTCCCTGTTGAGCTTTACGAGGATAAGTCCAATCTCTCATGCTGCTGAGGGTCTACCTTCTCGCACCTGCTCTAAACCTGATGGCTTAAAGCAACCTCAGTTCGGGATAAGCTGAAGTGCTCATTTTGGCGTGCGCAAAGCGCACTCGAAAACGCCCTTAACCCGAACTCAGGTTAAAGCATTTCATTGGGAGAGGTACAGATTAGCCATACCTTCTACAAAATCTGAGTTTTATTTTGTACGAGATATTAAAACTAAACAGATGGAATACATAGCGTATTTAAGGGAATTTGCTCTTTCGCAAGACTGCTTGGAGTGCTGAGGGATACAGAATGCTAGTTTTCACGGTTTACAAATTTATCCCGGTCCTTGAGGGTGTGAGTTGGAACAATACAATACAGCTCCAAAGGGCTGAAATTGCTCGTTGAAGCTATCGCAGAAATAGAATTAGGCCGTAGGATTACAGTAGACAACCGTTGCATTTTCAGCAGTATCGCCACATGCTTAGCTGGCAGGGCAATAACGGCTCAACTTGCTCTTCGTTTCACCGTTTTATCTTCATCGCGACATCGTATAGCGGTTGGCAATCAGATATGTATCTGCCAGTTGTGTGAGTAGGGTAGGCAGACCGATGGGAAGACCAGACAATCAACATGAATTGGCACTGGGGCAGGCAGGTGCAGGTGCCCCCGTGCCGGCAGTAGAAAATACTGTGGCGATAGGATCTGGGGCTATGCGCTCCAAATCCTGGAAATGGATATTGGTGGGGCTGAACCTTTGTGCCCTACTGAGTGGAGTGGCGGCCGCCGCCTTTCTCTGGTTGATGGCCTTGCCTCCTGCTCCGGAGTGCGACAAGCTATCATCTCTTTCCCCAGACATTGATCGGCTTTCCTGTGCAGAGGTTGCGGTGCAATCGGGAGAGCTGGATGATTTGCTGAGCGGGTTGGCTTTACTCGAAGCCTGGACGCCCGATCGCCCTTTATATCAAGAGGCCCAACGGCTCAAAAACGACTGGTCACAGCAGTTGCTCTACCGGGCCCGGCGGCACATGAGTGAAGGTCGACTGGATGATGCCCGCCGTTTGGTGAAGCAGATTCCTCGCTCTACCCCGGCCTATGCTGAAGGCCAGGAAATCGTTGGCCAGTGGGAAAACCTTTGGAAGAAAGGCCAGACCATTGCCACCCAAATTCAAGCAGATCTCAAAGCCCAAAATTGGGGGGCAGCTTCCGCTGGAATTCGTGAGTTAGAGCAGATTCCTCATCCTTATTGGCGATCGCAACAATCTATCCAGTTCTCTCAACGCGTCTGGCAGGAGCGCAAAGACCGTAAGCTGCAGCAGGATGTGCTAAAGCAAGCCCGCTCTGGCCGACCTGAAGATCTGGCAAAGGCGATGACCGTGGCCAGCCAGATGCACTCCAATAGCTTTGCTCAACAGGAAATTCAACCTCTGCTGAACGAGTGGAGCATTGTCTTGCTGGAGACGGGGCGGCAGCACTGGAAGGATGGCACGATGGATCAGGCGATCGCTCTGGCCCAACAGGCTAAAGTGAACCCAGCCCTGGCCAAGCATGCAGATCACCTGATTCGTCTGAGTGAAGCGCGCAAACTGGCCTTAGCCAGCAACACCAATTGGGAAACCGCCCCACAGGATGTTTATCGGCTAGAGGAAGCGATCGCCGCGGCTCAAACCATCCCCTCCGATAGCCGCTTTTATGCCCAGGCCCGAGACAGCATAACGAGTTGGGGCCAGCAGGTAAATGACCTCAAGCGCTTGCAAATGGCTCAGTTAATGGCCAATCTGGGAACGATAGAAACCTATCGGGCGGCGATCGCCCAGGCTGAAACGATTGGCCCCAAGCATATGCGCCGTCGTCAGGCTCAAACCTTAGCGGCCCATTGGCGGCGGGAAATTGAGCGAATCGAGGATGGCAGTATTCTGGTACGGGCGCGGCAGTTGGCCCAGCCGGGAACGATTCAAGCCTGGCGGAAGGCGATCGCAGAAGCCGCTCAGATCCCGATGGGTCGTGCGCTACGGGGAGAAGCCCAGGCGCTGATGTATGAATGGACTGCTCAGATTCAAAGCATCGAAGACGAACCCCTGCTGACTCTAGCGAGAACTCAGGCCCGTCAGGGTAAGCTTCAAGATGCCATCCGTACGGCATCGGCTATTCAACCCGGTCGATTTCTTCATCGCACTGCCCAGGCGTCAGTCCGCGAATGGCAGAGACAGATTCAACAAGCTGAACTTCGTCGTCGCCGTGCTGTGGAAGCACAACGAGCCCGCGCTTCTGAGCCTGACAGCGAGACACCTTCCGGTAAAGATCCTGCCCTGTCAGCTCCAGAGCCTGCCCCAGCAGCTCCAGAGCCCGCTGAAACCCCTCGTACCTTCAGGCAACCAGCCCCTCGGCGAGCAGAGCCGTCCGCTCGGCGAGTCAATCGGGCTCCTCGTCGGGCAGAGCCGGCTTCTCCTGCAGCGGCTCCGGCTCCGCCTGCCCCTCGAGAGCTGGTGCAACCCCTATACGCTCCTATGCAAGCACCAGCGGAACCGGCTCCACCTGCGGCGACAGAACCGGCTCCCCCGGAGCCTGCTGCGATTCCGGCTTCACCTTAGGTGGAGTAACTGGGCAATCAGGGCAATAGTTCGGCAGGATAGATTGGAGGTTCCCCTCCAATCTATAGAAACTATTTTTTAGGCTATGTTGAGGGGATATAACCCCCTCAACATAGCCTGGACAGGCCACTAGGCGAGAACCGCTATATAAAATGAGGCTGTGTAAGATCTCGTCACCGCACCGCTGTAATGAATTCTTTCTTTCGTAGTGTTTCCGGTTCCCTGCTCGGCATTCTGGCTCTGATATTACTGGTATTGGGCCTCAATTCCTTCATTATCATCAACCCGGGTGAAGCAGGCGTTCTCAGTATCCTCGGTAAGGCTCAAGATGGCCCCTTACTGGAGGGCCTGCACCTCAAGCCACCCCTCATTTCCCGTATCGACGTTTACGACGTGACGGTACAGAAGTTTGAAGTGCCCGGCCAAAGCTCGACCAAAGACTTGCAATATCTCTCCGCCCAATTTGCTATTAACTTCCGCCTCGATCCCGAACGAGTGGTAGACATTCGGCGTAAACAGGGCAGCCTGCAAAACATCGTTTCAAAGGTAATCGCTCCCCAAACCCAGGAAGCTTTTAAGATTGCTGCGGCCAAACGCACCGCTGAAGAATCCATCACGTTGCGGGAGGAACTGAAGCAGGATTTTGACTCAGCATTGGGCGATCGCCTCCAAAAGTACGGCATCATCGTCCTCGACACCAGCGTCATCGATCTGCAATTCTCCGACGAGTTTGCCCATGCTGTTGAGGAAAAGCAAATTGCTGAACAACGGGCCCAACGCGCCGTTTACATCGCCCAACAAGCTCAGCAAGAAGCTCAAGCCGAGATCAACCGGGCACAAGGTAAGGCAGAAGCTCAGCGGTTACTGGCCGAAACGTTGAAGGCGGCTGGAGGCCAATTAGTCTTACAGAAGGAAGCGATTGAAGCTTGGCGTGAAGGCGGCTCTCAAATGCCTAAGGTGCTAATTATGGGCGATAAAGGCGGTACTGTTCCGTTTTTGTTTAATTTGAGTGGGTTGGACAACCAGGAGTAAAGTTGGTGGGGCGATCGCCCAGCCCCAACACTTATTTTTTGCCGCTCTGCGATAAAACAATGGTTCTAGTACTTTGTCAAGGAGTTTTTGAGGGGTCTACGGCCCCTCAAAAACTCCTCAAATTTCATGTTCAAGTGTAGGGTTACTCCACATTTGGACATTGACAGACCACTAGGTTTTGCTTTTAGAAAGTTGCAAGACGTCATGCCTGCTGGTGAGTTTAGCCTGCGAGTTGGGCGATCGCCCTCACCAACTCCTCCGGTTTCTGCACGAGTAGATCGGGTTGAACCTCTGCCAGTGCCTGTCCAGAATTAAATCCCCAACCCACTGCAATAACCTTAATCTGAGTTTTGCGGGCAGCCTCCACATCCCGCGTCTCATCTCCGACATAAATAATGGATTCTCGGGGAACAGGGTATTCTTTCAGTAATTGATTAATCACCCGCGCTTTACCAAACAACGTCACCCCTGTACGCACAAACTGAAACAGCTCTATTAGGTGATGCTGTTTTATAAAAAAGCTGACATTGTCATGGCTATTCGACGTCACAATCCCCAAGGCGTAGCCAGTGGCGTGGAGTTGCAACAATGCTTCTCGGATACCGGGAAACGGCTTGATCTGTGAGATGTCGTGATTCATCTCTACCTGCAAGCGGCGCAAGAAGTAGGGCAGTTTGTAAATGGGGATATTAGCTCGACGGATGATTTCCCGAGGGCTAAGATTTTGAAATTCTTTAACATCTTCTGAGGTAATGGGTTTTAGGCCAAACTCCTGAGCTAGCCGATGGCTAACGGCCAGAATCGTCTCAAACGAATCCGCAATCGTTCCATCAAAATCAAAAATAATAGTGTTCACAGACGCAGCACATGCAGATGGCAGTATTACGGATTTCAACCCATGGGACAACGGGACCATTCGCTACGATGAAAAGGTACGAACAGAACAGCGGTTTCCTGAGAGTATATTTGAAAAGTTGATTTTTTCTGGTCTTTGCCCATGAAGAATCAACATTGCCAGTTCTTTTCACAACACCCTTAATATCACCCTTAATATAAATATGGCTTGAGGCGCAGCATTATGTTTGAAAGTTTACGGGTTGGTACGCTATTTAACATTCCTATCTACATTAATCCCTCCTGGTTCCTGGTGCTGGGGCTGGTGACCTGGAGCGATGCCCAATGGCTGGTCTACCAGTTTCCGCAGTTGGAGATGTGGGCCTGGGCCCTGGGCCTGGTGACAGCGCTGCTGTTGTTTGCCTCAGTGCTGGCTCATGAGCTGGGGCATAGTCTGATTGCGCTCCGTCAGGGTACAGAGGTGAAATCCATTACCTTATTTATCTTTGGCGGGCTGGCGAGTTTAGGGGATGAAGCGAAGACTCCAGGCGAGTCCTTTCGGGTGGCGATCGCCGGCCCCCTCGTCAGTTTCAGCCTATTTGGGATTTTGAATGCGATCGGCTACTTCAGCCCCATTAGTGGGCCTCTGGCCGCAATGCTGGCTCTGCTCGCTTCTGTCAACCTGGCCCTCGGTATCTTCAATCTGATTCCTGGCCTGCCGTTGGATGGGGGCAACGTCCTCAAAGCACTGGTCTGGAAGATCACGGGCAAGCCCTATCGTGGATTGGCCTTTGCCAGCCGGGTCGGCCAGGTCTTTGGTTGGATTGGTGTATCTCTGGGGCTGGCTTCGGTGCTGGGCCTGAGCAATATTGGTAGCGTGTGGACGTTGCTGGTGGGCTGGTTTCTGCTGCAAAATGCCGGGCAGTCGGCTCAAGCCGCGAATGTGCAAAAACTGATGAGTAACCTGACCGCAGCGGATGCTGTTGTCCCGAATAGCCCGCTGGTGAAAGCTTCGGAGTCTCTCCGTGAACTGGCAAACAACCACATTATTGGGAATCCAGTGCAGTGGAAAAAGTATCTGGTTACGGACGACGAGGGCAAGTTGACGGGTGAGATTACCGTCGAAGCGATGAACAAAGTTCCCACGAATGATTGGTGGGACATTACGGTACAAAACCTGTTACAACCGCCCTCGGTCGCGACTATTGCGGCAGCAACCCCTCTGCTTGAGGTAATCAATCACCTGGAAGAAGCTAATTCAACGCTGGGTGTTGTGCAAGAAGATGGAACCCTGTTGGGGCTGCTGGAAAAAAGTTCAGTGATTCAGCGGTTACAGCAAGAATCTGTGGCAGAAGCCCAGTCCTAGTTAGAATCCTTGTTTCACTAAGTACTAGCAGTTGTATGGGTGGATAGGAGCGGGTTTAGGAGATTATCTCGGCTGTGCTTTAACCTTCGACCTCTGTGCTCTACCGTCTGTCATATTCATTTCGCCTTGGAACAATAACTCAATAAACCTGTGAGCGATATCGTCCAAATTACGGTTAAACTTTTTGCTGCCTACCAGGAAGCCTATGGAGTTCCGGAGCTATCCCTGGACTTCCCCGTGGGAACGACTGCTGCGGCTGTACGCGATCGCCTGCTCCAGGAGCACCCCGAACTGGAAGCCCTCCGTGACGTGACCCGCTTTGGCGTCAACCTCGACTTTGTTGACCCTGACACGTCGTTGCAGGATGGTGATGAAGTGGTATTGATTCCCCCCGTGAGTGGAGGCTAAGTGTGAACTACGAAATTCCAGTGCATTTGCTAGGGCCATTGCAGGCGATCGCTCAAAACACAGGTCTTTCCCTTGAGGACGTGATGGAGAAGGCGATCGCTTTCTACCTCAACCGCTTCTCCTCCCTGCCCCCCTCCATGTCTGCTGGGTTAAGTTACGAAGACCTGGAGAGCGAACCCGACGAGATTCTATCGGATTTTCTGGATGTTGGGTCGAGCCGTGTCTTGCCCACCATACCCAGCTCCACCGATCCGGACTTTTCCGTAACAAAACGTCCCCCAACCTACGAGTCAGAGGACGATGATGAACCCTACGAAATTTTGCCAGGCTTCTTAGAGCCCTAGCAGCGCCATGGCATAACTTGCGGATCGACCATCCGCTAAGTTCTGCCTAAACCAAGGATTAGCCAGGAGCTTACCCCAGAGAGGGTAGAGCCGCATTGCCCATACCACGAGGGAAGCTAGGCAGGTCAATGTGGGTAACGCGACGGTTGCGAACGGCGAGGCGATAGCTAACGCTCTGCAACTCGGCGTGGAGGCGACGGTTTTCTTGCTGAATCAGAGCGACTTTCTCCTTAATGGGAGCAATACGCTCTGCAAACTTTTGGCGGTAGACGTTGGGCATTTCTTGAACGACTTGCTCCAGCATGCGGGAGCGATCGCCCAATTCCCGGACGGTCTGGCGCAGTTGATGAATTTCAGAATCGCGAGACGCAATTTGCTCCTGATAGAAGCCGACCTGCTGCTCTACACCCTGTAACTGTTCACGCAGAATCCGCACTTCTTCCGCCGATTCTGCCGAAGCTTGCGCCGTCGTGGGCGCTACAGCTTTTCCTTTTACCAATCGAAAGAGTTCCTGCGACAGTTGTTGTACCAACTGATCGCGAACGTGTAATTCGTCCCGCAGGCGGGCCACTTCAGCCTGAAGCTCAGCAAAGGTCATAGGGGTTGACACGGTCACGATACGACTCCAATTCCAATGGGTTCAACGATGTTTTCTTCCCAGCGCCGGGGCGGGCTCGCTCGACGAATTTCTCGCCAAATAGCGGTTGCTGCCAATGTACCATCTGCCACGGCAATAGACACCTGATTGAGCCCTTGCTTTAGGTCGCCGAGGGCAAAGATCCGGGGGTGAGAGGTGCGGCACATGGAATCGGTGACCAAATTACCGCCTTGACGCTCCAGATCAATCTCACTCAGGTAATGACTATGGTGCTGGGAGCCCATAGCCACCAGGCCAGTTTCGAGTTCCACTAGAGTACCATCGACTAGCTCCACACCGGATAGTTGATGGTTCTGCCCCAGGAACCGTTTGATCGGTTGTTCATACAAAGGATAACCATGCTCTTTGAGTTTGTGGCGCATTTCTTCGCTAACTTCACAAAGACCATGGGTAAACACCGAAATATAGGGGGTAAACCAGTTCATCACGAAGGCCGTGTTGATATTTCCTTCGGAATTAACAAAGAGGCCCGCCTTCAGGTCGTTCATCTCATAGCCATCGCAAATCATGCAAACGTGCAGGGTATAGCCCGCATAGTCGTAGACGTTCTGCATGTCTGCTAAGTGGGGCAGATGGTCAATCAACCCACTGGCGGCAATTAAGTACTTAGAGCGAAAGACGGGGTAAAGGCTATCCGTTTTGCCAACTTTTACCTTCACTGCAAAAGTTTCACCCTCATCGCTCACCTGCTCCACAAAGCCCCGCAAATGGTCAGCTCCCAGCTCCACAATGCGGTCTTGACCGTGCTGCAACAAATCGCGCCCAGGAGTATCGGGAGGCAATCCCAGATAGTTCCGCAGATCTTGCATCCAGAAGGAGCGCCCACGCCCTTTTTCAATCACCAGGCAATTTAAGTTGTAGCGTTGGAGGTAAAGCGCGGCTGAAAGCCCTCCTGCACCCCCACCAACAATAATCACGTCATAGAGAAAATGCTGGCGTTCGGTGAGGTTTTTCTTGGACAGTTTCATGGAAAGATCCAGTTGCGAACAAAAAAGCTGCTAGCTCTATTGTGGCTAACAGCTTAGTGAAAGATCCGTCACTCGAGTGATCTTTTTTTACAGGACTTCAGGATTTGTAATCCATGGCAATGGCTTTGAAGGTTGGATGGTCGAACGTGCATCCGACCCATCACAACCTTCTCGACAAACTATTAAGCCTGAGCTGCAGCAGGTTCAGCTGCTTCAGTTTCCGGTTTAATAGTGAGATAGCGAATCACTTCTTCACTCAAACGCATGGCCCGCTCCATGGAGGAAACCGCAGATCCAGCTGCCGCATAGTTCATCTGGATGTAGATTCCTTCCCGGTGACGCTTGATTTCGTAAGCCAAGCGACGGCGACCCCGATGGGTAACTTCAATGTCGGTTGCGCCTTGCTCTTTCAGGAAGTTCTGGTATTTTGTGATTGCTTGCTCAACTTGCTCATCCCCCATATCAGGACGGAGGATATACATGGTTTCGTAATTCATCCAGTGGTCTCCTTGTGGACAAATGGCTTCTGCGTTACAGAAGCAAGGATCTTTAATACTATCATTTTCTTGATTATTAAACCGAGATAATTTCTATGGCACAACGCTATGTGCGGGTGCAAACCCCATCGGGACAACTGCGCTATGGCTTACTCTTATTGGATCGAAAGGTTCAACTCCTGGATGCTCCCCCCTGGCTTAAAGGGCAAGCGACAGATCTGGAATTGAACCCCGAGGACTACCAAATTTTGTCCCCGTGCGCGCCCTCCAAGATTGTGGCCGTAGGTAAAAACTACATTAAGCATGCAGCCGAGATGGGTACAGAAGCTCCGGCCGAGCCGTTGCTATTCCTCAAGCCAACCACTACGATTCTGCCGCCCGATGCGCCGATCCTTTATCCGCCGCAATCGCAACGGGTTGATTATGAAGGGGAGTTGGCTTTAGTGATTGGCGATCGCTGCACCGACATCTCTCCCGAAGAAGCCCAGTCAAAAATCTGGGGCTACACCATTGCTAACGATGTCACCGCCCGAGATCTTCAGAAGAAAGATGGGCAATGGACGCGCGCGAAGGGTTTTGATACCTTTTGCCCTCTTGGTCCCTGGGTTGTGCGGGAGATTAGCTCGGCGGCGATGCTTCAGACCTTTATTAACGATGACCCTAACCCCGTCCAATCGGCTCCTATCAGTGAGATGACCTTTTCTCCCGAAGTGCTGGTGTCTTACATCAGCCAGGTGATGACGCTGCTACCCGGGGATGTGGTGCTGACCGGGACGCCGCAAGGAATCGGGGCATTGAACGTGGGCGATCGCGTCCGAGTTGAAATCGAAGGCATTGGCTGTCTGGAAAATCCTGTTGAATCGAGGGTAGCCCAAGAAAAAACGAAGATTGGGTAACTCAGAGCTTGTACCAAACCCCAGAACCCTTATTTTTCGTCGTGTTACGAAAAATAAGGGTTCTGGGGTTTGGTTTTAGAGAGAAAGACGTGAGGTGACGGATTTCCCTTGCTTATAACAACGATGGGGTGTGGCACACTTGCCACACCCCACTGCATCTAGTCAATGCGCCCAGCGCTATAAAGACACAATATATTTCGCTTTTTCTCCTGCTGTTCAAGCCGGTCGCTATGGCCGTCTTGAATCGTTAGAAGCGATCGCCCTACACCGATGACCTTACGGATTGCGAATCGCCAATTTTAGCGGTTAGGAGTTCGACGTACTACCTAACCTTGGGTGATCAGAAAATCTAGTACTTCCTCTAAAGTCTTGAAGACGCCGACAGGATGCTTTCCATGCAACCGACCTAATGCATAGCCACTCCCATTATCTGCGCCTCCCAGCAACTGATAGCCAGCGCTGGCTGCAATCTCTAAAACCCTCTCAAGGGTAGTCATTGTTATTGAGTCTCCTTATCTGTACCTGAGTATCCTAATCAAATCGTTTCTGCCTCCAATTTTGAATATTTACCCAGGCATATTTTTTTGCCGGGTTTTACCCAAGGGATCGCTGCAAGAGTCTTTCTAAAGGGGTATGGCAATGCTCCCTATGGCTGTACTTGCTTCTTTGAGCAGACTGCGAAAGGTTCCTTTTGATTAATTTCGATCTGGGATAAGCGGCAGTACGTATTCTTGTGTACGCTGCGCTCGTAGGAATGGGCGTTGTCGAGTGCTGCGTGACGCGTGGCACTCGACAACGCGCTTAACCCGAACTGTGGTTAAGCCCGAACGGCTGTAAAAAGCAGCGCTGGGTGCCAAAACGTCAGGGCAGTGTTTTTCAATAACAGAAGAGGTAAGGATCGCGTATTTATTAACCTGTAATTCTTGTGAGAGGGGCGGCTTTGCCGCCCCTCTCACAAGAATTACAGGTTATTTTGTTCGTGATCCTAAGCGAGTGTATACGTTCCCTTACCTCTTCTGTTATTGAATCGAAGGGGCCGTTGCGATCGCCCCTGCCGCTTTCCGGATTAGCTCCTTATCGGCTTCTGACCAGGGCCGGACGGATTGGCAGTGATGGGCCAGTAATAGCCCCCATAACCCTTGATTGGTCACAATGGGCGCTACCAGATTGGCGCGTACTCGCATGCTCCGCAGATAGCCGCGGTGGCAGTCTTGAATGGGCTCGGTTTCGATGTCAGCGATCGCCCGTACGCGGCCACCCAGATACAGCGCTGCATACTCTCCGTTAAAGCATTGGTCTGGTCCGGTACAGCCAATAATTGAGTATTCTTCAGAACTTAAGGCTTCAAAGGTAACCCGGCCTTCCCAGTGACGGTAGAAGTAATACAGCACAACCCGGTCAACCTGAAAGGAGTTTTGTAGGGAGTGCGTCATCTGTTGAACGAGGGCGTCGCGCGATAGGCTGCTGCTTAGGCGATCGAGCACCCTCTTGAGACTGCGATGGTAGGGTTCTACCAGTTCTGGGTTAGGTGGGTATTCAGGGGAAATGGACATCTTGCGTCAATCGTTGGCCTGCTTCGTATGGAAGCAGTGGGTTGATGAGTTGATGCGTACCAGGATGCATACACGATCAACGGTGTCAGGATACCTTAAAGTCTGTTCCCACCAGACAGGCTCCAGATAGATTTGTGCCCTCGACTAAAGCATCAGCCAGGGCTGCACAAAGCAGATTTGCTTGGCTTAAATTGGCCCCCGACAGATTGGCCTGACGTAGATTGGCTTCCTCCAGGTTAGTGTTGATGAGCTGCGCCCCTTGCAGGTCTGCCTGGGCCAGGTTGGCTCCCTCCAAGTTGGCACTGTTCAGAATTGCCCCTCGCAAGTCAGCACCACGCAAATCTGCCCCTTGAAGGTTGGCACCGCTGAGGTTCGCTCCACTTAAGAAGGCCCCTGCCATGCCAGCCTGTACTAAATTGACCTGCATCAAATTAGCTCCTCGGAGGTTAGCCCCCCGCAGATCCGTTTCAGACAGATCAGATTGAACGAGCCGCGCTCCCTGGAAAGTGGCACGCAGGTCGGCTCCAACCATGCGACAACCACTCAAGTTGGTTCCGTCCAGGCAAGCCCCATTGAGCTGGGCCTGGCGCAGATCAGCCCCACATAAGTTGGCCCCTGCCAGATTGACGTTTTTGAGGTCAGCTTCGACTAAATCCTCGTCTTCCAAATTGGCTCCGGCCAGTTGCTTCAGTTTTCCGGTACGAAGGGCGACGAGATCCATAGGTTTTAGAGATGTCTGTTAAAAACGATTGAATGGTTTGTAGGCAATGCGTACCAATTGCTTAAAGCGGGTTGGCTGGCATCGGAGATGGGGGCGCGAGCAAGTCTTCATCCGAGTGAGAGTCAAGGAGCCAGAGTCCAGAGGCCACTTGGGGCATGGATACCGAAAGGCTCAAACCCTGCTGAAGAGCACTGACGAGCAGGGTCAGGGCTTCCATCAGTTTGGGATCCCAACGGTGATTGGTTTCGGCTTCGCAGGCGGCGAGGACAGCCGCGTAGGCTTCAGGGGTAGCATTGGGTAGGGCACCAACATGCTCTCCGTCTCTACGGATTGCTCCCATTTGTGACAGGCGTTGTTGGAAGCAAGACACCAATCCTAAAATTCGCGACTCTAAAGGAATTTCATCTCCTGATAGCCTGGCTGGGAAACCAGAACCATCCCAGGCTTCACCCATGTGATTCAGGATGGTGGCGATCGCCTTCATTCGGTTCATGCGGCGTAGCATCTGCGTACCAGGGATGAGCGGACAGCACAAGGGCTTCACCTCAGCCTCTGACTGGCCTGCATCAGAAGGGGCAGAAGGTAAAGGTAATTCCGTAGAGGACAGAGACGCAATCCGATGGAGTAGCCCTGCCAGGCGCAGGCGATTCAATTGCCAGGCGGGAAGGTCGAGGAGTTGCCCGAGAGTTTCGGCCAGAGTTGCAACCTCGGCAGCCGCCATCGGGTTCTTCAGGTCTGTCTGGTCAATCAGTTGAGCAATCCGCAGAAAAGCCTGAAGCTCATTGGAAATAAGGTTTTTGTCTAACCGGAAAGGATAGGCGTCAAACCCCATGGAATCGTGCTGGAACAGCCCTTCCTGGCTGGTCTGCATATAGTGCACAACCCGCGTCACAATATCCCCAATATGATTGGAGTTGGGCAGCCCATCCGAATGGTCGCTGGCCTCAATGTTGGCCAGGTGTGCCCGCAGGCGATCGGCGAGTTCGGTGTTGTAGCGACTGATATGGGCGATCGCAATATTGGCCGCTGCATGGACAAGGGATGGATCAAACGTCCACAGTCCGTAAAACTTGCGCTCCAGGTCATGTTGAGGCATGCCCGCAGCACCGTAATCTTCATCCGATAGTTCCTGACACAGCACCATGGCTGTGTACTCGGGTCCAACGATGATTAAGTGCCATTCCTGAGTGACGGGGTCGCCATCGTCCAGACCGACTAGCGACACGTTGGGAAGCTGGCCCGTGGGGTGATCCTGGAACCCGGCATCGGGGGACGCCATGATGGTGACGTGGCGCGATCGCTGAGCAATGTCTTGATAGCGCTCCGCTTCTTGCAGGTACCACTTGCCGCGCTGGAAAGCCGTAATCAGCAGGGGGGCGTCCTCCTGCTCTAATACAGCATCTTCTAGAGCGTGACATAGGGCCACCAGGGTGTTTTTGAAATACACGCCTAGGCTGAGCGATCGCCCGGTGTCCCCGATGGCGAAGCTTTCCTTAAGTTTGTGGAGAATGGATCCCGGTAACATTCGGCACCGTTAAGGAGTTTATATGAGTTCTATTAATACCATCTATCTTTACAGAGGAGGAAGAATCAAGCCAGGGTTCGCCAAAGTTTTTTAGATATAGCCAGTATCCATTCAGCAACACCCATAAAAGAGGGGGGAGGTGTGGAACACCTCCCCCCTCTTTTATGGATACTGGATAAACCTACACCGATGATTGTTGGCGCTGGTAGAGCGACCAGTAAAGCCCTTTATTGTTCAGTAAAGAATCATGGGTGCCTCGTTCTACAACGATGCCATCTTCCATTACAAGGATGAGATCAGCGCGCTTTAAGGGAGCGAAGCGGTGGGCAATCAGAAACACGGTTCGGTTCTGAGATACCTGTTGCAGGTTTGCCAGTACTTGCTGCTCCGTCTCTGCATCCAGGTTGCTGGTGGATTCGTCGAGAATGATCAAGGGGGCATCCGACAGGAACATGCGGGCCAGGGTAATGCGCTGGCGCTGTCCGCCCGAAAGAGCGGTTCCCCGTTCTCCCACGTTTGTTTCGTAGCCATGGGGCAGGTCGCAAATGAAGTCATGGGCGACGGCTAACCGGGCAGCTTCCACAACATCCTCAGCACGCGCATCCGGATTTCCTAAGGTGATGTTTTCGAGAATGGTACCGTTGAACAAAAAATCTTCCTGTAGCACCACGGCAATTTGAGGCCGCAATGAGGAAAGGTCGGCACTCTTGATATCGAAACCATCCACTAAAATGCGTCCACTCTCCGGTAAATAAAGCCGTTGAATTAGCTTGGATAGCGTGCTTTTGCCGGAGCCACTGCGTCCAACAATGCCCACAAACATACCGGGCTGCACATCAAAGGAAACCCCCCGCAAAATGGGCTCCTGCTCGCTGTGGTAACGGAAGAACACCTGATCAAAGCCGACTTGACCCTGAAGTTTTGGCAACACTAACCCGGTGCCTGGTTCTGTCTCAGGGGCCGTATTGAGGATGTCGCCAATGCGATCGACCGCCAGCAGCACTTCTTGCAAGGTTTGCCAGAGCTGAACGAGACGCAACAATGGCCCTGTAACTCGACCCGAAAGCATTTGAAATGCCACCAGTTGCCCAATCGTTAGCTCTTGTTTAATGACCAGACGGGCACCGACCCAGAGAATCAGGAGAGCGGAGAAGCTGGTGAGAAAATCTCCCAGATGGTTGCTGATGTTAGCGGTAGTGGTTGCACGGAAGCCGGTGCGAACGAATCGGGCATAGAGCCCTTCCCAGCGATCGCGCGCCGGTTTCTCTGCTGCATGAGCCTTCACGGAGTGAATCCCAGTCATGGTTTCTACCAGGAAGGCCTGACTATCTGCACTACGGTTAAAGGTTTCGTTCAACCAGTTGCGCAAAACGGGTGTACTGACCAGGGTGAGGATGGCGAATAGTGGCAACACTGCCAGGGCTACGCCCGTGAGGAGCAGGTTGTAGTAGGCCATCATCCCCAGGTACACCACGGAGAAAATGCTATCCAGAATGACAGTAAGGGCCGTGCTGGTCAGGAATTGGCGGATCTGCTCCAACTCCTGCACCCGTGCTACGGTATCCCCAACTCGCCGCGCCTCAAAATAGGACAGGGGTAGCCGCAGCAAATGCCGGAATAGCTGCGCTGACAGCGCCATGTCCAGCCGATTGGTGGTGTGGGTGAAGATAAACATCCGCAGCATCCCCAACACCGCCTCAAAGGTGGCGATGAAGAGGAGCGCAACCCCCATCACATCCAGGGTGGGGATGCTTTCTTGCACCATCACCTTGTCGATGATGACCTGAGTAATCACCGGAGTTCCCAACCCCAGCAATTGCAGGGTTGTGGATGCAATCAGGACTTCCGTCAGCAAGTTGCGGTATTTCCAGATCGCAGGCAGGAACCACTTGAGGTTGAATTTCTCCTGCTTCTGAACCAGGTCGGCCTGCCAGAGTTGACCATCCCAGGCAGGTTCTACCAGATCACGTGGTAGGCTTTCGCAGGTGCGGTTAGAACTGAGGGGGTCGCTGACGAGAAGGCGATCGCCCCGCATTCCATAGGCCACTACCCAATGCTGCTGATTCCATTGCATCAACACCGGGTAGTTGAGGTTTCGCAGGTCACTCCACTCTGTAATCACCAGGCGACGTAGCTGAATTCCTAGCTTTTCGGCACCGTCTGCAACGTGCTTAGGCTTGTTGCCGCGTAACTGACGCTGTACCCATTCCAGTTGGGTGGGAACATCCAGGTGCTGGGCCAGCATGGTGAGGCTGGCAGCGGCAGTGTTGACCCCTGCTACAAAGGGATAGCCCGTGACCGGTTGAGGTGCCGTGGAGAAATTGGGTTGGTAGCGCGATCGCACCCCGACCCAAAACTGCTGAACGTCTCCCTGAGACAAGTCTTTCCAGAGTGTTGAGGGCCAGGCCAGTACCAACACGTTTTTGCTAGCCGCCCGGGCTTTCCAACTATCCATCAATTGGGGATAGTCGCCAAACCAATCCCCCGACTTCAGAAGTTGGGGTTTGCCCTCATCGGGCACCAGCCGAACATTGCCATCCAACAGCAAAAACTGCTCGCCTGGGCTCTGGGTTGACCAGATCACATCTCCCAGGCGGAATTGTCGGGGTGTAGCCTGCTGCTTGACCTGAAGCTGCTGCTCTGGCGTGAGCCAGCATAGAGGGGCCTGATCCCAGGGGATTTGAGTGGAATACTCGGTGCTAATCATTGACAGATGCTAGGGGGGACTGGCAAAAGGGCATGGGTCGTGGATGGGCGTCCACAATAGTCTTAGAAATGCCCCAGGGCTTGGTTTAAGACTGCCGAAGTTTTTTGTGCGAAGCGCACGAAAAATAACTTTTAAAGCAGGCCCTAAGGGATTTGTGCAGGTTCAGGCTGGGGTTCGCCTATTTGAATTCGAATTGGTAATTGTTGCATCCGCTCGTTCAACCATTGCTCAAACAGCTCATCCCGTAGGGTCTGCTGTAGTTGAGGATTCTCTAGGGAAGCGGGTAAAAAGTCTTCAATTCGGAAAAGCCCCCAACGCCCTTCCAATTCTAATGGGCCGATCACGTCACCGGGTTTGGCTAAATCGATGGCCGCTCGCAGAACATCTGGCATACTGCCCCGGCTGACAGGGCCTAACATGCCATTCATCACCCGATCGTCTGTAACGGAATACTCCCGCACCAATTGCTCAAAGGATGCTCCTTCCGCTAATTGGCTTTTCAGTTCATCAGCTAGTTCTGCATTATCAACAATCAGCCGCGACAATACTACGCGATCGAGATATATCTTCCGCTCGATAAAATAGTCTTGCAATCGCGGTTCTGACGAAATTTCCTTCAGTTTTTGCAGCCGAAAATTGTTGGCAATCTGAGCATAAAAGGCTTCAAATGTGGTGTTGTTTTCCGTGAGCCAATTCTGAAATTGTTGCGGCTCAACCAACTTTTGTTGTAAGCGAAAATCAATCACGGCTTGCTCTACAGCCGCAGGGCTAATCTGCAAATCCTGCCGCTGGAGCTCCCGCTCAAGAACAAACTGCCGCACCAGATCCCCAATAAATGGTTCTAATTTACGGCTTGCTTGTAGGTAACGAAAAATCTGGGAAATGGTAATAGGGGTGTCATCAATGGTCAGAAAAGTTTCGGAAGTCATGAATTCGCTGTGGAGGATATCAGCACGTTTATTATGCCCAAAGTTAACGGGGGAGCGTCTGGATCTTTGTAAAAGCTATTGTTCAAAGTCTGCCGTAACTTGAGCTCGAGTGAAGGGCATTTTTGAGTGCTGCGTCACGGGCAGCAGCCAAAAACAATCATTTTGGCGTGTGCAAAGCGCACGCCAAAATAGGCACTTCAGCTAATCCCGAACTGAGGTTACCGTAGGATGGGAGAGTTGTGGTTCAAATGGCACGGCATGGATCCGGTTGATTTGGCGTTTACCCCAGCCCTAGAGCAGGCACAGTTGATTCGGCGGGGGGAGATTTCTCCGTTGGAATTGACAGAGATTTACCTGGAGCGAATTGCTCGGTTGGATCCGAAGATTGGAAGCTTTTTTACGGTGTTGGGCGATCGCGCCCGTCAAGAAGCCCAGGCCAAAACTGAACAGTTAACCCAGTCCCGGCCTGAGGACTTGCCCCCCTTCTTCGGCGTCCCCATCAGCGTGAAGGATCTGATACCGATGGCGGGAGTGCCCTGTAGTTATGGGGTAGGGGTGTTGCGCGATCGCCTGGCCGACGTGAATGCCGGGGTGATCGATCGCTTGCGAGATGCCGGGTTTATTATCTTGGGAAAAACAGCCACAGCCGAACTGGGTTCAACCCCTTACACAGAACCACGGGGGTTTCCTCCAGCCCGTAATCCCTGGCATTTGGATTACACGCCCGGTGGGTCGAGTGGTGGTGCTTCGGCGTCAGTAGCAGCGGGACTCTGTCCTGTGGCTCTAGCAACCGATGGGGCCGGATCGATTCGCGGCCCCGCCTATTGCTGTGGATTGGTCGGGATTAAGCCCTCACGGGGACGGATTTCCCAGGCTCCTCTTGGGGACAAGCTGAGTGGACTGGTCACGGATGGCCCCATGGCTCGGACAGTAGCGGATGCCGCTGCTCTGCTGGATGTGTTGTCAGGTTATCTCCCAGGAGATCCTTATTGGTTACCTGACCCCGAAATTCCTTTTCTGGAAGCAACGCAGAAACCTCTGGGCCAACTGCGGGTGGGATATTTGACGGAGATTCTCCCCATGGGAGCAGCAGACGCAGTGTGTTCAGATGCCGTTCTGCAGACCGTACAACGCCTGGAAGCGCTGGGTTATACTCCCGAACCCATTGCCTTTGACTGCACCGCTCTGGTGGAACCGTTGATTACACTCTGGCGATCTGGGGTGGATATGGGGGTGCCCTGGTTGGTACTAGGCAAATTAAATCGTTGGTTGTTAAGGCGAGCGCGACGCATTTCAGGGGGGATGTATCTGCGGGCGGTGATGCAGGTGCAGACAGTGGCGCGGCGACTGGCCATGCAGCTAGAGCCCTACGATGTGGTGGTGATGCCGGTGTACTTGCATCACACCATCAAGGTGGGGGAATGGGCTAAATTACCCCCCGCAAAAATATTTGATCACATTGTTCAATGGGTGGCTCCGGCTCCAGCCATCAATGCGATGGGGGCACCTGCGATCGCCCTTCCTACAGGCTTTGCTCCCAATGGCCTGCCGACAGGGGTGCAGCTTGTGGGGCGCATAGCAGACGAGGCCACGTTAATATCCCTCGCTGCTCAGTTGGAGGCCGCTCACCCCTGGCATCAATATCGGCCAGCGATCGCCGTGGAGTAAACCTCTAATTGTTCAAGGTCGTTCAGATTGCGTAGGCTAAGTTTACGCAAAGAAGGGCGATAGCGTGTTCAGAGGCAGGTCTTAGCCCTGTCTCTGAATAAGCTTTGTGTTCACGGCGGTAACAGCTAAAACACGTTTAGCGCTGAGCCTGTTGCAGCATTTGATTGGCACTATTTGCCCAGGTGCTATTCCCCTGAGCGTTAAAGAGGTCACGGGCATATTGGAAAACCCGTTGTGCTTCGCTGTACTTCTGCTGTTGCAAAAAGACGAGCCCTGCTCCGTAGTAAGCGTTGGCATAGTTGGGGTTGGACTGAGCAGAGCGCCGGAAGAAGCCCAATGCCGTTTCCAGGTCGCCTTGCTGAAACTGAAGACTGCCCAGGCTATAGAGGGCTTCTGCATAGTTTGAGTTGAGCTGAACCGCCCGCTGAAATGTGTTTATAGCCCGTTCGGTCTGACCCTGCTCCTGATAAATCAGACCAATGTGATAGAAGGATTCGGGGGCATTAGGGCTGAGGCGAGCGGCTTCTAAAAATTCTCCCAAAGCAGCATCACGGTTGCCCTGAAGTCGATACACCAGGCCCAGATTATAGCGAGCCAGGCCCATGTTGGGGTCTAACTGGGCGGCGCGTTGTAAATACTGGCGGGATAGATCCAGGTTATTGCCTTCTAGCAAAGCGGCCCCCAGATTAGCGAAGGCCAGCGCAAAGGTCGGGTCCGCCTGGGTGGCCTGGTAAAAGGCATCTGCGGAAGCTTGCAGGTCTCCCCGCTGGCGTAGGGCCAGACCCAGGTTGTAGTGGGCAGGTGCCAGGCTGGGATTAAGTTGCGTGGCCTGGCGAAAGGTGGCGATCGCCGTGTCTAATTGCTGCTGCTGAACTTGCCGAATCCCCTGATTGAGCAGTTGCTCGGCGGTTGCGGGTTGAGCCTGGGCCAGAGTGATAGGCAGAGGTGCAGCCAAAGTTGGCAGGCCAGCAATCATCACGACCGAACTCAACAGCCACGTCCACAGCGGGCGAACCATACCTTGTGCTCCATTGCATCGGGCGATAGAAACTGATTACCAAGGATAGCGTAATCAAGCCCTGACAGATTGCTAAGAATACTAAATGTAGCCAATAGACTTCTTGTATGAATTGTTGCGCGGCTTCGTCGTGCAACAATCCATGGCCCAAAAAACGGTTTATGCAGGAGGTCTGATGTTGAAGAGCGTGGGAGTAAAATCTTTACCCTCTTTGGATGTTGTGATTATGGACGACGGGGACGACGTTGACGAACGCGCTCGGCCTTGCTGCGCTCGTAGGCGATTAACCGACCATAGAATTCGTGTTTGCTCAAGTTCATTGACAGATAAACGTGGCGGCGCGGATGCCCAAATCCTTTACGCCGGAAGAACTTGATGGCAGGCTCATTGGCTGGATCGGTGTCCACCAGCATGAACCGTACCCCTTCCTCGATCATGCGTTCGACTAAGCCATCCACCAGGCGATCGGCAATGCCCTGACGCTGAAACCGAGGGTCTACCCCCAGCCAGATGATATAGCCGTAAACCCAGGTGGCCTTGCTGATGATGGTGCCCAGTATGAAGCCAGCGAGATGCCCCTCTACCTCGGCTACCAGGCAATATTCTGGATCGGTATTAAACTGCCCTACCACTTCCCATTCATCCCAGGTGCGGTAGAGGGTTGGGTAGAGGTTGCTGGTAAAAAGGGCATCTCCCAGGTGATAAACCGGGGCAAGGTCGTCGATCGCCATCTCCCGGATCATCACTTCTAGAGGTGATTCGGGAGGCGGGCCAGAGGTGTCAGACGACATAGAGAGTAACGAGTCCGTGGATAGAGGGAGTAAGGCACAACAAGCATCTTACTCTCTTCCATTATTCAGGACGGATACGGTTTTGTTTTTGATAGGGCGACAGCTTGCACCTGGCACAACCAAAATCCTGGTTTAACCGCCATCTCTCGATTAAGCGGGCACTTCTACACGATCGCTTCCCGCCAGGCCAAATGCAGCATGCACGGTTTGCAATGCCCGCACCCCATCCTCCTCGGAAACCAGGCAACTCACCTTAATCTCAGAGGTGGCAATCATTTGAATGTTGATACTTTCGCGGGCGATCGCCTCAAACATATGAGCCGCGACCCCAGGGCGACCGACCATGCCGATGCCGACAATGCTAACTTTGGCGATCGCCGTATCCACGGTCACTTCCCCAAAGCCCATATCTTTGGCGGCGGCTTCGAGTAGTTCGCGAGCCATTTCTGCATCCAGTCGCGCGACGGTAAAGGCAATATCGCGGGTGACGATGCCATTCACCCAACGGCACCGCTGGGATTGAATGATCATGTCAACGCTGATGTTATGTTGTGCCAGCAGCGCGAAGATGCGAGCGGCGAGGCCGGGGCGGTCGGGCACATGGCGAATAGCCAGACGAGCCTGGTTGCGATCGAGCGCGGCTCCCCGTACAGGAGGTTGGTTTGGGTCGTGATGGGCATAGCCCAGGTTAGAGGGGGACGAGGTCAGCTCAAAGGCATTGCAGAGGGCAACGATCGCGCGATCGCAATCCGACTCAGGAATAGCACAGCTCACCTGCACTTCAGAGGTGGAGATCATTTCAATGTTCACCCCGGCGGCTGCCAGGGTTTCGAACATCCGTGCGGCTACCCCCGGACGGCCGATCATCCCGGCACCAGAAATACTCACCTTCGCCATGTCCCGATCAACCATTACTTCTGCTTCACCCGAGGCTGGGTCGGGGTCGTAGCGGAGGGCAGGGGCGATCGCCTGAGCGACTGCTTCAGCTCGGTTCAGCGAAGGCTTGGTAACCGTAAAGGCAATATCGTTGAGGTTGCCTTCGTGAACCGATTGAATAATCAGATCGACGTCCAAATCCTGCTGAGCGATTTCGCGGAACAGACGAGCGGCGATGCCGGGGCGATCGGGTACCCGCAGCATGGCGACCTTGGCCTGATCGGTGTCAAAGGCGACTGCATCAACGGGCTGAGCAATTTCGAGGCCATCGAGCGATCGCGGCTTTGGCGCGGGGGATACTACCCGCGTGCCGGGGTCATCCGTCCAACTGGAACGTACCACTAACATGACGCCGTAGTTGCGGGCAATTTCCACAGAGCGCGGATGGAGTACCTTGGCCCCCAGGCTGGCCAGTTCCAGCATTTCGTCAGCAGTAATTTCATCCATTAATTGGGCGTCAGGCACCAATCGAGGATCCGCCGTCAAAATGCCAGGCACATCCGTGTAGATCTCGCAGGCGTCTGCTTTCAGGGCAGCGGCCAGGGCTACGGCAGAGGTATCGGAACCACCGCGCCCTAGAGTCGTAATCTCAAAGTTCTCCAGGCTGCTAATGCCCTGGAAGCCAGCTACTACTACAACCTCACCATTATTTAGATGACGTTCCAGGCGATCGGTTTCAATGCTCAAAATGCGGGCGCGGGTGTGGGTAGCTTCGGTTACAATTCCCACCTGTGCTCCAGTGAGGGAAACGGCGGGCTGCCCCAACTCGTGAAGGGCCATGCTCAGAAGGGCGATCGTCACCTGCTCCCCGGTGGAGAGCAGCATATCCATTTCGCGGCGACTGGGGTTACTAGAAATATCGTGGGCTAGCTTCACCAGGCCATCTGTTGTTTTACCCATGGCCGAAACGACCACCACAACGGAGTTTCCTGCCTTCGCCGTATCAACCACCCGTTGGGCGACCGCCTGAATGCGCTCGACCGACCCAACGGAGGTACCCCCGTATTTCTGAACTATCAGTGCCATAGCTTTGAATAAAAATGCCTCCGATCACGTTATCAGATCCCGGAGGGTTTATGGGGGTAATTTATAGGGTGTCAGCAATTCTCAGTATAGGCATCAAAGCCAAGAGTTCACGCCCGTAGGGCGTGAACTCTTGGCTTTGATGCCCGAAAACCGCGCGCCTTTGGCGCGCGGTTTTCGGGCCTGATTTCAAAATGAGAATTGCTGATAGGGTGTGAAGCGCAGGACATTGCAATAACCTGAAGCGCCCATCTTTAGCGTGCGGTTCACATACGCAAAAACGAGCATTTTCGGGCCGTGTAAGGCGTCATCCTCAAGAATGCTGTTCATCCAAACTGAGGTTGAATAGGACGGTGAAGCTGAACCGCTCTAAAGGATGAGCTTTTATCTACACTATCCCGGTTTAAAAGGGGGTGTTGTATGGTATGGGAAATCAATGTTTCGTCGATAGCCCCCATGAACGCTAACAAACTAAACTTCCTTAATAATCAGCAGTCTGTGGCGATGGTTATTACCAATCTCCATGAGCTTTTCAAGGATAATTACTCCCATTACAAAATTGAGCGTAGCCGCCTGGTAAGTCAGTTGGAAACAGCCGAGGCTGAAGAGCAAGGGCGCATTCAGCAAGCGTTGAAAGACATCGAAGGAGAAATTGCCATCTACGGTGTTTTGCAGGATGCTCTCTCCATCGCCGATCGCGTCATCCACACGCGCACCGTTATGGGTGAATTAGGCCCTGACAGCGATGTTTATCGCGTTCATCACAATACGCCAGTGTCCTAACAAAGCGAATACCCCTAGCCCTTTTGCTTGGAGCACAAGAAAAGGTTTAGTGCAAAACACCAACCTTTTTCTACGTCCTGCCTAAAAGGGCTACACCCCTATCTTGTACTAAGGAGGTTTCTGCATAAGAATCTGCCCAGGATGTTGGTGCTTTGCCCGCTTCGCGGGCAAAGCACCAACATCCTGGGGGTAATTTCATTGTTGGAAATCTCCTAAGCCTCACGGCTCAGTGCTTATGTTTCTAAGTGAATAGGGTGGGGTGAAAGGGGCACGAAGTCCCCTTTCACCCCACCCTATTCACCTGTCTAGGACATTACTTAATACTTATCTGCCGCTTTGACTGCTTTCTTGTAAATCGGCAATGAGCACATTAATCCGTTCCGCTACATCTGCCCGGGCTTCGGGTTCCGTGTCATGCAGAAATACTTCTAGTACAAACCAGCGACATAGCTCAGGATTTACCAGCACCAATCGCAAAATAATCTGGTTGAGTATCTCCGTCACCAACGCGTCGGGTAGGCGACGAATCTGGTCACGAATCACCAGTCCATCAGCCATGTCACGGGTCTCGCCCACCTTCACGACCGCCTGAAAAACAGCTTCGACCAGGGTTTGAAATTCGTCTGTTTGTGAGGTCAAAAATGGACATCCATCATACAAACAATACCTCATCATCGAATAAAACGGAACGCTCCGGTATCTATCTTTAGAGAGAGGTGTGGGTGTACGAATTTTGAGGAAGGTATGTCTGGAGACTGAGGCGGGTGATCGCCTTAAGGGCGGATGATCCCCTCAGGGGGGTTGTATACAGCCCTATCTTTGGGCATGGCTCGACTCTCCCGGCAACCGCACCCGTCACCGCTCTTTGCGACACCCTTATGCCAACTGCACAAGCCTCCAGCGACTCCACTATTGATCTCAAGCAACTTCTGAGCGTCTTAACGGAAGTTAAAAAGGGCAATTTCGCCATACGAATGCCGGTTGATCAAACCGGAATCGCCGGAAAGATAGCAGATACTCTCAACGACATTATTGAAAAGAATGAGCAGATGACGACGGAGCTGGAACGCATCAGCACCGTTGTGGGTAAAGAGGGAAAAATCAACGAGCGGGCATCGCTGGGTCAAGCGCGGGGTTCCTGGAAAGCTTGTGAGAAATCCATCAACACTCTAATTGTTGACCTTGTTCAACCGATGGCGGAGATTACCCGAGTCATTCGAGCGGTGGCGAACGGGAATTTGACGCAATCTATTCCGACCGAGCTGGAGGGGCGATCGCTTCAGGGGGAATTCCTCCAAACCGCCCAGATCGTTAACACGATGGTGGATCAGCTCCAGTCCTTCGCCTCTGAGGTAACGCGGGTTGCGCGGGAAGTGGGAACGGAAGGAAAGCTGGGTGTGCAAGCGGAAGTCCGCGGGGTGGCGGGTACGTGGAAGGACTTGACGGACTCGGTAAACTCCATGGCGGGCAACTTGACAGCCCAGGTGCGGAACATTGCCGAGGTGACGACGGCGGTGGCGAACGGTGACCTCTCTAAGAAAATTACCGTAGATGTAAAAGGCGAGATCCTAGAGCTGAAGAACACGATCAACGTGATGGTGGACCAGCTCAACTCCTTCGCGTCTGAGGTAACCCGGGTTGCGCGGGAAGTAGGGACGGAAGGAAAACTGGGTGTGCAGGCCCAGGTGCCCGGAGTGGCTGGAACCTGGAAAGACTTGACGGATTCGGTAAACCTGATGGCGGGCAACCTGACCGCCCAGGTGCGGAACATTGCCGAAGTAACGACGGCGGTAGCGAACGGTGACCTCTCCAAGAAAATTACGGTAGACGTAAAAGGCGAAATTCTTGAGCTGAAGAACACGGTCAACATCATGGTGGACCAGCTCAACTCCTTCGCCTCGGAGGTAACGCGGGTTGCGCGGGAAGTAGGGGCAGACGGGAAGCTGGGCGGCCAAGCGGAAGTGCGGGGTGTTGCAGGTACGTGGAAAGACCTCACGGACTCGGTAAACTTCATGGCGGGTTCGTTGACAGCGCAAGTACGAAACATCGCCGAGGTGACGACGGCGGTGGCGAACGGCGACCTCTCCAAGAAGATTACGGTAGATGTAAAAGGTGAAATTCTGGAGCTGAAGAACACGATCAACACGATGGTGGACCAGCTCAACTCCTTTGCGTCTGAGGTAACGCGGGTTGCGCGGGAAGTAGGAACGGAAGGAAAACTGGGGGTACAAGCCGAAGTACCGGGAGTTGCCGGAACCTGGAAGGACTTGACGGATAACGTGAACCTGATGGCCGGTAACCTGACCGGACAGGTGCGAAACATTGCCGAAGTTGCGACGGCGATCGCCAACGGCGACCTCTCCAAGAAGATTACGGTAGACGTAAAAGGCGAGATTTTCGAACTGAAGAACACCATCAACATCATGGTGGACCAGCTCAACTCCTTCGCCTCGGAGGTAACGCGGGTGGCCCGAGAAGTAGGTGCCGAAGGAAAGCTGGGGGGTCAAGCGGAAGTACGCGGGGTGGCCGGTACGTGGAAAGACCTGACGGACTCGGTAAACTTCATGGCCGGTTCGCTGACAGCCCAGGTGCGGAACATCGCGGAAGTAACGACGGCGGTGGCGAACGGCGACCTCTCTAAGAAAATCACCGTAGATGTAAAAGGCGAGATTCTGGAGCTGAAGAACACGATCAACGTGATGGTGGACCAGCTCAACTCCTTCGCCTCTGAGGTAACGCGGGTTGCCCGAGAGGTGGGAACGGAAGGAAAGCTGGGGGTACAAGCGGAGGTACGCGGGGTTGCGGGTACGTGGAAAGACCTCACGGACTCGGTAAACTCCATGGCCGGAAACCTGACGGCCCAGGTGCGGAACATTGCCGAAGTAACGACGGCGGTGGCGAACGGCGACCTCTCCAAGAAAATTACGGTAGATGTAAAAGGCGAGATTCTGGAGCTGAAGAACACGATCAACACGATGGTGGATCAGCTCAGCTCCTTCGCCTCTGAGGTAACCCGAGTCGCTCGTGAGGTAGGAACGGAAGGAAAACTCGGTGTACAAGCGGAAGTACGCGGGGTGGCCGGAACCTGGAAAGACCTCACGGATAACGTGAACTCGATGGCGGGCAACCTGACGGCCCAGGTACGGAACATCGCAGAAGTTGCGACGGCGATCGCCAACGGCGACCTCTCCAAGAAGATTACCGTGCAGGTAAAAGGCGAAATCTTCGAGCTGAAGAACACCATCAACATCATGGTGGACCAGCTCAGCTCCTTTGCTTCTGAGGTAACGCGGGTTGCCCGAGAAGTAGGTGCGGAAGGAAAACTCGGTGTGCAAGCCGATGTACGCGGTGTAGCCGGAACCTGGAAAGACCTCACGGACTCGGTGAACTTCATGGCGGGTTCGCTAACAGCCCAGGTACGAAACATCGCAGCGGTGACGACGGCGGTGGCGAATGGCGACTTATCTAAGAAGATTACGGTCGACGTAAAAGGTGAAATTCTGGAGCTGAAAAACACGGTCAACACGATGGTGGACCAGCTCAACTCCTTTGCTTCTGAGGTGACAAGGGTTGCCCGAGAAGTAGGTGCCGAAGGAAAACTGGGTGTGCAAGCGGAAGTGCGAGGGGTGGCCGGAACGTGGAAAGACCTCACGGACTCGGTGAACTTCATGGCGGGTTCGCTAACAGCCCAGGTGCGGAACATCGCGGAAGTGACGACGGCGGTGGCGAACGGCGACTTGTCCAAGAAGATCACCGTGGATGTAAAAGGGGAGATTTTGGAGCTGAAGAACACCATCAATATCATGGTGGACCAGCTCAACTCCTTCGCCTCCGAGGTAACCCGGGTTGCCCGAGAAGTGGGAACGGAAGGAAAACTGGGGGTACAGGCGCAGGTACCCGGAGTAGCCGGAACCTGGAAAGACCTGACGGACTCGGTAAACTCCATGGCCGGCAACCTGACAGCCCAGGTACGGAACATCGCGGAGGTGGCAACGGCGATCGCCAACGGCGACCTCTCCAAGAAGATTACGGTAGATGTGCGCGGTGAGATTTACGAGCTGAAAAACACCATCAACATCATGGTGGACCAGCTCAGCTCCTTCGCCTCAGAGGTAACGCGGGTTGCGCGGGAAGTAGGTACCGAAGGGAAACTGGGTGGACAGGCGTTAGTGACCGGGGTTGCGGGTATCTGGAAAGACCTCACGGACAACGTGAACTCCATGGCCGGTAACCTCACCGCCCAGGTACGAGGCATCGCGAAAGTGGTAACGGCGGTGGCGAACGGTGACCTGAAGCGGAAGCTGATGCTCGACGCGAAGGGTGAAATCGAAACCCTGGCTGACACGATCAACGAGATGATCGATACGCTGGCGACCTTTGCCGACCAGGTAACCACCGTGGCCCGCGAGGTGGGAATCGAAGGAAAACTGGGAGGTCAGGCGAAGGTACCGGGTGCGTCGGGAACCTGGCGTGACTTGACGGACAACGTAAACGAACTGGCGGCGAATCTAACCACCCAGGTACGAGCGATCGCCGAGGTGGCAACCGCGGTAACCAAGGGTGACCTGACCCGATCCATTGCGGTGGAAGCCCAGGGCGAGGTGGCGATCCTGAAGGACAACGTGAACCTGATGATCGCCAACCTGCGCGAAACAACGCAGAAGAACACCGAGCAGGACTGGCTCAAAACCAACCTGGCGAAGTTCACCCGAATGCTGCAAGGCCAACGGGATTTGGAAACGGTGTCGAAGCTCATCCTGTCGGAACTGGCTCCACTGGTATCCGCTCAGCATGGCGTGTTCTACTTACTGGAAACCAGCGAAATCCATCCTCCCTTCCTGAAGCTGTTGAGCACCTATGCTTACCGCGAACGGAAGAATTTAGCCAACCGCTTCTATCTGGGCGAAGGTTTAGTCGGGCAGTGTGCCCTGGAAAAAGAGCGGATTCTGATTACCGAAGTTCCAGCCGACTACATCAGAATCAGCTCGGGTCTGGGCGAAGCACCGCCGATGAACGTGGTCGTACTGCCTGTACTGTTTGAAGGTCAGGTCACGGCGGTCATAGAGCTAGCTTCCTTCAACCGCTTCAACGAAATCCACCTGACGTTCTTCGACCAACTAACGGAAAGTATCGCCATCGTTCTAAACACGATCGCCGCCAGCATGAGAACGGAGGAGCTGCTGAAGCAATCCCAATCTCTGGCGGAAGAGCTACAAAGTCAGCAGTCAGAGTTAACCGAAACCAACAAGCGACTGGAGCAACAGGCCCAATCCCTGAAGGCGTCGGAAGAACTGCTGAAGAACCAGCAGGAGCAATTGCAACAAACCAACGAAGAGTTGCAAGAAAAAGCCGAACTGCTGGCCCTCCAGAACCGTGAGGTGGAACGGAAGAACAGTGAGATTGAGCAGGCGCGGCGATCGCTCGAAGAGAAAGCCGAACAGCTCGCTCTTACCTCCAAGTACAAGTCCGAGTTTCTGGCCAATATGTCCCACGAACTTCGGACACCGCTCAACAGCTTGCTCATCCTGGCCCGGCTGCTGTCCGATAACAGTGACGGCAACCTCACCATTAAGCAGGTGGAGTACAGCCAGACCATCTACTCCGCCGGTAACGACCTGTTAGGGCTAATCAACGACATCTTAGACCTGGCGAAGATCGAGTCCGGCACCATTTCGGTGGAAGCCGAGCAGATGCTGTTTACCGACCTGCACATTCACCTGGAGCGCACCTTCCGTCAGGTGGCGATCGATCGCAAGCTGGAGTTTCACTTACGCTTCGACGAGTACCTGCCCCGCACCATGCACACCGACGCGAAGCGGCTGCAACAGGTGTTGAAGAATTTGCTGGCGAATGCCTTCAAGTTTACGGAACGAGGCCATGTCGCCTTGGAGATCAGCGCCGTCAAGCAGGGCTGGAGCCCCGAGAACGACATTCTCAACCGGGCAGGCCAGGTGATTGCCTTTGCTGTTACCGATACGGGTATTGGCATCGCCACCGAAAAGCAGCAAATCATTTTCGAGGCCTTCCAGCAGGAGGATGGCACCACCAGCCGTCGCTATGGTGGCACCGGGTTGGGGCTCTCCATCAGCCGAGAAATTGCTCAGTTGCTTGGGGGTGAAATTCGCCTCCATAGCGAACTAGGTCAGGGCAGCACCTTCACCCTTTACCTACCGCTGGTCTACCCTGGAATGCCTGAGCAATCTCATGGAAGCGATAACGGCATGGCCAACGGAAACGGGTCGGGCCGACGGTTAGACGGTGACTCCCGACGGTTCTCATCCATGGGAACTCTGCCGATCGCCCCAGCGCCGACGGCTCCTCCGGAAATACTGCCCCCGTTGCCTACAAATCTCAGCGTCCCCAGTTCAGACCCGTTGATTGATGACGATCGCATTTCCATCGAACCCGAGGATAGCGTTCTGTTAATCATCGAAGACGACCTCAACTTTGCCCGTATCCTTTTGGATCTGTCGCGACAGCAAGGGTTTAAGGGGCTCGTTGCAACCCGAGGGGATGTGGGTCTGGAAATGGCACGGGAATTCCAACCCACGGCCATCATGCTCGACATTCGCCTGCCCATTCTGGATGGCTGGACGGTGTTGAACTACCTCAAGCACGATCCGGCTACCCGCCATATCCCTGTCCACATCATGACGGTGGAGGATGGCTGCGATCGCGGTCTGCGTCAGGGGGCGATCGCCTACCTGCAAAAGCCCATCAGCAGTGATTCTCTACACAATGCCCTGGCGAACCTGAAGGAATTTGTGGAGCGCCCTGTGAAGCAGTTGTTGATTGTCGAGGATGACGACATTCAACGTCAGAGCTTGGTGGATTTGATCGGCCATGGTGACGTTGTAACCACCGCCGTTAGTAATGGGGCCGAAACCCTGGAAGCCCTCCGCTCCCAAGCCTTCGACTGCCTCGTGCTGGATCTGATGCTGCCAGATATGAATGGCTTTGAGCTAATCGAGCAGATCAAGCGAGAACCCATTGCCGGACGGATGCCCATTATTATCTACACCGGCAAAGAGTTAAGCCCTCAGGAGGAAACCGAATTACGTAGACTTTCCGATACTTTAATACTGAAGGGAGTGCGATCGCCTGAACGTTTGCTAGATGAAACCGCACTCTTCCTCCATCGGGTACAGTCCAAACTGCCCGAACCACAACGGCAAATGCTGGAACAGTTGCGTCGTAATGACCCCGTATTGGCCGGTAAGAAAGTGCTGATCGTCGACGACGACGTGCGCAACATCTTCGCCCTCACCAGTATGTTGGAACGCCATCAAATGGAGGTAATCTACGCCGAAAACGGGCGAGATGGTATCGCCGCTCTCCAAAGCAACCCCGATGTGGACGTGGTGTTGATGGACATCATGATGCCGGAAATGGATGGCTACGAAACCATGCGATCCATTCGAGACATGAGCCAGTTTTCAGATCTCCCCATGATTGCCTTGACCGCTAAAGCAATGAAGGGCGATCGCGAAAAATGCATCGAGGCTGGAGCCACGGACTACATCCCCAAACCCGTGGAAATTGAGCAACTGCTCTCTCTCCTCCGCATCTGGCTCTGCCAATCCGTCAAATAACTCCCCGCAGGGGGCAGGGAGTTCCCTCACTCCCGCGCCCCCTTGCGCCCCGGCCCTGACCCATCCGCTGCCAACGACCACTTTATTCCCGCCTATTATGGTTTCTGACTCCAAGGTCAACATTCTCTTAGTGGACGATCACAACGAAAACCTGATCGCCCTGGAGGCCATCCTTTCGGGGATGGGGCAGAATCTGGTGAAAGCTCATTCCGGGGAAGAAGCCTTTCGGTGTCTACTCAAGCAAGACTTTGCGGTGATTCTGCTGGATGTGCAGATGCCGGGGATGGATGGGTTTGAAACAGCGTCGTTGATTCGCCAGCGGGAGCGATCGCAACACACCCCTATCATTTTCATCACTGCGTTTAATACCAACGATATGTGGCAGATGAAGGGCTACTCCCTGGGAGCGGTAGATTACCTTCTGAAGCCCATCGATCCGGTCATTCTGGTTTCCAAAGTGACTGTCTTTGTAGAACTGTTTAAGAAGACTCAGGAAGTAGAACGGCAGGCGGCTGAGCTATCTGCCCAAAAGATTGAAATTATCCGCGAGCAATTAGCGCGACAACAAGCCGAAGCCGCTAACCGCTTGAAAGATGAGTTTTTGGCGATCGTCTCTCACGAACTGCGCACCCCCCTCAATTCCATTCTGGGCTGGGCTAAGCTGTTAGAAACCAAACAGTTTGATCCAGAGACGACTCAGCGGGCTCTGGAAGTTATCAGCCGCAATGCCCAGTCTCAGGCTCAATTGGTGGAAGATATTCTGGATGTGGCTCGGCTGATGCGAGGCAAGCTATGTTTGTCCCGCAAACCCCTCGATCTGAATATCCTGGTTTCTGCGGAAATTGAGTCGATGCGGGTATTGGCCGAAGCTAAAGGCGTTCAGATTAAAAAACAATTTCCTTCCTCCCCTTGCAAGGTGTCGGGTGACATAGAGCGGCTTCAGCAAATTGTGCGCAATCTGGTGTCTAATGCCATTAAGTTCACACCCGAGGGCGGAATTATTGAGGTCGTGCTGTCTGTTCTCCCCAACCAAGCTGGGTCGAACACCCCCTTACTTCTGGGTCCACAGCCCGATCAAGAGGCGATCTCTGCCGTGGCTCAAATTACGGTCAAAGATAATGGTGTGGGCATTCAGCCAGAATTTCTACCCTACATCTTTGAGTACTTCCGGCAGGCTGATTCGTCTTCCACTCGTTCTCACGGTGGTCTGGGATTAGGGTTGGCGATTGTCCGTCAGTTAGTCGACTTGCACAATGGACGGATTGAGGTCGCCAGCGGTGGATCGGGCAAAGGCTCAACCTTTACGGTTTACTTACCGATGGCTGCCTCGGTTCAGGATGTGACTCCAGATTCGCCAGTTCCTACTTACCACTACAATTCGGTTGATGTACCGACCCTCGAACGCGTTTCTGTATTAGTGGTTGATGATAACGGTGACAACCGCGCATTTCTGATAGCGGTACTTGAACAAGCCAAAGCTCAAGTGACGGCCGTTGCTTCCGCTCAGGACGCCATCGACTACCTGCAAGACCATCGCCCCGATATCCTGTTGAGTGACATCGCCATGCCCGAAGAGGATGGCCTCAGCCTGATCCAGCGTATTCGCCAGTGGGAACAGGGTCAGGGGTACAACATCCCAGCGATCGCCCTCAGTGCCTATACCAAACAAGAAGACCAGCGCGAAGCGATCGCTGCCGGATTCCATCACTTTCTTCCCAAACCTGTCGAACCCAAAGATCTGATTCAGGCGATCGGTCAACTAACCACCCTTAAAACCCTGCCGCAACGATAGAAACTATTGAGGGTCTACGCTTCATTGTATGAGGGAGGCGCTGCACACCCCTCTTTTGGAGCATCTATAGCAATGTGCAAGTGCGTTAAGTACAGCAACGGTGGTGTGGGGCACGAAGTGCCCCACACCACCGTACTTAATCAACGTGCATAGCGCTATATAGCCTTACATGGGGTTAGGACAGTATTTTTTTGAAAAGCCCTGCGGAGCGGAGCTTTTCAGGTTCTAAGCGCGTAGCGCTATACAACACCGTTAAAGCGGCAGGGTAATCGTAAACGTTGCTCCTTCACCGGCCTTGCTACTGGCTGTAATGCGGCCACCTTGGGCCTCTACAATACGTTTTGCGATCGCCAATCCCAGTCCTGTACTGTTGCCATTTCGAGAAGCATTGGTCGTATAAAACTGCTCAAAAATATGCGGCAAGTGCTTCCGGGGAATTCCCGGTCCTTGATCTCGAACAATGAGCACAGCCGAATTTTTACCGCGTCGTCCTGCAATAAAAATTTCTGTCCCTGTCTGCGAATGTTTAATCGCGTTATCCAGCACATTCAGAAGTGCTTGAAGGAGCCGCTCAGGGTCACCCATAAATTGCACATCTGTTACATCCACTTGGACGGATAGTTGCTTGGCATCCATCCGCAACTCCATCGCCCGCACAGCACGGTTCACCAGGCCCTCCAGAGACATCATTTGCTGGTCGAGCTGCACAACCCCAGCTTCCAGGCGGCCCAAATCCAATAAGTCGTAGATCAAACTGGATAATCGTTTAGTCTCATCCTTGATGGTTTGGAAGAAGCGATCGCGCAACTCAATTTCTTCAACAGCCCCATTCTCCAGAGCTTCTACGGTCACCTGTACGTTACTAACGGGAGTACGTAGCTCGTGGGATACATTCGCAAGAAATGCGCGCCGTTCTTCATCCAGAGAGGCCAGTCGTTCACTCATGCGGTTGAGTTCTGCAGCCAGTTGGTCAAGTTCCTGGCTGGTACGAATGGAGAGGCGATCGCCAAAATGCCCCATCCCTACCCGCATGGCAAAACTCCGCATCGTCTCAATGGGCTTGGAGAGACTGCGGGCAAAGCGATCGCTGATCAACGCGCAGAGGAAGATGGTCAGAGCAAGGCTACCTAAGATTGTCCAGATGATCCGAGCAAACTGCCGCTGGAATTGCCCGAGGGTAATCGAAATTCGCAGCATTCCTATCAGCTCGTTATTCCGCACGATAGGCTTATTCGAGTAAAGGCGATCCTCCCGTGTCAGGACCCCTTTGGCAACTCCCTGACTAGGCTGTCCCTTTAGCGCTTGAGCAATACCCGGTATGGCCAGCCAGTCAGTGACTTGCCGATCGATCTCTGGGGTAGAGGTCGATAGCAACGTACCTTCTGGGCTGAACACTCGGACCGTAACGCTTTCAGGAGCCCCATAGCGTTGAGTAATGACGCGCACCTGCTCAATATTGCCACTCTCCAACGCATCTGCAACGCTTTCACTTAAGGCGGCTGCCAAATTATTCAGGTCTGTCTGCCTGGTATCCATAAAGTAGGCATAAAATGACCACAAAATGTAGCCAGACATAAGCGACGTGCCCAGGGTCGCTAGAAGTAGGTAGCTAGCTAAGAGCCGAGTATGAATTGAATTCCAGTTAATGCGTCGAGGCGACCAGCCCATGTTACGTGCGCTCTCCACCATGGCGGCGCAGGGCTGCCTTCATGCGAGCTAATAACTCTCGGGTGTTAAAGGGTTTTGTGATGTAGTCATCAGCTCCTGCTTCCAAACCCCGGATCTTATCAATATCCTGATCCTTCGCTGTCAACATCACAATAGGAACATTGGAAAAAGCCCGAATTCGCCAACAAATTTCCATTCCATCTACTTCGGGCAACATCAAATCCAACAGTACAATGTCTGGCCCAAGCTTATGAAACTGTTTAATCGCACTGTGTCCATCCACTGCGGTCGAAACTTCATATCCTTCTTTTCGCAGTGTGTAGGTGAGGCTTTCCCTCAGGGGAGCTTCATCATCTACCAATAGAACGTGAGTCATGGTACCCAGGTATTAAACATCTACACGAGCTTCACAAAAAAATAACTCGGTGGGCATCTCTCTATCGGTACAGATGAGCCAACTTTTATACAAAGGAATTTTTGGTCGCGTTTTTTAATATGGGCCTGGTTATTGTGGCAGGAGTGTTTAGCGTCCTTCCGATAATTCGACAGTACCTAATTTTGGCGTGTTGTTGAGGCGAATGAAATGGAACGCTAAGCGATCGCACGTCGTTCCATTTCATTCCCTCACAATACTAATTTTCATGCGTGAGACCTTTGAGACATGGCTGATAAATTTCTTTTCGGTACGATAGGTGCGAAGACGTGATCTCTCAATCATTTGCCCCTACGGACTGTGTCATGAGCCTAATCCTCTACTTATTGCGCCACGGCGAAACTCCTTACAGTCAAACCGGAGGATATTGCGGCAGCATTGACCCCGAATTGACGCCTGAAGGCCATACCATGGCCCAGGAATTTGCAGAAGCTTACGCGGCTTTGCCCTGGAATGCAGTTTATGCCAGTCCTATGAGGCGCACTATTGCGACCGCGAAGCCTCTTTGTGATGCGATCGCCCAGGATATGCACCTCCGCGACGGCCTGAAGGAAATCCATTACGGCGAGTGGGAGGGGCAAACCCCTGAGTATGTGAAAGAACACTACAACGACGACTATGTACGGTGGCTCACAGAACCCGCATGGAATCCTCCTACAGGCGGTGAAACCTCGGTACAAATTGCCAGCCGCGCCAATCTAGTTCTGGCCGAAATTGAACAGAAATATACTTCCGGTAATGTGCTTGTGGTATCCCACAAAGCCACCATTCGGATTATGTTGTGTAGCCTACTGGGAATTGATATCGGGCGGTATCGCGATCGCATCGACGTACCCGCCGCATCCCTCACGGTTGTGAAGTTCGACGTCCATGGCCCCTTGCTACAACGGCTGGGCGATCGCTCCTACATGAGCCCTGAGCTTTTCAGCCGCATCGGCACCTGATGTCCTAAAGTCGTGTGTGATGAGCTGTGTTCTAGATATGTGAATGGGATGGAGTGAAAGAGGCACGAAGTGCCTCTTTCACTCCATCCCATTCACATGTTTGACTAAATCTTGATCTAAAAAGAATCGTGCGTGGTGCCCGGCACCACGCACGATTCTTTTTAGATCTCTACAGAGGTTCAACCGCCAGCTACAGCCGGAACAATGCTAACCTCATCGCCATCCTTCAGAGCTGTGCTCTGCCCTTCCAAAAAGCGAATGTCTTCACTGTTGACGTAAAAGTTGATAAAGCGCCGCAGGTTCCCAGCATCATCGCATAGACGTGCCTTAATGCCTGGGAATTGAGTTTCCAGTTCGTTCATCAGGTCATCGATCGTTGCACCGCTGCACTCGACGGTTGCCTGATCTTTCGTAAACTTCTGTAGGGGGGTGGGAATCAAAACTTTGATAGCCATGATCAGCTTGAAGTGGTGAAAATAGGGGGAATACGCTCTAAGTAGAGCAGAAATTAGGGCTAAAAGGTCGGTTCCCTTTAGTAAAAAACAGTTCTTGATGAAACGGGCTCTAGGTAAAGCCTAGCGGATCATCTTGAAGAAGAACGTGTCCTTAACAAGATCTCATGGCTTTTCCGTCAAATCTTTATAAACATTATCCGGATAAAGATTATTCAGGTAAGGCCTTTCAGTTACTCTGTAACCTCGTCGTGGGCCAGAACTGGGTTTTCGCGGAGATAGTCCACGAAAACCCAATCCTTCGACCGTATTAAACGATGGTTTGCTGCCATTCCAGACGATCCAGGGTCTTAGCCCGCTCCAGAGCCCGCTCGAAGCTTTCTAGCTTAGGCTCAATGGTGAGGGGCTCACCCACATAACCTTGTACTGCCTCCTGGGTCTTGAGGCCATTGCCGGTGATGTAGGCTACCGTGACTTCATCGGGGTCAATCTTTCCGGCTTCTACCAGCTTCTTCAGAGTGGCGATAGTGGTACCTCCAGCCGTCTCGGTGAACACGCCTTCCGTTTCTGCTAGCAGCTTAATCCCTTCTACAATCTCCGCATCGGTAACAGATTCAATGTTGCCGTTTGTTTTGCGAGCGATTTCTAGAGCATAAACACCATCAGCAGGGTTGCCGATCGCAATGGATTTTGCAATGGTATTTGGTTTCACAGGTGAGATGAAGTCGCGCTCTTCGCGGAAGGCTTGAGCAATGGGGGAGCAACCTTCGGCCTGGGCACCACTGAAACGTACTGCCTTTTCTTCTACCAGGCCAATCTTGGCAAACTCATTGAAGCCTTTGTAGATCTTGGTGAACAAGGAACCAGAAGCCAGCGGAGCGACAACGTGGTCAGGCAGTTGCCATCCCAACTGCTCAGCGACTTCATAACCCAGGGTCTTAGAACCCTCAGAGTAGTAGGGGCGCAGGTTGATGTTGACAAAGCCCCAGCCGTGGGTGTTAGCGACTTCCGAGCAGAGGCGGTTGACCTGGTCGTAGTTGCCATGAACAGCCATCACTGTGGGAGCATAAATCAGAGTGCCGAGCACTTTCCCGGCTTCCAAATCGGAAGGAATGAAGACGCAGCACTCCAAACCAGCATGAGCGGCGATCGCTGCAGTCGAGTTCGCCAGGTTTCCGGTACTGGCACAGGAAACGGTGGTGAAGCCCAATTCACGGGCGCGAGTCAGAGCCACAGACACCACCCGATCCTTGAAGCTCAGGGTGGGCATGTTGACTGCATCGTTTTTGATGTAGAGGTTTTTGATTCCCAGGCGGCGAGCCAGACGATTGGCTTTGAGCAGAGGAGTCATCCCGGTGCCCACATCAATGGGGTTGTCGGTCGCAACGGGGAGAAAGGAACGGTAGCGCCAGATCGAGTTGGGGCCAGCTTCAATGGTTTGGCGGGTAACGGTGCGAGCCAGGGCGCTGTAGTCGTAGGCAACTTCTAGGGGGCCAAAGCAACTTTCACAAACATGGATTGCCTTCGGTTCATATTCGGCACCACACTCTTTACACTGCAGAGCTGTAAAGGTGGCCGCTGTAGCAGGGGTACGGTTCAGAGTGGTGGGGTCGATAGCCTGAGTCATGTTGTAAAAAGTTCCTTGGTACGCTGAAAACTTTAAAGGGTTTATGGAGTGGGCATTTCACCCGTTTCTCGAACAAGTTGAGCTGATAGTAACACGGGCTACAAACCCCGTCAAACATACCCGATAAAAAAAGTCGGGTATGCTCTTCTGATGTATTGGCGAGGGTTTCAGGGCATACTGGTGTCGCGTTCCCTGGAAAGCGTCTCGGCTCACTTCAAAAAAATTGCCGAGGTCGCTTAAATCCGTCACCTGGTTCCAAACATTTCTCCTTCAAAAATTCCTGAAATCTTGCTATGTCGTGTTCTAATTCCTTCTTTGTCTATCGTGGTAATTCTCAGCCCGAGTTGGAGCGGTTGTTGAGCGATCGCCTTGACCACCCCGATAAACGGGCTGCCATCGACAACCACATCCGCGAATTATTCGTCGAAACTTACGCGGTGCTGGTATTAGATTCCGCCGGTTTTTCTCGAGGCTGTCAGCAGAGCAATATTATTGAAGCCCTCGCCAGGGTGGAACAAATGCGGCGAACCCTGGTACCCCTGTTTGAACAGCAAGGCGGCCAAATCTTCAAAATTGAGGTGGACAATATCTACGCCGTTTTCCCGAATGTTGCAACTGCCCTGACCGTATCTCGGGAGTCTATAAAGCGGCTTGCTCCCTTAAATATGCAGGCCAGCATCGGTATTGGATATGGGGAGTTGTTGATGATGGCCGAGCCAACTCATTACAACAATGTCTACGGTGTTGAAATGAATCTGGCCTCCAAACTTGGGGAAGACGTAGCCGCTGCCAACGAAATTTGGTTGACCGAAGCTGCAGCTCAATGTCTAGACCCAGAACAGGACGCTGTTGAAAGCCATGTCATTCACATCTCAGGGCTCGACTTGAAGGCTTACCGTTGTCGTCAAGAGCAACTATCATAGCCGTCCCTATTTCCATAGCCAGAAACTTAGGAGATTTCCAAATAATGGGGATATTGTTTCTCAGAAATCTCCTTAGTAAGCCAGGGTGTAGCATGTAATACTACGTCCTGGCTTTGTTGCTTAGAACCGTCCCATCCCGATCATGGAAGGAACCGATGGAATCTAACTTGTCTTTCAGATCGGCTACCCCATCAGACATTCCTCGGTTGCTGCCAATGATCCAGGCTTACTATGCCTACGACCAACATCCTGATCCCGGCGATCGCCTTCCTCAAGCCCTGGAAGATCTCCTCGCTCACCCTCACTGGGGTCGCATCTGGCTGATCTGCTGTCCTAACCCCATCGGTTATGTGATGCTAGCCCTGGGCTATAGCCTGGAAGCACTGGGCCAGGAAGCGTGTGTCGATGAAATTTACTTGCAGGAACCCTACCGGGGACAGGGCATTGGGCGAAAAACCTTTGACTTTATTGAAGGCTTTTGTCAGCAGCAGGGCATCAAACGGCTTTACCTGGAGGTCGAACGGCATAATTCATCCGCTCAACGCCTCTACCGAAACATTGGATTTGAGGATAATGATCGCCAACTTCTGACGCGATGGGTCAAGCCTTCACAGGCAGGCCAAGTATAAAAAGAGTGGCGCAGTACATTTCACTGTGCCACTGCTGAAGCTTGCTCAAGAATCACAAATAAAACAACCTGTCATTCTTTCTTGGAAGTGGTGGCTTAGCCACCACTTCCAAGAAAGAATCGCAGGTTGTTCAATGCACGATCCCAAGTGAATTGGATGTTATTGAGGGCGATCGCCCAACGACGTCACGTCCGAGCTGGTTACAGATACCTGCCTATAGGGCACACCCCGGTAAGTCAGCTGAATAACAGGTGCTGCCGCTTGAACCGGGACAGCAGGCTCAAGTTTTATTTCTGGAGGTGCAGGAATCTCAACTGGAGGAGCCTGTACAACTGGCGCTGGGCAGGGTGCTCCTCGATAGGTTAACTGCGGGGGAACTAGCCTTTCAGGTTCTGCGATTTGGTCAAGTATTTGAGCTAGCCGCCGTTCATAGACCTTCCGAGGCTGGAGCAAATAGCTAATAAACAGGCAGAAACCAACAAAGAGAGCCGCCGCAAGGGCTTCAACTAAACCGACTTCGATCAGGGTCTCCATGGATGCCTCCAACCTATTTTAGGTCGTGACTCGGTGACAGCTAATTTGATATTTCGGCCATTTCATAAATGCGCCCCTGCCAATCCTTTAAGAGGAAATTAAGAGGCTTATCGCGACGTATTTTATACTGAGCTCCCCGGGTCTGGGCGCGCATCAGCAACAATTCCATACAATCATGGTCGAAGCAGACATGGCGCTGTCGGTCGTTTTGGCCCATGCTGGCTCCTGAAACAACATGAAGCTGAGTGTTTTTTCTGAGTTGATACCACAGTCCTTCTGGAGCATTAGCTGCCCGTGTCGGTGTAGCACCGTAGGCGGCTGTTGAGAAAAACGTGGGGTCAATTGAGGCAGCCCCCAAAGTTTGCTCGTAGTTGTAGTAGTAGTGCAAAGGCACATCCGCCGCCGACAGATCGAGCACATCTTCATAGATGCGACGGGCCAAATCCAGGTCAGACACCATCACTGTGTAGACCTTAGGTGCACTGGTAAGAAACATCCACATGGCTCCGGCGTAGGCCACCAGGAGCATAACCATAACTCCCTGAGTGGACAGCAACCCATCAACTAAGGGTAGAGCCATCAACACTGAGGAGAGGGACGATAGGGATAAATCAAACGCTGACAGCAGCAACATTTAGGGTTCCGAAAGAAAATTTCCTAAATTAAAAGCAAGGGAATATCCTTGCTTGCTTCCAGTTTATCAGCATCTTTTCGAGGGTGTTGGAAAAGGCTTCGAAAGGGGCAATTTTTCATCCACAATCCCCACTTTGTAAATAACCCCGCTTTGGGATTACCTGAACTATCCATTTTTGTGTGCTTTTTGCACACAAAAATGGATCTTTTCTAGTGCCCCGCAATTCGCAACTCTCGAAAACGTCCTTAACCTGAACTCAAGTTGGATATATCAGGCGGCTTTCTGCTTAGGATCGTGTATTGAATAACCTGTACTTGTTTTTGAGGAAGAAGCAGTTTCGCCCGCCCTCAAAAACAAGTACAGGTTGTTTTATTTGTGCTCCCTAGTACGCTGAGGCGGAAATCCATCACCTATGTTTTGTGTGGGGTGCGAAGCACCCCACACAAAACATAGGTTGCGAACTTAGGCCGCAGCCTACTAGTCCTCACCTCTGTTGTTCTCTAGCACAGGTGAAAAGAGGGATCGGAGTTCTGGTGCAAGCTCCGCATCTATCTATTACTATGCTTCTCTGGAAATTGGGATTTTGGCACGGTACGGTAGGAAAGGGTGAATGCCAGGAGAACGGCAGCATTGAGCTCTATAGCCAAAGCATGCCCCTTTCCTTTCAACTGGTACTCCTGGAAACTCTTGCCCCTAAACTGCATACATGGTGGAGATACGCAAATGACTGGACAGTTGTTGCTGGTAGATGATGAACCAGGTTTACGGCAGGCCGTACAGGCTTACCTGGAGGACAGTGGATTTACCGTGCATGTGGCCAGTAATGCCCGCGAAGGATGGGATTTGTTGGAGCAAACTCTACCCGATCTGGTCATATCCGACATCATGATGCCCCAGGTCGATGGTTATCAGTTTCTCCAGCAAATGCGCGACGACCCCCGATTTGAAACCCTGCCGGTGGTGTTCCTTACAGCTCGCGGTATGACGACTGATCGGATTCAGGGGTATCAGGCAGGCTGTGATGCTTACCTACCAAAACCTTTTGACCCAGAAGAATTGGTGGCGATCGTCAATAGCTTGTTAGAGCGGCGAGCTTCTCTCAGTCGGGCAGCCACTGATGGCGACAAATCCGACATTGCCGACATCCGTGAACAAATTGCTCAAATTCGTTCGATGCTTACCCAAAAAGGCGGTGTGACTCAAACCCCAGCTCCGATCAAAATTGACTTTACTCCCCGAGAGCAGAGTGTGCTTAATTTGGTTGTTGAGGGTCTGATGAACAAAGAAATTGCCCGTCGCCTTGAAACCAGCGTACGTAATGTTGAAAAGTATGTAAGCCGCTTATTCAGCAAAACCGGCACAAATAGCCGTACAGAGCTGGTTCGTTATGCTCTGGAGCATGGCCTGACCAATTAGAACTGGAAACTCGTCTACCCATCCGGACAGTTTTTTCTGAATCCCCTAATTTAAGGAGCGCAGTATTTCAAAAGTCAGGGGTTTTAGAAAGACTGGCCAAAATATTGCTGAAAGTTCGGGGCTGGCACATGTGTGGTATGTAGCAGATTTCAAGCACCGTAAATTCTATGAATGCTTCTGAATGCTCGTATCTAGCTCACTTGTGTGAGCCCCGTGGTTAAACAAGACCCTATACAGGAGTCAGCCCTAGGATTTCTAGGTTCTTCCCTTGAGAAGACAGGCAGAGGAGCGGCAAACCGGTAGCATCGTCATGTTGCTGGGGCATTGGCTTCAGACACTAACAGCAGGAACGGTTCGCTCAAGTTCCCCCAGGGAAGGAGGTTGGTATGCGCATGTCACGGGAAATGATGCAGGGGTTATATCTGGCGGTAGTCCTTGTAGGGGCAAGTGCCGTTGTGTTGTACCTTATTGCACTTGGCACACCCTATGGACCCTTGCATTAGGGACAGAGCACAAGGGATAAGCTGTGGCGATCGCCACAGCTTATCCCTTAATACCCTAATCTCAAATCAATAGGAAGCTATACAGAATGGGAGGAGTGGAACTGCATGCCACTCCTCCCATTCTGTATAGCTTCAGAAAAACGACATTACCTATGAATTTCATGCGTAAAGAAGGTGAGTTGAAAGTAATGCTTTAGATCCATCCATATTTGGCTGTTGTGGAGGCATTCTGTACCCTTTCTTCTACAACACACTCGCGGCACGATAGTCTAATGGTTAAGTTGAACCCATCGCAGACTTATGCTTCGCCCGAAAGTCACTGGCTCAAAAATCCTGACTTAAATTATACAGGACTTTAAGTTATAGGTAAGAAAACAATAAAGACTTCACACAAGATTTGACGAGAGATCCTTAAGAAAACAGTTTCGATTAAGACGTGGCCCCCAGCGAACTGAGCTAAAGATTTTGTAATTTAATAGACATATCTCTAGACATCAGGTATTGCAGCAGTTCCTCGTAATGTTTTGCACTGCTTTAAGCGCTATAAAATGCTTGGGTAGCTGTTGCGATCTTAGACGTCCTTTCCTATTAGAGATGGTGCTTTTCGGAAACCGTCAGTGAAATTGCTTGAATTTAACCTGAGTTGTTTAAGCTCGAATTATGCAACCCTTATAAACTCCTAGAAAACAAGGGTTTTCCTCAACCAATCATTCGTTTCGCCAGTAGAATTACGGATGATTTTATAGGGGCTTATCGATCACTCTGAGCTTACTGCATGACGAGTTTAGACGAAATTCAGACCCTTTGCATGATGGTGCAATTCGCAAATTAACTTAGGGAATCCTGAAAATAGATCAAGGCAATTTGGTGTTTTGAAGTTCCAAACATCAGACCCTTTGTTCCACCCATCTTCGCGCCCACAACATTACCCCTGATCAGAGGGTTCCAATGCTAGACCCAAATTCTAAATTACTTTGCCATTACGACGATGCTGCTGAAGCGCTAGATGAGCATCGACGGACAAAGGCGATATCAGAATTAGGGCTGATGGATATCGAAAGCGTGCCCGTATTCGAGGAGGCAACGCAAACCGCAGCCCATTTATTGAATGCACCTATTTGTATCTTGGGTTTGATGGAGCCAGATCGACAGCTCTTCAAATCGGCCTTTGGGCTTTGCCGCATTGGGCTCATGAATGAGTTGGCAACCTCCCGCCAACTCCCACGTAATGAAGCGTTCTGCTCACAGGTTTTTGATACACAACAGGTTCTTACCTTATCTGATACTCGCTTAGATGAGCGGTTTGCTAACAGCCGTTTGGTTCAACGCTATGGGATTCAGGCTTATGCTGGAGTTCCCATATTTACGTCCAGTGGCTACTGCATTGGAACATTGGCTGTGATGGACCTATCTCCTCGCCAATTTACCAGTCGTGAACTCGAAATGCTGGAGTTGGTTGCTCGCTGGTGTATGAGCGAGTACGAGCGTAGCTATCTACGTAAGCAAACGATCGCAGAAAAAATGGCAGTTAGTGCCCCAGCACCTCTTACAAGTAACATCAGTGCCATTAAAGGAACTCTGCTATCCCACATGGCTCAAGAGCTAAGAACCCCACTTACCTCTATTCTCGGTATGGCTAGTGTTCTCAATCGCGAGATCTATGGCCCCTTGACCGATAAACAGAAGGAATACATGGACATCATCCACAACAGTGGCCAGTATTTACTCTCTGTGCTGAATGAAATGCTGGAGTTAGGGGCTCTGGAAGAGAAGAACGCTTCCCTGAACCTATCCACTGTTGATATTGAAATGCTTTGTCAGCAGTCGCTTACGGCTCTTCAGCAGGCTGCACAACGGCAAGAGCAGCAGTTGCGTTTGACAATGGGGCTGGGGCCGAGCGATCGCATCTGGCTACTCGACAAGGATAAAATTCGGCAAATGCTGTATCACCTGGTTCTCAGTGTGATTCAGGCCGCCAGCCCTGATAGCGATATCCGAGTTCATGTGTCTCGTCGTGACAACCATCTAACCCTGGCTATTTCTGTCTATCATCCCTGGCTAGGAGATGGGCTGCCCCATGCCGACTACTTGTTGCGGCAATTGATGGAAAGCACTCCCGGAAGCACCTGGGATAATGGAGCGAACTATCCTGAGCTTGCTTCAGAAAACATTGATGAAGAAAGCCCTCTTGCGGAAGTGCAACGAGCTAAGAAAATCGCTACCGTCTCCCGCCAAAGCCTGGAATTGAACCTCTGTAAGCAGCTCATTGAGCTTCATGGAGGTGATATCAAGCTACAGGGTACTCCGGAGAGCGGATATCGCTATCTTGTAACAATTCCTCAATTGTCGGAATAAGCCGCAAGCCCCTGAGTTGAAGGTGGGGGCAGATGTTAGCGGCCTCTTCATAGCAGGCAGGCTCAAAAAGTAATACTTGATCATTTTCGATGATTCGTTATGATCTATTTACTGAGATCGAAAGATTAGAGGTTTTGTCCCTGTTAAGCGATCGCTGCAGGGGCAGGGCTGCTCTAAGCTACCTAAGGAGCTAGCAGATCAATGGATTTCATTGAAAATGTACTGGAAAAGCTACGGGAATGGGCACAAAAGCTGATCGAAGCTATCCTTGGGCCTGATGTGCAGCCCGAAGCTGAGCCGATTCCCATTCCTGTTGATGATCGGGGGCGCCGCCGGTAAGCCTTGCTAGACAACACTTCGCCTCTCAATCTTTTGGTTCTTCATGGGCCAAATCTTAATTTGCTGGGGAAGCGTGAGCCCGAAACCTACGGTCGTATAACCCTTCAAGAGATTGATCGTCGCTTGCGGGAAGAAGCGAATGCCCTGGGTAATGTATCTCTCGAAAGCTTTCAGGAAAATCATGAGGGGGCCCTTATAGACCACATCCATGCTGCGATGGGAGTGCGTCATGGCTTGCTGATTAACCCAGGAGCCTATACTCACACCAGCGTTGCTATTCGGGATGCCATTGCTGGCACCGAAATTCCAACGGTTGAGGTTCACCTCAGTAATATCTACCGGCGTGAAGAGTTTCGTCACCACTCTTACATCGCTCCGGTTGCCATTGGGCAAGTGAGTGGGTTTGGAGCCGATAGCTATTACTTGGGCCTGCGTGCCCTTGTGCAATATTTGCGGCGTTGACCGCAACATCTACCTGAAACAGGGAGGGCGATCGCTCTCCCTGTTTTATTTATTCAGGTGCTCTTACATTGCACAGGAAATTTCTGCTTATCAGCATGTTTTTCGTTGGGATGCCCGTTACACGGGCGTTCCAACAAAAAACATACCGTTTCTAGAGGAAGCGGAGTTCATAGCAGGTGGTATTACTCCATTGAAATGGCTTTATCCAGAATTCGTTACACTGTTTGATAGTGTAGCCAGGGAAATTTGACTTGGCGGTCAAATGTTGGGGTGAGTCATGGATTTAACGACGCGAACCTTAGCAGAAAAGTATGAGCAGCTAAAAGCCCTGTTTCAGGAAATGGAACAGGCGCTCATTGCTTACTCTGGTGGTATTGATAGTACTTTAGTAGCCAAGGTGGCTTTTGATGTGCTGGGCGATCGCGCCCTCGCCGTCACGGCCGAATCCCCTTCGCTAATGCCTGAGGATCTGGAAGATGCGCGTAAGCAGGCAGCAGAGATGGGCATTCCTCACAAAATTGTCCAGACGCACGAAATGGACAATCCGGACTACACCGCCAATCCGGTCAACCGCTGCTACTTCTGTAAAAGCGAATTACACGACACGTTAAAACCTTTGGCTTTGGCCTGGGGCTACCCCTACGTCGTGGATGGGGTAAATGCTGATGATTTGGGTGACTATCGTCCAGGAATTCAGGCTGCTAAGGAACGGGGAGCGCGATCGCCTCTGGCAGAAGTTGGCATTTCCAAGTTAGAAGTGAGAGAGCTCTCCCGTAATCTGGGTCTGCCTTGGTGGGACAAACCTGCTCAGCCCTGTCTCAGTTCCCGCTTCCCCTACGGCGAAACCATTACCGTTGAGAAATTGCAACGAGTCGGTCGGGCTGAGCGCTATCTGCGGCAATTAGGCTTGAAGAATTTGCGCGTGCGTTCCGAGGGAGACACTGCCCGCATTGAACTGCCGGTTGAGGACATTCAGGCCTTTGTGCAGACTCAAGACCTACCTGCCCTGGTCGAACAGTTCCAGATTTACGGCTTTCTCTACGTCACCCTAGATCTGGAAGGATTTAGCAGTGGCAAGCTCAATCGAGCTTTGGCCTTGAAACAGTCCTAAAAATCAACACTTGAAGGATTGAAGGACTCAGAACTAGCACTATTCTTGCTGTGGCAGTTGACATAGGGCTTGTAACCCAAAGGAGACAGCAATTCTCAGTATGGGTTTCAAAGCTGAGAGTTCGTGCCCGAAGGGCACGAACTCTCAGCTTTGAAATCCAACCCGAAAATAGCCCGCCGAAGGCGGGCTATTTTCGGGTTGGATTTCAAAATGAGAATTGCTGCAAAGGAGACCGGTTTAAGCTAATCTCTCTCCTTCCGGTATAAGTTTTGCGATAGCGGTAGTGTGGGAAAGATCACTGACAAAAATGCGTAATACCAATCCAATGTGAGGATGCGTCTAATCCTAAAAAGATATAGGGCCAGGGATTTTTTAGGAATACTTCAGGCGAATTTAACCTTTGTAGCTTACTGCTATACCATGGGGTTTCATAGTCGTGTTCCGTATTGTCCTGCACCCCGTAATTTTCATGCGTGTATACGTCCTACTGTTCAACCCTGGCACTGAAAACGAAGGCATCTATACCCTCAAAATGCAGGAGGATGACCGTAATGTTGTGCTGATGTTTGAGTCAGAGGAAGATGCCACTCGCTATGGGCTGCTATTGGAAGCCCAAGATTTCCTGTCTCCTAGTGTGGAGCCTATTGAGTCGGAAGAGGTGGAGGAATTTTGCGAGGAAGCGGAGTACGAGTGTGTTCTGGTCCCTGAAGGAACCCTTGCTATCCCCCCTGAAACAAATTTGGACGACGTTGAGTGGGATCCTGAAAAGGGGCCAGAGCCGCCACCGGATGATTTCTCCACCTCAGAGCTAGATGCGATTCGCCGCCGCTTGGAGGGATTGCTGTAATGACGCAAGCCACAGGACTATCAGAGCGCGGTCACCTTCTGACCGAACAGGCCAACCCCGCCAGTGAGCAGCTTGATAGCTTATCTACCTTAGAGATGGTGACGCTGTTTAACCAGGAGGACCAAAAAACGGTTGCAGCTATCGCCGCAGTTCGAGAAAAACTGGCAGAGGCTATTGATCGAACCGCAGCAACCCTGAGCCAGGGAGGTCGGCTGTTTTATGTAGGAGCCGGTACCAGTGGTCGGCTCGGAGTCTTGGATGCAGCAGAGTGTCCTCCCACTTTTTGTACGCCTCCTGAACTGGTACAAGGCATTATTGCTGGCGGCGAGCCAGCTTTGGTTCGCAGTTCCGAAGATAAAGAAGATCGAGCAGAGGATGGGGCAGAGGCGATCGCCCAGCGTCAAATCACTTCGCATGATGTTGTAGTGGGCATTGCTGCTGGAGGCACAACCCCTTACGTCCACGGAGCTTTGGCAGAAGCCCGTCAACGCGGAGCTACCACCATCTTTATCGCCTGTGTACCAGCCGAGCAGGTATCCGCTGCGGTAGACATTGATATTCGCTTGCTGGTTGGCCCTGAAATTCTAGCGGGTTCCACCCGATTGAAGGCCGGAACCGTTACCAAAATGGCCCTGAATATTCTTTCTACTGGAACGATGGTGCGGCTTGGTAAGGTCTACGGTAACCGCATGGTAGATGTGGCTGTTACCAATCAGAAGTTGCTGGATCGGGCCGTTCGGATTGTCCAAGACCTCACCCAATTGAGCCGAGATGGAGCGGCTGAGCTATTAGAGCGCAGCCAGCGGCGGGTCAAGCTAGCACTACTCATGCACTGGACCGGCTTGGATGTGGACACGAGCGATCGCCTTCTAACAGAGCACCAAGGACATCTCCGGCAAGCGGTAGCGGCGGCTCGTCCTGATGCTTAAACACCACCACGTACTTTAAAGCTGTCTGGAAAGGTGTTCTTTCTTACGCTTATCCAAAAAAAACTTCCAAACAGCCCTGTGTTCAAAAGTTTAAGTTTTCCTATATTTGACCTCAGTTCGGGATAAGCTGAAAAGCTCATTTTGGCGTGCGCAAAGCGTACGCCAAAATGAGCTTTTTCGAGTGCCATGCAACGCACGGTACTCGGAAACACCCTTAACCCGAACTCAGGTTATTTGGGGTGGAAGATTTGAACGATTCTCCATTCCAACCACGGTTGATTTCTGCCGCTCATGGCTAGGACCTGCTTTAAAGGTCATTTTTTCGTGTGCTTTATGCACGAAAAAATGACTCTTTCAATCAACTTTAAAACATGCCCCGGCTATTTTTATTAAGACACCAGCACGCTGTCAAGGAGTTTTTGAGGGGTCTACAACCCCTCAAAAACTCCTCAAATTTCATGTTCAAGTGTGGGTCAACCCCACACTTGAACATTGACAGACTACTAGCTAAGGATTAAGTTGTGCAGCGTCTCGCCCTCGGCCTACGTTCTGACAAAAATGACAGTAGCTATACTTAGATGCTATGTCAAAATACGCAGTTTTCGTGTTTTTACCACGTAGCCGCGAGAACATGAGGACTTTGAATTTCGGGATGGCAAGGTGCAAGATGCAACTATAACTTCGCTTATGGGGTGATGGGAAGAGTTGCAAGACTCCATATAATGCAACAACAATGCAGATCTTTTACCAGGGAAAATCCCTTCGTTTTTCTAAGAAGGGAAAATTCTCCTGATAACCTGTAAAGTTTTGTAAAAATATTGCTTGAGTGATGATAATTATTCTGATTTTGCTGGTTGCGCTCGGTGTATTGGTATGGGGATTCAATCGTGCTCGCCCCTATGGCAAGCCTGGGCTATTGGCCTGGCTGCAGTCGGTTGTACTGATGGCTCCCTGGCTTTTAGTCTTTAGCCTGTTCAGCCTGGGTATTTTCATTAACTTGGCAGCTATTTTGGTAATTCTGGTGCTATCGACAGTTGCCTATATTTACTTAGGTAACCAGCTGCGAGCCTTGGGGCAAGATGCCTCAGCTTTTCGTCGTCCGTCAGCAGTTGCTTCAGAGGAACCCAGTGGGCAAACAGAGGTAATTAGCTCCTCAGAGGCTCCTTCTCCTACGTCTGATGTCGTTAAACCAACGCTAGCCGTTGAGAAAATTCCAGCAGAAGATCTACAAAAGATTAAAGAAATTTTCGGGGTTGATACCTTTTTCGCTATCGAAACTATTCCTTATATGGATGGGGCTATCTTCAAAGGCAATTTGCGGGGAGACGCAGCCGAGACCCATCAATCCTTATCGGCTCGCTTAGAAGAGCGTATGGGCGATCGCTATCGCCTGTTCTTGCTGAATGATCCAACGGAGCGGCCGACTGTTGTGATTTTGCCTAGCCAGAATGATCCCAAGCCCACAACCCTGACCCAAAAGCTATTTGCGCTGGTATTGGCTCTGGCAACCCTGGCAACCTGCTTGGAAGCAGCGGGTATTCTTTTAGGGTTTGACCTCAGTACAGAGGTCGCGCGGATTCCAGAAACTCTAGCAATCGGTGGAGGGCTATTAAGCATCCTGGCAGTCCATGAAGTTGCCCATCGCTGGGTGGCACGGCGTTACCAGGTCCGCCTTAGCCCACCCTTCTTCCTTCCAGCCTGGCAGTTAGGGTCTTTAGGTTCCCTTGTCCGGTTTGAGTCGCTTTTGCCTAACCGTAATGTGTTGTTTGATATTTCCCTGGCGGGACCAGCGGCAGGTGGCTTATTAGCCTTCATCTTTCTGATAATCGGATTATCATTATCACATCAGGGTGGTATACAAACGGGTAGTTTGTTCCCATTGCAATCAGAATTTTTTCAAGGTTCAATTCTCGTCGGTACAATGGCTCGAATTATCCTTGGAGAAGCAGTTCAGCAGCCTTACATTGAAGTACATCCATTAGTCGTGGTGGGATGGCTCGGCTTGATCATTAATGCCATTAACCTGATGCCTGCCGGTCAGTTAGATGGAGGACGTATCGTTCAGGCCATCTACGGTCGTAAAGTAGCGGGGCGCACCACTGCCGCAACCTTGATTATTTTAGGGGTTGCCTCTCTGGTCAATCCACTAGCGTTGTACTGGGCTATTGTCATTCTATTTTTGCAACGGGATCTCGAACGCCCAGCATTAAACGAATTAACCGAACCTGATGATGCCAGGGCTGCTTTTGCGCTTTTAGCATTGTTTTTGATGGCAGCAACATTGCTCCCACTCACCCCGGGCCTATCAGGTCGGCTTGGTATCGGAGGCTAAAATGTCGTTCAATCCCCCTGTGCTCGTTGTTTTGGATATTAGCGCCCTATCAGCGGGCACCAATCGGGAATGGCTTGAATTTTCTCGGATTGGTGAAGTCCATATTCCACAGTCTGTCTACGAAGAGATGAAATTTCTCTATGGGCGCACTCCAGATCCTGATCTGGAGTCGCTGGCCCGAGCCTTTCATCACTTCTATCCCACTAGTACCTGGAAAATCACAGAGGCCACAGCCCATCACCCCAGTTTGACGGCGGCGGCCCAAGCCCTTACCAAACGGGCTCGTATTGCGCTGGCCGCTGCTCGCTGTGCCTATGCGTTGTCACTCAGTCACTCAAGCTACCTGACAGTACTGGCCACGAATGACCGAGGGCTGTTGCAAAAGGTTTACGAAATTCCGTCAAATAACTTTTGTGCCATTGATGCCCCATCTCTTATTCAGTGGTGTCGCAGTGGCCAACGACCCATTTCAGTGAGCCAAAAACTTCAACAAATGAGGGCCACGGTCGCTTCTGGAATCATCACCCAGCCCCAGACGAGCGCATCCCGCATCGTCTCTACTTCCGCTCGCTCCACGACGGCAGTTCGTCATCGCTCTCGCCCAATTACGAAACCAGTTCAACCTTCTCTGGTATCCTCAGAGGCAGTGTCTCAGTTCATTTCGCTTATGATGGCCCTGGGAGGGGTTTTAATGGCGGGATGGCTGCTCTGGGCCGTCATTAGTGGTTCCAGTTTTTTAGAACCATGGCGGCAACCGGTTAGCCCGACGGAAAAATCTGGTTGATTTGTCTCATGATTACTGCGATCGCAAACCAAAAGGGAGGCGTTGCCAAAACTACATCTACCATTGCGATCGCAGGGCTTCTTGCAGAAGAAGGCTCCTGTTTGGCGATCGATCTAGACCCTCAGGGTAACCTCACCACAGGTTTGGGGGTCGAGTTGGCTGATGGGCAACCGACGGCCTATGAAGTACTGGTGGGGAAGGTTCCCCTGGAAGATGCCACGGTGACAACCGCCTCTGGTATTACTCTTCTTCCAGGAGGTATTGCTCTGGCAAAAATCGAAAAAGAATTACAACAGCAGCCCAATCGGTTACATAGCCTCAAGAAAGCTTTGGATCCCTACCTGGAGCAGTTTGAACAAATTGTCATTGACTGCCCTCCCAGCCTGGGATTATTGACCTTGAATGCTTTGTCAGCTGCCGACGCATTGCTCGTACCTGTACAATGCCAATTTTTCGCCCTGAAGGGCCTCCAGGGGTTGATGGAGACCATCGACACGGTGCAGCAGCGGTTAAACCCTGACCTGGAAATTTTGGGGGTGCTGCCTACCATGGCAGAGGTTCATACCACCATCACCCAGGATGTGATGAAAATTTTGCGATCGCAATTCGAAGGTATTCGGGTATTCGACCCAGTACCCAAGTCCGTTCGCTTCCCAGAGTCCAATATGGTAGGGAAACCTATCCATCAATTCACTCGTGAGTGGCGACTTGTACAACCCTACCGGGAAGTAGTGCGGCAGCTATTCCTGATGTCCGAAAGGTAAAGAATTCAGATATTAGGGAGTACGTATTGAATAGCCTGTAATTTTTGAGGGGGGCAGCGAGGCCGCCCCTCCCTTAAAAATTTTATCGGTGATCCTAAAACGTATGGACGGGCGGCAATTAGAACGGGTTGAATCTTTGAAGGCAGGTTTGTTAGGGGCAAGTGCGACGCTTCCCGTAATGGGGATCATCCTGGCTCTATCAATACTTTTGTCAGCCCTGGGGCATTCTAATCCCTTCAGCTTTGCATTGAGTAATCATCCCTTAGCCCTGGCACATTGGCTGGAAGTTAGCTTATGTGGATTTTTGTTTGGGGTTACCTATCGCTACACCGTTCGGCAAGACATCAAAAATTTTCAACTGAAGTCGGGGACTGTAATGGCCTTTACCCTGGTGAGGGGTTTAGGGTTAGGAGACATGGGCTGGCAGGGAGAAATCGCCTGGATAGTGCTGGCGGTATGGGTTGGGGAAGGGATTTTGTTGTTTGCGATCGCTGCTCTCCTTCTGGATCTTGCCCTCCAAAAAGGCTGGATCAACCTTTGCAAAACGCCTCCTGAATGAGGCTATCTCACCCTCAGCGTCAATTGCCATGGGTTTATCTATCTCATCATGAATGAATTAAAAGGGACACAGCATTGCTGTGTCCCTTTTAATTCAGACTCTTCAAACGGCATCTAAGCCATGCTATTTTCGATCGCCCATCGAGCTAGCTCCGTTCGATTGTGCAAACCCGTTTTGCCCAACATATTGCTAACGTGGCTTTCAATCGTCCGTTGGCTTACATTTAACTCTTCGGCAATTTCACGATTTGCCATACCGCGGGCCACATATTGTACGACTCGTAGTTCAGTCGGTGTAAGCTCCACGTCGAAGGGGACTTGAATCTTAGGAGCCGAATCCATGCCTTTGTCTTGCCGTTGAATCAAGCGGGAAGCCTGCTTGAGAGAAGACTCGACTTGAGCCACCAATTCTTCCGGTTCGAAGGGCTTGACCATATAAACATCAGCCCCGATATTGAGCCCTTTTACCCGGTCCTGGCTCTGTCCCTTGGCGGATAAGAACAAAACTGGAATCCAACTGGTACGGGGATCTTTGCGAACATGTTCGACAAAGGAGTACCCATCCATTTGCGGCATCATTACGTCACAAATAATCATGTCTGGAGTTTCTCCCTGGAGTAAGTCCAGAGCCTCCTGCCCATTCTCAGCCGTATCGACCTGATAGCCCCGAAACTCGAGATAATCTTTAACCAGCAAAATCAGGTTAGGGTCATCGTCAATGAGGAGGAGACGTTTTTGCTCCCCTGTGCCGCCTTCTTTCGTCATACTTCTATACTCGCCATGCCTATATCCAAGACAAACCTGGAACTGTCGTATTTTCTGGTGGAATGGACGCCGAAGAAGCCGCCCACACGGAAGAAAAGGCCAGTTTGCTGACGACTAATACGCCCTGTTGATTCAGGAGCAGAAAAGTCATTGGCCACTTCTTCTTGTAACCTATTCCTGCATCTATGATACCCAGAACTTTCAGAGTAGATGCGCGAGAAGCATATTAACTATCGGCTCGACTTCTCGCTAAATTATAGTGCCTCACTTCGAAAATGGACTAATCGCTTCAGTACAAAGGATTAGAGGGTTTTTGACATCACTTAAAGGGCTTGTTTGTAGACCTAAAATCTATGGTTTTAGTTTCAGAAACAAGTGTAAATCAATAAAACCAGCAACTTATGCCCTCATTTCTGAAAGCATGCCTCTAAGATTTCTCCACAATTTAGTGGCGCCTCCTAGACAATGGCTATGGTGTAAAGCTTTCAAAAAGTGTTCTACAAAATTCTTCAGAAAGTTCAAACAGCACTCGTCAGTATGATTACAGGTAAAGGAAGAAATAACCGGAAGTGCTGCTTTCTTTCTTAATTCTTAAGCAAATTAGCGGCAACTATAAAGCGACAGCAGAATCCAGTTTCACCACCAAATTTGTCAGGTGTGTCAGGTTCTACCTGTCCTATTCAAGGAAAATTGATTTTCGCCGCTTAGTAATAGTGAAGTGCGCGCATGTGAATTTTGTCTCACATCCTTTGGCTTTATCAGCCCAGAAACGCTATGTGTAAAACCCAAGTCCTGATTTTGCCCTCGCTAGGTGGTTGGGAGAGGATGCACTACGAAGGCATACTCCTGAACGATTTGATTGCCAAGTACATGTTCTTGAATAATCCGCTCAATAACCTCAGGTGTTGCGCTGTGGTACCACACTCCGTCGGGGTATACCACCAGGATTGGCCCCTGTTGGCAAACTCGCAGGCAATTCGCTTTGGTGCGAAAGGTACAGCTAGAGCGAGCTTCTGTCGGAGCATCCAGCCCTAACTCCTTAAGCCGCTTTTTGAGATAGTCCCAAGCGACTAAACCCGTTTCTTTGTCACAGCATTTAGGAACCGTGGTGTCAGCACACAGAAAAATATGCCGTTGAATGGCAGGGATGCCTAAATTTCGGGCTGTGGTTACCAAAGACTCTTGAATAGGTTGACTCATACAGATCCAGCACAAATCAGGGGGACGAGCTGCAAACGCCTGATGGTCATCTCTCCATCAACGTGGCCCACTTTTTAGGGTAGCGTACCTAACACCAGGGTTAGCGCCTCTGTCCATTCCACGACGGCTCCATAGGTATCGCCCGTATGCCCCCCTAACCGACGGTTAAACCAGACTGCGCTTAGAAGGGCGATCGCCCCACCTCCCAAACCCGGCACAAGCCAAGGTGCTGTAGCTGACGAGTTCCAAACAAGGGACCCAAGGGCTATCCCTAGCATGAGCAGGAACCCCGGAAGGGTTCCTGTCCAGGAGGGAATGGCTGTTTTATGAAATGCTCCTTTACCATCAGGTTTCAGGTACGGATAGCAGGCGATTGCAACCTGTTGTCCCCAACGCCCCCATCCGGTTGCCAGCAGTAGCATCCAACTCAACGGGTGCTGAAGGGTAGCGATGGCCGCAATTTTCAGCGCGAGGAGGGCGATCGCTGCCATCACCCCAAAGGCCCCGGTGCGGCTGTCAGCCATAACCTCCAGTCGCCGCTGTGGATCGAGAACCGCTAGCCCATCGGCTGAGTCCATCGCTCCGTCCAGATGCAGCCCTCCCGTAATGGCTACCCATAGTAGAACCAGGACGACGGCTCGCATTAAATCGGGCATGGCTACCCATCGCAGCCCAAAGTCAACTAGACTCAAGAGCCCAGCAATCAGCAACCCCACCAGGGGAGCAAATCGCGAAACCACCTGAAACTCAGGAGCCCAAGATAGAGGGACGGGCAATACCGTATAGAAGGCGATCGCTGCTAATCCCTGCTGTACCAAACGCACCATTCATTCAACCCTGTCTATTTCATTCATAACCATTCAGGTTAAGACAAAAACACAGAGGAGGTGCTTCTCAGCCCCCTCCGTGTTCTTTATGAAATTTTCAAAACTTTGCTATATATGGGTTTGTAGGAAATTACACGCGATCACTTCTCTCGCTAGCACAAATTTTAGTCAGGAGATTCAGCCACAATACGGAATTCGTCCTGGCCAATAGCCGCCATAATCGAAAGATACGATTTCTACCATCCCATTTTCAATTTTTAGGGTTTTCTAAACTTTTGGGATTTATCTTTCGTTCAAGCCAGGAGAACCTCGACGGGTGAGTTAAGATCGCTGCATAGGATACAAATTTGTCCAGCTATCTGGTATTTGGCCCTCTGCTTTTGTAGCTATCAGGCAGTTTACCTGGCAATGGCTACAAGATCTCATCGTTAGGCTACCCATCCGTTCTTGATCTCTAACAGGTTTAACAAAATTTGTATTGTTATCCTGTTCAAGACCGATTTGTTTCGTTGTATAGAGGGTGACCCTGAGTTGCGGTACCCGCCGCTGCTCAATCTCCGAGGTTCGCTAGGGCTGTAGGTTTTGTGAGTTCTATGAATCCAGACCAACTTTCCGGAAACACCGCGTTGCCTGCCCCGTGCTTGGTGGATACCGGCATCATTGCAAGCAAGCAAGATATGCAACGGCTATTGTCTGATTTGAGCCGAGTTCGTTACGGCTACACTCAAGACAGCCATTTGCACAGCGAGGATGAGGGGTATGTTATGGAGGTGTTCGCTGACCCCCATCGCTCAACCCTGGTGGCCAATCGCACTCTGTATTTGAATGTATATAGCTTCGATTATTTGGAGCTAGGCTATACGCAAGAGGGCTATCCTTGCTTCGACCTGATCCAAGAGGGACGCCAGTTACGCCTGATTCCTCTGACCAATCCTCTTGAAGAGCAAAACGCTCGTCGCCTCAATGCCGCAGCCCTCGAAGCTGTCGTAGCGGAGGTTCTCTCGGCTAGCTGGGACATGCGGATTGACGATGAAGAGAATTTTTCCTTCTAACCCAACCGATTTTTAGTGCAGGTAGCGCACCAGAAAATCGTAGTAACAAGCTTTAACTGTGAGTGGTTCGTACTGCAAGTACGGGCCACTTGTAGCTTTATAGTTTTGTTCCATCTGTATTAAATCCAGTTGCAGAATCATGATATGCAATAGTGTGGCCCATTACTGCATATCATGATTCTGCAACTGAAGTATTGCTATTCAGTTGTAGCGATAGGCCCTATCTGTTGCTGCAACTGAATAGCAATACTTTAGTTAGGTCGACTCCCATGAATAATGGAGAAGAGTGGCGGTGGATCGCTATGGGTTAATCCATGGCTGATCTACAATAGCCCTCTGAGCGATGGATTTTTGGTGACACTTTTGGACGCTTCTTATTTTTCCTTTCAGGTACAGACCCGTTGTTCCCACACCGCAGCGCGGGCGGCCACCTTTAAAACTCCCCATGGCATTTTGGAAACGCCGCGCTTTATGCCGGTGGGCACTCTGGCCAACGTCAAAACTCTCAGCCCTGAGCAACTGAAGGCGACGGGGGCACAGATGATCCTGTCCAATACCTACCATTTGCATCTGCAGCCGGGCGAGGGGATTGTGCAGAAGGCGGGTGGGCTACATAAATTCATGGCATGGGATGGGCCAATTCTGACGGACTCGGGCGGGTTTCAGGTTTTTAGCTTGAGTGAAATGCGCACCATCACCGATGAGGGGGTCACATTTCGCTCGCCTCGGGATGGGCAGATGATCAAGTTCACCCCAGAAAAATCTATTCAGGTGCAAAATGCTCTGGGGGCCGATGTGATCATGGCCTTTGACGAATGCCCGCCATATCCTGCAGATTGGGAGGCTGTTAAACAGGCCACCGATCGCACGTATCGATGGCTGAAGCGTTGCATCGAAGCTCATCAACGTCCCGACCAAGCTCTGTTTCCTATTGTGCAAGGAGGGGTTTACCCGGATCTACGCCAGGAAGCGGCAGCGGCGATCGCCCAACTCGACATGCATGGCTTTGCTATTGGCGGCGTCAGCGTTGGCGAACCAGGCCATCTCATCCAAAAAATTGTACAGGTTACAACCCCTCTACTTCCCCTTAACAAACCCCGCTACTTAATGGGAGTGGGTACGTATCGGGAAATGGTGCAAGCTATTGCTGCCGGAGTCGATATGTTTGATTGTGTGATTCCGACTCGATTGGCTCGGCATGGAGCGGCATTGGTGCGGGGCGATCGCTGGAACTTGAAAAACAATCGCTTTCGGGAGGACTTTACTCCTCTGGATGACCAGTGTCCCTGCTATACCTGTAAAAACTTTAGTCGGGCCTATTTAAGTCACTTAATTCATGCCCGTGAGCTACTGGCTTTTAGCCTCATTTCCATTCATAACATCACGGAGTTGGTGCAGTTCACGGCGCGGATTCGTGAGGCGATACTGGGCGATCGGTTCCTCGACGAATTTGGCCATTGGCTCGAACCTCAAGAAGAATTGCTGACAGAAAAAGGTGTAGAAGCGGGTTTAGCAGAGCCCTACCCCTGAAATGAACCTAGTGGCGAAATAGCGTTCAGTGATGATAGTTAGCGATCGCAATACTAATGTTTAGAGGAGGGTACTTTGTACCCTCCTCTAAACATAGGCAAACTTAAGCCGCTGATTACTAGCATGGGTTCAGGTGACGACAAAACCACCCCTGCCACAGCTCATCAACGTTCGATCGCAAAGCTTCATCTGGCGTGCTACCTGGCTAACGCTAAACCGTTGCAGTGCTTGCTGTTTCTCGCAGTTGATCAATGACATCCTTTAATCCATCACCGTTGAGGCGGTAGCTGAGGGGATGGGCAATCAGGCGAGCGGTGCTTTCAAAGAGGGTTTCGATTTCGATCAGGTTGTTCTCTTTCAGGGTGCGGCCTGTGGCCACCAAGTCCACGATGGCTTCTGACATGCCTGTAATGGGCCCTAACTCAACAGAACCGTACAGGGGGACAACCTGCACCGGGAGATCCAGGCTTTGGAAATAGTCGTGAGCACAGTGAACAAACTTAGAGGCCACCCGGCAGTGGGGGGGGAGATCCAGGGCAGAGCGGTAAGGACTGGATGCCTTGACTGCAATGGACATGCGACAGTGCCCAAAGCCAAGATCCGCTAAATGAGCAACTCGGGGCTGTTTCTCCCGCAAAACGTCGTAGCCAATGAAGCCCAGCTGAGCCTGGCCGTACTCCACATACACGGGTACATCGTAGTTGCGAACCAATAATGCTTTTGCGCGATGGCTCTTGTCCCAAATTTCTAGCTGCCGATTAGAGGAGTCTAGAAAATCACTAAAGTCCAATCCCACTTCTTGTAGGAGGCGAATGCTGTCCTTCAATAGGCTGCCCTTGGGCAGTGCAACGGTAATCATGCAATATCACTCAGTAATTTCTGTTGACCCCAGGCATACGAGCTCATCAAGCCGGGGCCTTCTCTAACTTTACCGGGCTTCGACGCCACTCACTTTTAAGATGTCGCTGAGGGTAGCACAATAGGGAACGGCCCCATAGGTCGTAGGATTGACGTAGTGTTGGTGGGTAAAATGGCGATACGTCATACAGAAGCGATCCCATGCCGCCATCTGGATCCGAAAGACCCGGATAAAGAAGTTCGCTAAGGGTAAGACCAGGGGAATCCGGAAGTAGATTTGCTGTTGCAGATACTTGCAGATTTCCTCGATCGCTTGATTCACCGTTAGGGGCGGGTTACCCAGCACCAGCTCACGGCGATCGCTCTCCCCAAGCGGATGATCGACTAAGTGAACCACCACCTGAGCAATGTCGCGGCTGTGCAGGAAATGGAAACTACCGTCTAGCTTAAAAAATCGAATCAGCCCAATCCACTTCAGCACATCGGGCAGCCCACCTGTGAGGTGGGACATTGGCTTGTTCTGATCGCCACCAAAAACCAGGGTGGGAAAAAGGGTCGTGATTTGGGGAGCGATCGCCAGTTTGCTTAACCGCTGATGGCAGGTGAACTTGGAACGGATATAGTCGGTGCCTAACTGCCCGGCTTCCTTGAGGGGCTGGTTGTCCCGCCCTAAAATGCTGGCAGTTGAGAAGTAGAGCACTTGCTCACACACATCGGGGTCCAGCAAGTTCATTAACCGAATGGTTTTGGTGACATTAATGTCGTAGGTTTCTTGAGGACCACCCCAAGCCGCTGCTGTCAGCACCGCTACATCTATGGTCTTGAGCAGCTTGCTGAACTTTTCAATCTGATACATATCCCCCTGCAAGAGATGAATACCTGGGCGTGCCTCAGTATTCAACTTGAACTTATCCGGATTCCGTACCAATAGGAACAGTTCGTGGGAGGTCTGCTGAATCAAAGCATCGACAATGTAATGGCCGATGCAGCCGCTAGCCCCCGTCACGAAGATACGTTTGGCAGTCATGGGCAAGGGAAGTGAAAAAACTGGCGAATGAAAATAGCAACACGAATGCGCGAAATCTCCTGTATAGAAGATCTCCCGCAGCAGTATAGTTCCCTTTGGATGAAGGGTTTCGGTCAGTAAAGAGAAAATTTCGGGCTGGATTGATTATAGGTTGTGAAAGGAGTTCTAACCTCCCATAACGATCAATCCAACCCGATGATGCATCCTCAATGATGGCAGGGTGTTATGACATGTGACGAACACGTGCCATAACACTGGTTTACGCTGTTGCCAGGAGTTGATCCGCCTGTTTTGCTGTTTCGAAGAAGAATGCTGCGTTTTCCTCGGGGGTCTTGGGCAAAATGCCGTGACCCAGGTTGAGGATGTGACCGCGATTTCCGGCTTTGCGAATGGTGTCGATGATGCGATCGCGAATCAGCGCCTTTGAGCCAAACAGGATGCCGGGGTCGATGTTGCCCTGTACTCCAACGTTGGGGCCAAGACGACGACGAGCATCAGCCATATCGACTGTCCAGTCAACGCTGACGATGTCCACACCAGACTGACCCATGCGCTCCAGTACACCGGCGCTACCGCTGATATAAAGAATCATCGGTACATCGGGATACTTGGCCTTCACCTGGCGCACGACTTGTTGCTGGTAGGGCAGGGCGAAGATGTCGTAATCCATCGGGCTCAAGTGGCCGGCCCAGGAGTCAAACATTTGTACGACCTGAGCGCCATTCTCGATCTGGTAGCCAACGTAGGTGGCAATAGAGTCTGCAATCTTGCTGAGGAACTGGTGCAGGATGGTAGGTTCTGAGAAGGCCATGCCTTTGATGATGCTGTAGTCCTTGGAGCCTTTACCTTCGATGGCGTAAGCGGCTAGGGTCCAGGGGGCACCGACGAAGCCCAGAACGGCAGCTTCATTGCCCACTTCGTGACGCAGGGTACGGAGGATTTCGCCCACGAAGGGAAGGCTGGCTTCCGGATCTAGGGGATTAATGGCGTCTACCTGTTCCTGAGTGCGGATAGGGGTGTCGATGATGGGCCCGCGGCTTTCGATGATGTCGAAGGGGATGCCGATGCCCGGAAGGGGAGTCAGAATGTCGGAAAAGAGGATGACGCCGTCGGGACGGAAGGCACGCCAGGGTTGCAGAGAAATTTCGACCGCAACATCCACGGTTTCAGACCGTTCCCGGAAGGAGGGATACTTATCGCGCAGATCCCGGTAAGCCTTCATATAGCGTCCGGCCTGACGCATCATCCACACGGGGGGCCGATCCAACACTTCACCCCGGGCAGCACGCAACAAATAGGGAATCTGAGTCGATTCGGTCATTTCAACTCCGTGATTGCTAAGCAGTGTTTGTAATGCAACTGTTAGCTTACCACTCGGCGATCGCCCTTCCAGTGCCCACCCCAGGCGATTCTTTATAAAACTTCACTGGATCCATCCCGAACCGATCCCGGCTGATCCCAGACGATGTAGTCGCAGGTTCGGTTAAGGAGCTTTGTAGAGCGTTGTGTAGCTGAGGTGGTGATTGTTTGAGGTTTTGTTGCTGAGCAGGGACTTGGTTTGGGGGCACGCCGTCCCCCAAACCCCCAGGCTGAGGGACGGCTGCCCGTCCCCCAGCCCCCCTCGGCAAGGAGGTTTTGTAGAGATGTTGTTAGGCCGCTTCGCATGGCTTGGGTTTTGAAGCAGGTTTCTGTGCCTTCTTCAACGAAGGCTTTTAGAGCCTTATTAGGAAGCGTTTTAGGCTGTGGCTAGGTTTTGGCTGAAGAAGGCGAGGGTTTTCTGCCAGGCATCGGTGGCGGCAGTAGGGTTGTAGGCTTCGGGACGGGTGTCGTTGAAGAAGGCGTGGCCGGAATTGGGGTAGATGTGGGTTTCGAGGGTGCGGTCAGCTGCGCGAATGGCGGCCTCGAGCTGGCTGACGGCCTCGGAGGTGACCAGGTCATCTTGTTCTCCAAAGAAGCCCAATACAGGGCCTTGAAGCTTGGAGAAGTCGGGCTTGACGTTGGGATGAATGCCGTAGAAGTCTACAACGGCACCAATGTTGGGGCTGAGGGTGCCTGCTAATAGTGCGAGTTGTCCTCCCATGCAGAAGCCTACGACGCCGATGGTGTCAGAGGTGACGGCATCATGATTCAGCAAGTATTCAACGGTTTTCAGGAGTTTCTGGGCCGTCTGGTCGATGTTGAGAGCCATCAGTAATCGTCCAGCTTCGTCGGGGCTGGTGGTTTGGGTACCGTCGTAGAGGTCGGGGGCGATCGCCACATATCCCGCTTCTGCAAACCGATCGGCCAGGTTTTTAATATGTGGCACTAAACCCCACCATTCTTGCAACACAATAATTCCAGGCCCTGAACCTGAGGCTGGAGTTGCCAGATAGCCGATGCCTTGAATGTCCGTTCCCATAGATTCCCTTGTGTTGTATTGCGAAACGTTAATTTATAGCCGTTGACTACGATAAGGGAATTTTCAATTTGTTGCCTCATCGTTCCGTGGTCATGTTTCAAATAGATGGATGGGATGAGGTGGAAGGGACACGAAGTGCCCCTTCCACCTCATCCCATCCATCTGTCTAGAACACTACCTGATAGTTCTTGGGAGTATCCCCTTTAGAATGGGATTAGGTTTCAAGTAACTCCGTTAAGCCATGACTGCAACACCGATTTCTACCCCTGATTTGACTGTCCAGGCGAAAGCGACCCGTGAGGCGGCGCGGCATCTGGCGGTGCTGCCAGAGGCAGAGCGCAATCAGGCTGTGGAGGCGATCGCCCAATCTCTCGAAGCGCATGCAGCAGAAATCATCGCTGCCAACGAAGAAGATCGACGGATTGCGGAAGCCGAAGGGTTGGCGAAGGCACTGTATGGTCGTCTGAAATTGGATGCGGAGAAATTGTCGGGGGCGATCGCTGGAGTTCGCGATGTTGCCAAGCTGCCTGATCCGTTAGGCCGAGTGCAGATTCATCGAGAGCTGGATAATGGCTTGCTGATGAAACGGATCACCTGTCCGCTGGGAGTTTTAGGCGTGATCTTTGAGTCGCGGCCCGATGCCTTGGTGCAAATTGCAACTCTGGCTGTGAAGTCGGGCAACGGCGTGATTCTGAAAGGGGGGCGGGAAGCGATCCGTTCCTGCGAAGCTCTGACCCAAGCGATTCATGCAGGATTAACATCCATAGGCATTGACCCGGCGGTGGTGCGGCTGCTAACCACTCGGGAGGAAACCATGTCCCTTCTGAACCTGGATCAGTATGTAGATTTGATCATTCCTCGCGGCTCCAACGTGTTTGTGCGCTTTGTGCAACAGAACACGAAGATTCCCGTACTGGGCCATGCCGATGGGATTTGCCACCTGTATATCGATCGAGCCGCGGATATGGAGATGGCGATCGCCCTCACCATCGATGCAAAAACCAGCTATCCCTCGGCCTGTAACACGATCGAAACCCTGCTAGTGCATCGGGACATTGCACCTCAACTGCTGCCAAAATTAGCCGATGCTCTTCAGACGCGGGCTGTAGAACTGCGGGGGGATGCTGAAACGCAACACCTGTTAGCAACTCACGGCATCACAATTCAGCAGGTGACCGATGAGGACTGGAAGACGGAGTATAGCGATCTGATTTTGGCGATTAAGCAAGTGGAATCGGTGGATGAAGCGATCGCCCACATCAACACCTACGGTTCCCGTCATACGGATGGCATTGTGACTCAGGATGAGCAGGTCGCCCTCACCTTCATGAACCAAGTGGATGCAGCGGGAGTGTTCCATAATTGTTCCACCCGCTTTGCTGACGGATTCCGCTACGGCTTTGGCGCAGAGGTCGGCATCAGCACCCAGAAAATGCCGCCCCGTGGCCCCGTTGGAATGGAGGGTTTGGTGACTTACAAGTACTGGCTTACCGGGGAAGGCCATGTGTCTACGACCTACTCCGGCCCAGATGCTCGCCCCTTTACCCATCGCGATCTGTAATCTTTTGATTGGTTAAGTAGCAAAAGAACTGGACACTGGGTGTTCCTCAAACATCCAGTGTCGGGTTGGAATGCCAGTATTTCTGCCGGAGCTGTTTTGAGGAACGCTAAATGGCTGATTGCCTTCATATCACGAACATTCGTGCCTATGGCTACGTCGGTCTGTACCCGGAAGAACAGACCCTCGGCCAGTGGTTCTCGGTGAATCTCACCGTTTGGCTCGACCTGACGCGGCCAGCTCAGACGGATGAGATTACCCATACCTATGACTACAGCGTCGTCGCTCAGGAAATCCAGACCCTGATCCAAACGATGAAATTTAAGCTGATTGAGCGAATGGCAGGGGCGATCGCCGATCATGTTCTCCAATCCAATCTGGTGGAACAGGTGCAGGTATGCCTGACCAAGGAGCGTCCAGCCATCCCCAATTTCATGGGCAGCGTCACTGTGGACATTACTCGTACCCGTTCCAATTCCCTGTGAAGATGTGCCTAATGTTCTACGTCCTGCTTAGGCAGGCCATAGAGCATTAGGCACATCTTTAATAACCTGAGTTTGGATTAAGGGCGTTTTCGAGTGCCGCGCAACGCGCAGCACTCGAAAACAGGCACTCGAAAAAGCCCATTATTGCGTGCGCGTCGCGCACGCAATAATGGGCGGTTCGGCTTATCCCGAACTGACGTTAAAAACAGCAGTGAAACGATAAGTTTCACTGCTGTTTCCGCTATAGGTGATGAGGTTAATTCACCTCTTCCAGGAAGGTTTGGACGCGGCCATCAGGAGCCAGGATAACCCGCACCATAGCACGTTGATAGGGAGCTAGTGGGCTGACGAAGTTGTCGCCTAGCAAAGGCATATTCGTGCGATCGATATAAACCCCAGCTGCGTCTCCCAGAGGAGTAATCTGCTCCACGCTTCCATCAGCCCCTAACGTTAGGCGATACTCCAGGGTTTCGCCCAGGTTCTCAGGGGGCTGCCAGCGCTCCTGGAAGTAACTCTGAACCTCATTGGTTTGTGGAATTTCTACCCCAGCGCGGCTCAAATCAGTGGTAGGGCGATTGCGGGCCGTAGGTGGCGGGGCGATCGCTGCCGTATCTCCAGCCGCCGCTTCAGGATCCGCTTGCCTCGCCGCGCTGATGCTAGGTGCCTCACTGGTGGAGAAAGTTTCGGGTGGAGCTTGGCGCACGGTTGGGTTAGAAGGCACATTGGCACCTTGAGTAGTACTGGCCCCTCCACCAGGAATGATTTGGGGTGATTGTGGCACTCTGGTTGGTGCGGGCTGCACTGCAACAGCCCCAGGAGGAACAGGGGCCCCTTGCCCACGGGGGGCTGTATTCCCCTGGGGAGGCGGTACAGGGAAAGGGAACCCGGGTTGCACTGACCCTGGAGGTGCCCCAGGGGGAACCTTCGTAGTTTGGGACAAGCCATTGGGTTGGGGGGTTGCGCCGGGCACGGGGAGAGGCGCACCTGCTGCGGGTGGAGGCGTGGTTGGCACGGATTGAACCGCAACATTTTCGGGCGCAGACTCCTGAGCTACCTGGGTAGGGGCTGGGGCCGAAACATCCATGACAAATTTAGTGATGCCGCCAGTAGCACCAATGGCTAATACCAACATCGCCGCCATGCTGGCCCATCGTCGGGTGCTGGAAACAGCGCGTTGCTGGCTCGGTAAGGCCAACATCTCAGCAGAGTAATCGTCTAATGCGTTAGCCAGATCAAACAGTTGAACAGCACTGAGGCGAACGACATCTCCCGATTCTGGAGTGGATAAGGTTCCCAGATGAAGGTCGTGGGCCAGTAAACCTCGGGGTTCGATAAAAATCCCGCTTTCGGCTGCGGCTACTGGTGTGTGGAGCGCAATGGGTGAACCGTTTGTCGCTGTAGACCGTTCAGCACCCAGGGGAAGTACCTCTAAATTTCGCTCAAGTAGTCGAGGGGATTGAGGGGTCAACCGAAGCAGGGCAGAATCCGTCGTATCAACGTCCGAATCCAGCAAGTTCTGCACGTAGCGGCTGACCACATCGCCCAGGGCTTCCAATTGGTTGCGATCGCCCGATATCTGTACCACACGCGCATCAGGCCGCTGAGGGTCATCTAGATGGAGGTTAAACCGCACATCTCTCAATACTGTCTGGTCAGCCCACCGAGATAGGGAAGACTGGTTGGCCCGCACTTCCAGGGTGCAAGTGGGTGGGGTATATCGGCGAAGGACGGAAGTAGGCATTGGGGTTTAGGGGTGCGTAATCAGGCGTCAACAAGCAAGGGGGTCGTTGCAGGTGGTTGTTATTTAGCGCGTTCCATCAGGGACACCCATAAACGGCGAGTACCATTTGGCGCACTGTAGAACAGCAGATCAATCAACAACTTGAGGGCCAGGTAGGAGAGTTGATTGGGATTGGCCTCATCCTCCATGCGCTCCTCGTACATGTTATTGAAATTATCCAGGTAATCGCCCAGAAGGGCCGCTTCATGGGGGGGGCGGTTTTGCTCGGTTAGTTGTTCTAACAGAGTTACCCCACGTCGCACCAACTCCTGGTGCTGGTTTGCCAAATGGCAGATGATCATCACCAGAGCTCGTGCTTCCTCTACATCCATGCGCTTGCGGCCCTGGCCCTTCCGCAGGGGGCTGGCCTGGCGGAGCCGCCAGAGGGAAACGCGATCGCCGACGCGATCGGTTAAATCGAGGGCTTCCGCAGCCTGAAGCATTGCTTCAGATCCTAGGCCGGTCAGGGCTTCCAGAGATAACAACACCAGATCCAGATGGGCCTTGATGTTATCTAGCTGAGCCACATCAGGTTGATAGGTGAGGCTCAGATTATCCCAGGCGGGATGAGAGGTTGGGGCTTTGGCGGTAGAGGGCATAGCTCTAAAGTAAGACGAAACGATCAAACCGACGTTTGGGTTACAAGACTTGAAACAGCTTGAAGTCGTCCAGCACCGGAAAATGTAGAGAAATCAAGCCACAGACCTCAAGATCGTCCTGACAAACCCGATTGATTTCAGGACGGTTAGGTTTACCTGCATTTAAGCAAGGATGAGCCGGTTTTGGGCTAAATCCCATTGACACTTCCTAAAGTGGTTAGAGTCAAAGCCCTCCAAAGAACGAAGGCGCACAAGGCCAATGCAACTCATATGAATAGCCCTTGTGTAGTACAAGGCGCAAGTCAGGAGATCGGGTGGGTAAATACGAATTGGAAAGGGCGATCGCCCTCCTTCCTGATTTGAGCCACCCAACGAGGGCCAGTCACAGAACCTTCACTGACTTCGAGTAATTAATAAAACCTCTGTAAACTTGGTAACGAATTAAAGCGGTGGTCAAAGAAAACATTATACAAAGTGGGAGATTGTGGGATCTGCCTTAAGTTTTGTTCTTGGTAACTTCTGGATGGCAACATCCGGTGGGTGCGTCGAAGCGGTACGCCTGTAAGCATTCATACTGGACATCTAAACCATGGAAATGGAAAAGGTTCTTTATATTCTGAGCGAATTGAGCGATCGCGACGTAGATTGGCTGGTGCAGGTGGGTAAGAAAACTCCCGTTGCAGCAGGCAGTACGCTCATTCGAGAAGGCCAACCCGTTAATACACTCTATATTTTGCTAGAGGGCGCACTGGTCGTATCCATCTCTGCTATGGAGCGACAAATCGCGAAACTAGACAGTGGGGAGGTGGTTGGTGAAATGTCGTTTATCGATGCTTACCCTCCATCCGCGACCGTGCAAACTCTGGAAGATTCGTTAGTACTGGCAGTGCCACGTGCAAAACTGGCTGCAAAGCTACAGCAAGATGAAGGGTTTGCCAGCCGTTTCTACCGAGCGTTAGCGATTCTTCTATCTCAGCGATTGCGGGGTACGACACGCCAGTTAAGTGAGGAAAGCCATGCGGCTTCTGAGGCTCGTGCAGCCTGTCATGTAGATGGGCAATTGATGCTTGCCCAAACTCGCTTTGAGCGCCTATTGCAAGAACCTGAGTTTGTCCAGTCTTAAAGAGCTTTCGTAGGTCAAAAGCCTCACAGAAAGTTTTTCAGTCCAACTCTTAAGGGCGATACTTGCCCTCAAAGATCACAAGGCTATAGGAGAAATCCTATAGCCTTGCAAATTGATTACAGCGCTTTTCAAACACTTAAAATCTGGTTATTTTTGTGAGAGCCGCACTCCGCGCGGCTCTCACAAAAATAACCGTGGCTGACTCAAGCGCAAAGCGCTGTAACCTAAGTTCGGGTTAAGGACGTTTTTGAGTGCGCTTCGCACACCAAAATGGGCACTTCAGCTTATCCCGAACTGAGGTTGATTAGGTCAATTTTAGTTTGGTGAGCAAGTATTGGGTGGAACGATACGCCAAAGAGTCAGAGCCATTTCGTCGGCCGTGAGACGAGAAGGAACATAGGCTTCCTGTAATGCTCCAGGACGGCTGGAGAATTGCTCCATTAGCGTTGGAGAGGGATTGAGGACAAAGGTATCGAGTTGACAGGGGCGTAGTTGTTGAAGCAGGCGATCGCCCTCTCCCACCTGAATTTCTACTTCTGGCTTTAGAAACTGAGTGAGTGAAATTAAGTCATACACCTCGGTTGGCTCGGCCAACACTCGGGGGCGAGGCACCTGGTTGATGAGGGTGGCGATCGCCGGATTGTGTAGGTTTCGGGTTTTGAGGTAGCGAGGCGACCGCCACAGGTTGCCAATAGAGCAGGTGAGAGCGATCGCTAATAACACCGCAACAATTTTCTGCCACCGGCGGTTCCAGTCTTTTGGGTAATACTTGTAGGCCGCTTGGACACCCAGCCATCCCGCCACAATTAGAATCAGTGCTACATGGGTGGGAATCCAGTAGCGAGGGGCCGTCGAGCGTTTTCCGCCCAACAATAGATCCGCCAGCATTAGCATCAGTGGGGTTGGTAGGCCCAGAGCCAGCACGAAGCCCCAAATGCGGGGGGACGTGTTGCGCACCAAACCCATAGCCGCCCATGCAAACGCAATCAGAATCACAATAGAGGTGCAAATTTGCAGATTTGAGAGGGGAGTGCCAAGGGGAGCCACCGGAGTGTCGAATACCAGGATGCTGAGGGTATAAATCCAAATACCAATCCGCTCCACCAATCCCATTGGCTGTTGCATCCAGACGGTGTTACTTTGCAGCGTGTCCCAACGCGATACAACAATCCACAGCCAGGGTCCAAAGGAGACAAAGCTGGCAGCGATCGCTAATCCTCCCCTCCGTACAGTACGGGTTAAACGACCCTTTTCCAGGCAAATAAGGTAGATGCCCTGGGCGATCGCCAACGGTATTGAAAGCAGCGACGTATAAAGGCATAAGCTGAGGCTGAGGCTGTAGCCGAACCAATCATGGGCTTTGCCAGTATTGAGCGATCGCAACAACATTCCTCCGGAGAGCACCAGCAGTAGAACCCAAAGGCTGTAGGGGCGGGCTTCTTGGGCGTAGGCGATAAGCAAGGGCGAACTGGCCATTAATCCTACAGCCAGCCACCCAGCCAGGGAGGAGCACATCCACTCCCAGCACAACCAATACACGGCTGGTAAGGCAAGCAGGCTGAGAATCACGGAAAGGCTACGTAATGACTCAGGGTTGCGGCCAAACAGTGCTGTCCATTGTCGCGCGATTAAAAAGTAGAGGGGGGCATGTTCGGGGCTGTTAGCCAGGGCTTGTAGCGTAGCCTGGGCAGAGCGCGGGCTTGGCCCCTGAATGTACGGCCGTAAATCGCCTGGAGTTCGAAAGTGGCCGTCTGAAACTTCCGCCACCACTTCCGCTTCGGTGTAGCCACCAATGCGCACAGCTGTTGCCACCTCATCGACCCAGAAGACGCGCTGATCAAGCTGCGCCCACCGCAACCCAAAGCCAAGCAGCAGTAACACCAACAGAAACACAAACCAGAAGCGGGTCAGCATCCGACTCGGCCGCCACAACGGGAATCGGCCTCCCCATGAACGTGGAGTCAGCATCGCTAAAGGCTCAAATCGAGGCATATCAGTTTGCAGGACAGAGTCGTGTAGCGTCCACTCGCCACAGAGACAGGTGGACGTCGTTTGCGGTAAGAAGAGGGGGGCGATAGGCTTCCTGCACCTGCGCGGTGGGTGGAAGTTTTTGGATTAGGCGATCGCGCCACTCCACTGACGGATTCAGCAAAAACACCGTCTCTACTGTCTCACAGAGCGGCACTGCATCTACCTCGGTTCCTTTCGGTAAAATGCTCAGGCTGACAGAATCTGCCAGGTTATGGCTGAGAGAAAGGAGGTCGAAGGTTTGGGTTGCTTCTGCCAACACCAGGGCGGCTGGAACTTGGTTAATAACAGCGGCAATCTCAGCGTTATGGAGGTTACGACCCTTTTGGTACATAGGCGATCGCCCAACTCCAATGCAATTTGATAACAAACAGAGGAAGAGCAGGGCGATCGCGATGCCCCTCGTACGTTGAGGATGTTTATGCCATCCATACCCCAACCATCCTGCGAGAGCCAATACTAGCCCTAACTGCGCTGGAAATAAATAGCGTGAGGTTGCGGATACCTGCCCACCCTGTAATCCATCTAGCAACACTAGGGCGAGCGGCGTGGGTAGGGCTAAGGCCAACCCTAACCCCCATCGCGGGAAGGCGGCCTGTCGAATCGCTGACGCGACAGCCCAACCCATGGTCACCAGGACCAACAGCGCCATAATGCCCTGAAGCAGGGCGATCGCACTGGGAAACGGCGCGATCGGTACATCAAACACTAGAATGGCAACGCTGTAGAGCCATACGCCAACGATCACGGGCCAGGGTAATGGCGACTCTGCCCATGACACATTCGACTCCAGAGCTGACCAGTTCTGCACCATGACCCATACCCAGGGCAAAAATGCAATAAATCCTATTCCGGCTGCCCAGCACCAGGGCTTCCAGACCATGCTCTTGCCTTTCAGGGCCAGAACTCCAACGTAAGCTCCTTGCCCAACGAGTACGGGCAGGAAAAGTAATGAGGTGTAGAGGTTTAGCGTCACCATCAAGCTATAGGTAGCCCAGGCTGCAAAGGTGGTGCGATGCAATGCCCGAGCCAAAGCTCCACATCCCAGGACCAACGCCAGTGCCCACAAACTGTAGGGCCGTGCTTCTCGCGAATAAGCAATAAAGTAAGGAGAAATTGATACCAGAGCCAGGGCCAGTTCCGCCATCCTAGGCAACGGATCGATCTGACGGCACAACCCATAAAGGGCCGGTAGTAGCAATAGTCCCAGCAAAACTGAAAGGCTGCGAATGGCAGCGACGGAACTGCCAAATAGACTCATCCAACCCCGAGTCAACAGAAAGTAGAGTGGCGCATGTTCGGGACTTCGGGTTAAGGCGTGAACCGTTGCTCCAAAAGGCCGATCGCCTACCTGTTGATACTTTTTTAGATCGGTGGGCGATCGCCGTTGCCCATCTACCACCGCTGCCAAAATTTCAGCCTGGGTGTAGCCGGAGACCCGTGTTGCCGTTGCAACCTCATCCACCCAGAACACGGGAGTATCTAATTGGTTAACCCGGAAGCCGATACCGAGTAAGATTAGGAGCCCCAGTACCACTGGCCAGACAGTTCGGATGAAAGCAGTTGGGCTGGGTTGTGAAGGCATTGCGATCGCCACACCAACATAAAAATTCGCTCCCTACCATACCTGTTCCCTTGTCCCTTTGGAAAGCTATGGCTCTGTTTGCCTTTTGCCCATATGGGAGAGGAGCTGATCAACTCTGAGTTTAGTTGCTGTGGAGGAAAGGCTTAGCCTTTCCTCCACAGCAACTAAACTCATGCCTAAAACCTTATTCACAGAGGTTTCGAGTTCCTGCCATTCCCAGTATGATAGAGACGTTCTAGCCCCTTACCTCTGTTTAACCCATGCTAGCTGCACGTAGACTTACTCGCCTCTTGTCCGTTCTAGCTCTATTGGGATTGGTGGTATTCCTGTATTTAGGAGTGCAAGGAGAAGCCTGGGCCGAATCCCTGTCTACTGCAACTCTGGAGAGCACTTCCTCAGACAATAGCCTGCGAGGAGAAATAACGTTTACTCCTACGGAGTCGGGCGTTTTAGTTGAAGCTCAGGTGACCGGAGCCCCGGCCGGCCCACATGGTTTTCATATCCACGAGAATGCCAGTTGCGCAGATGCTGGAAATGCGGCTGGGGGGCACTTTAATCCAGATGGTTCTCCCCATGGCAATCTTCAGCGTGATGGATTCGCCAATGCTCATGCCGGAGATTTAGGCAATTTAACCATTGCTGCTGATGGTAGCGGTTCGTATCGGGAGGAAATTCCAGGTTTAACTCTGACCGATGGAAAGTATGCGATCGCCAACCACGCGGTCATTCTCCACGAAAAAGTTGATTCCTATGTGCAACCCACCGGAGATGCGGGCGGACGCATCGCTTGCGGCATTGTCCAAGTTGCTGAATAAAACAGTTCTGTTGAAATAAAGCAATAAGCAGGGCATAGCAATGCTATGTCCTGCTTATTGCTTTAAGGATGTACAACGCCCAGGTATCCCCAACCATTGCCCTTCTTGACAGCAGCGCGACCGCCTCGGAAAGAGCTGGCATCTTCAAATTGTGGCTCTACAAGAAACTCGCCCTGCGGGTTAATGTAACCCCATAGATTGCCCATCTTCACCGCCGCCAATCCCTCCGAGAAGGGGTAAGCATCTTCAAATCGCAGGGGGATGACCATGTGCCCCAGGGGGTTGATGAAGCCATAGTGATTCTCATTCCGCACTAGGGCTAAGCCTTCGGTAAAGCTAAACGTATCATCAAAGGCAGGGGCAATAACGGTTTTACCGGTTTTGTCGATGTAGCCATATTTGCCATCAATACGCACCCGAGCCAACTGCTGGCTGAAGGTGTGGGCGACGTCAAACTCGGCGGGAATGACCAACTCTCCACTCTTGTTGATGAAGCCATACTTGCCATCAAGGGTAATGCGAGCCAGTCCTTCGTGGAAATAGTCGGCACTGTCAAATTGCGGCCGAATGACGACAGCGCCGTGGCGATTCACATAACCGTACTTGTGGTCAATTTCTACCGCTGCCACTTCTTCCCGAAAGGCGTGGGAGGCACTTTCAAAGGAGGGGGCGATCGCAAACTTACCTCGCTTATTGATGTAACCGTAACGATGCTCCACCTCCACCCGCGCTAACCCATTGGAGAAATTCTCAGCTCCATCAAATTGGGGGGGAATCAAGATTTTGCCCGCTGGGTCAATGTAGCCCCACTGGTGGTCGATCGCCATTCGCGATAACCCCTCAGAAAATTGGTACGCCCCTTCTCGATACAGGCTTAAGGGATCAACTTCGAGCAGAGGGGGAATGATAAACCGCCCCGCCTTGTCGATGTAACCCAGGCGGTCTTCTACCATGACTGCCGCCAGCCCTTCCGAGAAATCTCGGGCAAAGGAGAAGTGGGGTTCAATCACCATTTCGTAGGTGGGCGGTGGTGGCTCTCCTAAAAATTCAGCCAGTTCTTCTGGGGAGAGACCCCGTTGTTTGGGGCTGGGCAATGCCGCTAGGGCAGCCATCGCAGTTGGGTACCGCTCTGCCATATCGGGATGCACCATCTGATCCAGAATTTTCATCAATTCAGGACTAACGGCGGCCTGGTCATGCCACTCTACAATCCGCGTTGCGGGGTTGCGGGGAAGCTGGTTGGGGGTATAACCGGTGAGCGCCTGAATGCCCATCATGCCCACCGCATAGACATCGCTAGCAGGAGTCGGGACGCCATCGATCTGTTCCTTAGGCATGTAGCCCGGAGTACCCACGGGGGTCGTATACTTGGGCTCTCCGGTTGGAGTTAGGGTAAGGTGCCGAATGACTTTAATGCCACCGACATCAGAAAGCATCAGCTTCTTGTCCTTCCAACGGCGGATCAAATTTTGCGGCTTCACGTCTTGATGAGCAATGCCCCGCTCGTGAAACACAACTAATAACTCTAGAATTTCGCGCAGTTGGGCAACTACGTCTTTTTCGTCCCAACGATCGCCCAGCACAAAGGTCTGCCGCAAATCATGACCATCAACCAGTTCTTGGACGAGATAAAACTCCCCGGCCTGCTCTAGATGGTCGAGCAACCGTGGTGTTGCCCCCGTTGCTCCCAGGTCGTAAAGCTCCTGAACCCCAGTATCGAAAATCATACGGGCTTTTTCTAGAACCGAAGGGAGTTTTGAAGTGGGTTGTAGCTTTTTAACAACGCACTTGGGGTTGCCCCGGCGATAGGTGTCTTCCGCCAGGTAAGTTCTCCCAGAGCCTCCCCGGCCCAATTCGCGGATTGTCTCGTAGCGCCCGCCGATCAGCATTGGTGCCCTCTAGGTCACAAGAATTATTAACGTTTTGCTAAGAAGCTTGAAAACTACCGTAGGAGGTAGAATCGAGCGATCGCACCTCCCTTCAGAATGCCCAGTCTCATTCTCGAAATCTCTTTGAAAATCAGATTCCCTCCGCATTTTCAACAATCCCTGGCATCCCAATCAAGGGGTCATTTCCCCCGTCCCACTGCGACCGAACCTTCCTCTAAACTCAGCGGTTGCCCACAGGTCTGGATCAATTCCTCGACATCCGCAATGGGCAGGATCGGCACTCCTAATTCCCGGGACACCTCATCCACGGTTCTGTCATCCAAAAACCGGGAATCATCATGTTTCAACATGAGAGACGGCAATAGAATAGCATCCCCCAGGTGGCGTCCCTTCAAACGGCCAATCAAATCCTCCCCGGTTAGGAGCCCCGTCACTGTGATGTCTTGACCCCAGTAGGTGCTATTCAGGGCGGCCATCGTTACTGTTAAGCCTTTCACCTGATTAAGACGCTCGACCACGGGCTGAAATGCAAATTCAACAGCGTTCCCAACAACCCAGGTCAGCTCACAGGCAGGAGAGACCTGTGCAGGCAGTTGTTGAGCAGCCTGGAAGAAGTCTTTCAAGAACAGCTGAATCGACCCAACGCCGTTGCCAATTTGTGGATAAGACTCATAATGAGACTCTGGCGGTAGCGCCTGCCGACCGATTAAGAACCACTCATCGGCTAACCAGGCGAAGGTCGACCCTAGTGTTTTACGAAATTCTTCTTGAAGCGACTGTACTTGGGCGATCACTTCCTGTGCTTTCTCGGTGGAAACAGGAATTAATTCGTCCTCGTCAGGGCGAAAGCGCGTGAGACCCACCGGTACCACCGCCACAGAAGCCACCGCTGGTAAATCCCCCCGGTGAAATTGTGCTAAGTCTCGCAGGGTACGCTCTAGATGTGGCCCATCATTAATGCCAGGACAGAGTACCACCTGAGCATGAATTTGTAGCCGCTGCTCCTGAAACCAGGCGAGCTGATCCATAATTTGCCCAGCTCGGGGGTTTTTGAGCAGGCGGCCCCGAATTTCTGGCTCGGTGGCATGGACACTGACATAGAGTGGCGAGAGGCGCATTTGGGCAATGCGATCCCACTCCGGTGCTGTTAAATTCGTCAGGGTAAGATAGCTCCCGTAGAGAAAGCTCAAACGGTAGTCATCGTCCTTAAAGTAAAGGCTCTGGCGCTTTCCGGGGGGTTGCTGGTCAATAAAGCAGAAGGGACAGTGGTTGTTACACTGCATCAAGCCATCAAAGAGCGCGCTCTCAAACTCTAGCCCCAGGTCTTCGTCGTAATCTTTTTCCAGCTCGACCTGGTAGGTTTTGCCATCCCGACCCAGCACTTCCAGTTCTAAAAACTCGTCCGCGCATAAGTAGCGATAATCGATCAAATCGCGGGGACGATCGCCATTAATTGCGACCAGGCGATCGCCCACTTCAAACCCTAATTCTTCAGCAATAGACCCTGGCAGGACACATGTGACCTGGGCAGGGCGAATAGTTCCTTCACGCATAGCCGCACAACAATTCCTCTCCCATTCTCAAGCATTTTTAAGAAAGTTAGTGGCGAGTGCGGTTAAAATCGCTACGCCAAAGGCGAGGCGATACCAGACAAAAACCCAGGTGTTTCGGGTTTTCAGATAGCGTAAAAGACCGGCGATCGCTAGATAAGAAAAGATGGCCGCAGAAATAGTGCCCACGATTAGAGGCATCAACTCCTTCTGGCTAACGCCCGTCTCCAGCACGTCTTTGAGCTCGACTAGTCCCGCCAGCGTGATTGCCGGAATCCCCAGCAAGAACGAGAAGCGTGCGGCAGCGGCCCGTTCCATTCCCATAAATAGTCCGGCTGTGAGGGTCGAACCGGAACGCGAAACCCCTGGAATCAGCGCTAGAGATTGAGCCAGTCCCATCAGTATTCCATCCCTGGTGGTGAGGTCGTCGTAGTCACGCTTGCGGCGTCCTAACTTTTCCGCCAGCCCCAACAGTAGGGCCATGAGGATAGAAACAATGGCAATGGTGGAGAGCGATCGCAAAGGCGAGTTGTCAAAGTCAGGAATGAGAACTTTAATCAGCAACCCAAAAAACAGGATCGGGATGGTACCTAACGCAATGCCCAAGGCCATGCGGAATTCCTGGGTCTGGAAGTCGCGGCGAACAAGAGAAGCGATCGCCCCTCGCACAATCTGGCTCAAGTCACTCCAGAAGTACCACAGCACTGCTGCAATACTCCCCAACTGAATAATGGCAGTGTAGGCCACACCTGGATCGCCCCACCCTAGAGCTACGGGTACCACTTTAAGGTGAGCAGTGCTGCTAATAGGTAAAAATTCCGTCATTCCCTGCACAAAGCCCAAAACCAAAGCCTGAAACAGACTTATGGGAGCGGCGGCTGAGGTATCTACGGTAGGAGCTGTGGCGATCGTCCCCGTTAAGGGCAATCCACCCATAACTGGATTAAATAGTGCTCCCAATGCGACTCCAAAACTCATCTCAGACACGGGCAGTCCTCTCAGCCTGGCTAGAAATGTCTCAATGAGTCTACCCTATGCTTTTTCCCTTCTATCAGGTATCCCGAGGCAACTTTATGGAAGTACCAATATCGAACTTTGTGAGCTGAAGCGCTGACAAAGTTAATGCTTCAGCTCATAAAACACAGCAGGCTCTACGGTTATCTTCTTGATGTGTGCGGGTCATGTCTCAGGGTACATCCCACTTTTGTAACGTCAGTTCGGGATAAGCCGAACCGCCCATTATTGCGTGCGCGTCGCGCACGCAATAATGGGCTTTTTTGAGTGCCGCTCTTCGCGCGGCACTCAAAAAAGCCCTTAACCCGAACTGAGGTTTTGTAAGTGAAGCGGGCTTCGCCCGCTTCACTTACAAAAGTGGGATGTACCCATGTTTCAAGCATGAGATGGCTGTGTGAATGAGACGGTAAGCGCCCCATTCAAATGTTTAGAATAGTACCGAGGATGTGCCTAATGCTCTAGGTCCTGATTAACCAGGACCTAGAGCATTAGGCACATCCTCTTGGACGAGTAGTAAATTACAGCAAGTTTTCGGACACTTGTCCAATTACGGTTCAGGCGTTTTCTGAGAGGGTGAGCTTTTCCTTACAGAGGGGGCTCAGTCAAACTAAAACTTCTAGACACTGCACTGAAGCTTTGAACTTTGCTAGTTTCTAGACACTTTAAGAATATCTAAATATGCCCCCCGGGGGATTGTCCGTACAATCGAAGACACAGCAGGCTATTAGAAGCATCCCCTGGCATTGCATTTTGGGATGCAATCTTTTGTTAAATAACGTAAACTAAATGAGTGCGATAAATTGTTTCAATTAATTAAGCCATTGATTACCATTTCGTCGTCTACCCCCTCGCTGGCCGAGCGTCAGGAAGCCGCTTCTTCCCTGACTTCTGCTTCTCTCAAGGCTCCCATGGGTTCCCTTTCCGGTATTGGGAAGTGGGGTGTTTTGGGGGTAGCCGTGTTTCTGGTATCTGTTCCCGTCTTTTTTCAGGCTCCGCTTGTACGGTTGGTGCCACTACTCAGTCTGTTATTGACGGGGGTGCTGGTAATCATGGCGCGTTCTCTTGCCCGGCAGCCGGATACCTGGGTACTGGGTGACCTGACTTATGGTTTTGCCTGGACCTGGTTGGCGGGGTCAATCTACTGGGGGTGGTTTCGTTGGGAGCCGCTGCTGCACTTGCCCATTGAGGCGATCGCTCTACCTTTTGCTCTGATTGGGATGCGACGCATACAGACCCCTGTAGGCCATTGGTTTTACTTGGGTTCCCTACTGGGGACTGCTTTGACAGATCTGTATTTCTACCTGGTCAATTTGATTCCCTATTGGCGACAATTGATGCAGGTAACTCCTGATCAAGCTCCACCGATCTTTCAGGCGGCTCTGGCTCAGATGCAAACTCCTTGGGGAGTTGGTAGCGCTGTGCTGATCGTCAGTCTACTGTTGGTGGTGGGTTTATTGCCGTTGCGATCGCAACAGCTTCACCATTGGGCTTTTAGTGGCGCTATCCTTAGCACGGTTATGGTTGATGGTTTGTTTCTTCTGCTGGCTATGGCTGCCTGAGTTCACACTACCTACCCTGAACCCTGTCAATGCTGTGCGAATCCTGAAAGTTGATGTCAGGTGCTGAGTTAGTAAGGCTATGATTTGAGTATCTTGGGCTAACTTAGTAGTTGTAGTTCGCGGGCATGATCTAGCTTCTGGCTGGGCAACCAGTTTAGGAGGCCATGTGACTCCAGCGATAAACCTTGGCGGAAGATCGAAATTTTGTCCTGTTGCAGGTCAAAAACTCTTGTGGATGATAACCAGAAGATGACTGTTGTCTTCTCTCATCCGTTCCGCAGCCTCAGGATGCATCAGTAAAAGCAAAGTAGCGGTTTCATGGTTCGCAGTGATTGCACAACCTGTTCCCCACCTAATCCTACGAACTGAGTCCGGTAGCCGTTATCTTTCCTTGACAAGTAACAATTGCTGGACAATTGGTCGAGGAGATGACAACAACTTCGTGTTGCCTGACCGCTGGATTTCTCGTAACCATGCGATGCTTCAGCGCATGGAGACGGGCGAGTTCTATTTAATCGACTTAGGAAGCCGGAATGGTTCCTTTGTCAATGGACGGCGTGTCAGTGTTCCTGTCACGCTGCACAATGGCGATCGGCTCACTTTCGGGCAAACCGAGCTGGAGTTTTATTCTCCAGATATGGCACCCGCCTCGGATTCCTCCCTGGGTATTGACTCTCAAGAGTTTACGGCTACAGCTACCCTCCACGTACGACGTCTGATCTCCGTGCTGGTAGTTGATATCCGGGACTTTACTGTGATGACTCGACAGATTGACGAAAAGATTCTCTCAGAAGCGATCGGCACCTGGTTTCGCTGTGCCGGAGACATTATTCGGGAGTATGGCAGTTGGGTCGATAAGTATATTGGTGACGCCATTATGGCCGTCTGGATCCACGGAGCCCAAGGCGTTAGCCAGGAAGAAATGGTACGGATCGCCCGTGCCCTCAGTTCTTTACACAAAATGACTAGTCGCCTGCATGAGCGGTACCCGCTTCCATTTCCGTTACGGGTTGGGGCCGGCTTGAATACGGGCTATGCCATGGTGGGCAATACGGGGACGGGCGATCGCCCCGATTACACCGCCCTGGGTGATACCGTAAATGCCGCCTTTCGCTTAGAATCGGCTACGAAGCAGATTGGCATGGATGTGGCTCTAGGTGAGGCGGCTTACGAGTACCTCATCACCAGCATGTCGAACCCGAACCTGTTCAAGCAGCACTCGGTCAATCTGAAGGGCTATGACACCCCAACCGTGACCTATGCTGGCTCCTTTTCTGATCTAGATACTTTTTTGCAGTTGACTACTCCTTCTTAGGAGATTTCCAGTAATGAAATTACCCCCAGAATGTTGGTGCTTTGCCCGCGAAGCGGGCAAAGCACCAACATTCTGGGTAAATTCTTATGCAGAAACCTCCTTAAAGGTTAAGCCTCAAAAAACGATGGTGGGCGTCGCAATACGACACCCACCATCGTTTTTTGAGGCCTAATCCAAACAGATGGAAATGAACTCTATAGGCATCACTTTTTGGTCATTTGTAATGGTAGTCTCTATAGGTAGAGTCTGGAATTGGATAAAAGCGGCTTCGCTCCCTGTTCATATACTCTTTTTTTGCTTTTGCTGTGTTTTATTTAGCCTCTTGGGCTAAGACAATCGGAATCATGAAATCGGAGAAATCGGAAGGGATTCAACCAATGAAGCGATTTGTAGGGTTGTTGTTGTCCCTGGCTGTGCTAGTGGCTAGCTGGGGTTGGGTAGGGGATCTGTCGGCGATTGCCGCTCCTTTCAGTCGTCTCGTGCCCATCTCATCTCCCCTGGTGGCGTTAGAGTTTCGTAACGCTGTCGATGACAAGCTGGCAACAGAATTCGGCGCAAAAATCGACCTGAATAACACCAACGTGCGGGCATTCATGCAATATCCGGGGCTGTACCCCACCATCGCCAAGCAGATTCTAAAGAATGCTCCTTATCAAGACGTGAACGATGTTCTGGATATTCCCGGACTGACGGATCGTCAATTGGAAGTACTGCAAGCCAATCTGGATAAATTTACCGTTAGCCCTCCCGAAAACGCATTTGTTGAAGGGGATGACCGGATCAATAACGGGATTTATCGCTAAACAACTCGTTGGGCCTGTCCCTCCGTTTGGCTTCTAATCCTATGTTTTAATTTATAGCCCTTAGCTTTTGCTAAGGGCTTCTCGTTTTAAGGGAGTTCCTCATTCTCAGCGCTTAAGTATGCTTGGGGTTGAAGTTGGTGAGTACCGCTGTGCGCGTTGATTAAGGAGATTTCCAACAATGAAATTACCCCCAGGATGTTGGTGCTTTGCCCGCTTCGCGGGCAAAGCACCAACATCCTAGGTAGATTCTTATGCAGAAACCTCCTAAGTACGGTGGTGTGGGGCACTTAACACATTTGCACATTGCTATAGTTTCATTGCGGCAACAGGAGAATGTGGGGCTAAGGCCATGTTCTCCTGTTGCCGCAATGAAACTAGAAGGTGACTATAATTATGTTCTGCTCATGAGTGTTGTTGCCTGTGTCTCAATCTGCTGCGTGGGATGACCTGAATCCGTTTGATGTCATCGTTGTAGGGGGAGGGGCCGCCGGTCTCTACAGTGCCCTCTGTCTCCCCGACCACTACCGGATTGGCCTGATTACAAAAGAACCTTTGGAGCAATCTGCGAGCGACTGGGCGCAAGGGGGCATTGCAGCGGCGATCGCCCCCGATGACTCCAGCGAACTACATCTAACCGATACATTAAAGGCGGGCGCAGGGTTATGTGATCGGGATGCTGTTACCCTACTCGTGAAAGAGGCGAGTGATTGCATCCAGCATCTCATTGATCTGGGGGTTGCCTTTGACCGTCAGGGCGATGCCCTGGCTATGACTTTAGAGGCCGCCCACTCTCGCCGCCGAGTACTGCATGCTGCAGATACTACAGGTCGTGCTGTCGTGACTATTCTGGCCCAACGAGTATTGGCCCGTCCTCACATTCATGTGCTTCAGGGGTTTGTGATGGATGTGTGGATGCAGGGTGGTGAGTGCCAGGGTGTTTTGTTGCAGGTTGGTGAGGAAGTCCGAGCGGTACCGGCTCGGGCCATCATTCTGGCGACCGGGGGCGGAGGGCAGGTGTTTGCCCAGACGACTAATCCCCCTTTAAGTACGGGGGATGGGGTGGCGATCGCCTGGCGGGCCGAAGCCTTGCTACGGGATCTAGAATTTGTCCAGTTCCACCCAACTGCCCTTACCCTGCCGGGAGCGCCTCGCTTTCTGATCAGTGAAGCTGTGCGCGGGGAAGGAGCACATTTGCTGGATGATGAGCAATATCGCTTTGCCTTTGACTATCACCCTGATGGCGAATTGGCTCCCCGAGATGTCGTGAGTCGTGCCATCTTTACACATTTACAAAAGACCCATCCCGACAACCCGAATGCTCATGTCTGGCTAGATTTGCGCTCTATTCCACCGGATCGAATTCAGCATCGCTTTCCCAACATTATTCAGGTGTGCCGTCAATGGGGAGTGGATGTATTTACGCAACCCATTCCCGTTGCTCCGGCGGCGCATTATTGGATGGGCGGCGTTTTTGCCGATCGCTACAACCAGACAACTATCCCCCGGCTCTATGCAATTGGAGAAGTGGCTAGTACGGGGGTTCACGGTGCGAATCGGCTGGCGAGTAACTCCTTACTGGAATGCCTGGTCTTTGGGGCGCAATTTATGGCCCTTCAGCTACCGGAGTTGGACTATTCACCTACTTCATCTGACGCATCGGATACGCTCTTAACGGATCAGGATAAGAGCCAGATTACGACCATTCGGCAGATACGTACCTGGTTGGCGGGCGTGACGTGGCAGAGTGCCGGAATCTGTCGCACCGAGGAAACCCTGGAGCAGGCGATCGCCCAAATTCAGGTTGCTCAGCAGGAATTTGCAAACCTGTCCCTGAGCCAAACCCTCAATAAGTATCTGCAAACCCTGGCAAGTCAGGGTGGAGCTTTAACAATCGATCACCTGATCCTACGAGATTGGGGCGAGACTCGTAACCTATTGGATATTGCCAGTTTGATTTTACGAGCTGCCCACTTTCGTACGGAAAGCCGGGGCGGTCACTTCCGGACTGACTACCCAAGTACAGACGATCAACAGTGGCGAGTCCATACGCTGGTGCAGGGCGATCGCCAGTGGAAGTCTGCTCCCGTTGAGTAGGGCTACATTTTCTATCGACTAAACCTTTGATGTTCAGTTGGTTTTGTTGATAGGAGAGCGTGAGGCTCAATCTCACGCTCTCCTACGAAGATTGTGCAGTTAGTCATCTGTAATTTCTTTTTGTGAGCGTGGCAGCGAAGCCATCAAGCTCACAAAAAGAAATTACAGATTGTTTTATTTACGATCTTTACGGAAGGACGTATGGACGTTTGTTGCTATGTAAAACACATGGGATGCAGTGAGGGGTATGGAAAGCGCAATCCCGCTGATTGACTACTGTATCGCTACAAGATCTACTGTTAACGAGTACCGGACCCCTGAGTGCTTCCAGGGCCGCCCTCCACAGGAGGCTCGTAAGATGAATCTTGGTTGTAGTCAGATCTCAGCTTTGATGTCGGCAAATCTGATGGGGGGTTCATCAAATCTGACGGAACTGCTTGCTGGGCGAGGACAGGGGATGCAGCACTGATGGAAGCACTAAACAGCCAAACCACACTACCTAATAAGACGCGACTCATAGTTGGCATAGTGCGGATAACACACTATTACTATAGGGCAGTTTTACGGACACAAGGGGGCAGCGAACGTAATTGCACGGAAACTTGACATAGATAGGAGTTTGTGGTTTCCGTTTCCCTAGCATAAGAAATAGGATGACTAAGGTATAGAGAGCTCTGCCAGGGACAACGTGAACGATTTCAGTAAATTTGCTTGTTTATACCAATTTTGCTCAGCAGCTTCTTAAATTCTAGATGAACTTCAACATATATTCATAAATATTCAGGGGTTATTACGCTTCTCGATGAAGAAGCTAATTCCTCTTGAACTTCTATCCCACGAAGAATTACGGAAACGGATGACGCTTTTCCTTAGGCTGAAATATGGAAAGTAGGCAATGCCTATTTGTGCCGTTCATCTGGTTGTATCCCATGCGATTGCAATTCGCGATGTGACCTATGGCAGATTTTGACGCAATTATTGTTGGTAGTGGTATTGGAGGGTTGGTTGCCGGAGCCATGTTGGCTCGCTACGGTTGGCGATCGCTCGTCTGTGAAGCCCATACCCAACCGGGTGGTGCCGCTCACGGCTTTTCCCGGCAAGGCTTTCGCTTTGATACGGGGCCATCTTTCTATTGTGGCCTTAGTGATCCAACCTCCCTCAATCCTTTAAGGATGGTGCTGGATGCTTTGGAGGAGACGGTGGAGGCGATCGCTTACGACCCGCTTGGTCACTATCATTTTCCGGAAGGGGTATTTCCTGTCTGGTGTCGCAGTGAGGATTATCAACAAGCGATCGCCGCTGTCACACCCACCGGAGCCAAAGAGTATGCTGCCTTCGAGCAGCGTATGTTGCAGCTCTATGAGGCCTTGAAAGGAATTCCGACCTTGGCCCTACGCCCAGATTGGCAGGCAATTCCAGTTTTACTCAGCCGCTATCCTCTGGCCCTGCTTAAGCTCTTGCCCCATTTACTTATGATCCAGGGGTCGGTTGGGGATGTGTTGGATCAAACAGTACACAACCCCTGGGTACGACGATTGGTGGATTTGGAGTGCTTTCTCCTGTCAGGGCTTAAAGCGGAGGGTACCGTGGCCCCTGAGGTGAGTTTTATGTTGGGGGAGCGATCGCGCTCTGTCGTGGATTACCCAGTTGGCGGTAGTGAGGCGATCGTTCAGGCCCTTGTGCGGGGGTTAGAAAAATGGGGTGGCCAGCTGCGGCTTAAGACCCCGGTGAGACAGATTCGGGTAGAGTCTGGTCGTGCGATCGGTGTGGAACTTGCAGATGGAGAGGTGGTCACAGCTCCGGTGGTGATTTCAAATGCTTCTGTTTGGGACACCTTTACCCATCTTTTGAAACCTGAGGATGTTCCTGCGGCTTACCGTCAACAGGCGCTACAAACTCCAGCGGTAGATAGTTTTATGCATCTACATCTGGGATTCCGCGCGTCTGGATTGAAGGGATTAACCGGGCACCATGTCGTGGTTCACGATACCCAACAAGATATTACGGTCCCTGGGAATACTTGTATGATTTCCATCCCGTCGGTTTGGGACGCGGCCCTCGCTCCGGAAGGGCATCACGTGCTTCATGCCTATACTCTGGAACCGTTTGAGGGTTGGAGCCGGGATGCAGATTACGATCGCCGCAAACAAGAGCGAGCGGCATCTCTCTACCGAGCTGTAGAGCGGGTGATTCCAGATGTACGCGATCGCATCACCCTGGAACTAATCGGCACTCCCCTGACCCATGCCCATTACCTGCGACGGCATCACGGCACCTATGGAGCGGCGATCGCTGCTCATCAAGGCCAGTTTCCACCACCCCAAACCCCCATTTCGGGGCTCTACCGGGTGGGTGACAGTACAATTCCCGGCATTGGGATTCCGGCAGTTGCTGCCTCTGGCATCCTTTGTGCTAATGCTCTTGTGTCACCCCAAAAGACAGCTAATCTGCTCCGACAAGTTTTATCCACCCGGTAATACGGCTATTATCAATGGCCTAGGTTCCGTTACAACGTACAGGCTATCTCTATCGGTATGAGCTTCATTCTTGGCCTTTTTTTACATTTATTCGCTGCTTTTGCCTGGCCCTATTTCTCAATTTTCTGCCATGAACATGGGCATTTCTTCGCTGCAAAGTTAGTGGGTTTCCGCCCCTATCATTTGAAGATAGGTAGCCGTACCTCTATTACTTGGAAGTGGCTATTTAATTCAAAAATTGAACTGGGTAGCTATCCAGGTGGTGGTCTTACTTTTGCTTCAATGGCTAATATTGACGGCTCAAACTTTAAGACTTTAAAGCTCAGAACGTCTATTTTTTTGTTGGGGGGAGCTTTTGCTAATCTCCTGCTGTTTTTAATGTCACTCACAGCCTTTTGTCTGCATCCCTCAATTCTACTTTTATTTTTTATATATATAGAGCTTTATCTAATAATCTATTCCCTTTTTCCGATGAATGTCATGATTGGAGGAGTCAAACACCCTAATGATGGAAAAATACTGCAGACTACTCTTAAGAAAAACTATCAGGAATACTATAGAAATGCTGCTATTAGCTACCAGGAGGCTATTTCGGCGTATGGGGATTTGCCTAGAAAAAGGTCTTTTCTTGGAGGAGATCCAAATCGACTTCAGCTATTAATTGACGCTCAGGTAGCTGTTCTCTACGAGCATTATGATGAAGCTGTCAAATTATTAGAACAATTACTTGAGCTGGGTAGTCTTGATAAAATCGAAATCGCTTATATTTTAGATACCCTGCTTTCTATTGTGATCAACAATGGGCAAATGCAGTACTTAACTCAGGCCGATCATTGGTCAGAACGAGCAATAAAAGCGGCAGGTCATTCTAAAACAATCCAAGGAACACGAGGCGCAATTTTGGCAGAATTAGGCCGTTATGCAGAAGCCAAGAAAATGCTACTTCCCTTAACGGAGCCTGGACAAGAAGCAATCGATTTTACAATTAGCTGCTGGTATCTCGCCAAAATAGACTATCACCTTGGAAACTCCGAAAAAGTTCGATATTGGTTAAAACAAGCTGAACAGTTTGGCTCGGATAGTGCAAGTATTTCGAGCATATTAGATCGCATATTAAATGAGATTGGGGAAAAACCTTAGGGGCTTAAATTAGTTTCATGCTGTTTTGGGTGAACACATTTAAAGGGGAACTGGCTGCTTTGGGGGCAGCGCTGATCTGGGCGATCGCCTCTTTCATCTACCTCAAATTAGGGCAACGCATGTCGCCCATCGTGTTGAATAGCGCGAAAAGTACGATCGCTATCCTCATGATTGGTCTCACCCTGCTGGCGATGAGACTAGAACCGGCCTTTACATGGCAGTCTCTGAGCCTGTTGGTTGTAAGCGGAGCTATCGGTATTGGCTTAGGAGATTCGGCCTTCTTTAGCAGTATTAATACCCTCGGTCCCCGCCGAGCCTTGTTGATGGAATCCTTGGCTCCCCCACTGACAGCCCTGATCGCCATGGCCGTTTTACAGGAGCGGTTAGGGGCGATCGCCTGGTGTGGCATTTTCCTGACGGTGACTGGAGTAGCCTGGGTAGTAGCCGAGCGTGAGGCTGATGTAGGAGGCGATCGCTCCCATGTGGGCCGAGGAGTTTTGATGGGCCTGGCGGCGGCTCTTTGTCAAGCCGTGGGTTCCGTCTGCTCTCGGGCCGCGCTAGCAGATACAACTGTCAGTCCTATCTGGAGTACCTTGATCCGTCTGGTTGCAGGAGTGCTGGTTCTGGCGATCTGGCTGGGGGCACAACCCGCGCCTTTAAAGGAATTGCGGTGGTTGCGATCGCCCCGCTTTTTAGCTGTCATTGTCGTTACAGCTTTCGCAGGCACCTTCATTGGTATCTGGCTCCAACAGATTGCCTTAAAGTTTACGGCTGCGGGAATTGCGCAGTCTCTCAACTCGACTAGCCCTCTGTTTGTGTTACCCATTGCGCTATGGGCCGGAGAGCGGGTGAGCCTTCGCTCCGTGTTGGGGGTGATTGTTGCCCTGACGGGAATCTGGTTGCTTTTTCGGGGGTAGCTTTACGTTTCGGTTAAGGGCGTTTTCGAGTGTCGTGCAACGCGTAGTACTTTAAAACGCCCATTCTTGTGTGCGCCTCATATACAAGAATGGGCACTTCAGGTTATCTCATGAGGTTATGAGGCTTGGGGAAGCTGGGAGGGCGATCGCTCAGGATAGCTAGCCGTCCTCAGTGCATCTAAAAATGCATATACAGCAGGGGGAAGGAGCGCATCCTGTAACACAATGGCACGAATCACACGTTCCAGCGGGACAGGCAGCTGGCGCACTTGGATTTCGGGCGGCAGTGGCTCCGCTGCCAGACGAGCGATCACGGTTGCCCCTAAGCCACGCATCACCATGCCCACAATAGTAGAGTCTTCTTTAATTTGATAGGCCGCTCGCAGAGGTTGATTAAGCTTTTCAAAATGCTGACGAATCAACGTGAAACAGTAGTCCGTTTCATTAGGCAGGATGAGGGGAAACTGATGTAGCACATCCCAGGTAATGGGGTCAGGGGGAATTTTAGCCTTGGGTGGAAAGAGCACGATATATTCATCCCGGAATAACTCCCAGGCTTCAAAGTCATCCGCGGTGGGTAAACAGGTGAAACCGACATCTGCCTGCCCCCGACGTAGCGCCCCTTCGCACAGATCATCGCCTTGATACTCTGTGATGGAGAAGTTGATGTTGGGGAGGCGTTCATGAAAACGAGCGATGATGTCCGGCAAAACATGGGTGGCAACGCTGCGGAACACGGAAATGCGCACGTCACCGCCCTTCAGACCCTTGGCGATATTGGCCTCTCGCTCCATTTCATCCAGCAAACCCATCATGGATTGGGCATGCTTAACCATGCGCTCGCCGACTGGGGTCAGTTGGGCTCCATGGCGGCCTCGGGCACAGAGGACGATGCCCATCTCGGCTTCCAGACTGGCGATCGCATGACTAACAGCCGATTGCGATACACCCAACTGTAACCCCGCTTCACCAAAGTTACCGGATTCGGCCACGGCAATCAGGGCACGCAATTGGGATAGCTTAATCTGGTCTCGCAGCATAGTCGCCCCCATTTCACAACGTTGTCAAGGTCAGGCTAAACGGGATAGGTCCCAGTTTATGAAACCTTTTGATATCTAATGATTTTTACCCATCTTTTCCGTTCTATTGCGATCGCTTTCCATGAATTTTATTCATATACGCGATTCATCATGTCTGTTGAATCTTTCAGTTGAGGTTCCTAAAGTGGATGCATCAAAGGCATTCGACCACAACAACCGAAAGGATTTCAACCATGAAAAGTGATTGTTATGTTTGGCAGAACGGGCAAGAGTTATCCTCCCAGGAGTTTCAAAGCTCTGTTCAAAAACGTTCCGTAAAGTCTCCTTCGGCTTGGCAGTCTCTAGGTTATCGATTGATGAGCTATTTTTCAGGCAGCTCTGAGCCACAAATTCGGCAACGGACCTACGGTGATCAACTGGTCTGGCATGTGTATGACCCTATGACTCAGCAGCAGATGCAATTTAGCTCTGAACAGGAAGTGCGCATGTGGCTTGACCAGCGTTACTCTGCTTAAGGTGTTGTGAAATGGTGTTAATGCGATAGATCACCATGCATCAACAGTGTGTCCACGAATCCATGAATCACATTAATGCTCACCATATAGCGGGGATTCTTCTCCGCTTTTTTCATGGGGCGATAATGCTATCAGGACTGACGCATTTGTGTCAGGACTTACGCAAGCCCGCTATCCATAGTGTATTTGTGTTGTGGGTGGGGTGCGAAGCACCCCACCCACAACACAAATGCGTAAGTCCTGTGTGTTTCCGATCTGGCGAGAGATAGACGTGGAAGGAAGTTCCACCTCCATCTCGCGTCAGATCGGAAAATACTGTGTTGAGAATGCTAAAGTTCAGAAATTTTCTAGATGCCCGTTCCCGTGAATACCCCGTTAAGGCGAATTTCCCTGCGTAAGGACTATGGGAAAACGCGCCAAAATACGGATTTCACGCAGATGTACGATTGTTAGGATGTCCTCGGATTCGGTGGCAGTCAAGCTTTCCGCCAGTTACATCCTCGTTATGCTTCTACCTCAAATTCCAGTTGATGAATTAATAGATCATATTTTGGCCGTTCGTCGTATCTCTCGTCACGAGCAGGATTATGTCATGTCAATGCTGCTTGCTAAGCAGCGGTTATCGGACAAAGAACGGATACAAGTTAATCAGATCTACGATGGCTTGCGAAGTGGTCGCATCCGAGTCGTGGACTAATTTCAAAAGAGAAGGGTGGGCGTTAGCGCCCACCCTTCTCTTTTGAAATGTGCCTGGCACAAGGTGCTAAGCTCCAGCGATCGCTGCCGTTAGCGCAATTCTTTCAACCTGGCGCCTGGCTGCTTCTAGAAATGCGGCAACAGCTTCGGGCGAAGTGTTAAAGGCTGTTACCAAACGGATTGTACTGGCATCCTCACTTTCCCAACGGTAAAACTGAAAGCCTTCTGCATATAACCCTTCAATAACCGCATTGGGCAGTTTTACGAAGAGTTCATTGGCCTGAACGGGATAGCACAGATGCACCTCGGGCAGTGCCGCCAGCCCATCGGCTAATTGGCGAGCCATACGATTTGAGTGGGTAGCATAGCTGAGCCAGCGATCGCCCTCCAGATACGCCTCCAATTGTGCTGATAGAAACCGCATCTTGGAAAACAGATGTCCCCCCCGCTTGCGACGGAAGTGGAATGTCTTGGCATATTCAGGATTGAAGAACACCACGGCTTCCGCTGCAAGTGCTCCGTTTTTCGTCGCCCCAAAAGACAGCACATCCACCCCGGCCTTCCAGGTCACCTCAGCAGGGGTGCAGCCTAGGGAGGCGATCGCATTCGCAAATCGCGCCCCATCCATATGAACCGGGACGTTGTACGAGTGGGCGATGCGGGCAAGCTCTGTCACCTCATCCACCGTATAAACAGTGCCGGCCTCTGTGGCTTGAGTCAGGCTCACGGCTGCAGGTTGCACATGATGCACGACCCCGATCCCACCATTTTTCAGACTGGTGTCTAACTCTGCTGCCACGAGCTTGCCGAGGTTGCCGGGCATCGTAACGAGCTTGGCTCCACCCGCGTAGAACTCTGGCGCACCACATTCGTCCACGTTAATATGCGCGTCTTGATGGCAGTAGATCGACCCGTATGGAGGCGTCAGCACCGACAGCGCCAGGGCATTGGCTGCCGACCCGGTCGCCACCGGGAAAATGTGTACCTCTTTCTCGAAGACCTCAGTAAATCGGGCTTCGAGTCGCTGGGTAATGCTATCAGCGCCATAGGGCATGGCAGTTCCTTCGTTGGCTGCCGCCAAGGCCGCCAAGATTTCGGGAGCCATGCCCGTTACATTGTCACTACAAAAGTTCATGGAAATTTCTAGTTGCTAGGAGTACCCGTAACGCGGGATGGGGAAGAAGACTCCTGGGAACCGGAAGGAGAAGCACTGGGGGCATCTGTCTTGGGTTCTTCTGGGACAGGGTTGGCGGGGTCGCTAGGACTTTGGGCCCCACTGGCCAACTGGCTAATTTGATCACGATATTGAGCTGGAGCCAGGGATGCGGCCTGTTCAAACAAAGGCTTGGCCTCATCCTGACGACCTGCGGCGCGTAGAACAATGGCTTTACCCAATAGAGGCCGGAAATCTTCACCGGCAGTTTTGATGGCTTCGTCGTAGATGGCGATCGCTTCATTAAAGCGCTCTTCTTCGGCGTAAACCTGACCCAGCAGCAGTTGAACTGAGGTTAAGTTGATGCTACCGGGTTTCGCTTTATTTTGCTCATCGGCGATCTTGAGGGTGTCTTGAAGCAGGGCGACCGCAGCCTCTGGCCGCTTCTGGCTGATCATCAGACCTACCAGCCCCTGCAATGCATTCATGTCACCGGGTTGGCGAGACAGGATGTCGCGGTATACCCCGGCAGCACCTTCCGTGTCACCCACTTGCTGTTTCGCCTGGGCCAGAAGGACATGGTATTCCGTTTGGTCAGGATTAAGTTTTGCTAAGCGTTCGAGGGGAGCGATCGCCCCTTGCACATTCCCCTGCTGAATGCGAACCTCAAGCAAACCCCGCAGGGCCGTCTGGTTATCGGGTTCTCGCTGAAGTACCAATTCATACCCACGGGCCTGATCTTCCAGGGCTTTCTGCTGATCTGCAGGACTAGCCGCAGGGTTTGCCGCATTATTGGCAGTTCGGTTTCCTTGCTGGAAAGCCCCGACTACCGGAAGCAGCATCAATGCCACAAATACCAGGGATGCGGCGATTAGAACGCTGCTTAAAATAACTCGATTGCGCTTAATAAACACAGAACGGCCCAAACTCATTCTGCCATTATTACCCAACAGCTTGATTTCGAGTCGATAGGACTAACCAGCATTTCTTTAGACTCGAAGCCTGCACCAAACCCCAAAAACCGGAATTTCCCGTTATAAAACAGCCAGAAGATGAGGGTTCTGGGGTTTGGCTTGGCAAGATGTAAGCTCCTTACCTGGAAATCGTTCCACAGTTCTACCCAGCGAGATACATAAGGAAACAGGTTTGTTTTTTAGGCACTTCAGAGTGGATGAGGGCGATCGCCCTCCAGCCGCTCAGCTACAGAAGAAAGAGGTTTTGTGGGAGTTAACATTTGTGCAGCCCTCCATGCTCTGTGGATCTGCCATGTCATATGAAGGGTTACAGAAATATTTCTAGGCGCTAAATTGTGAAGACTGAGCTTCCCACAAGAGTGCTCAGAAAACCCGCAGACCTACCTGATGAAGCCAAATGCTTTTGTATAACAAATAAAGATAAAGACCAAAGGATAGCCTTTGAACCAGCAATCTTCCAATCGATGGTGGGTGAGTTCTAAGTGGATGCTAACCTAGTGTTTACTTAAACTTGGTCTTACACTGTCGGTGGCAAGCGGGTTCACCGGGTCGCCTCTGAACAGCCCTTGGCTGACAGATTTCAGGTTTTGGGCTAACCTGCCTTCCTGTGACCCTCTCGCGGGTTATCCTGACCCCTCAAATCTCAACGAGTTTTGAGCTATTCCACCCGCAGAGACCGATAATGGATCAGCCTTCAGCTTTGAATTTTGAAATGGACTCCTCCGCCGTGCCGACTCCATCCGAAGGGATGTCATCACCAACGCCTCCCTCCCCTGAACCCACCGCTGACGCTCCCGAGCTCAACGATGAGATTGTTGTCAATCCCCGACAGCATCCCATTCCGCCGGCCAGCGAGCCGATGCAGTATCGCGCAATTGGGCTGGTTGAAGGAGTTTACACTCCTTCAGACGATCAGTTTACCCGTGGCAACCTAGTGACCGGCGATGGTACCGTAATCGATGCGGTGCTATTAGGGCGGGTCATGAGCTTAGTGAAAAAGCACATTGACCTGGAGAAGCCTCATCTTTGGGTGGTTTATCCCCGTACTCGTGAAAAAGGGTATGACCTGCACGTCCAAATCGTCGGCATCTGGGAACCCGAAAACCTATCGAAGCAAGCTTCCGAAGAAACGCCCTCAGAATCAGCTGCTGAATCAACGTCTTCCAGTGGCCTGGTTGCAATTCCTCCCAAGCCGCCTAATTCCCAAGAGCCGCAAGATCCCAGTGATGGCTACTTCTCCATTCGGGGTGAGATTCTTTTCTACTCTGAAGAGCATAAAAATCTGATTGTCCGGATTCAGCAGACTTCGAAGAAGAAAGATAAGCCGCCCAAAGCCTTCAAGTTGCTCTTGACGGGTGAACTGACGGGCAAAACTGTTGGCTACTTCTGGGATTTCCACATCCAGCGGGAAGGAAACCTGCTGGTTATCCGGGAAGGCAAAGCCATTGGGCTGGTGCCACCTCGTAAGCGCAAAGGCCGTCCTGACTTTAGCGGCCCTGGCGCCAAGAAGCGACCGCCCAGTCGCAAGCCCTGGAAGAAACCGACTCCGACTCGGGCAGGTGAGCCAGGTAGCGCGCCACCCGCAGGTGCTCCTCGGGATTCTGGCCCCCGGGAGGCTCCCGGTCGGCCCATCAAGCGGGCGAACCGTCCCCCCCGGGAATCTCAGGGGGATCAGGGCTAACAAAGAGGAGGGTAGGCATTAAATATTTGCCTTCCTCCTGATCTCATTCAAAAGAGGGGCAGGCAAAAAGCGCCTGCCCCTCTTTTGAATTGAATGCAAAGATGGGCACTTCCGCTTATCCCAACTGAGGTTATTCGAACCTGAGTTCGGGTTAAGGGCGTTTTCGAGTGCCGCGCGTTGCGCGGCACTCGAAAACGCTCATTTTGGCGTGCGCAAAGTGCACGCCAAAATGAGCACTTCCGCTTATCCCGAACTGAGGTTATTCGAGATTAATTTGGGCACCCCAACGATCCTGGGCAAGAAACGGGCGATCGCTCGGTAGGGCCGCTACGGGCTCTGTTAGGGTAAAACGCCCCTCCTCAATCCACTGTTTCAATTCCTGGGCGACCTGTCGAGATAAATAAATGCTGGCAAGGGGAGCGACCCGAACGCGTTTGCCATCGATGGTAATCCGCCCCGATTTGAGTTGGGCGTAGCTGACTTGCCCAAAGGTCGGTCGCACCCGTCGGGGAATAGAAAAATCGACGACGGGTGCCACTAAATCTGCATCCTGCACGGAGCAGCGCAGCACGACCTCCTCGTTCAGTACAGGTAATGGCACTCCGATCCCTAACATGAGGGAAGGGCCATAGCTTTTGAAGTAGCAGCCCTTAACCCAGCGAGGATCCATTTGCTTCGCATCGCCAATGAGGGCCAGGGTCGCTGCTGGGCCAATCGGAGTGTGATTGGGCAATCGTTTTTGAAGGGGAAAGTGCTGTGTTCCCTCCCAGGCCACATAGCCGATGCCACCTCCCAGGAAAAGGCGAGTACCAACCCCAATGACTTGTAAGTCGGGGTCATTAAAGAGCGGAGAGATGGCCCCTGGGTTAGAGTAAACGGCGTTACCTAGCTGGGGCTGCAAAGGACCCAGATAGGTAAACAGTGGGCGATCGCCTCCATTGACTCCCACAATAAAGTTTTGATATAGGTTGCGCGGATTGTAGAGATAAAACTGGTTGATCGTGTCGCGATTGATGGTGGTTTCGATGGAGGAGCGAGGGTAGCAATCTGTTACCTGCCCAATCGCTCGCACTTTCACGGGTTTTCCTGCAATTAGGTCAGCAATGACATGGCCGCCGCCGCGTTCCTGAAGGGGCGATCGCAGGCGCATTTCCCGTGAATCTTCCAGATCGCCGGCCTCTCCCATGCCACTGTAATCAGCCATCTGGCTGGCTCCCAAGTACAAATCCACGGCCCCGAACCCAGCATAGGCCTGTACCCCATCCAACCAACACTGGCGAATTTTAATGGGTGGATCCGTATGCCCTAGATTAAGAATGGCCCCAGAGGATTCCATCGGCTCGAAAGTGCCTGTGGTTACGACATCTACCTGACGAACCACCTCGGCCACGCTCGTTTCTTGCACTCGGGCTTTTAGTTCTTCAACTGTCCAGACCACGGCCTTCTTGGCCTGAATTTTTTCGTTAATTTCAGGAATAGTACGCATAGGAGGAAGCAGGCAGAGGGCAGGAGGCAGAAGGCAGAAGTACAACTCGAACTATAGCCCCGAACGGGCTCTCTAAATTTCCCTTTTCATTGCCTCTTCCCAGACGATGCGATCGCCGATGGACTGCGCGTCTCATAACCTGTATTCCTTTGTGTGGAAACGGCTATGCTGCCGCCCCCCCATGAAGAAGTACAGGTTAGGAGGTTTCTGCATAAGAATTTACCCAGAATGTTGGTGCTTTGCCCGCTTCGCGGGCAAAGCACCAACATTCTGGGGGTAATTTCATTACTGGAAATCTCCTTAGAGAAGTACAGGTTGCTTTATTTACAGTCTTAAGGCATCCACTCCAAAAACAGCCCCCACTGCGTGTCCTTATCTTCAGGAGAATTTTGCCAACGAAAATCAGCGGAAAGGCGCAGGTCCGGTGTAAAAGCATAGCCAGCAGACAAGGCAGTGAGACCTACCTCGTCGTCACTGCCGGGATCAACCCAACTTTGGGTGAGGGAAAGATCGGCCGCGCTCGTACGGGACGGAACAGCAACTACCCTCAAACCTAAATGGATGCCATCCGTGTCATAGGCATCGGTTTCCAGGCTGCGGTAGCCCAGAACAGGGGCAATATTGATGTAGCTACCCAAGGGGAGTACGTAGTAGCGGAGGTCAGCTCCAAATTGGCTGCGATCGCCCTCCCAGTTTTGCTGAAATTCACCACTGACCGTAAGGGGAGTATCGCCCAGAAACAAGTCTTCTACGCCAACCCCAAAACCAGTTCCTTCATCTGTAGAGGGAAGCTCCACGCCACCCACTCGCAGCCGAGTTCGAAAGGCCGGATCATGGTGAATTTCTGCATCAACATCAGGGACTTCTTCTACCCAACGCTGAAGAAGAGGGCTCTCCTCTAACACCTCAGGGGGGATATCCACAGGATTGGGATGAGATTCGTTGGCCTGGAGGGGTAGGGTGAGAGCGAGCCAGAGGCCAGCACCTGCTAGGCCCATAACGTGCAAGCGATACTTCATGTTCATGCTGCTGTTATACACAGGACTTACGCAAGTCCGCCATATTTCAAGCATTTTTATTGGTGTAATGGGCTCTCTGGGCACCAACAAATATGTGTAAGGAGATTTCTGAGAAACAATATCCCCATTATTTGGAAAAAAGGCGCGGCGAAGCCGCGCCTTTTTTCCAAATAATGGGGAAGTTCTTATCTGGAAATCTCCTAAATCCTAAGAACCCGTTTGAGAAGGCTGCCCTTCTTCCCCCCAAAGGGTAGAAGAGCAACCTTCTTAATAGACTTTCTGCACAAATTGCTAGACAGTGAAGCCGCGTTAATTCACGCCCTCAAAGACCGTTCCGTGCAGGAGGCCTCATAACTTTGCAAATAACTTCTAATACAGAAAATTCTTACGGCATCCCTGAGGAAGCCTTATGGGATAGCTCATCCAGTGACCTATCATCAAACACTTCAATGCTATGGGTGATAGGCAATAGGTTTGAGATACTTTGAGCAATGAGGCTGAATTAGGGTTCAGCCCCATTGCTCAAAGTCATGATCCTAGGTTGGTTCTAGACAGCCGGAATGCTTTCAATCAAATCCCAGCGATTTGTTGTGGTAAACGCATCGTAGAGTTGGTTGAACATTCGGCGGCAATGGTTGTCTTGGCTGAGGGGTAATTCCTCATTCTTGACGACCACGTTCATTTGAACACCTTCATCGGTTTCAAATGCTCTGTCAATGAGAACTTCGATAGTCACCAGGCGCGAGTAAGTTACGCGGCCCGGTACTTCGCGGGCCACCATATAATCGTCCTCATCGTAAATAACGTCACAGTCGCAAGAGCGCAACACATCGCCCAATCTTTGTCGGAAAGACTCCAGCGGTGTCGCCACTTTAAAGAGGCTGGAATAACGAGCCATCGCTCAACTCCCGAATAGGCATTTAGCTCAGAGACTAACTGAGGTTTCAAAGGTTCCTCGTTGACTTCAAAAAGACACGAAACCTGAGAAGGGCAGTCTCAAGCGATTTCTGAAATAGCTGACTCCGTAAAATTAGTCCAGTTAACCGAACTTTACGTTGCTATTTCCCAATATTATGCATACTACGTAACAATTTTCACTCACCCTGAACATTTTTCACGACGAGCTTACTCTGTTTGACGTCGTCGTTGGCTTGCGGCTTCATTCCAAAGACCTGGATACACAAGGCTTTGAAGAATTTTCTTAGAAAGAAGATTGAGAAACCAGCCTATAGTATTTTCATACTTTTTTCCAATCCTCAGGCAAAAACTACCAATTTTGTCAGATCTTATAAGTACAGAAACCGACAGTGCCATATACAAGGGACATTATTGGTGGGAATTCGAGGCTCGTTGATCGTTTTTGAGGGGGGCGAGGGGGCTGGAAAGTCGACCCAGCTGCAGCGAGTCTGCCAGTGGTTACAGCAAAGTGATCTCTGGCAACAGCTGAAAGCTATCGGAATTGCCTCAGAGATGGTGATTACCCGAGAACCTGGCGGTACACCTCTGGGTTCTTCCATTCGGCAGTTACTGCTGCACTCTCCCGTGCAGGGAGATGAGGTAGAGGTAATGGGCGATCGCACCGAGCTCCTCCTCTATGCTGCTGACCGCGCCCAACATGTTGAAGCCATGCTTAAGCCAGCGCTAGCTCAGGGGGCTCTGGTGTTTTGCGATCGCTACACCGATTCCACAGTCGCTTACCAGGGATACGGTCGAGGTCTCGATCTGAGCCTCATTCACCAACTCAACCAAATTGCTACAGGGGGTCTCCGCAGTGATCTGACCTTATGGTTAGACATTGATCCAGTTGTAGGTTTAGCCCGCACCCAACGACGAGGTGCGGCTGATCGCATGGAGCAAAACAAGCTTGATTTTCATCAACGAGTGCGGCAAGGCTTTCAATCACTATTCCACGAAAAGGAATCGCGGACGGTGCAGATTGATGCCAGTGCGACTGAAGATGTTGTCTTTGAGCGGGTTCAGGCTGAACTGTGTCACTATTTGAAACAGGTCTATGGGGTCGAACCGGCTGCTGTAGCTGTACCCTCTGATCTGAGTCTAACGGTGCCTCCCGAATAGGTTTTATGGCGATCGCAAATCCTTCCCTACATTCGATTTATGAGTCAGTCGTAGGGCAGCCTCAGGCTATTGAGTTGCTGGTCTGTGCAATGGAGCGCGATCGCCTTGCCCCTGCCTATCTCTTTGTCGGACCAGCCGGCACTGGCCGACGGCGGGTAGCAGAGTGCTTCATTCGCTGTATGCTTGCCGGGAGCCCGGAGATGCTCCACTCACCTGTGCTACGCCAAAGAGTGGAACAGCGCAATCATCCTGACCTGCTGTGGGTCGAACCCACCTATCTGCATCAGGGAAAGCGCTTAACTCCAGCAGAAGCCGCCGAAGCTGGGGTAAAACGTAAAGCTCCCCCACAGATTCGTCTGGAGCAAATCCGAGAACTGAGTCAGTTTTTGAGCCGTCCGGCTCTGGAAGCTCCCCGTTCTGTCGTCGTGTTGGAAGCCGCTGAAACGATGGCCGAAGGGGCGGCTAACGGTTTGCTCAAAACCCTGGAAGAACCGGGACAGGCGACGCTAATTCTGATGGCCCCCGACGTAGAATCCTTACTGCCCACCTTGATTTCTCGGTGCCAAAAAATTCCCTTTCGGCGGTTAAGTGATCCGGATATGGCCACCGTGTTGCGCCGGGTGGAGCAGGATGAGGTTTTGCAGCACCCCGAGATCCTGGCTCTGGCTCAGGGGAGCCCAGGGGAGGCGATCGCCCACTGGCAACAGCTTCAAACCATTCCCCCAGAATTGCTAGAGCAGCTCACTCAACCTCCAACGACGCTGCGGCAAGCCTTAGAACGAGCGACTCAAATCCACCAGAGCCTTGATACAGAAGCTCAACTGTGGCTGGTGCAATACCTGCAACATCGCTACTGGCATCAGTTTCACCAGAGCCAGTACCTGCACCATCTGGAGACTGTACGCAAACAACTCCTGCGATTTGCTCAACCCCGTCTGGTTTGGGAGGTGGCATTGATGCAAATGCTACCGCAGGAAAACCGAATTTAGTGTTTTGTCAACTTTTAGGGTGAGATACGCGATACATACCAATCTCAAGCATGTTCATGAGGCCAGAAGGGATGGATTGAGGTTAAGCTCCAACCTTTCCTTCTGGCTGAATGCCTGTGAGTCAACCGGTAAAAACAACTTCGAATCTGCCATGATGCACGGTTACATCCCTCCCCACCGTTTTTTCCCATATCTGACCTGGACCGATATTGACACCATGCCTAACCGGGCTAATGTCGTGATTGTGCAACCCATTGGGGCGATCGAACAACATGGGCCACATCTACCGTTGATTGTGGATGCGGCGATCGCCACCGCAGTGGTTGGTAAAGCCCTGTCCCAGCTAGATCCCAATATCCCTGCTTACAGTTTGCCCCCGCTTTACTACGGCAAATCCAACGAACATTGGCATTTTCCGGGCACCATCACCCTTAGCGCCCAAACTCTCATTCAAATGCTTATGGAAGTAGGGGAAAGCCTTTATCGTGCAGGCTTCCGGAAGTTTGCCCTGATCAATGGCCATGGTGGTCAGCCCCAAATTATGGAAATTGTGGCGCGGGACCTACATCAGAAATACGACGATTTCCTGGTTTTTCCCCTGTTTGTCTGGCGAGTCCCCAACCTACCGTTCCAAGACCTGCCACCCAAGGAGTTGGAGTACGGTATCCACGCCGGGGAAATCGAAACCAGCGTGCTACTGTCGCTTCTGCCCGAACAGGTGCGGATGGATCAAGCGGTAGCCGAATACCCTCCTGAATTGCCTGAGGAGAGCGTACTGAGCATGGAGGGAGCCTTACCGTTTGCTTGGACAACACGAGATTTGAGCCGGAGTGGAGTCTTGGGTGACCCCTTGCCTGCAACTGTGGAGAAGGGCGATCGCATCCTCAATGCTGCCGTCGAGAGCTGGGTCTGTGTTCTTAAGGATCTTCATCGGTTCCGACAGCCCCAGGTTTGAGACGTTCAAGGCTTATACATTCTTGTAGTGTGCGAAGCCCACTACAAGAATGTTTGAAAGCAGGAGAGCCTGATTCTGTCGCCGCTCTGCGGTGAGTCTGTAGAAAAAGCTGAACTTCGTCGAAAATTTGCGTTTTTATCCTTCGATCCAGCCTGCCCCCTTTAGAATGGAGAAACAATAGGTACATATACACGGTGTTAGGGTATGGCAAGTGATGACGTTCAGATCTCCCATTCCCTTTCGGATCGAGAACTGCAAATTGTAGAACTCGTTGCGGCGGGGCTTACGAACCAAGACATTGCGGAAAAGCTTGAAATTAGCAAGCGTACCGTAGACAACCACATCAGCAATATCCTGACCAAGACAGAAACGGGAAACCGAGTTGCCCTCGTCCGTTGGGCCTTGCAATGGGGCAAAATCTGTATCGATGAGGTCAACTGCTGCACGCTACCCCCACCTCCTGGAGGTGCGCCAACTCCCGATATTGTGGCCGAGCCCGCGGAGGATACAGAACAAGTAGTCTCATAGCTCGAATAAACTAGCCTGACTTCTATACCTACAAAGTTCCCTGCCTCAGGTTAGCTTCTTCTCCATGACGATTGGATGTAGCAGATTGAACGATGACCGAAGAACACCATTGGATTACCTGCACAACCTTGCCGCTGGCTATTTACCGTGAAGTTGCCACCCACCTGCGGCAAGTGCCTGGAGTAGAGGCGGAGGTTTTGCCGCAAACCTCTTCTCAATTTGACTACTTACAAAGCCAGGCCGGAGGCTTGCGCTATTCTCTGAGTGCAGCCGATGACAATGCCCGCCAACGAGTCTCACAGATTTTGCAGTACTATGGCGATCGCTTTGGTCCCTGGCAACCCCTTCCCCAACCAAGCTAACCTTCAATCCGATTAAGAACGAGGGCGCGAGATAATTGCTACCTCACGCCCTCGTTCTTTCGGTCATCCTTATGAAAGCAAAATACCCCCTACTTGTCCTGTAAGTAACGTCAGTTCGGGATAAGCCCAACCGCCCATTATTGCGTGCGCGTCGCGTACGCAATAATGGGCTTTTTCGAGTGCCGCGCGAAGCGCGGCACTCGAAAAAGCCCTTAACCCGAACTGAGGTTAAGTAGGGGGTATTGGCTGTTTATATTGGGCAATTTGGTGAGGGGCGATCGCCAAACTATTTAATGTTTAAAGAGCTGTTTGAAGTTGGTTTTGTGCTCCAGGAAGCCAGAAAAGTGGCAATTTTTGAAGGGGTTTTAGACCGAGAACGAATAAGCACCTACCTCAAAGAGGCAGGTGCTTGTGGAGTTAGAACGGATTCCTGCTAGACATTAATCTACAGGTACCGATCCCGTGCCATACCGGCAGAAATTTACCAGAGGCCCCGAACAGGCTCGTTCGAGTAGTTCTGCTGGGTGTTGCTGGGAGCTTGAGTGGCAGGACGGTTGTAGTCCACTGTGGGCTGCTGCTGGGTGGTCTGGCCTGTTACAGGGCGGTTGTACCGAGGACGGCTGTCAACCTGAGGCTGGTTGATGTAAGTTTCACGGGTGTAGGTATCGCGCTGAACTCCACGATCAGCTTCACCAGTCCCCTCCACTTCATAGTCGTCTACACCAGGATCGTCACCTTCGTTGTCATTGATCACGCGGTTGGGAGAATTATCGATGGAAGATTGACCTTCACGATCAGCTTCCCGAATGGGGTTATTTTCAGACTGGCGGACAGGACCCCGGCCTTCACCGGTACCCTCTACTTCGAAGCTATCTACGCCGGGGTCGTCACCCTCGTTATCGTTAATCACACGGTTGGGGGACTGATCCAGAGAGGACTGCCCTTCATCATCAATTTCGCGCTGAGCATCAATCTGAGGCTGGCGAACATTGGGGCGACCTACGGGCTCACCAGTGCCTTCCGTTTCAAAGTTGTCGACACCGGGGTCATCACCTTCGTTGTCGGTGATCACGCGGTTAGGAGATTGATCTAGCGAGGAGCCGTCTTGCAGAGGAGAGCCGTTCTCGATGATCTGAGCGACGGTGGTTTCCCCACTGTTGGAGGTGTGCTCGTGAGCTTGAGCTGCCTGAAAAGGCGCAAATGCCAACCAAGCTAGTAGAGAAATGCCCGCAGTAGTAAAAATAGATTTCATGACCGTTGTTTCCACTTGCTAAAAAGGACTAAGCAGGTAAGTTACTGCTACAAACGGACGTAGAGAACAAATCTGCAATTTCACTAACCGCTGGTTAGTAAAGGTGCCAGAATAATCAAGAGACTAAGATCAGACTCTGAGTAATTTAGGCAGCAGAACCGGGGCAAGAAGCCAACCTGTATGCCTCCAGACCCTTCGGTAATATGCAGTTTGTTTAAGCATTTGGGCTTAATTAAGCCTTGTGCTCATTTGTCTTGTCCAATGCTGTTCCACGCTATTGTCAGATGAAAAGCCCTGATTTTTAGCCTGCCAATGGTTAGATCGAAGGGCATCTTGGGGTGTATATTCGTTAGTTTGGAACTCTGGTTGGCAGGTTACGACACAAAAAACTATGGGCGCAATTCAAGCAATTCGAGGTACACGAGACATTCTGCCGGGTGAGGTGGGTTACTGGCAGCGGGTCGAGGCGATCGCCCGCGAAATCCTCCATCGAGCTGCCTACCAGGAAATTCGCACCCCTATTTTTGAGCAAACAGACCTATTTGAACGGGGCATTGGCGAAGCGACCGATGTGGTCGGCAAGGAGATGTATACCTTTTCAGATCGGGGCGATCGCTCCCTCACCCTGCGGCCTGAAAACACCGCTGGGGCCGTACGCGCCTTCATCGAACACAACCTTTATGCTCAGGGAGGGGTGCAGCGGCTCTGGTACCTCGGTCCTATGTTTCGTTATGAGCGCCCCCAGGCCGGGCGGCAGCGGCAATTTCACCAACTGGGGGTAGAGGTGTTGGGTAGCAGCGATCCCCGTGCTGATGCGGAAGTGATTGCCATTGCTACTGATTTTCTACGGGCTATTGGCTTACAAAATCTGAAGCTGGAATTTAATTCAATTGGAGATGCCAGCGATCGCCAACATTACCGGGAATCTCTCGTAGCTTACCTCACTCCATACAAGGAAGAACTCGACGAAGATTCACAGCATCGGCTGACCCGTAACCCTCTCCGCATTCTCGATAGCAAAGATGCGAAGACCCAGAAAATTTTGGAAGGGGCTCCCAGCATTTTGGATTGTCTCAGCCCTGAATCCCAGGCACGCTTTGAGCAGGTGCAGCAACTCCTGACGGATCTAGGCATTTCTTTTAACATCAACACTCGTCTAGTGCGAGGGCTGGATTACTACACACATACCGTCTTCGAGATCCAGTCTGATGACTTGGGGGCTCAGGCAACGGTTTGTGGTGGTGGGCGGTACGACGGTCTGGTCACTGAATTGGGTGGCCCTGCAACTCCTGCTGTGGGTTGGGCCAGTGGTTTGGAGCGATTAATTATTCTGTTGCAACAAATTCAGCCACTACCTGCTGCAGCGTTAGATTTTTATGTCGTATCTCGGGGCGATCGCGCTGAAGCGAATGCCCTTAAACTGGCCCAAACCCTCCGACGCTTGGGTTTTGCCACGGAGCTAGACCTGAGCGGCAGTGCTTTTGGTAAACAGTTCAAACGAGCCGCTCGCAGTGGTGCCCTCGCCTGCTTTATCGTAGGTGACGAAGAAGCAGCAGCGGGTACTGCTCAGTTGAAGTGGCTGGGGAGTGGAGAGCAGCAGGCGATCGCCCAAAGTAGCTTGGCTCAAGAGGCGGATGCTCTACGGCAGCAAATTGCAGCCCTCCGTCAAGGCTGATATAGCCCCAGGGTTTGTTTTAAGGTCATTTTTACGTGTGCGGAACGCACGAAAAAATAACCTTTCGGCCAGCTTTAAAACACACTCTAGGCTTTTCGCTAGGGTGAAGGTAAACCATGGTTGAGGGGTGGCACGTTGTGCTACCCCTCAACTATTTGCGGCGGAACTTTCCTAAGGGAGAACAGGGCGATCGCTTCCAGATGGCGCTCCTAACCTACAGGGATGCAACGACCCTATCTTCCTTACGAAGATTACCAGCCTCCCCTTCGCTTTGAACAATGAGAACTGGACAGGATGCATGGTGCAACACATAGTTACTGGTGCTACCCAATAAAACCTCTGTGAGCCCTCGCCGTCCCCGACGACCCATCACAATGAGATTGGCATGCCAGAACTTGGCAATCTGGCAGATGGCTTGGCCTGCTTCCTGTGGGTGGATACTGACCTGTACCGATACCCCCTTCTGCTGCGCCTCCTCGCAGAGATCCTCGAAGTACTGTTGAACTTGCTGGGATTGCTCCTCCATCTGAACCTGTTGCCAGTGGTAAGCCTGATTAACTAGCTGAGGAGCCAGCCCCATTTCCCCAGGAAAAAGAAGAAACTTAGGTACCAGTTCTTCCGTCAAACTGTGAAATAACAATAATTGGGCATGGTGCAATTGGGCCAGAGCTAAAGCCTGGTCGAACACCTTTTTCCCTAAAGGCGAGTCATCAATAGCAGCTAGGATTTTCTGGAAATTCATACGTTGCTCCTGCCGATACTTGTTTGATTCAATCTGCACAAGGAGGGGAGGTAGGATAACGAAACTCGATGTGAACTGTTGGCGTTCAGGGTTTTAGGCCCTTCATCCAACCACAACTTTAGGTTTTTTCAAAAAGAAAAATGAGTATGAGTTACTTCTCAGTTGAGGCAACTCACGAACCCATGTTCACACGCAAGGGGCTCACTCTATTTGTAACTTAAAGCTACAGTACATTCCTCCAAATAGGATATTCTGCGACATTGCTTAATGGATTAATTCATGGGTTTCTATCAACCTTTTATAAGCGAGCTCTTCATTAGAAATCGATACATGACCCATTTAATCTAATGTAATTATTCAAGTTATGGCTTTAGTGATTGATTATTCATCTTCAATTTATTGCGGCATTTTCTAATCTGCTAGGTATGAGGGAAGGGCGTGGGATGAAATCTCACAACGCTCTCTCGTACCTAATAGCTTGGAAAGCTACTTACTGACTTAATGTATTCATTCCTATTTGTGACCATTTCTATAAGAAAATTAGATGTTCTACTCCCATTCTTTTTATAAAAAATGGTTGTAGCTATAACTCAAAAGAGAATGGTTGAATTGATGTTATATAGCAATGGACAAGTCGGTTAAGTACAGCAACAGTAGCGTGGGGCACGCTGTATCTCAAGCTACTGTACTTAATCAACGCGCACAGCACTATAGATACTTGGCTGTCTACCTTCAAGGATGAGGGTAGACAGCAAAAACTGTTCAGGATTTTGCTAGACATAACGCTTTAAACGCGCCATAGCAAAAATCAGGGCTTCTTTCTCGTTACGAACCAAGAAAGAAGCCCTGATTTTTGCTATAGGAATGGGTCTTAAACTAGCATGCGTTCTAAGGCATTAATATCGGGGATGCTCAGGGTTTCTCGCTCCCGCACAATCAACCCCTTACGCTCCATGCGGCTCAGCACTCGGGTTACAGTCTCCCGAGCAAGTCCGCTCAAACTGCTCAGCTCCCGATGAGGCAGGTTAGGGATCTCGATGCCCTGCTGCCCTGCTCGGCCCTGACCGTCGGCCAGAAACAGGATGATGTCAGCGACCCGTGACATACTGTCAGACTCCCGCAAGCGCAGACGGCGGTTAACTTGCCGCAGCCGTCGTGCCATGAGCTGAGCCAATCGGATCCCCGCCTTGGGTTCTGATTGAAGGAGGTTAACAAAGTCTTGAGCAGGAAGGTTCCCAATGGTGGTAGGGACCAGGGTAATGACGTCTGTTGAGCGGGGAACCTCATCCAGTGGAGCCATTTCTCCAAAAAGCTCTCCGGTTCCCAAAATGTTTAGGGTGACTTCTTTGCCATCCAAGTTGTAGGTGCGAATCTTGACCCAACCTTTAAGGATGAAATAGACCGAACTTCCCCAATCGTTCTCCAGCAATAGCACCTGATTCGCCGGATGGTTACGAATAACCACATGGCTAATGGCTTGCTCAACCGATTCTTCGGGTAAGCCTTCAAAAAAGGGAGCATCGCGAATTAGATCTGGATCCCGAGAGTCACGAGAAGTCATTCGATCCTGTACTGGAGTCATATCAACCTAGACACTAGGATAAACATGCATACCCCTTGTTGGTCAGCGAATTCAACCAGAGCAAGAAGCGGCTATGCACGCTCCTAGGTGCAGCTCATCGCCATGGTATAACCGGGTAGGATTGTAAAAGGTTAACGCAAACTGGGAACAAACGTTCAATTTCCTGGCAATTCCAAAGAATTAGGCTGGAACTTTATGGTTGAGTTCGGTCTACTGAACAGAGGGTGTTTGAACCCCTGAGCCAGGCTCAAGGAGGTCAAACACCCTCTGAAGAATTATCCCTGGTTACGGAAACGCTCTTCCGGTTGGAAATTCTTGCAGAGGCAGCGCTCCAAATACCGAACCCGGTAGAAGTACCAGAACCGGCGAGGATCGAGAATAAGGGGCGATCGCTCGTCAAACACGGGTTGGTTCAGGAAGTGCCAGAGGGGTACGAAGAGGTTCGGTTTCATCATAGGGGGGAAAAAACAGGTTAACAATGAGGTGTGCTCTGGAATCGCTATAGATAGCGCCCAACCCTCTTGCGATTCCACTTTCAGAATGCCCAATTACGTATGTGATCGCACATTCTAGAAACGGGAATCACAAAATTTTTGTTCAAGATTTGTTGTGCCCTATCAGCATAAATGCCGAAATCTTTTTATTCTTTTTACAGCGAGCACATCATTTGAACATAACTCTATTGCAAGCATCCTCTAAACAATAGGAAAGCATAGTTTGCTGACCCTAATGAGAAGCTTTTTGAAAGCTTGATATTTTGCCCGTCCTCTTGACAGAGACAAGTTTATGACAATTTGTCGTCAACCCTTATAAATCAACCGGAGTGAGAGTTTAGCTACTGAATTATGTAAAAGTCTCCTGACTTAATCCTTAAAGAAATCTCATCAAAAATAAAGAAAGAGGGTAGCTGTTTAGTGGCTACCCTCTTCTCTTATCCTGATGAAATTACCTACAATTGCTGGAACAAACCTGATAGTATTCCTTGCTTAACTAAAATTTGATTAAGATATACTTTCAACCCATTAATTGGGCATAGTGTAAGCACAATTAATGGGTTAAGAAGATTGATTTGAGTTATTAAAAGTGGAGCTGAGGAGAGTCGAACTCCTGTCCGCACTGGTTATTAATACCCCACTCACTCACAGGCTTAGCTTCTCTAACCCTCGAAGCAGGAATCGTCATTTATCCCTGACGATGGGATTCTCTGGTGAAGTCTTAGCCAGTTCTCAACCAGAGGCAAGAAACTGGAGCATCCGTTGGGGGTTGGTCTACGATCCTTAACGGAGTCAAACCGCAGACGCTCGAACCAAGAGTGGTTTTTTAGGCGGCAGCTACAGCTACGCGCTTACGAGCAAAAGGTACGATGTTGTTCGCATGTACTTGTTTTGAGCCATTTATTTACGAGAGTTAGCTCGCTCTCGGCCTGCATCATAGAATAACGTTCGCCAACACGTCGAAACCGTTACAGCCCCATGTGCTTTAACCATTATAGCCACTCCCTTCCATTTCGGGAGGGTTTCTCATGAAGGTCAGCAATTCTCATTTTTGAAATCCAGCCCGAAAACCGCTCGCCCCAAGCGAGCGGTTTTCGGGCTTCAAAGCCGAGAGTTCGTGCCCGTAGGGCACAAACTCTCGGCTTTGAAGCCCATAATGAGAATTGCTGCATGAGGGTTGGGTGTGGTGCAGAAAAACCATCACACCCAACCCCGCAGAGACATTGCAGAGCTAGGCGACAAGCTCAATTTGTCTGTTCGATAACGTGGCTCTATTCGATAGGGTGGCAATTTTGACTTGTGCTTCGGTACCCGAGCCATCTGCATCAAAGAACAAGCTACCTGTGCTCTGGTTGTAGATAAAGCGCTGATTAACTGTGCTGGCTGTCGTTCCTAAGCGGAAGAGCGAAGCATTGAGCAGAGATCCAATTGCTTGCGTGAGATTAAATTCTGTGCGAGAAATTAAAATACGATCTTCTGCTCTGTTGAAATCTGTCAGGGTATCAGCACTTGTGGTGCGTACTCCTGTGAGGTTGAAGCGATCGCCCCCATTCCCCCCGGTCAGAACATCCCCACCGGCACCACCCAGCAGAGTGTCGTTACCATTACCGCCGTTCAAGCGATCGTTGCCGTTGTAGCCGACGAGAATTTGGTTGCCACTGCCACCTGCCAAACGATTATTGCCAGCGTTGCCTGCTACAAGGGTTGTGACGCTGGAAATAGCTGCATTGCCAGCAATATCTACACTTCTCGCTGTGAGGTTGAATCTGCCGTTTGTCAGATTGGGTGTATTCAGGCTCCAGCGACTGTTGTTGGCGGCTACGACGGTTCCCAATGCAGTCGTGCCTTTACGGACCGTTACAGCGCTACCAGACTCAGCAATGCCATTGAGGATGAATCTATTCGTTCCAAGCGGGTTGCTGTAGCTTGTAAGGGCGGGAAGGGTGGAGATACGTCTGTCGAGGGCATAGGTTCTGGATACACCAGCGATCGCATTCCCAGCAGTATCAATGGTGCGGGTCAGCAGATTACGAGAACCGGGTTGGAGAACCACGTCTGCGGCACTCCATGTGTTTCCGTTGATGGTCGCTGTGTTCCAGGTTGCCCCACCATTAGCTGACACCTGGATCGATTCACCCGTCGCTAGTGTACCTGTAAAGGTTCCTGTTACGGTCTGGTTCGCCTGATTGGTGATGAAATCTCCAGCTATTCGGGAGTCGGCACTGAGGGAGGAAATAGCGCTAACTGTTGCACTGGGGGCGATCGTATCGATGTTAAAAGTGTGGGTTACAGGGTTGCCGATGTTACCGGATAGATCGACCGTTGCCAGGGTAATACTTTGGCTGCCTTGCCCCAGGGCTGTAATATCGGCGGGAGTTAGTGTATATTGCCAGGTCGCTGCATTGCCGTTGCCAAAGACAACCACATCACGAGTGCCTGGTGAGCCTGAAATTGTCAAACTAATTTGGGCACCAATTTCTGTTTCGCCTGATAAAGTCACTTCCGCAGCGGCTTCGGCGGCGTTGATGACGTTATCACTGGTAACCGGATCAAAGGTGGGATCGGCTGCTGTTGTATCTAAGTCGAAGATAATGCGAATCGTATTTGAGACGTTGCCATTTGGCTTGAGTTGGCGCACATCGACAGTGTAGCGGCCATCTGTCGTGGGTGCGGTATAGCTGGTAAGCCATTCGCCATCGTTAATGCTGTACTGCACCGTATGGTTTTCTAAAACCCCGGTCACGGTGAGGTCGGCGACGTTGGTGTAATAATCTGTGGGGATGTTGGAGTCGGTGGTGAGGGCGATCGCTGGCATAGGAGGTGGTGCCGCATCGACCAGAACCGAGCGTGTACTCACTGCGCTAACATTACCGGCGGCATCGGTTGCCGTAACGCTGATTGTCGTGTTGCCATCGGCTGGAATGTTGAAAGAACCAAAGCGGATACCCCAATTGCCCATGCCACTAGCAAAGGCATCAAGGGTAACGTTCCCCCAGGTAATCTGGAGATAACTTCCCAACTGAGCGGTACCCGAAATTAGCACTCCTGCTTCCTTTTCGGCTTGGGTAATGATGTCGTCAGTGGCGACGATGTTAATTTGTGGAGCCTCTGGGGGTACCGTGTCAGGCCCATCTTCAACGTTAAAAACGGAGAGTCTGAGAAGGGCTGAGTCGCTCAAACCACCTGCATCTGTGACCGTGAGCGGGAGGATAATGACAGCTTGCCCGTCTAAACCCAAAGCCTCGAAATCAAGAGACACACCATCTTTAAGTTTGAGTTGATTACCAACAAACTCAAAGCGATCGTCGCCAACACTGTAGGTAAACGTCTCTCCCTCATCAATGTCGGATACTGGACCTATAAAGCCAGCGATCGCCCCCGGCGTATTCTCAAACACAGGTGTTGACGCATAATTAAAACCAAAGCCATTTGGTCGATCGTTGACGCTGTTGATGGTTAATGCAACTGTTGAGGCCGCTTCAGCATAGGCTGTACCATCCGAGCCATTCCACCCAAAGCTATCGGTGCCATTAAAGTTGAGAGCGGGCACAAAGCTCAGGTTATTAAGATCGGCAGCGGCAATTTCTTGATTGAGTGTGACAGCAGTACCGTTGAGCCTGAGCACACCATTTGTGGGGAGTGCTGTGATTTGAATTTTGCTGAGGCTATCCCCTTCTGGATCATCAAATGCGGCTGTGAAGTCGTTAAGGGTAAAAGCAATGGTCGTATCCTCGTCGCCTGATTTAGCGAAATTGGTCATGAGCTTGCCTTGGAAGAGGAAGGTGAATGAGTACCCGATACAAAAGGGGCGATCGCTGAAATGCTCAGAACGCTTAGAGTGATATGGCTTTGGCTGAAATGACTGCGATCGCTTGACACCAAATCAGTGCTTAACACCCACACAGGGTGTTTTTAATTACACAATTTGAATGAAACAAATTCCGAAGAAGTACGATGCAGGAATAGATTAATGCCGCTTTGTCATCCCCAAATTCGCATCCTGCATCTTTACTAAAACAAAACCTAGAACCGTTGTTTTTTGTCGCGCCGTGACGGAAAAATAACGGTTCTGAGTTTTGCTGCAATATATGAGCAAAGCTTTGCGTGTATATATTTCAACTGCTGCTACCGGGTTTTGGGAGTGCTGGCACAATGGATGCAATGTAAGGATTGATAGGAACAGCAGCGATGACCGCAGCAGGAAAATGGCAATTTTGGATTGATCGGGGCGGCACCTTTACCGACATCGTGGCCCAGAGCCCAGCGGGCGATCGCATCGTTCACAAGCTCCTCTCCGAAAACCCCGATCGCTATCCTGACGCACCATTGCAGGGTATCCGCGATATTCTCGGTGTTGCGTCCGATGCCCCCATTCCTGCTGAACAGATTGCCTGTATCAAGATGGGCACGACGGTGGCGACCAATGCATTATTAGAGCGGAAGGGCGATCGCACGGTTCTGCTGATCACCAAAGGCTTTCACGATGCCTTGCGTATTGGCTATCAGAATCGCCCCGATATCTTCGCCCGTCACATTGTCTTACCCGAAATGCTTTATGAACGGGTGATAGAAGTGGACGAGCGAGTGACAGCTCAGGGAGAAGTGTTGATCTCTGTTCGCCCTCTGGTCAGTGGTTTGATTGAAGATTTGCAGGATGCTTATAACGCAGGCATTCGTTCTTGTGCGATCGTGCTGATGCATGGTTACCGTTACCCTGACCATGAGCAGCAAGTAGCTGAATGGGCACGACAGGTTGGCTTTACCCAGGTATCGGTGTCCCATGAAGTTAGCCCACTGATGAAGCTGGTGAGCCGTGGCGATACGACCGTCGTGGATGCTTACCTGTCACCCATTCTGCGGCGTTATGTCGATCGCATTGCAGCAGAACTGAACTTGTCAGGTGACGAGTCGCCCCGCCTTATGTTCATGCAATCCAACGGTGGATTGACCGACGCCCAACTGTTTCAGGGCAAGGACAGTATTTTGTCCGGGCCAGCGGGTGGCATTGTGGGTGCAGTCCAAACCAGCCAGCACGCGGGGTTCGACAAAATTATTGGCTTTGATATGGGCGGCACCTCTACGGATGTCTCGCATTTCAATGGTGAATATGAGCGCACTTTCGAGACGGAAGTGGCTGGTGTGCGGTTGCGGGCACCCATGATGGCGATTCACACCGTTGCTGCGGGTGGTGGGTCAATTCTGAAATTTGACGGCTCCCGTTATCGTGTAGGACCAGCATCGGCTGGGGCAAATCCCGGTCCGGCTTGTTATCGCAAGGGTGGGCCGCTGACGGTCACCGACTGTAACGTAATGCTGGGCAAGGTACAGCCCGAGTTTTTTCCCAAGGTCTTTGGGCCAGCGGGAGATTTGCCTCTGGATGCGGAAGTGGTACGTCAGAAGTTTGCAGCCCTAGCCGAGGAGATTCAGCAAAAAACAGGGGATGTGCGATCGCCCGAACAAGTCGCCGAGGGGTTTCTGGCAATTGCTATCGAAACGATGGCTAACGCTATCAAAAAGATCTCCATCCAGCGGGGCTATGACGTCACCGAGTACACCCTGTGTTGCTTTGGAGGTGCGGGAGGACAGCATGCCTGCCAAATCGCCGATGCCTTGGGCATGAAGCAAATCTTCCTGCATCCTTATGCAGGTGTGCTGTCGGCTTATGGGATGGGATTGGCGGATTTGCGATCGCTCCGAGAACGCGCCATCGAAGCAGAACTCACCGAAGCGCTGCTGTCCACTTTGGAACGGGTATTAACGGAATTAGCCATAGCGGGTCGAGACGACCTCCAGCAACAGGGCATTAAAGCGGCAGCCAGCGATGCTCCGTTACAATCCGCGGGCCAAATTCAAATTGTTGCCAAGGTACACCTTCGCTACCAGGGTACCGACTCGTCTCTGCTGGTGAATTGGGGGAATTTGGCGAGTTTGCGATCGCAATTTGAAGCCCAACATCAGCAACGCTACGGCTTCAGCATGGAAAACAGACCTCTAGTAGTGGAAGCGGTTTCTGTGGAAGCGATCGGGGCAATGGATGTAGCTGGTGAGTTAGGTAGGGAGGAAGGCAGAGGGCAGGAGGCAGACGGCAGAAGGAAAGAGGCCATTGCAATGGTGTCTCTTTATAGTGGTGGTGCGTGGCATGAGGTTCCGGTTTACCGGCGGAGTGATTTGGGGGTGGGCGATCGCATCCCCAGCCCAGCCCTCATCATTGAACCCACCAGCACCACCGTTATTGAACCCGGTTGGGAGGCTACACTCACGGCACAGTCCAGTCTGCTACTCACCAAACTTGCTGAGGCTCAGATGGGGGACAATTCTGTTCCATCGACCCATCCATCCCCCTACCCATCGACCCAGCCCGACCCCGTTCTGCTCGAGATCTTTAATAACTTATTTCGGGCGATCGCCGAAGAAATGGGCGTCACCCTCCAGAACACCAGCTACTCCGTCAACATCAAAGAGCGGTTGGACTTCTCCTGTGCCCTATTTGACTCTCAGGGGCAATTGGTTGCCAATGCCCCTCACATTCCCGTTCACCTTGGCTCCATGAGCGAAAGTGTGAAGAGTTTGATTTCAGCAGTGGGTGATTCTATACAACCGGGCGATGTCTATGTTTCCAACAACCCCTACAACGGCGGCACCCATCTCCCAGACATCACAGTTATCACGCCGGTCTTTCCCCCGGATTCACCCACGGTTCCGCTCTTCTATGTAGCTTCGCGTGGTCATCATGCGGATGTTGGGGGCATGACCCCAGGTTCCATGCCCGCTCACAGCCAGACGATCGAACAAGAAGGTGTTTTACTCGATAACGTGCTGCTGGTTCGGGATGGGCATTTCCGAGAAGCCGAAATTCTGGGACTTTTAACCACTGGGCAGTATCCGGCACGTAACCCTGTGCAGAACCTGGCAGATTTGCAGGCGCAAGTGGCGGCCAATAAGCGAGGGGTGCAGGAATTGCAGCGGATGGTTAGCTGCTATGGGTTAGAGCAAGTGCAGACCTATATGCAACACGTTCAGGACAATGCAGAAGAGTCGGTGCGGCGGGTGATTACGGTGCTGTCTGATGGGCAGTTTACCTATCGCATGGATGATGGAACGCAGATTCAGGTGGCGATCGCCATCGACCACCCCACTCGCTCTGCCACCCTGGATTTCACAGGCACCTCTCCCCAACAACCCAACAACTTCAATGCCCCTCTCGCTATCTGTAAGGCTGTAGTCCTATATGTATTCCGCACACTGGTGGACGATAACATTCCACTGAATGCTGGTTGTATGAAGCCTCTGAGCATCAGTGTGCCGGAAGGGTGTTTGCTCAATCCAACCTATCCGGCGGCGGTAGTGGCGGGGAATGTGGAGACGTCGCAGGCGATCGCCAATACTCTTTACGGTGCTTTGGGGGTGATGGCAGCAGGTCAGGGCACCATGAATAATTTCACCTTTGGCAACAAGCGCTATCAATATTACGAAACAATCTGTGGTGGTTCAGGGGCGGGACCAGGCTTTGCCGGAACTGATGCTGTCCATACTCACATGACAAACTCTCGGCTCACGGATCCGGAAGTGCTGGAATGGCGCTTCCCGGTTTTAATTGAGAGCTTTAAGATTCGCCCCCATAGCGGTGGTAGAGGGCAATATGCTGGTGGAAATGGGGTTATTCGTCGGATTGAATTTCGAGAGGCAATGACGGCCTCCATTCTGTCAGGCCATCGTAAAGTTCCACCTTTTGGATTAGCTGGAGGGGAACCGGGGGTCATCGGGCGCAATATTGTTGAGCGAGAAGACGGCCAAATCGAATTTCTCAAGGGCTGCACAGAAGTTGCGGTACACCCAGGCGATACGCTGATTCTGGAAACTCCGGGGGGTGGAGGTTACGGGTCTTCTTCTTGAGTTGATCGCACTACGCACTTAGGAGGTTTCTGCATAAGAATCTACCCAGGATGTTGGTGCTTTGCCCGCGAAGCGGGCAAAGCACCAACATCCTGGGGGTAATTTCATTGTTGGAAATCTCCTTAAAACCAGAAGGGTTATGTTTGAAAAGCCGCGCGAATTGCAGCTGTTCAAACATAACCTGTGCGTAAAGCTCTATCAGTTTTGACAGACTCAGGGCTAAAGGGGAGATTGCTTCTAACATTCCCCGTTTTTTGTTAATCCCAGGGCGAGGGCTACAAGTTTTGCACGGAAACCTTATGGTTTCTACCTAAAATTCATTCTTGAAGCCGCCGCGCCATCCCGCATAATAGGAAATATTCGCACTAATGATGGGTAGGGTAACTCAGCGGCAATGCCAGGGTAATCCCCTCTGGAATAGTGTGTCTTCCTAAAATCATTGTTAAAATCGGTTACAAAGATTAAACTAATCCAACCATCCAACGAGGGAAGCAGTGGGAGCTATGGGTCGAGTCGGTGTCCTCTTGTTAAATCTGGGCGGGCCGGACAAATTAGAGGATGTACGTCCTTTCCTCTACAACTTGTTCGCTGATCCAGAAATCATCCGTTTGCCGATTCCCTGGCTGCAAAAACCCCTGGCCTGGTTTATTGCAACCAGCCGCAGCGGCAAATCCCAGGAAAACTATCGTCAGATTGGTGGTGGGTCGCCCCTCCGCCGTATCACGGAAGAGCAGGCGCAAGCCCTCCAGCAAGAGTTAACCCGCCAGGGTCAGGAGGCTCAGGTCTATATCGGGATGCGCTACTGGTATCCCTTTACGGAGGAGGCGATCGCCCGCATCAAACGCGATGGTGTTGAGCGCCTAGTCATCCTTCCCCTCTACCCCCAGTTCTCCATTAGCACCAGCGGTTCTAGCTTCCGATTACTTGAGAAGCTGTGGCGGGAACACCCCGACCTCAAGCCACCCGAGCACACTGTCATTGCATCCTGGTATCAGCGTCCGGGCTATCTGCAAGCCATGGCAGATTTGATCGCCCAACAGCTTTCTCAGTTTGAAAATCCTGACTCCGTTCACATCTTCTTCAGTGCCCATGGGGTGCCCGTGAGCTACGTAGAGGAAGCGGGAGACCCTTACCAGCAGGAGATTGAGGAATGTACGCGGCTAATCATGCGGACCCTCAATCGACCCAATGAGTACACTCTGGCTTACCAGAGCCGAGTTGGCCCTGTGGAGTGGTTGAAGCCTTACACCGAGGATGCAATCACGGAGCTGGCTGAGCGGGGTGTAGATAAGCTACTGGTTGTGCCCATTAGCTTTGTCTCCGAGCATATCGAAACCCTTCAGGAAATTGACATCGAGTATCGGGAGATCGCAGAAGAGGCGGGAATTCACACCTTTCAACGGGTACCTGCACTGAATACTCATCCCATCTTCATCGACGAGCTGGCAAAGATTGTGGTAGATGCCCTCAATAAACCCAGTGTGGATGTGGCCGAAACCCTGCGTCCCAACGATACGATGAAGATCTACCCGCCTGAGGGGTGGGAGTGGGGCCTGACGCCGGGTGCCGAAGTGTGGAATGGTCGTCTCGCTATGCTGGGCTTCCTGGCCCTCCTGGTGGAGCTGATTAGTGGTCACGGCCCTCTCCATTTTGTCGGATTGCTCTAAACAAAATTTGACTTTCACAGAATAAAAATCTGTGGAGACAAAAACTTTAGAAGCCGCAGTTCCCAAGGAACTGCGGCTTCTTGCTTTGCCTACAGGGTCCGTTCAAATAGGCTTAATCTCAGATGCCTGTTGTTCAACCCAGGCTTCCCACAGGTCAGGTCGGCGCTCTTGGGTGCGCCGAAGCTGTTGTTCATGTCGCCAACGCGCGATCGCCCCATGATTTCCTGACAGCAACACCTCAGGCACCTTCATTCCTCGAAACTCAGCCGGACGGGTATATTGCGGGTAATCCAGCAAACCGGCCTCAAAACTTTCAGCCTTTAACGACTCCTCTTTACCCACAGTTCCAGGCCGCAAACGAATCACTCCATTCATCAATGCCAGGGCTGGAATTTCTCCACAGGTCAGAACAAAATCTCCCAGAGAAACCTCGCGGGTCACTAACTCTAACACCCGCTCATCAACCCCTTCATAGTGACCACAGAGAATCACTAACTGATCGTAATTCTGGGCCATGTCTTGAAATAGCCCTTGCCGCATCGGCTCCCCTTGAGGTGTCATAAAGACTACTTCTCGACGGGGTAACACGGGTAAGGATTCGATCGCCGCAAAAATGGGTTCCGGTTTCAGCAGCATGCCCACACCACCGCCATAGGGTTCATCGTCCACCTTCCGGTGTTTGTCTATGGCAAAATCGCGCGGATTTGTGAAATGCACCTCAGCAATACGGTTGGCCAGAGCTCGACCCATTAACCCAGACTCAAGCGGCGAGGTAAAAAAATCGGGGAATAGGGTTACTACATCAAAGCGGAGGGGTAATGGCCCCTGAAGATCCATCATTGTCATTGCCCAAATATTGCCATCTGTCCATCATGAGCAATTTTTCTCGCCCCTTTCAACGATATAGCAACCACCTGAAAGTTTGAACTATTGAGAATAAACACAGCCATTCTTCTCAGGACTTATGCATTTGTGTTGTGGTGGGGTACTTCGCACCCCACCACAACACAAATGCATAAGTCCTGCTTCTGATAAGCTTCAAGCCCTGAAAACAGTCCAAAATGTCAAGGTTTCCTGTCTCAACAACAGGCGCTGTCCGATAGATTAATTTAGAAGGGGTTGAATGAATTGATTCTGGTGTGCCTGTCATCCTAAACATCAATTCCTAGAAATCTTCCAGATATGGAACGTTTCAAACACCTCGATCGAACGTGGACGGAGTGAACGGGTAGGATATGAGGATCGGTTGATTGCATTAGAAGCGTGAGGTCTTGTCTTATGAAAAGCGCTGCAAAAGCGATCGCCCCCCTCTTCGATTATCGTGGCTAGCCCGATGAGTGATTCCGCTAACCAGACCGGATTAGGGTTCTCTACTCATGAAAAAACAAACGTTTGCCCTAAACCGGTTATTGCGGCAAATCACCAACTTCACCCCAAGGAACGGTATGATGCTGCAATTGGAAACTGAAACCCTGCTTCCCAGGATGTCCGAGAAAACGAATACAGCAGTACTGGTAATCGGTGGTGCCGAGGACAAAGTCCACGGACGGATGATACTTACAACATTTTTTAATCGTGCGGGTGGCACCGATGCCCGAATTGCGATTATTCCGTCTGCCTCACGGGAACCTGTGATCATTGGCAACCGCTACCAAACCATCTTTGAGGATATGGGAGCCAAGGCCATTGAGGTGATCGATGTTCGCGAACGGGAGCAAGCTGATGATCCCCATTGGCAAAGCTTCCTGGACGATTGCACGGGGGTGTTTATCACCGGGGGCGATCAACTGCGGCTCTGTGGTCTGCTGGCCGATACGCCTATCATGGATAAGGTTCGCATTCGCGCTCAACTTGGCGAAGTTACCCTCGGTGGCACCAGTGCTGGGGCTGCCATTATGGGCCAGCATATGATTGCTGGGGGCGGCAGTGGAGAATCACCCAACCGTTCTCTGGTTGACTTGACCGCCGGACTCAACATTATTCCAGATGTGATTGTGGATCAACATTTCCACAACCGAAACCGGATGGCCCGTCTGATGAGCGCGATCGCCTCCTATCCCGATCGCCTGGGCATTGGCATTGATGAAGACACCTGTGCCATGTTTGAGTCGGATGGATCGTTCCAGGTCATCGGGAAAGGCACCGTTACAGTCATTGATGCCGGAAACATTTCATTCACAAACCAGCCCAGCGTGGGAACAAGCGATCCTCTCAGTATTCACAACATGAAGGTGCACATTATGTGCCATGGCGATCGCTACGATTATTACAAGCGAAAGCTTCTGCCCAAACACGTCTAATTCACGATAGAAATAGTCGTTTGGTATTGGCGATTGTAAGGTTTTACCAACTTTTTGATAGTTTTGCTACTAAACTATCCTTAAATCACTCTCTCCTTAAGGGGTTCGTAATTAACGTCTTAATGAACGCATGCTCGATTCCTTCAGACTCTTTTTACGGACGCTCTACCTATTGGCAACAACTCGTCGTCAAAGTGTTCTCCAGGAACAGTTTGATGGTTTCCTGGCAAAGGACACTAGAGCTTTGTTGTGATGGCCCGCATCTGCTCTCACCTTCAGACCTAATCCTGTATGAAAATCCTTAAGACTCAAACACTGCGAGGGGCAAATTACTGGAGTATCCGGTATAAGAAGCTAATCGTTGCTCGACTGGATCTGGAGGATTTAGCAAATCGGCCGTCTAACGAAATACCGGGCTTTTATGAAGGCTTAGTGGAAACCCTTCCGAGTTTGGTCGAGCACTTCTGCTCCCCTGGATGTCGTGGTGGTTTCCTGATGCGTGTTCAGGAAGGCACGATGATGGGGCACATTGTCGAGCATGTTGCTCTGGAGTTGCAAACCCTGGCCGGGATGCCCGTTGGCTTTGGCCGCACTCGGGAAACCTCAGAGCCCGGAATCTATCAGGTCGTATTTGAGTACGAAGATGAGCAGGCCGGACGTTATGCTGCGCGGGCTGCTGTTCGTCTCTGCCAAAGCATTGTTGATCGCGGCACCTACCCGGCTGAAGAGCTAGAGCAAGATTTACGGGATTTACAAGAATTTGCCCAGGACTCCTCCCTTGGGCCCAGCACCGAGCATATTGTCACAGCCGCTAAGGAGCGCAATGTTCCCTGGATGCCGTTAAGTGTGCGATCGCTCATCCAGCTTGGCTACGGGGTTCACCAAAAACGTATTCAGGCGAGCTTGACCAGCTTTAGCGGGATCTTAGGCGTAGAGCTAGCCAGTGATAAGGAAGGGACAAAGCGGATTCTCCAGGACGCTGGGGTTCCCGTTCCCCGAGGCACCGTTATTTACTATGAGGATGAGCTAGAAGAAGCCATCGATGAGGTAGGTGGCTTTCCTATCGTCATTAAGCCGTTAGACGGTAACCATGGCCGAGGTATCAGTATTAACCTCACGACCATGGAGCAAGCGGAGGAAGCCTACGAAGCCGCTCTGGAAGAATCTAAGACGCGATCGGTTATTGTAGAACGCTTTTATACTGGCCGTGATCACCGCATTCTGATCATCAATGGCAAAGTGGTTGCGGTGGCTGAGCGGGTTCCTGCTCATGTTATCGGTGATGGCAAGTCCACTATTCAAGAATTGGTTAATGAAACAAACAGCGATCCACTGCGGGGTTCAGGCCACGCTAACGTTCTGACCGCTATTGAACTCGATCGCGCTGCTTTTCAAATGCTTGATCGCCAGGGCTACACTTTAGAAACAGTGCTGCCCGCTGGAGAAATCTGCTACTTAAAGGCGACAGCCAACCTCAGTACAGGTGGCATTGCCATTGACCGCACTGACGAAATTCACCCTGAAAACCTCTGGATCGCCGAACGAGCAGCCCGTATTGTCGGTCTGGATATTGCTGGCATCGACATGGTGATTGAGGATATTTCTCGTCCTATGCGCGAGGTGGATGGAGTCATCGTCGAAATCAACGCGGCACCAGGCCTGCGGATGCACTTCTCCCCCAGTCAAGGCACCCCTCGCAATGTGGGAGCGGCGATCGTTGATATGTTGTTCCCACCGGGAACCCCTAGCCGAGTTCCCATCATTGCCGTTACTGGGACAAATGGAAAAACTACTACTAACCGCCTGATCGCCCATATCTTCAAACAAACCGGGCAGATTGTGGGTTACACCACAACAGACGGGATTTACATTGGCGATTTCCTGGCAGAAGCAGGGGACACGACTGGTCCTCAGAGTGCCCAGGTTATCCTGCAAGACCCAACTGTAGAAGTTGCCGTGCTGGAGACGGCGCGGGGCGGTATCCTCCGTTCTGGCCTGGGATTTGACCAGTGCGACGTAGGGGTTGTGTTGAATGTCGCTGCCGATCACCTGGGTATTGGCGATATCGATACGGTTGAGGATCTGGCTCACCTGAAGAGTGTGGTAGCAGAATCCACCAGCCCTAATGGCTATGTTGTGCTAAACGCCGATGATGCTTTAGTCACTGCGATGGCAAAGCGAGCTAAAGCGCAGATCACCTATTTTTCCATGAATCCAGAGAACCCTATCATTCAGCGCCATACGGCTCAGGGAGGCTTGACGGCGGTGTATGAAGACGGTTACCTCTGTATTCTCAAAGGCGACTGGACGCTACGTATCGAGCGAGCGGCAGATGTGCCCCTGACGATGGGCGGCCGAGCTCCGTTTATGATTGCCAACGCTCTAGCGGCTTCTCTGGCCGCATTTGCTCAAGGGGTGCCTATCGAGACGATTCGAGCTGCCCTGGCGACATTCCAAGCATCCGCAAATCAGACCCCAGGCCGAATGAATCTATTCAATCTGGGTAAGTTTCATGCCCTGGTAGATTATGCGCATAACCCCCATAGCTATGAGGCTTTGGGTGGCTTCATTCGCAATTGGGATGGTGAAAGAATTGGCGTGATTGGAGGACCTGGCGATCGCCGCGACGAAGATTTCATCACCGTGGGTCGGCTCTCTGCTGCCATGTTTGATCGCATCATTGTCAAAGAGGACGATGATACCCGTGGTCGCCCGCGAGGTGACGCTGCCAAGCTCATCGTTGAAGGTATCCGGCAAATTCAGCCCAACATGAATTACACGGTGATACTGAATGAGACAGAAGCAGTTAATCAAACCCTCGACAACGCGCCCGACGGTAGCCTCGTGGTGATTCTGCCGGAGAGTGTGAAGCGGGCGATCGCCCTTATCGATGCCCGGCGGCCGTTGCAAGAGGCGATCGCCCTCCAAACTCCCACAACTCAAACTGAGGCCAACACCGAATTCTCAGAAGCAACTGCTTCAGATAATGGTTCTTCTGACGGTGTTGAATTGGAAGAACTTGTCTAAGGAGATTTCCAACAATGAAATTATCCCCAGGATGTTGGTGCTTTGCCCGCGAAGCGGGCAAAGCACCAACATCCTGGGTAGATTCTTATGCAGAAACCTCCTAAAAACTTGTTTGAGAAGGTTGATTTTCTAGCTGAAAGGCATGGAAAATCGACCTTCTAAATTAGTCTTTAAACGACTTCTAAAAGATTTACTTACAGCGCTTCGCACTTGAATCAGCCACGGTTGTTTTTGTGAGAGACGCGCTCTGCGCGTCTCTCACAAAAACAACCGTATTTTGAGCGCTTGAAAAGCGCTGTAATAGATATACTCATAGCCATTTTTGGCATAACGAAAACGGCTGCAACTGACATTAATGCACAAGTCCCAATATGGAGCAATCCATACAGAGAATGTGCTTAGTATTAAACACCAAGCATATTCTCTGCATGGATTGGAAGTTATTCCTTGGTGTCGTCGCCTTCTTCCAGTTCACCACTATTACTTTTGATTTCTTCCTTAAATCCCCGTAGGGTTTTTCCCAGGGCACTGCCCAATTCTGGGATGCGTTTTGGCCCAAAAATTATAATAGTCAAAACCGCAATAATTGCGACTTCAGGCCAGCCAAGACCAAATAACATGAACGTCTCCTGTAATCCGTTTTACCCGCTTTTCTGCTGTTTTATGGGTGCAGCGTAGTCGCTTAGCTTCTTTCCATAGCCTGTTCTAACTATACCCTTGCGTGGCTAGTTAGGATATCAAGAGCATTTTAGAGCAAGGCTTCAAAATGCTCTTGATATCCTAACTAGCTGCAATAGCAATATCAATGGAGGTATTCTGCAAATTTTAGAGATTGTTGGTTTCCCTGCGGCTTACAGTCGAGGTAATGAAGCTAAGGCCTCATCCGCTTGTCGAAATCGTTGCATCAGCTCGGGCTCCGTCATTTTCCGGAACCATTCAAATAGCTCTGGGTTAATCGTTAGAAACTTTTCTAACTCCAAACGGAAGCCCCGCTTCGGCATATCCTGAGGATCCATTCCCGTGATTGCAGATACCAGCGTAACTCCAAGACTGTAGAGGTCTGATGCAGTTACAGCGCGTCGTCCCATTTGTTCGGGAGGGATATATCCATCCGTGCCGACCAGACTAAAAGTGGTTCCATCGCTAGGAGCTAGAGATTTGACCGAACCAAAATCCACTAGACAGATTTGTGACATCAGTTGGCTCGGATCTTCCGAAAGCAGAATATTGCCGGGTTTGATATCGCGATGAATAATAGGTGGTTTTCTACCGTGTAGGTAAACCAGAATTTCCAGGACAATGCGTGCGACCTGGCACGCCTCTGCCTCTGTCAAGAGGCGTCCTTCCTCCATGTAGCGGTACAACGATTTCCCAGGCATATAGCTTTGAATTAGGGCTAACCCCTTGCCATTGCGGGGTAGGGCAATCTCGAAATAGCCCAAGTAGCGGGGCGTAGCTGGATGTTCCAGAGTTTGCAGGATATCCACTTCCCGCTTAAACAGTTTCAGGTCATCGGGGGCCATGTTCTCGTCAATGAACAAGAGTTTCAGGATGACTGGGGAATCCGTGATAAGGTCACGGGCCAATAATGTCCAGCGCCCTGCTTTTTTCCCTAGCTGTTGTTCAACTTCGTAGCGATCGCCCAGTATTTGACCTGACATAATGATTCCTATAGTGACTACGTTATTCAGGTAGTTGTCTTGGTGATTGCGGGCCTCCTGCAATCCATCCTACTTGGTGACCTGGATACAGTTGCTTCTCTGTTTCTAAAGCTTACAGTTCCCCGTCGGGAACGTATCATCTCATATCTTTATATCGCGATCTTGAATTCCCGTATGCCTTCTTCTACCTCATCTCTTCGAAGCCAACTTCACCCCCTGATTCACCAACTGGCGGATCGGTTGGAAGCGGTTTGGCAGCATCATCTAGAGCTGCAACCTTACCATCTACCCGAAGACCTGGGGTACGTGGAAGGCAAACTCGAAGGGGAAAAATTGATCATTGAGAACCGCTGCTACCAGACACCACAGTTTCGCAAAATTCATCTGGAACTGGCTAAAGTAGGCCAGGGCTTAGATATTTTGCACTGTGTAATGTTTCCCCGCCCAGACTATGATTTACCCATGTTTGGGGCTGATTTAGTTGGAGGTCGAGGACAAATTAGTATGGCCATTGCCGATCTCTCCCCAGTTCGTTCTGACCATACCCTACCCGACGCCTACCAACAGTCTCTCCAGGCACTTCCTTCCTCGGAGTTCTCAGACAACCGCAGTTTTCCGACGTGGGCCACGATCTTCTCAGACTTCTGCCTGTTTATCCGGCCCCAATCTCCCGAGGAGGAGACGGCATTTTTGAATCAGGTGGAAGCTTATATGACGGTGCATTGTGAGCGGGCGATCGCCACGCCATCTACCCCGGAGCAACGTAGCGAGATCATGGCCGGACAGGAGCGTTACTGCACTCAACAACAGCAGAATGACAAGACCCGTCGTGTTCTCGAAAAAGCCTTCGGAGCCGAGTGGGCAGAACGCTACATGACGACAGTTCTATTCGACCTGGCTCCGGCAGAAGACTAGGACGCGTTACCTTTAAAACAGGCTCTGAAGCCCAAAAAGAAAAATTGCGGGTGCATTGCACCCGCAATTTTTCTTTTTTACTAGGTGGATGGGACTAAGCGTTTTCGCAGAGACTCTGCTCGGCGCTTCGCCGTGCTATTTTTAGGCTCTGACTTGAGGGCTGCTTCGTAGGTTTCTAAAGCCTGGGCAACCAGTTGTTTCTTCTCATAGGCAAAACCAAGGTTGTTTAGAGCCGTCACATAACCCGGCACCTGATCCACGGCTTCTTTATAGTTACGGATGGCAAGGTCATATTGCTCCTGGGCAGCATAGGCGTAGCCCACGGCATTGTGCAGCAGTGCTTTATTCTCAGCACCTTCTAAGTCTTTAGACTTCAGCGCTTTTTGGAACTCAGCGATCGCCTGAGTGTACAGGCGCTTGTCCAACAAAATACTGCCCAATTCGTAATGTTCCCGCGCATTTCCTTTTCCTTGTTTCAGTTGAGCTTGCAACCGATTCAGCCGAGTTTCAGTACGCCGTGTGCGTAGAACCTGACGAACCAAAAACACCGCTGCGATGGAGAGCAAGCTCACCAGAAGGCCAAGATAGAGCGTTGGAAACGTCCCTTCGTTCATATCGTTAAAACCGCCTGTAATCGGAGTAAAAATTCCCTTTTCTCCTAGCCTACACCACAACCCTGTACTTCTTGGGCACAGCTATAGCCTTTGTCGCGTTAGTTGGGATATCAGGAATGAGTGGGAAGTACTGCTCTCACTCACTTCAGGCCATTTAGGTTAAGACACGAAGAGAGGGTAAATGCAAAGCATCTACCCTCTCTTTTACTCACAGCAGACTGGCTGCATTCAACGCTGCGATCGCTTGTTCCTAATCACGGTTCAAAGCAATTAGCAGCCGCAGAATGAACACGAACAGGTTGATGTAGGTCAGATACATCGACAAAGCTGCTGATAGATACTGCTCATCGCGGTAAGCCCGAGGCAACACAAAAAAGTCGACAACGGCTGAACCAACAAACAGCAATACGCCTATCCCAGAGATGGCAATCTCTATGAAAGTTGGAGTGTATACCCCAAATAGGGAAAGGGCCAGTTGTGCGATTAGCACAACGAACAAGGCCATAATGCCAATACGGATAGTTTGTGACAGGGCCATGCCATCTTGTTCAGATAGGTTAGAGCCAATTTGTCGCGCAGCGATAAAAGTGACTCCACATCCCAAAGCGGCAATACCGAGGCTAGCAATGCCTACAGTCCCAAGAGCCACAAAGACTAAACCGCTCAAGGTATACCCTGATAGCAAGCTATAGGTGGCTAAAAGCGGTAGTGCAGTTCCGTTATTACCTTTAGCTGCGACGCCCTGGGCAACAAAGAAAAGGGCCAATTCAGCAACAAAGGCCACCCAGAAGGTGGTCATAAACAGACCTGGGTTACTCTGGATCACACCCAATCCGCCATAGGTACCCAGGGCGGTCAGAATCAGCCCACCACCCAAATAGGGCAGCGCATTCTTAATAACATTGGGCCCGACTAGAGCCTGAGTTTGCGCATCACGGAATGCCTTACGAAAATTACTCGTGCTGGTCATAACTCAATCAATCTCCAAAGGTATGCATGGTTTAAACACCTTCTGACCTGAGTCATCAAATTTTTAGAAGATGCTTGAAGAGGTCCACGGAGAGACCAATGTTTTGCTAGTGGAAACTGCAAAAGTTTCTTTTCAAACACCCCCTTCTATCAGGGGCAGTAGATATTCATGCCTTTTCTACGCTTCCATACTCCCCTACTCTAAACTATTTGCTAAATTTCAGTTGTTCAATTGCTGACTTCGCATTACGAAGTAACCAATAGTTTCCTTTTGTTAACGATAGGTTCATGCCTCTCTATACCCTTAGATAGAGGCAGAAGATTTCTCGAATTGTCGCAGCTACAGCAAATTCGGGAACTATAACCGCAGGAGGCGATCGCTTCAAGCCTCAAACGGGCTCATCCGTAGGGTTACACAACATTCCGTAATTACGCTGAGCTAGTTAGGGGTCTCGCCCCACATTTCCCAGTGAATTAACGATGGTTGTTACCTCGCCATCCTTAGAGAATTAGCCTAAATCAAACCCCGCAGGTATCCACAGATGACGGCTAATTCCTCCTCCCTTCGGTCTCGTAGCATGGAATTGCTGATGGCCTATCAGCAGAACCCGTCTGTGAGCATTCGCAACCGACTCGTTCAGCTCAATGCCGGTCTGGTACGCAAGATTGCCCACCGTGTTAGCCACCAATGTGCAGAACCCTATGAAGATCTCGAACAGATTGGCTATTTGGGTTTAATCCGGGCTATTGAGCGATTCAATCCGAGCCAGGGTTGTGCCTTCAGTTCCTTCGCCGTTCCCTACATCCGTGGCGAAATGCTGCACTTCCTGCGCGATCGTGGCAGTGCCCTGAAAGTACCCCGCCGTTGGCAAGATCTCCAGAAAGAAGGCCAGCGCGTTCGCATTCAGTTGACTAAAGATCTGGGACGCAATCCCAACGAACGGGAAGTTGCAGACGCCCTCGGTATCTCCCTGGCAGAGTGGCATGAAGTGCGTGTAGCTGTGAAGAACCGCCTGCCCCTCAGCTTGGATGCAACGGTTCAACAAGTGGATTCCACCATCACTCTGGGCGAGACCCTGCCGGATATCAACTACCAGGCCATCCAGCGTCTGGAGGAAGACCGCCAGCAGCTCCAGCGTGCCCTGAACCAGTTGGAAGATAAGACCCGCGCTGCTGTGGAGTTTGTGTTTTTCAACGAACTGTCTCGTAAGGAAGTAGCTGAGCGGATCGGTGTCAGCCCTATGACCGTTACCCGTCGCATCCAGCGCGGTCTAGAGCAGATGATGACTTTCCTGCAAGTACAAGCTCTGCAAACAGACGCTCAATCCTAAGTCACTCAATCCTAAGTCACTCTAAAATCCCCTGAAAACTTGGAAGACACACCATCTAGATGGTGTGTCTTCCAAGTTTTTAAAGCTGCGATAGGGCATTTCGCTTCCTGATGTCCAAGCTCCGCTTCGGTACTTATACTCTCTGGGAGTCCAACTGGCTCCTAGATAACCTCTTATAAGTTAGTAACCAGGAATTAGCTCAGACGGGCATTGCACTCCAGGATAAGTCGTTGGTTTGCAACGGCATGGGGTTGAAGGGTTAACGCTCGCTGAAAGGCTTGGATGGCAGCAACATATTCGCCCAGAGCGGCATGGCATAATCCCTTGCCATGAATGGCTCCGAAATGGATAGGGTTGCGGGCAATAACTTGTTCACAGTCTGCCAGGGATTTTCGATATTGGTGCTGGACAAAATAGAGGACAGCCCTACGATTCCAGGCTTCTGCAAAATCTGGTTGGTCGTCAATTAGCTGAGTCAGCACTTGCTCAGCCTGCAAATATTTGCCAGATTCCATCAAAATTTGGCTCTGTTCCAAGATTTCTAGGCCATAAGTTCCCTTTTGCGTGAACCAGCGCCGCCAGAGTTCACGGGTGGCTAACTCGCGGACCTCTTCGTCTTCACTTTTCAGGTCGGCGAGCAATGCCTCAATGCTTTTATCCTCCATGGACTTAAACCTCGGCTCTCAGCTTGCTGTGGTTGTCTCTACTGCCATCTTGCACCAGAAAACGCCAAGGAGATTCCGCCCCTTGACCCTTACAGATGGGACTGCCGTTATAGCTATACGCACTTATGTTAGGGCAGAAGGAAAGGATTAGGGGGCTTAACCCTTTTCTTCTGCCCGCTGTAAACCATAAAACCCCATCCCTCCTGAGCGCAAAGTTCCCTGCAAGGGCGACAAACTCTTTGTTAGCTCGTCAGGTGGATCTCATATAACGCCTTCGACCAGAGCTTGCAGCTTATGAGCGTCTCACTGGTGGAAGAGTAGAACGATTTCGTCCAGTGAAATATGAAATAAACAAGTGTGTTTCATAGAAACAAATGAGCGAGAAGAGGGCGATCGCCCTCCTCTCGCTCATAGTTAAGATTTTGTAGAGTGCCAGCCAGGGGCTATAAACGGTGTAAGCTATCCCCTTACTTCATGGCTGTATTCCTCCAATGGCCGGGCTGCATTGACGAGGGTAAGCAACGGTCCAGTTTGCTCTTGACCGGTGGTAGCGAGATCACTGTGGCACAGATAGACGCGATCGCCCGTCCGGTGCAACAAATCTCGCACTTGCCGCTCCAGTCGCTGTTGATCAGCCTCCAGAACATCAGCCGTTGTCCAGGGGCGACCTGACCATTCCTGCAACATCAGGGGAGCCCCAAATAGGTCACTGTTCCCGGTGAGCCAAAGGGGAGAGCCCGCATCCAGCCAGAACTGCCAACGATGGAATAGCCGTGCTGCCCGGTATTGATAAATCGTAGCCAGGGTAACGGCCTTGCGTTCTGTAATCGGTCGAGCCGGATAGGGATCCGCGGTGAGGGTGCCATTGCGGAGCAGCGTGATGAAATGCCCTACTGAGGTGCTCATGTCTCGGCGGCGACCCTGGGGATTGGACGCCTCTACCTGAAATAGGCGAGAGTCTACTTCCCAATAATGTTGCGCCGTTTCCATAAACTCTCGTAAGGCGGCCAGGCGATCGTAAGCCAGATGACTTCCCCCCAACAGAAACCGCTGAATAGCCCGATCAAGAAGGGTCACTGGGCTGGGTATTAGCCGTTGTTGTTGCTGAAGCTGTTGATCCGAAATCCATTGCCGAATCTGTTCGTAGGCATCTGCTGCCCGATATCCCAGACGATCCCAGCGAGGAAATGCTGTGATCGGCAACAGGGTCGGTCGCTCTAAGTCGGGCACAAAACAGTGATCCACCAGCAACCCGGCCCGCACAGGGTCGATATGAGATTGTTCCAGAGTGGAGGTTTGAGGATCCAATAGAGCCGGTTGGCTCAGGATGATGAGCAATTCAGCGATCGCCCCCATCTCCAACATTCCTCCCAGCCCTGGGTAAACCATCGCCATGATGGTCAGCAGGACCCGTACGGTAGGATATCCCACCAGGGGTTCTTGCTCATTCAACGCCTCCACGGCTACTCCCTGGCGGCTGAGAATTTCGCGCAGCGTGTAACGGGCGATCGCATCCAACCCGGGTCCAATAATAGCGACCTCTTGCGACTCCACTTGCCCTGATTGAATCCCCTCTATCACGACTTCTGCGGTCCGTCGCAACAACTGCGCCCGTGACACTGTTTGGATACTGCGAATGGTTTCTGGCATGGCTGGTAACAACACCGGCTCTCGTACCCAGCCCACCAGGGTTTCTGCCCACGCTACCCCTAAGCTATCGGAGGGGCTGGGCAATGTCAGGACTTGACAACGCTCCTGCAGACTAGCGAGAGCTTGAGGATCTGCTCCTAAACCCCGACGAATTGCTCTGTTGGGGTTGAAGGTGAAAACTCCGGGGAGATCTTGGTCTAGGAAGAAGTTGAAGAGTTGGAGAGCGATCGCCGGATACTCATCCACATCATCCGCCAGCACCGCCCGGTATCGTTGCCGCAGTCGCTCCTGATAACCAGGATGGGGTAGTAAATAGCGCCAGTAAAGGTCTGTTACCAGGCCATAGGTGAGCAATCCCCGCTCAAGGCACCATTCCCGCCATCGTTGTAATACCTCTCCAATAACGTCCCATAGAGGCGAAGATCCAAATCCATCCTCTAAAACGCCCGGAATATTCTCCAGCGGTATAGTGCCAAAGGCGGCAAGCTGGAAGAGGTCGAGCGATCGCCGCACCACAAAATAATCTGACACCCCTTCCATTTTGAGGCGACCGCTTTCCAGGTCCGGTTGCCACAGTCGGGTTGCCAATTCTTGCTCAGTTTCAGGACGTAGCCGCAACGGGAAGCGGGCTGGAATACCCAATTGCTCTACCAGTAGGGGGTAGAACAGAATGACCTCATCCTGAAAAAAACCCAGAGGAGTTGTGGAGTCAAAAGGGTAGGGGAAAGGTGGGGTATCGGACCTACCTTCCCCCAGTAGGTTAGCTAATTGCTCTGCGAGATGAATTCGGTTGTCCCCCGTTGCCGCGAACACCAGCATCGGCTGTGGGGGAAGTTCGGATTGGGGATCTCCTAAGACTTGGGCTAGGGTGCCAAATTGCTCCACCAACCGCTGGGTCTTGCCACTTCGGGTGCCGCCCAAAATCCATTGGTTAGGAAATACAAGGGGAGTCATGGAACTTGGCGACTAAATTCTGCCGTCCGCTTTCTCAAATACTATACTTTCTTCATTCACCTTTACCTCGCTTACAGGATAGGTTGTCGATCCCGAATCTCATCAGGGATCTCACCTATCTGTCGTGGGGATGTTTAAAAAGTTGCACTTTTCGTGTACCTATGTCTGAGAAATACCCTCTAGGGGGATCTTCCTTAATCATCTGTTAAGGAAATTCGTTTCCCAAATGTCGGTTTTAGCATTCGGGCCTTGCTAGTCTTACCCCGAAGTCCCTTCAATGTCATGATTTATCCTTGCCTCTCCACGTTTGAACCGTTACCCCGGGTTTATCGGTGTTTAGTGCAGTTTTATGAAAAACTCAGTTTCCACAGTGTTTAACCGCTTAGCCCAGGGTGCCAATCAATGGCTTATGCGGACTCCTGAGCGCGCCCTTGACGAAGCCTACGAAGCCGCCATGCGGATTAAGGCTATTGAAGACAACCATTTCAATGGGGCTCGTATCTCTGTGGAGTATGGCAACTACGGCCGTAGCACCATGGACTACTTCCAGAGCGAGTTGCGGAAGTACCTCAACATTGCCAAAGTTCGGCTAGCGGAATTTCGAGCTAGTAACACACTGCTTCGGCTTTCCAACCGCTCATTCACCGAAGTGCAGATGGATGAAGCCGACACAGAGGAGTACCGCATTAATATCATTGATAAGCCAGCCCTCATTCTGCGTAAGTTAAACGCGATTGATGAGATCATCGCCCGCTACAGCTATGCTGGGCCTCCTCCCTCCGCCATTATGGTGGTCTCCGAGAATAGCCAAAAACCTGCTCGTAACGGAAAGCGCCCAACCCCAGCAGTACAACGGGCTAATGGGAACTCTCTTGCCGATCGTCCCACTCCTCTCAGCCGCCGAGCTAAAACCGAGGAATTGGTAGACAACGTAGAATCCATCGCCGATAAGACAGGAGTACTACCTCGTTCGATTCTCAAAAGTGTGGAACGGGTCAAGCGTGAGCTCGATCCCAATGCCGAACGGGACGTTGTTGATAACTATCGGCGTTCCAAAATGCGCACCACGATCGCCGTCCGATTGGTCCTGTTACTCGTTATTATTCCGTTGCTGGTACAGCAGGTTAGCAAAAGCTTTGTCGTGGGTCCTATTGTGGATCGGATGCGAACTCCGGAAGCTTCTGCTCTGTTCATCAACATGGATATGGAGGAGGAAGCTCTAACCGAGTTGAATCGTTACGAAGAGCGGCTGCGATTTGAACGGCTCATTGGGAAGGCTCCAGACTTGACTGATGAGAAAATCGAAGAATCGCTGAAGGAACGGGCGGTTGAGCTGGCAGAAGAATTTCGGCTTCAGAGCAATGATGCGATTAAAAACGTCTTCTCGGATATGCTGGCTGGGGTGGCTTTTATGTTCATTCTGGTTAATAGCCGCGAGGAGATCGAGATCCTCAAATCCTTTATTGATGAATTGGTTTATGGCCTCAGTGACAGCGCCAAAGCGTTCATCATCATTCTCTTTACCGACATGTTTGTTGGTTTCCACTCACCTCACGGCTGGGAGGTATTGTTGGATGGGGTAGCACGCCACTTCGGCTTAGAAGCTAATCATGATTTTATCTTCCTGTTCATTGCTACCTTCCCAGTGATTCTGGACACTATCTTCAAATATTGGATTTTCCGATACCTCAACCGGATTTCTCCTTCTGCTGTGGCAACTTACCGAAATATGAACGAGTAATTTCAGCCCCACTCCTTTTTAAGGAGACACTGAAGCGTCAGCGAAGCTTGGTAAGGGCATGAGTTAAGGCGAGGTTTAACAGACAGTGCCCAAAACGCTAATCAAATGAAACGCTCTAATCAATAAAAAGGAGGCTGCGACTTCGCAGCCTCCTTTTTTCATCGAATCGAGGTCACTATAGCTGTTTCACAGAAGCCACCAGATCCGTCAGCACATCGCGTGCGTTGCCGAATAACATCATGGTCTTGTCATCGTAGAACAGCTCATTCTCAACCCCTGCAAACCCGGCGCTCATCCCGCGCTTGATCACAATCGTGTGGTGCGCTTTGTCTACTTCCAGAATGGGCATGCCGTAAATGGGGCTTTGAGCATTGCTCCGTGCCGCTGGGTTCACCACATCGTTAGCGCCAATCACCAGTGCTACATCTACCCGCTCAAATTCAGGGTTGATGTCCTCCATGTCATAGAGTTGGGGATAGGGCACATTGGCCTCGGCCAGCAGTACGTTCATATGACCTGGCATCCGTCCAGCCACCGGGTGAATAGCATACTTCACTTCCACACCCAGACGGCCCAGTTGATCGGCCAATTCGCGAACGGTGTGTTGAGCTTGGGCCACAGCCATCCCGTAACCAGGAACGATCACAACGGATTGGGCATAGCCCAGCATCATCGCCGCTTCTTCGGAGTCGATGGGATGGACAATGCGATCGCCCACCTCAGACCCATCTCCACCTGTCGTTTTCTTTGCGTCATTAAAAGCCGTGAACAATACATTCGTGAGGGAACGGTTCATCGCCTTACACATAATTTGGGTCAGGATGATCCCCGATGCCCCTACCAGTGCTCCAGCAACAATCAGCATGTTGTTCATCAACACAAACCCTGCGGCACTGGCAGCCAACCCCGAAAAGGAGTTGAGCAGCGAAATCACCACGGGCATGTCTGCCCCGCCGATGGGATTGGTGAACAGCACTCCCAAAACCAATGAAATCCCGATAACGCCCAGGAAGATGGCCTGTTGGGTTGAGTCCTGAATCAGCAGGACGCTGCCCCCCAGAAACAGAGCAACCAGACCCAGGCTGATCAGACGCTGCATAGGCAACACAACGGGTGCACCACCGATAATTCCCTGCAGCTTCGCGAAGGCAATTAAGCTTCCCGTCAGGGTTACACCCCCAATCAGAACACTCAGCAGAATTGTAATCAGGTTACTCAGGGTTGGGACTTCCCCTGCTCGTAGTAACCGTTCAAATTCCGCCGCTGCCACCAGAGTGGAGGCCCCCCCACCCAAGCCGTTGAGTAGACCCACCATTTGAGGCATAGCGGTCATTTCAACCTTTTGGGCCATCACGATGCCAATCACAGAACCGACCAAAATCCCCGCGAGGATCAGCGGGAAGTTCATCGGGGTTTGGTAGAGGAGTGTAGCAGCGATCGCCAGCAACATCCCCACTGCTGCCAAACTGTTGCCCTTCCGCGCCGTTGCCGGTGATCCCAATCGCTTCAGGCCCACGATGAAGAGTGACACGGCCACTAAGTAACCCAGTTCAATACCGTTATTCAAAACACTCGTCATAGCTTAGCCCTTCGCTTCTTTCTTCTTGAACATCTGCAACATGCGATCGGTTACCAGGAAGCCCCCAACGACGTTGATGGTGGCCAACACGATCGCAATAAAGCCCAATGCATTGATCCAGTTCACCCCAGAACCCAGGGTCACAAGCAAAGCGCCAATTACCGCAATCCCGGAGATAGCGTTTGATCCTGACATCAGGGGCGTATGCAGCGTCGGCGGAACTTTGTTGATTACCTCAAATCCAATAAAGGAGGCCAACACGAAGACCACCAGGGCGGCGATTAACGGTTCGGTCATAGTCAAAAGTCCTTGAATTGTCTTGGAAGGGAAGGGTTGATTTTTCATACTGCAAGGTAAGAAAAATCAACATTGAATGTTTTAGATTCAGGGGCAACACCCTAATCCAGAATGGAGGGCTGGCGGAGTTGCTCTAGGGCTGCCTTCACGCGGGCGTTCCGTAGTTCGCCGCCGTGGGTGACACAGACGCTCGAAATAATGTCGTCTTCAAAATTCAGATTGGCCTGCCCGTCCTTAATGAAGTGCTTCAGCAGGTTTGTAACGTTTTTGGCGTACATCTGGCTGGCATGAATCGAGGTGGAAGAGGGCAGATTGATCGGTCCCAAAATCGTGACGCCATGCTTCACTACATTGCCACCAGGCTCAGTACAGGCGCAGTTGCCGCCCTGCTCTGCCGCCATGTCCACAACGACAGATCCCGGTTTCATCTGGGCCACCATCGCCTCAGTTACCAGCAGGGGAGCTTGTCGCCCCGGCACTTGAGCGGTTGTAATGACGAGGTCAGAGTGCTTCACGTGCTCAGCGACAACTTCGCGCGATCGCTCCTTCGATGCCTCAGAAATTTCCTTGGCATAGCCTCCTTCAGCCACGGTGTCCTCATCCATGGGCACTTCCACAAACTTGGCCCCAAGGCTCTGCACTTCTTCCTTCACCGCCGGGCGAATGTCAAAGGCCTCGACCACCGCTCCTAGACGACGGGCGGTAGCGATCGCCTGTAGCCCGGCTACCCCAGCGCCAATCACAAATACCTTTGCAGGAGGGATAGTACCCGCTGCCGTTGTCAACATCGGTAAAAAGCGCGGTAGAGCAGCAGCCCCAATCAACACCGCTTGATAACCTGCCACACTAGCCTGGGAGGACAGCACATCCATGCTCTGGGCGCGACTTGTACGGGGGATTAGCTCCATGCTCATGGCAGTAATGCGTCGCTCTGCCAATCGCTGCATCATGCCAGGATCCCCAAGAGGATTCAGCAGACTAATCAGGATGGAGCCTTCCCGCAGTAGCTCGACCTCAGATTGGCCATCGCGATCGTGCAAAGGGCTCACCTTCAACACAATGTCGGCGTTATTCCAGGCTTCATAGTGGTCATGCACAATGTGGGCTCCTGCCGCTTCATAATCAGCGTCACTGAAAAAGGAGCCACTTCCAGCCTGAGTTTCTACCTGGATCTCTAAACCAGACTGCACCAGGCGGCTAACCAGATCTGGGATCAGGGCAACGCGCCGTTCTCCCCCTTCAGTTTCACGAACTACGGATAACTTCATGGACGTTCCTCAGTAAAGTCTCGTTGGCAAAAGTACCCATCTTGCTCATCCGCAGTAATCGTTAAAAAGAGCGATTTATGCAGCAATAGTGACGGCATTGATGAGAGATTTTGAAGATTAAAGATGGGCTTGTTAGAAGTTCCGCAGGCCTAGCGAACTTCCTAGAAATGGGGTGAACCCCTCAGTACCATTCAAAAGTTTCGGATTATTTTCGTTGGCTCATCAGGCACGGATTTAGATTTCCTTTAGAAAGGGAAGTGCTTAGGACAAGAGCTGATGTTGCTAAGATGCCTCCCCTTTTGTCGTCGATAACAGTACGACACAATAACTTAAGATTCTCAACAGCACCAAATGAGTATTTATTCTTGGGTTTGCAGCGGCTCTAGTCATCTTCTAGAGTTATTTGCATCCTAAGAGTGATCCCCATTTTTCAATACATATCTTCAACTTGTCTTAGGAAGTATTTGATTTTTTGACGAGGCTGATAGTCTCATCATAGCGATCGCGAAAGCTCCTAAAGGCATATCTTGTAATCAACTGTTACGCCTTATCCATTGCTTCCAGCAATGCTCAAGCTATTTCAACAAAAAATAAGAAACGTGACGAAATAAGTTCGTTCTTGTCCCCCACGTCTGCCATAACTATTGGGTCGCTCATATTTATTTGCATGCAAAACTAGAGCCTTTAATTTGCTATCTAGACTGACAAAAAACAAAACTTACCCTTTCTTTTATGCGTTATACGGTGATGACAAAAAACAGGATTTAAGTTCTGTCGCTCAGTCTATTCCTGGTGTCGTGGTAGTTAGAACGTCAGGAGGGAATGGGATAAGTAGTTACAATTCAACATCAGACCTAAAAGGCCGTGCTGCTCATAAAGTGAGCAGCACGGCCTTTTAGGTCTGATGTTCAATGAGGTTGAGCTGCCTACAAGAGCAAAAATAAGCTCAAGGCATGATTCAAGAGAATTAGTCTTTGGATAGAAACTATTCAGAATATAGCTCTGTAGGATTTGTCCGGATTGGGCACTTTTACAGGAGAGATATCGTCACATCACGTAACAGGTTGTCCTTCTATGCTGGTAAAGTCATAGAGTCTGTAAACGTTAAGCATTTGTAATGTCCCGGTGTGGGCGTGGTTTATGGTTTCTAAAATCCCTTTCACTCGTACCGTTTCCGCTCTAGCGATCGCCGTAGGGCTGCTGGCATCAACGGGTACAGCGTTGTTCGCACAATCTCTGCCCGGTTTGGTGATTTTCAGCGGTGTTGATCGAGACAATATTCTGGGCTATCGGCTCGACTTTGAGGGCGTTCCACGGCGTCGTGATCGCTATCGTTTGCGAATCTCAGGGACAAAGCTACCCACGGCCGTCTCCCAACTGACCATTACGTATCCAGAAAACTACGATGGCAGCTTTGACACGGAAGACATCGAGCTGCGCGTCGAAGGTCAAGAGGTCCCCGTCAGCGAAGTGCGATGGAGCGAAGAAATCCGAGAGGTCAGTATCTATCCAGTTGACTCCATTCCGGCTAACTCCCGGGTTGAGGTCGTTATGTCTAACGTCAGGAATCCTCGCCGAGCTGGTATGTACTACTTCAATGCCCTCATTCTGCCAACGGGTGATATTCCCCTACGGCGGTACGTCGGCACCTGGATCATTGGTATCGGCGACACCAATTAAAGTGAAGTGTGGCACCTTGTTAGAAGTCGGAGTTCTTCAAGAATTCCGACTTCTTGCTGTGCTCCTACAGCTTGATCCGTTTTCACTTTTCATGGGCGATCGCCACATTGCTGCTCTGACAAAAGCGCTCAAACCCTCAAATATTTTGCCTTCTACAACGTCTCGGTGCTACCATTACTGATTGTGACTTTTTGGAATCGGAGTAACCCTAACAATGACAAAGCGCACCCTGGAAGGAACCTCTCGGAAGCGTCGGCGTGTTTCCGGCTTCCGCGCACGGATGCGAACTGCAACGGGCCAGCGGGTCATTCGCGCACGGCGTCGCAAAGGAAGAGCACGGCTCTCTGTATCTGAGGGTTAAGTATTGAGTTGTCTGGGCTCCTTTTGAGGTAGGTATTCATCCGATAGCCACCAGACAGCACTCACGATGATCTCTGGATGGCTTTGTGGTGCTACCAAAAACCCACCGGCTCAGACGCCGAGAAGACTTTAATGCGGTTTACCAGGGTGGTCGGCGGTTTAGAAGTTCACACTTCACCCTGCTGGTACTGGTCGATTCCCCCGGTCGAGATGTTGAATCTTCAAAGCCCTTACCCTCCCGCTTCGGGATTTCTATCAGTCAAAAAGTTAGCAAGCGCGCTGTAGTGCGAAACCGCATTAAGCGGCAAATTCGCGCTATTTTGCGGGAATTTCTACCTCATTTGCAGGTAGGCCGACGACTGGTCATTAGCGTTCGACCCAATGCGGTTGGGTGCGAATACCAGGAATTTCTGAGAGAATTAAGAAAATTGCTGACGCAGGCTGAGGTGCTTGATGGGCATTCGTGAAGAGACGTTTTATGAAGGTGGCCCCCATGTTGGCGACCTGATTTTCAATATTCTCCTGGGCTTTACCGTGATTTGTCTTCCCCTGACGGTGGGTTCAATCGTCCGCGCCATCTGGTTGCGATACCACATTACAAGCCGCCGAATTTCGGTGACAGGGGGGTGGATGGGGCGTGATCGCTCAGACATCATCTACTCTGAAATCCGCCAGGTGGTTACCGTGCCCCGTGGCTTAGGGCTATGGGGGGATATGGTATTGACCCTGAAGGATGGCAGCCGCCTGGAACTGCGCGCAGTTCCTCGTTTTCGAGAAACCGCTGCTTATATCAACGAAAAGATTGGGGCGAAGGCTCCTGTCACCAAGGCAGGCTAATCGGGTCTTGGAGTCAATGGTCTAGTGGCCGACGGTCGCCCTGTCAAGGGGCGATCGCTCCCCCGGTAAGCAGGTAATTCCGATCGTTTAATTGTTGGGGATTCCGATACATTAGATTAGGTGTTATTGGTTTCCCAGAACCCCACACATCTCAACCCACCAGAGCACGCAGGATATAGATTAAGACACATGGATTTTGGCGTTAGCTTTCTTTCCAACAACGTAATGTTGCCAATCCTGGATTTCTTCTACGGGATTGTGCCCAGCTATGGTCTTGCGATCGTTGCGCTGACTCTGGTGGTACGGTTTGCCCTGTACCCCCTCAGCGCTGGCTCGATTCGCAACATGCGCCGAATGAAGGTGGCTCAGCCTGCCATGCAGAAGCGCATGAAAGAGATTCAGGAGCGCTACAAGGAAGAGCCGGCAAAGCAGCAAGAAGAGATGTCCAAAGTCTACAAAGAGTTTGGTAATCCTCTCGCAGGTTGCTTTCCAGTTCTCTTGCAGATGCCCATCCTGTTTGCCCTGTTCGCAACCCTGCGGGGGTCACCATTCTCTGATGTGCCTTACTCCGTAAACCTGCAAATTTTACCGAAAGAGCAGGTCGAACAGATCCAGCCTCAAGCCTTTACCTCTAAGCCTCAAAACATTTACGTTTCCGACGGTGTTCACGTCCCCGTTGCCGCTGTTATTCCCGGCGGAAGCCGATTGGCAGTCGGTGAGAAGACTCGGATTGATTTCCAGACCACAACGGGCAAACCCCTCAGTGCTGTAATTGAGGAGTATCCCGACACTGAAATTACTCCCAAGTGGACCGTTACCAAAGGGCAAGATCGCATCAACATTACAGAAGATGGTGTTGTTGAAGCGCTTCAGCCGGGTGATGTGACAATTCAGGGTAAAGTGCCTGGGCTTGCCTCCAATAAAGGATTCTTGTTCATCAAAGCGCTGGGCCGTGTTGGAGCTGTTGATCAAGCTACTGGTGCAATCAACTGGGATATCGTCGGGATGGTTGCCTTCTTCGGCATCTCTCTCTACGTCAACCAAATTCTTTCAGGTCAGACCCAGGGGCCAAACTCAAACCCTCAACAGGCGGCCGTTAACAAGTTAACTCCCATCCTGTTCTCGACCATGTTCCTGTTCTTTCCCCTGCCTGCGGGTGTGCTGATGTACATGAGCATCGCTAACCTGTTCCAGACAGCACAAACCTTCATTCTGTCGCGTGAGCCTTTACCGGAAAACCTGCAGAAGATTGTGGAAGAGGAAGAGCGCAAGTCCGGTAGTGGGGATTCGCGGGATGCTCTCCCGTTTGAACCCGGTCGCAAAAAGAAAGCTTCGTAAGGGTGTGACCCATGGACGACAAGGTTCAGCAAGGCGAGAGTTGGTTAGAGAACTTATTGCAGCTATCGGGGCTAGATGCCTCGGTGAAGCATGAAGCCGCTCATATGGCAGATGATGGGAGCTGTTGGATCGAAATTGATGCCAGCTCCCTGACTCCCGAGCAGATTCAAGCGCTAACGGGTTCCCACGGCGAGGTATTGGATTCTATGCAGTACCTCATCAATACCACTCTCAACTTGGGTAAGCAGGAAGGTAGCCAGCAGCCTTACACCATTGAGCTGAACGGCTATCGAGCACGCCGACAGGCTGAGCTCAAGCAGATTGCCGAAAATGCGGTAAATCGTGTCTTGGAGACAGGGGAGGAATACGAAATTCCTTCTCTGTCCTCTGCAGAACGTCGTCAGGTGCATACCTATTTGAAGGACTACGAACATATCAAGACGGAGAGTCGAGGCCAGGAACCGGATCGGCGTCTGGTGGTGCGTCGGCTCGACTAACAACGGAAGGTCGTCATCATGACTAGCATCCACATTCCCCGTCTGATTCACCTCCCGGATCAGACCGAACGGGTGGAGATTAAACAGCATCTCCTGGATTTGGAAACGCTTACCCCTGTGCAGGGCTTTGTAGAAGTCAGCCACCGGGGTAATTATTTAGACGTCAAGGGTCAGGCTGAAACGATTATGACTCTGACCTGCGATCGCTGTCTGCAACAATTCAACCACCGTCTTAGTATCAAAGCTTCCGAAATGATCTGGTTGGAGGAAGCGATTGACGAATCGCTTCTGGAGCCGGAACGGGAAGTCCTGATGGAAGAGCTAGTAGAGACGGTTTCACCTCAAGGCTACTTTGAACCAGAAACCTGGCTCTACGAACAACTTTGTCTTGAAATCCCCCAGCGTAAGCTGTGCGACTCCGAATGCCCTGGCATTGAGCTGAGCGATGAGCTACCTGAGGTTGAGACAAAGGTTGATCACCGATGGGCTTCTCTTGAAGCGTTGAAACGGCAAATCTCTAATTAATCGCAAAAGAGGGTAGGACTAAGTCCTACCCTCTTTTTTTGGACTGGAGCGTGTTTCAGAGCTGTCTGGAAGGTGTTTTTTTCGTGCAGAAGGCACACGAAAAAACACCCTTTAAAACATTTGGCTTAAGGATTTGAAAAAAAACTATGTCAGATAGTTAGGATGTTAGGGACGAATGGCTGTTCGCCCCAACTGCGCGAGCATTATCCTTTTCAGCAGTCGCCCTACGCCTTGTCATGAGCTTTAATCAGGAATTTGAGCTACTACTGCGTGCCCGCTACCCACTCATCTATGTACCAACCCGGGAAGAAGAACGAGTGGAGGCGGCGATCGCCCGCGTTGCCCAAGCCGGAAACCGGAGCGTTTATACTTGGGATTTTGTTGAAGGCTATCAGGGTAACCCCAACGATGCCGGATTTGCCCGTCGGAACCCTTTGCAAGCGCTTGAACTCGTCGAGAAACTTCCCGTTTCAGCTTCAGCCATCTTTATCTTGCGAGACTTTCAGCGCTTTCTTGAAGACGTGGCTGTGGCCCGTAAATTGAAGAACCTGACCCGCCTCCTTAAATCCCAACCCAAAAACCTGGTAATTCTCTCGCCGCAGATCACGATCCCCGATGACCTGAGTGAATTGCTGACTGTGCTAGATTTCCCGCTACCAGACTTCAACGAAATCAAAGGGGAACTACAGAACCTTTTAGCGTCTACAGGAGCATCCCTGGGGCATCGAGAGCTAGATGCCCTGGTGCGCTCCTGTCAAGGTTTGTCGATGGATCGGATTCGACGGGTGTTGGCGCGGGCGATCGCCGACCACAAAGCTATCCAACCCGACGATATTGAACTGATTTTGGAAGAAAAACGCCAATCTATTCGCCAAACCCAAATTCTTGACTTTTACCCGGCGACAGAAAAGATTTCTGACATCGGTGGCCTTGATAATTTGAAGGACTGGTTACTACGTCGAGGCGGCGCATTTTCGGAACGAGCGCGGCAGTATGGGTTGCCGCATCCTCGCGGGCTTTTGTTAGCCGGGATTCAGGGGACGGGGAAGTCGTTGACGGCGAAGGCGATCGCCCATCACTGGCACCTACCCCTGCTCCGGCTAGATGTCGGTCGGCTCTTCGCTGGACTGGTGGGGGAGTCTGAATCCCGTACTCGTCAAATGATCCAATTGGCTGAAGCACTAGCCCCCTGCGTGTTGTGGATTGATGAGATTGACAAAGCCTTCGCTGGGTTTGATGGACGCGGCGACTCTGGCACCACCAGCCGTGTGTTTGGCACTTTCATTACCTGGATGGCTGAAAAAACTTCGCCTGTGTTCATCGTGGCAACGGCGAACAACATCCAAGCGCTACCGCCCGAATTGTTACGCCGGGGCCGATTTGATGAAATTTTCTTCGTCGGTTTACCTAACCAGGAGGAGCGGCAGGAAATTTTCTCAGTTCATCTTTCCCGGCTGCGTCCTCATAATCTGCAAAGCTACGACTTGGAGCGATTGGCTTACGAAACCCCTGATTTCTCAGGAGCGGAAATTGAGCAAATCCTGATTGAGGCAATGCATATTGGCTTCAGCCAGAATCGCGATTTCACTTCAGACGATATCCTGGAGGCGGCCAGCCAAATTGTTCCACTGGCTCGCACCGCCAAGGATCAGATTGAATTCTTACAGGCCTGGGCCGCTGCTGGTAAAGCACGTATGGCTTCTCGAATGAGCAGCCAGATGATGGGCGGTGCTTCATTTCACTAAATCCGTTTGAAAAGTTGACTCTGCTTGTGCGTTGCACCAGTAAAATAACGTTTGCCAAAACTTTTCAAACGTTCTCTCAGGGAGAAAATCGATGGCCGGTGTGGCGAAATTCTTTTTAGGGTTTGTGTTGGCGATCGCCATCCTCTTCTTCGCAGGGGTGACGACCGCTCGTTATATGATTACCCGCCTAACTGCGCCACCGCCAAGGCCTGTTTTCCCAAATGATAATCCTATACCCCCGGAAGCTGAGGCATCCCCGAAGCCTTCAGCAACTCCGGCTCCTGAGGCTTCCTCAGAAGCGGCAGCCCCTTCTGCCTCTCCTTCCCCTTCTGTCTCTCCTTCCCCTTCTGCCTCTCCTTCTCCTTCCCCTTCTATGGCCCGAGCACGGGTAACGCAACCCATTGGATTGGTGCTGCGTTCTGATGCAAGCCAGTCATCTGAACAATTAGGTGGGGTTGATTTCAATACAGAAGTGGAAATTTTGGGTACTAGCCCAGATGGACAGTGGCAGCAGGTTCGTACAGCCGCAGGACAAGAGGGGTGGATTAAGGCAGGAAATACAGAAGCTATCCAATAGTCCTTTAATTTCCATTCTTTATAAAAACTCAAAGTCCTAATTTTGCGATCGCAAAGTGATAGCAAAATTAGGGCTTTTGAGTTTTTATAAAGAATTACTTGAGAACCAATTCAAGAACCCGGTTGTGGAAGAGCGTTATCGTACTGTGCTCTTCCACAACCGGATTCTTGAATAGGCTCTGAACGGAGTGAATGAGGGTGGGTACTATGAAACATCGTAAAGAAACATACTCAGACCAAATACTTGAAAATGCCTGGAAGCTAAGCTGCAAAGGGTTTTAGAAGTAGAAGAGATAAAGCCAGCAATGAAAGATTATCAAGAAACGTATCTATCCCTAAACCTTAGTTACAATGCCAACCTTTCGGAATACCCGGCTATCAAACGAATGGTAGGTTAAATGAGTAATTCGCTATACCTTTTAGCCGAGCCGCCAATAGCACGTATGTATAAGAACACGCGAAAAGATTGGGTTAGCGCCGCGCTGACGGCCTCCCTGGGAGCTGGTATCGCTACGACCTTTGCTGTGAGCCAGGGACAAAACCCCCTGATTGCGATAGGAATTACGGCCTTTGCAACTGTTGCGGCTCTTGTAATTGACCATTACGCCTAACAAGTTTGTAACTTCTGAGTAGTTAACTGCTCATAGTTCTGTAAAGCTACGTTTCAAGTCATGTGGATTCATCCCAATCGCTGAGCAGCCTACGCTCAGCGATTTTTTTCGTCATTTTTTAGGTATGAAGCGCTGTGCGCGTTGCTTGAGTACAGCAATGCGCACAGCGCCGCCCCGCCACTGCCCCTGTTGGAGCTGCTCCCCTAATTTCCCTTCCTCCCAACTGCTAGAAAATCTTCAGCACTTCCTATCCCAGCAAAATGAAACTAATCTAACCTCAGTTCGGGATAAGCTGAAGTGCTCATTTTGGCGTGCGCTTTGCGCACGCCAAAATGAGCGTTTTTGAGTGCCGCGCAACGCGCGGTACTCGAAAACGCCCGCTGAGGTGATTACTCCTGGATGTACCCTCACTGTGAAGAAGCTGGAGGGCCAGATGCAGTTGCATAGCGATCGCCAGGGGCGGGTGTTTCGCCTTGAGACTCTGCCTGGTGTGGACGTACCACCCAGTAAGCCAGTGCCCCGAGCAGGGGAATGAACGCCAGTGCAGTGAATGCGGTTGGATGTTTCACAGAGCGACGGCGCATGTCATCCTGCATCAGCGCCGGAAAAAGCAACCACAACAAGCAAAAATCCAGGCTCATCACATGGATAAAACGGCGGGTTTGCCATTGATGGGCAAAATCGCTCCAGTCTCCCAGGGTAAGGCCGTAGAGTACCAGGGGAATGGTGCCCAAGGCGATCGCCCCTGCCGTCCAACGTGAATCAAGCAGCTTCAGAATCAGGCTTTTCTGACCAGTAAACGGTTGGCCTGGTTTGCGTAGAGCCAGGTACGGTAGGATAGTAAAGGCCCCAACCCCAAAAGAGCCAATCGTGAAGGGGTAAGCTTTCACCGTTTGACCGCGTCCATCAAACAGCATCACGGCTGCATAAATCATCGGCCAGATACCCATCACATTAAACAGCGACACGATGAGTGGATTAATCCCATCCCATTGCCCTGTAGAAAGGCGCTTAATTAGGGAAAAAGTTTCGCTGGGGTTGTCAGGGGGAGCCAAAAAGAAGGCATAAACAATCAAGCCAACCCAAACGAACCAGAAAAGACGGGGATTAATCATAACGTCCGATGAAGACAGACTTTGTAAATGACTCTTTTAAGATTTGCAGGTCTTTGAAGATTTGTGAATAGGCCGAAATAAGTACAGCATTGGATGAGAAGGCTTATTTTTTTTGATAAAAGGTTATCAAAAATCTAACCTTGCATTTACACATTACCTATCGCTCTACGCAGAGAAGTTCAATTTTGAATTTTTCGCAATTGAAAATGCAGCTAAATAAACATTTTCAGTGAATTAAATGACCGTTGAAGAAGCAGAGATAGGTAGCCTGCAATCTCTCTCAATAGGGGTGCTGCGATCGCCTGAAACCCTTTCCAGCAGAAGAGGTAAGGACTTTCAGCTATTGGTAATTTGAAGAGAAGCAGGAATTACGACGGAGCTCAAGGAAGGTTTAACTATGGTGAACGCCAACAATAACCCCCAATATGATCCAATGCTCGACCCAACCGTAGATCCCATGATGGATCCGATGTTAAATGTAGATACGGTGAACGGCGAGCTTATGGACAACACTGTTATCCAATCTAGTGATATGCAGTCGGGCGAAGATTTGACAGAAGAGCAGAAATCGAAGCGCCATATCGCTGCTGAGGCCATCGGGGCTGCAGGCGGTGGTGTTGCTGGAGCCGCCATTGGTAGCATGGTTGGTGGCCGTCTGGGAGCCGCTGTGGGTGCAGTCGGTGGAGCGCTCGCTGGTGCAGCCATCGGTGACCAAGTAGCCGAAAATCTGGATCAAAAACTGGATACCGCAGTTCACGCTGTAGAAGGTGCTGTGCAGGACGTGACCCACCGTGTTGAAGGGGTTGTTGAAACCGTTCAACATAAGGTTGAAGAGGTCGACCTGAAAGGAGCGGTTAGCACCGTTCAGCACAAGATTGAAGAGGCTGATGTACAAGGCATTAGTGCTTCCGTTCAACACAAGATTGATGAGGCTGATGTACGGGGTGTAACCAGCACTGTACAGCAAAAGATTAACGAAGTAGATGCACACGGTGTTGCCGAGTCCGTCAAGCACAAGATCGATGAAGTGGATGCCCGTGGCGTTAGTGAATCCGTCAAGAGCAAGATCGATGAAGCGAATGTAGCTGGTGTTTCTAACGCCGTGCAGCGCAAGATTGAGGATGTCGATACCCAGGGTATCGGTGAGTCTGTAAAGGGCAAAATCAATGAAGCGAATGTAGCCGGTATCTCCAACACGGTACAGCGCAAGATTGATGACGTCGATACCCAGGGTATCGGTGAGTCTGTGAAGGGCAAAATCAGCGATGTTGATACCCAGGGCATTGGTGAGTCTATCAAAGGCAAAATCAGCGATGTCGATACTCAGGGCATTGGTGAGTCTGTCAAAGGCAAAATCAGTGACGTCGATACTCAGGGTATTGGTGAGTCTGTAAAAGGCACCGTTGATGAAGCTCGAGGAAAAATTGCGGGCCAATCCAACGATCAATCCCCCGAACCTTATGCGGCTCCCATCTACTCCAGCAGTATGGATATGGATGTTGAGCGTGACCCCTTTGCTACACAACCTCCCATCGATCCTCTAATGATGTCAGCTCCCATGTTGGGTAGTGAGTCTAGTATTGGTTCCGACCCCATGATGGGTATTGATTCAACGGATTACTCAAGCTCTGATCCGCTGGTTGGAATTGAATCAACCGATTACTCTGATCCCATGATCGGAATTGAACCGTCGGCCTATTCTGACCCTATGCTTGGCATTGATCCACTGACCACATCGGAACCGACTCCGATGATTGACCCCATGACCGGCGTTGATCCAATGTTCATGCCTGACTTGGAAGCTTCCTCCGATCGCTCTGAAGAAGAGCGGCGATATGGGCAAGACTAAGGTTGTAGTGTTCTAACCTACAACGAACTAAAGTTGGTGGGCACTTTGTGCCCACCAACCGTACCTTCAAGTTGAAAACCCTTGTGGTAGGCGCGCTACATGCGACGTACTTACCGCAAGGGTTTTGTTCTGGTTTTTTGTGCAGATTTACCTGTTTCAAACATGTGAATGGGGTGTAGTGAAAGGGGCACTTTATGACTCTTTTACTACACCCCATCTATACGACGGAACACTACCAGCTACTAATCTATGTGAATGAAAGTACCCGATTGGGGGATAGTACGGGCTGAAATGCGTGTTATACTACATTTTGTAGTATAAGTGTTTTAACAATGAAGTTAGTTCCTTGTCGCTAACCTAGATTTTGATCTCCCGGCTGGTGTATCCGGTGCCTATTTATATACCGTCGGGCTGTCTCCACAATCGGTTAGCGATTTCTTGCTTCGCTGCGCCGCAGTCCAGCGCTACAAGGACTGCTCCGTACTCACAAGAAGGAGCTAATTTATGTCGAGAACTCCCATTCTTCAGGCGAGTCACTTAAGCTATGAACTCGCTACGCTGCGGACGCTGTTTAGTGATGTTGCGGTGACAATATGTGAGGGCGATCGCATCGGTCTCATAGGCCCCAACGGTTGCGGCAAATCTACCCTGCTTCAGCTGCTCGCAAAGCAACAAATTCCTGCAGCTGGAACCGTTAGCACAGCTGTTAATGTTTACTACTTGCCCCAGATCAGCACTCTCCAACCCAGCGATGAATCTGTAATCGATTGGCTTAACCGGGCAACCGATGAATGGTGGGCGGTTACAACTCTATTAATGGAGCAATTTACTACAGAGCTTTCCCTTACACAGCCCATCCGGAGTTTAAGTGGGGGGGAATGGACAAAGCTATGGCTCGCGCTGGCTTTATCAAAGCAGCCGGATATCCTGCTACTCGATGAACCCACTAATCATTTGGATCTGCTGGCTCTGGAGCAGTTGCGTGTAGCTCTAAATCGGTTTACTGGAGCTTTTGTCATTGTTTCCCATAAGCCGTTTTTTCTGGATCAAGTGGTGAACACCATCTGGGAGCTGACTCCTGAAAAACTTCGAGTTTATGGCGGAAACTACTCCTTTTACCGTGGCCAGAAGGAAACAGACCATGAGGCAACCCTGCGAACCTATGAAGTAGCGCGTAAGGAGTTGAAACGGGCAACAGCCGCAGCTCTACAAGAGCAGCGACGGGCAGCGCAATCTCGCCGACAGGGGCTAAAACAGGCGGGAAGTATGCCCAAAATTCTTGCCGGGGCTAAGAAGCGACAGGCTGAGGTGACAGCCGGTACCGCCCAGAAGAAGTACGAAGCAATGGTTCAAGCAGCCCAGCAAAAGGTAACTGAAAGCAAAATTAAAACCTCTAAAGCGACTCGGGTTCAACTAAATGAGTGCAGTCAGAAACGGAAAAACCTGCTCTCAATTCAAGGGGCAGATCTGCAAGTGGGCGATCGCCCTCTCATCTCTCAAATCCAACTCCAGGTACGGTCAGGCGATCGCATTGCTATCACGGGCGCAAATGGTTCTGGAAAATCAAGCTTGGCCCAAGCCATTTTGTTTGACAGTGCTCCTGCCCAGCTGACGTCGGGTGAAGTCACAAGGTCAAGCGCGATGAAAGCGGTTTATTTGGATCAGAGCTACAACCTGATTGACCGCCAACAGACTGTGCTGGAAACCATGCAAAACGCAAACCCTAATCTCAGCTATCAAGTGGTGCGGCAGCAGTTGGGGCATTTCCTATTCTTTGGCGATACGGTACACCAACCAACATCGGGCTTAAGTGGCGGGGAGTTGGCCCGGTTAGCGATCGCCGTCATCAGTATTTCCGAAATCGACTGGCTCATTTTGGATGAACCAACCAATAACCTGGACCTGGACACGGTCGATGCCATGATTGATGGCCTCAACGAATTTCAAGGGGCTCTCTGGGTGATTTCCCATGATATTCATTTTCTCAGCCGCATTGGATTGGAGCAGGCCTACCATGTGGCCCATGGAAAACTCCATTTCCTCGTTCATAGCCCCGATGATGCGGATGCCTATTACCAGGAATTACAACATGGCTTCTAGAGCGCGTTTTTAAACCGCTGAAAGGTTGTTTTTTCGTGCGCGAAGTGCACGAAAAAACAACCTTGTAAATATAGGCTCTAATTAGTCACGCATCCCGCCATTTGCCCTTCTCAAAGCTTTACTGTCTGGGACCACTGAGTGTTCGTCCTTCCAGCATTTATGAACGGAATTTAAAGGAACGCGCTTGCTGGGCCATAGAGCATTATTGTGTAGTTTTCCATCGACTATCCTTAAACTGGGGTTAAAGCGCTAAAATCCTATCGACTTACCGGGGTATAATAAGAGGATGTCCCTGGTATAGGCGATCGCATTCCTGAAGCGCAGCCGATTTTGAGTTGCAGGTTTTGGGCGATCGCAATGTAGGGGCAATTACTATTCCCATCCCAAGGCATTCTTTTCCAGGGCCCATCCGTAATCGAAGAGGACTTTTCCATGGCTATTGCAAACGACGTTACAGAGCTCATTGGTCATACTCCACTGGTGCGGCTCAACCGCATTCCCCAGTCTGAAGGGAGTGTTGCCCAAATTGCCCTCAAGCTAGAGGGTATGAATCCTGCTGCCTCTGTCAAAGACCGCATTGGTTACGGCATGATTCAGGCTGCAGAAGAGGCAGGACTGATTAATCCAGAAACGACCATTTTGGTCGAACCAACCTCTGGTAATACCGGGATTGCCCTGGCTATGGTTGCTGCCGCCCGTGGGTATCGCCTGATTCTGACCATGCCCGAAACCATGAGTTTGGAGCGGCGAGCGATGCTCCAGGCCTTTGGAGCCCAGTTGGAACTGACTCCAGGTAGCGAAGGTATGAAGGGAGCCATTCGACGGGCTGAATCAATCGTGAACTACTTGCCTAATGCGTTTATGTTGCAGCAGTTCCGCAACCCTGCCAATCCCAAAATCCACCGGGAAACGACCGCTGAAGAGCTGTGGAATGACACCAATGGCGAGATTGATATTCTCATTTCTGGTGTTGGTACAGGCGGCACGATTACAGGGGTAGCCGAAGTGCTGAAGCAGCGTAAACCTGGTTTTCAGGTGGTTGCTGTTGAACCGGCCAATAGCCCAGTTCTGTCAGGTGGGCAGCCTGGACCCCATAAGATTCAGGGAATTGGGGCTGGTTTCGTTCCCGATGTCCTGCGGGTAGATTTGATTGATGAAGTCATCTCTGTAGTGGATGATGAGGCGATCGCCTTTAGCCGCCGCTTAGCGCGAGAAGAAGGTTTGCTATCAGGCATTTCGGCAGGAGCTGCGCTAGCCGCTGCCATTCACATTGGTAAGCGTCCTGAGAATGCGGGTAAGTTGATCGTTGCCATTCAACCAAGCTTTGGCGAACGTTATCTCAGCACCGTACTTTTCCATGATCTACCACCCGTTCAAGTAGCAGACCTGGGGCCTCTTAAGCAAGAACTAGCTCCTATTTCCTGAGATTCAATGTTTGTTTAAAGAGATGTTAGGGAAACGAATTCTAACAGCTACTTTGAAGGTGTATTTAGAACACCTACTAACATCATTACTCGGTAACATTTCTGCAATTTCCATTGTGCCAATGTATCCTGGAATTTGATTTTTCTGTTCCACTTTTTAAAGTGAATATTGATAGCTAGAGCTAATCTAGCTATCAATATTCATTGCACAATGGTCATCTGCACAACTGATCCAGATTGTATGAATTCATGCCGTCATTTGTTAATACAAATCGGGCATAGCCATTTGTCTTCATGTGAGAGTTTCTCAAATTGGGATACTCCGATGTATAGATTCTGAATGAGAGCACTAATCTACACAAACTAATGGAGTGGTATTGCTGCTCCATTAGTTTGTGTAGATTAGAAGCTCCTTTTATTAAGAAATGAGCTGTATTTTTCTATCTTTTTAGAATTGACTATATTGTTATCCTTGTTGCTAAGTTTTTTGGGCAACACACTGTACAATCCCTTCGTTAGCCTGCAGTCAATTCAGTTATTCAACGTTCATCATGACCTCCTCCTACCGCTACGAAACGCTTCAAATTCATGCGGGACAAGAACCGGCTCCCGGTACTAATGCCCGTGCAGTGCCCATTTATCAAACCACCTCTTACGTCTTTGATGATGCGGATCACGGGGCGCGGTTGTTTGCCCTTCAAGAGTTTGGCAACATCTACACCCGCATCATGAATCCCACAACGGATGTATTTGAGAAGCGGGTCGCTGCCCTGGAAGGAGGAGTCGCTGCCCTGGCTACTTCCAGTGGTCAAGCCGCACAGTTTTTAGCCCTCAGTACTATCGCTCAGGCAGGAGATAATATCGTCTCCACCAGCTATCTTTACGGCGGTACTTATAACCAATTCAAAGTGACGTTGCCCCGTTTAGGCATTGATGTCAAGTTCGTAGAAGGTGACGATGTCGAGTCCTTCCGACAGGCGATTGACGATCGCACCAAGGCTATTTATGTCGAGAGCATCGGTAATCCTCAGTTCAACGTCCCCGACTTTGCAGCCCTGGCTCATGTCGCCCATGAAAGCGGCATTCCACTAATCGTAGATAACACCTTTGGAGCGGCAGGTTATCTGGTGCGTCCTATTGATCATGGAGCTGATATCGTTGTGTCCTCAGCTACCAAATGGATTGGTGGACATGGAACTTCTATTGGTGGTGTTATTGTCGATTCCGGGAAGTTTGACTGGGGCAATGGTAAGTTCCCCGTTTTTACGGAACCTGCTCCGGGCTACCATGGCCTCAATTTCCAGGAAGTATTTGGTCCAAACGGCCCCTTCGGTAACATTGCCTTCATCATTCGAGCACGGGTGGAAGGACTGCGTGACTTGGGGCCTTGCCTCAGTCCTTTTAATGCCTTTTTGCTGCTTCAAGGCTTAGAAACCCTTTCCCTACGGGTCGATCGCCACGTGTCGAATGCCCTGGAATTGGCCCAGTGGCTACAACAACAACCCCAAGTGGCCTGGGTAAATTACCTGGGTTTACCAGAACACCCCTATCACGCCCGTGCCCACAAGTATCTCCGTCATGGCTTCGGCTGTGTGCTGAACTTTGGCATTAAAGGTGGTCTAGAGGCGGGTCGTGCGTTTATCGATCAGGTCAAACTTGCAAGCCATCTGGCTAACGTGGGTGATGCCAAAACTCTGGTTATCCACCCTGCTTCCACAACCCATCAACAGTTAAGCGAAGCTGAGCAGAAATCGGCTGGGGTAACACCCGATTTAATTCGCGTTTCAGTGGGCATTGAGCACATTGATGACATTCGAGAAGATTTTGCCCAGGCGTTTGCGGCGATCGCTCAAGGTTCATGATTTACAGGCATTTGCTTTCCCCTGAAACTCAGGTTCACACTATCGCAGAACCCGTACTGCTGGAGTCCGGCGTTTCCCTGCCTCAAGTTGAAGTGGCCTATCGTACCTGGGGTAAGCTAAATGCCAGCGGCGATAATGCCGTGCTGGTATGTCATGCTCTTACCGGTGGAGCCGATGTCGACCAATGGTGGGCACCGCTGCTAGGCCCAGGGTGCTGTCTCGACCCTGAACAGGACTTTGTGATTTGTAGCAACATCTTGGGAAGCTGCTATGGTACGACCGGACCAACCTCCATCGCTCCGAACACAGGGCAGTCTTATGGCCCTACCTTTCCTGCTATCACTGTGCGCGATATGGTGCAGGTACAGGCCCGTTTGATACAGGGCTTAGGGGTACGATCGCTCCGCATGGTTATCGGCGGCTCCCTGGGCGGAATGCAGGTTCTGGAATGGGCCTTGCTCTACCCTGAAATGGTGCAATCTTTAGTTCCAATTGCGACATCAGGCCGTCACTCTGCCTGGTGTATTGGGCTCAGTGAGGCCCAACGACAGGCAATCTACACGGATCCCAATTGGCAGGGGGGCTATTATGAGCGCGATCGCCCCCCTGCTAAAGGCTTGGCTGTTGCCCGCATGATGGCCATGAGCATGTATCGCTCTTGGGCAAGTTTTGAGGATCGGTTTAGTCGTCAATTGGCTCAAGATGTTGCAGAAGAACCATTTGCCGTTATTCGCTATCTCCATCACCACGGAGATAAGTTGGTAAATCGCTTTGATGCTAATACTTATGTCACTTTGACCCAAGCTATGGATCGTCATGATGTAGGGCGCGATCGCGGTGACTATGCTGCAGTCTTAAACTGTATCCACCAGCCTACCCTTGTCGTAGCGATCGACTCCGATGTTCTCTATCCCCCTATGGAACAACAGGAACTAGCAACCTATATTCCCAATGCCGAATTAGTCTGTATTTCCTCCCGCCACGGGCACGATGCTTTCTTGATTGAAATGGATGTACTCAACAGTCACATCATGCAGTTTCGCCAAACCCTAACAACCCAGAACAAAGCTATCAGCTCAACACGCTAGAAATTGTTTCTTACCGTCCGCTGATTGGATATATCTCACATCCCAAAACTTTAATTCTGCCACCTCTTCATGGCGGTAGAATTGGAGTCTTGGGTTTTGGTAACTGTGCCAACCTAATTACTAAAAAATCCTATTTCACCTTTCGCTGGCTGCTCTGTCAATACAACTGTCGATCTGGGTCTATTGATTGTTACCGCTTGCTTGAGCAGTCTGACTACCCAAGCGTGCAAGTTGCTGACTCTCTCCAATAACTGTCGTCTCTGGTTACCAATCGTAGTGAGATGCACCTGATACTGGGTTCCCAGTTCAGAAATTTTTCTCATCTCGAACAACTTGTCCTCCAATTCAGGACTGTATTGCTTGCATTTTTTGCTCGTGGATCACCCCTATCATGACTTCGAGTGGTTCAGAGCTGAGCCCTCTGTCCAATTCTCGGGACCCTTGCACCTAAAGCTGGGAGATTGGTTAAAAAGCTTGATATGAGGGATTTAGGAGATATTGGAGCAGGAATTTTCGAATTTTTTGAGAAAAGGGGTTTACAAAGTTGCATGGAACTTGTTACATTGGCAAAGCGCTGGAAGAGGTGACCCACACATCAAGCGTCCTGAACAATAGCCAAGCGCTATGGGTAGTGAAAACATCCTTTAGTAAGTTCGGTTAAACTCACCACAAATGAGGAAG
>NZ_JACJOO010000005.1 GCF_014695575.1 Leptolyngbya sp. FACHB-8 | reverse complement strand
CAAAGTTATTCAGAATAACTTTGCATCCAATCCAATCTTGCACTATAAGAAATATGTATACCCCTATATTGATATGGATCTTTTATATATTAAAATGTATATGGATAAGCGATCGCACTCTTATTTGTACCTCTTGTATATGCGATCGCTCCTTTATTTCACGTCTTCGGCTACACCTAAAACGTATGTATAGCGAGGGTTTGAGAATTAGGGCGATCGCACCCTTCTGCAACCACACTCCCTGCCACCCGTTCTCGGCTGCACCTCGAATACAGATGTAGCAAAGATTTCAGGGACATAATAAATGTATATGGATAAGCGATCGCACTCCTATTTGTACCCTTTGTATATGCAATCGCCCCTTCATCTTGCGTCTTCGGCTGCGCCTCAAACGTGTATATAGCAAGGGTTCAGGGATTAAGGCGATCGCACTCCTTCCTTTCCACGATCGTACCCCTGTTTCCCGTTCTTGGCTATGCCTCAAACGTATATGTAGCAAGGGCTTGAGAATTAGGCGATCGCATCCCTTAAAACCCTTTAGCACCCCTCAAAATAGCGATCCCCGTTTATAACCTACGGCTAAAACCTATATAGACCAATAGTTATAGCGTTTTGAGAGCGATCGCCCTTGCATCCATATCAATATCTAGAGCTGAATTGTATTCATATCCATATATTTAATATCCATATCATTTCTTTTGAATTGTCGATATGTATTACTATTTTGGATATGAATTACTCATGGATTGAGTGTTTTGGATTGGATGGCGATCGCACTCTATAAGAAATTTGTATGTATCGTTTTGGGGTGATCGCTTGCCAGGGAACAGGAATAGTTATCAATGAGAAATGTCTAGAGTGATGTAGTAACAATACATAAAGCTACTAACAGCGATCGCCTACTCGCACGTTGTAGCACTGAATTGAATGTGAATTAAGCTGTCTTGTCTATTGACTGCGTGTATGGATAAAGCTAAAGTGTATATGTATGCAAATCCACCTAAACCCTTCTGTCTCACCTAAGACAAGCTCAACGATTTTGCGCCATCCTAGCTTCTTCCTCTGGCGTTGGCGATCGCCATAACCCGATCGCTATAACTCCCACAAAATCTATATTCTTACCTTGGCTCTGCTCGTCTCACTCAACCCCCTACACAACACCGTTATGGGTACTCGTTCCTGGCTCAACAAACAAATCCAATCCGAAATCATTCCAGCGATCGCCTACCTCAACAACACGCCCCAAGGTCGTAGGAAAGCGCAAACTCTCACCCAAGAGCTGCGCGACGGTTGGGCTAAGCGTGGCTTCACCCAACCTGCTCAGCAGAAACCCCTCTTTGATGAACTTCGGCGGGTTATTCGAGCCAAGTTTGGTGATGACCATTTCTCCCTCGACTACTTCAAACTCAGCCGGGATGAACACTTCGCTATTAACCAACAAAACCAATCCAACGCCCGTGACCGACAAATCCACCAGCAGTATCTTGATAACCCTGATGAAATCGTCGCTACTGCCGTCAGACTCCTCGATTCCCCTGAATGGGCTGACATCACCGCTGGCTTAGCGGTGCTGACGGGTAGACGGCTCAATGAAGTGTTGAAGACGGCTCAGTTCAACGTCGTCTCCCAGTGGGTTGTACGCTTCTCTGGCGCACTCAAACGCCAGGGTGAAGAAGTGCCCCTGGTCTTCGACATCCCTACCCTTACCACCGCTAAACGGGTCATTCAAGCCACCGAAAGGCTACGTCAGATTACTCCCCCTGGAGCCAACGAGAGCAAAGTCGCTCTCGCCAGCGATCATCACTTCCATCAACTCGTCCCTGCTCCTCACGGCAAAACCAACCTCTACGCTCACCTCTGGCGATCCGTCTACTGCTGCATCGCTACCTTCTGGTACTGCCCTAAGCACGTCGATGATCTCCTGTTCAAAGCTCATATCCTGGGTCACTTTGAGACGCTAACCCAGGACGAACAAAAGATATTGGCTCACGGTCAGCAACTCAACCAGGGCAAACTCCGGCAACGCCTTGAAAACTTCGCTTCTGACCGTCATTACCGCCTCTACGAAATTGACGATAAGGTGATCGCTCAATACAACGGTCAGCGCAAAGGCATCAAGTTGGGCTATGGCAGCATTCAACCCATCGAGGCATTCACTCACGGTCTACCCGAACACCAACCCGAACCCATAAAACGCAAAACTCCCTCTTCCCTTCGCGTCTGGAAAGAAGACCACAACGCGATCTCATCTATCCTCTCTAACTTCCCCGGCAACACCCAACCCGACAAGGTTTCTAGCTGGATCAACTGGTCCCTTGAGCAGATCCTCAAAGGCAAGCTCTCTACTCCTACTTCCCAACACCAGGCCCATGACCAGGCCGACACCCACCAGGCCCACGACGAGGCCCACACTATCACTCCCCAAACTGATTCCTACAATCCCCATCCGGGTAGCTCTCTGGAATTTCCACCAGCGCCCGATACCTCAACCATCGAGCAATCCCACCATCAGGCCGCCGATGATGCCCCACCCCCACTTCTACCAGAGCCGGAAGAATCCCTAACACCTGCTCCAACTCCGACGGCGGCGGCCGCTAACCCTCTAGAGTCCAAACTCGATCAACTCCTCGATGTCATGACTCTCTTCGTTCAAGGCCAGATGCAGCAGCAGCCCGGGACACAAAAACGCGCGATCAATCCTAATCCCTCTACTCCTCAGCCTCTAACCCCATCAGAGTCAGAATCAGATACCTCTGAAAAAACTCGCAGATACAAAACCGGAGAAGCTGACGGCATTATCAACCGTGCCATCGATGCCATCATTGCTCACAATAATGCTCCGGGTAGGCTCCACGACGATAAGTGGGCCATCTCCATCAATGGCCTCAAAAACTACTCCCTCAACCAACGCGCCATCGAACGGATCACTCAGGAACGCAAAGACGAAATTCAACAGCATCATGCTCTGCATCAGTTGGGAGCAAGGCATAACGACCGGCACAAACGCAAATTCAAAATTAATCAGGTCATTACCCTTTGAGATGGGAGACGGGGCGATCGCCTTCACGCAGTTAATTTGTTAATTCAACCCTCAAAACACAACGCACATAATCTGTTATTACACCAATCGCCTGTCTCAAAGCTGTCTCATTGCTCAAATGCTTTACTCCTACTGGCTTTCATCTCCTTATTCCTCAACGAAGTTAATTTGTTAACGACGTAGGTAATGTGTTAATCGACACCACTCCGCTTCGCTCTCGCACATCGATTCTTACTGCCATCTCAGGCTCCTTTTGTTACACCTGCAATGGCATTATCCTCCTCTAATTCCCCTCTAATCCCCTCTACTTAACAATCCCAGCCCCTTCTATTCAACCTCGTTGCGCATCTCGTGGGAATAATGGCTCAGGTAATTCGTTAAGCGACACCGCCCAACAAAGGTAGCAATCTAGTGCAAAACTAGAGACAGTCGTTACATCAATCAAGATGCCCATTGAAACCTGGTTTCCACTAGCGATTTATTATGAGGATTTGCCATATGCTTCGGAACATCGACAGCCTTTGATTGAAGCAGTCCTGGATTTAGAGCAGGAAGGAATCGAACCTCAGAATTATACTCAGATGGCGTGGACGGGAGATATTCACGGTGTCAATCAAATTCATGCTCATCCAGCTTTTAACTGGATTGTGGAACAGGTTGAGCGGCACACAACGACGTATCTTGAAAACATCGGTGTAGATATCAGCAACGTCGATTTATACATTCAAAGAGCATGGCCCATTGTCTCTCGCACCGGGCAGGAAGTTGGGGCGCATTGCCACAACACGGCTCACGTCAGCGCGGTTTACTATATTCAAGTGCCCACGGATGAGGGGAGCGACCCAGGGAGTCTACTTTTTTTCAATGATGCACGGGTGAATGAGGTGTGCCCAGGATTGGGCAGTGAAAACACAGATATCGTCGATGCAGAGAACGATCTCAATCAGCTTTATGTGGTTTACCCGCCTGTCGAAGGGCGGTTGCTAATCTTTCCAGCAAAACAACGCCATGCCGTTAGCATGAACGAAACCCAGGAGTTACGTCTGTCTCTGTCGTTCGATATTGTATTGACAGCCACAGGAGAAGTCGCAGGGGTTTACGAGTTCCTAACCCCACCGCCCAATCAGTGGAAAAAATTTAAGAGCGATCACTAAACCGAAATGTCGCGTCTCTCACTTTTTGGGTTCATGAACCCAAAAAGTGAGAGACGCGACAAGCGCTAGAAGCGGCAAGGCAAGGGTTACGAGCGATGGCACTGCTGTGGAACTTCCATCCCTATGGGCGCAAAGTTCAGGCGATGGAACCGCACTCGATGTCTCCCTTTGAAGACCTCAATGGCTTTCACTATCACGATAACTGGTTACGCAACTTCCTGAGTGCTTCTTCCCTCAATGGCCGTGGAACGGCGAAACCTAACAAACACAAACTTGATTAGAACCAGCAAACACTCGACTTCCTACATCACACCGCTCTCATAACCCCTTCTTAAGGGTTTCAAAGTATAGCCAATAAGGCCAATGCCGATCAGTCCAATTGAGCTAAGTAAATATAAGATTGCAAGTCCGGTTCCTGGTTCACTGCCCATAATGGGAGTGAACCAGTGTGATAGAGAGGTATTAGATTGCAGGAGAGGCTCAACGATCTGATCCGCCAGAGGTCCAGCTATTAAAGTTGCGATCGCACTCACAACCTGAACGATGAGAGCGTTTGCAGAGAATACACGCCCTTGTATCTCAGGACTAATCGTTTCCATCCAGAGTGCAGTTTCGGAGCTACCCAGCAAAGGGAAATGCAGGGAAGAGCAAAATTGGGCGGGAATCCAAATAGCCAGTGAGCTCCCTAATCCAAATATAGTTTTGCTTAGTCCTGCACCAATAAACCCTACCAAGAGGCCGTGAATTCGGCGCTTTGGCCCACCCCAAGCACTTAGTAAAACCGCCCCAGTCACGCCACCGATCCCGGCGGCTGAGGCTACGCTTCCCAAGACTTTGGCACTTCCCTGGCTACGTACCAAAATCATTGGATCATACAGGGCGCTACCAAAATCGTGAACAAACCAGAATAGAGCGGTAATGAGAAGGAGGGCTTTCAGGCTGGGGTTTTGCCAGATGTAGCGAAAGCCAAAGGTTAGGGTTTGGAGAATTGGGGTCGAATCGTTTTGGGGTTGTGGTTGCGGAATGGTGGTCGTCAGGAGGAGGGCGATTGCCACTCCAAAGGTGATCAGATCAACCAGCAAGATTCCAGATAGATCTACGATCGGATAAAGAGTTCCAGCCAGGGCAGGGGCCAGAATAGAAGAGCCATAATGGACCGCAGAATCCATGCTGTTAGCACGGGTATAGTGCTGAGGGGGCACCATCAACGTGATTGAGGTGGAATAAGCCAGCCGTTGAATTTGTCCAAAACCACCATTGATGGCAGCACTCAGGTATAGATGCCAGATCTGTAGATGCTCTGTGAGGTAGAGCAGAGCAATGGCGAGACTGGAGAGGGCCGCGATCGCATCCCCCAACATCATCAAATGTTTGCGATTAATGCGATCAACCAAGAATCCTGAAAAGAAGGTCATCGGAATTCGAGGCAGTTGCGCAAAGAAACCGACCAGCGCAAGCGCAGTCGCAGAATGGGTCAGTTCCCATGTCCATATCAGGAGGGCAAACTCGGTCATGTAGCTGCCCAGGGTGGAAACCAGCTGACCGAACCAAATTAGGGTAAACGTTCGCACGGAAATGTAAGACTAAGTCCGTTTCTAGGGGGCAGAGGAAGAAGGCACAAGATAGTTGGATAGGTCATCCAATACTTGCTCGGCGGCCAGAATGTCGGCTCCGCGCCAGGTTGAATAATCGACCGGGTAAACCTGATTACGCTGGACGGCTTTTAATTGTGACCACAAAGGTTGTTGCTGAAGTTTCTGCAAGGCGCGATCGTCATCATTACTAAAGGTCGTCACAAACAACAGGTCGCCATCAGCATCGGCTAACCGTTCTTCGGAAAGCTTGACCATGCCACCTTCAGCCGTTTTGTCCTGGGCTGGAGGCCGCCGAAATCCTACATCTTCGAGGATGGTTCCGATAAACGAGTTTTTCAGATCCAGATCCACCTGGTTGCAGCAGAGGTGAACAAAGGAGACTTCCAGGGTTGCGGGGCGATCGCCCAAACTAGCTTTCAGTTCAGCTACCCGCTGGTTATACCGCGCCATGATCTGTTCTGCCTCAGCCGTCTTGTTTAGAACTGCGGCCACATCAAATAAGTGCTGCTTCCAGGACGGGGTGCCTTCCCATGCCAGTATCACCGTTGGGGCAATTTGCGATAGCTGAGGGTAAATAGCCTCGTTGATCGTTCCCAGGATGAGATCAGGCTGAAGTTGCAGAATTTTTTCCAGGCTGGGCTGATTCTGATCGCCCACAAAGGCGACATCACCCAACCGTTCCTCTAAGTAAGGGGGAATAGTTATACCCGATTCTGCAGGATAGGAGGCAACCCCAATTGGCTGCACCTCAAGGGCCAGCACATTAGCCAAAGTAGGAGTCCATAGCACCACAATCCTTTGGGGGTTGAGCGGCACGCAGGTTTCGCCCAGGGTATGCTGCACAGTGCGGCAATTCGCGTCAGTGGTGCGATCGCTGGCTCCGGGAGACGAGGCTGGGCTGCCACAAGCGACAGCCAGCACGAGAGTTAGGAGAAAGAGTAGAACTCGCTTCAGGATCAATGGCTGGTTCCACGGCTGCATCATTGAGGACAGGGCCATAACCTAAAACTCCCAGGCGATTGTTCCTCGCACCGTAAACGGTGCACCCGGATAGACCCGCAAATCGCTATCTGCGGTTTCGTAGTAGTCAATATCGAACAGGTTTTCAAAGTTTAAGCCAAGGCGAAGGCGATCGCGCCGGTAGAAGATTGCAGCATCCGTCCGCAAATAGTCGGGTAGCTCAAAGGTATTGCCCAGATCCCCTTCCCGCTCACCCACATAAAATAGCCCTAGACCAAAGCCCAATCCCTGCAAACCTCCACTCTGAATTTCATAGGTTGTCCATAGACTGGCACTGTTTCGGGGCACGTTATTGAGTTGATTACCTTCCTCAATCAGATTATCTTCCGTCACCCGTGCGTCTGTCAGGGCATAGCCTGCAACAATATTCCACCCAGGTAAGATTTGGCCTGCAACATTCAATTCAATCCCCTGGCTTTGTTGTTCTCCTGTTTGAATCGAGAAATTTGGATCCCTGGGATCGCTGGTTAAAACATTGGTGCGGGTGATATCAAACAAGGCCAGAGTTGCTGAAAATTGATCCGTAATATCGAATTTGGCTCCAATTTCATACTGCGTTGCTCGCTCGGGTTCAAATAACTGGTTATCAAATCCTCGTCCAACGACAGGGTTAAAGGAGCGGCTAAAACTGGCATACAGGGAGAGGGGTTCAATCGGTTGATAAACCAGGCCAATGCGTGGGCTGAAGGCTTCATCGGATTGGCTTGTTTCCGTATCGGCCAGAAAATCTTCCTGGGTTTGTTCAACAAAGTCCAAGCGGCCCCCCAACACGAGTTTGAGATTGTCCAGCAACGTGATTTGATCCTGAATAAACAGACCCGCGAATTCGGTGACCGTTGAATTATCAATGCGGAACGTGGTTGCCCCAGCTTCTCCGCCATAGTCGGGATCAAACAGATCGAGGGAGGGAAAATCGAAAATGGAAAACTCATTTTCGTAGAGGTCTTCCCGATACAGATCAAATCCCACTAGAATCTGATGACCGATTGTTCCCGTCTCGAAATTTCCGGTGACTTCCGTTGTCAGGCTGAAACTATCGGTGCTGCTGCTGCCTGTGGTGGCTCCGCGATTCAGGGTGCGATCGTCCGGTTCTAGACCTGCCGGGAAGTAACTATCCTGCTCGTACGAGAAGAAACTGGCACGGAACGCATTGCGAACCGCCCAGTCTTCACTGAAGCGATGCTGGAGATCATAGCCCAGTCTCCAGATGCGGTTGTTGATGAAGTCTCGATCGGGTTCAGAAATATTGCGATCTAGCGGAATTTCACCGTTGGCATTATCCAGTACCGTTCCCCGTGCCGGTAGCCCTCGATAGTTGGGTTGGCGATCGCTCTGATACTCGGTCTCCAGGGTCAACGTTGTGTCAGATCCAATAGCCCATTGGACAACAGGGGCAATAAACCACCGTTCTGTCTCCACAAAATCGACAAAACTTTCACCGCTCTCGTAGGACGCGTTGAGACGATAGAGGAGAGCGCGATCGTCTGTCAATGGCCCCGTCAAATCAAAGGCAGGACGGAAAAACTCGTAGCTACCGAGGGTCAGTTCCACCTCATAGGCAGCGTCAGGTTGCGGCTGCTCGGTGATAATGTTCAGAACACCCCCTGGACTGCCCGAGCCAAACAGAACTGACGCTGGCCCCCGGAGGATCTCCAACCGTTCAACATTGCTCAGATTGGCCGAGGTTTGTCCGCTGGTGGCGTCGCGCAGGCCATTGCGAAGAATATCGGAGTTGTTCAACCCAAATCCCCGAATGGTAAAGCCATCGGCAAAAGAGACAGATGAGGTATTGGGTGTCACCCCCGCTACGGTTCGTACCCCCTCTTCTAACTGATTCACCTGGCGGTCTTCCAAAACTTGCTGTGGCACAACTTGCACCGAAGCAGGCACATCTCGCAGGGGTGTATTGGTGCGAGTTGCTGTGCTTTCTGAAGGGTTGTAGCCGTCCTCCTCACCCGTCACAACAATCTGGATCGCATCGGCTTCTACAGTAGTGCCAGCTCCCCCCGGCGTTACCCCCAACAATAGCCCCTGGATATCAGAGCGGACTTCGACGACGGGCGGTGCATCGGTTCCCGTTATGGCCACCCGGACGCGATCGCCCGGTAGCCCAGTCACGCTGATTAGAGCAATGCCATCAATGGGGTTTTCCTGTTGAAACTCATTGCCACTTGGAAGTGCTAGAACAGCATTCGGAAGATCTGCAACCAGAGCGTTCCCAATCGTTCGGGTTGCTGGGATTAATTGCTCCCCCTCAGTCGTTTCCAGAACTACCTGCAAGCTCGTTCCACTAGCCTCTACTCGCACCCCTGTCACGGTGGTAGGGGTAGCTTCTAGTTGGGCCACCCATTCCTCCACAGTCGTTGCTGGAGAAGGGCTATCAAGCTGGTTGTTAGGGTTTGCTTGAACCGGTTGAATAGATAGAACCGTTGCGATCGCCGCGATCGATAGCCTACTGGCCTGACACCACCACACTTTCATTGAACTCACACCAGAAGTTGCAAATAATTCTCAATAGGGAAGTATAGTACGGAGTTCTGTGTACCCTGTCAGTTCCAAAACGGATCTTTTTCATCCCTGGCGGGATCGTAAATTACTAAACACCTTTTATGGAGCGAGGATTAACCCCAAACTGCTTGCGGAAGGCCGCGTCAAAGTGCCCCTGACTGGAGTAACCCACTGTTGCTGCAACTTGCGTCACGGACATATCACAGGATTCCAATAACTGGCGGGCGCGTTCGAGCCGATGCAATCTCACATAACCAAAGACGGTTGTTCCAAATATCGATCGAAAACCAACCTTCAGCTTGTAATCATTCAACCCGACCTGCCGTGCCAGTTCTAGTAGAGATGGGGGATTATTTAGATCTCTAAGGAGGATATGCTTGGCCTCGTGTAAGCGCTCAATATCACTGGGGCGTAAACGCTTTGAAGAAGATTGAGAAGACGTTTGGCTACTCCACTGTTCCAGTTGCAAAGCCACTAACTCGAGTGCTTTACCTTCTAAATAGAGGCGTTTCATAGCGCCTTGATAAGGGCAGTTGAGAATTTGCTGCAAAACCGTTTGCATTCTGCAATCCATAACACCCATAGGTTGATGAAAGCGCAGAGCTTGTTCAGATTCAATTAACTGTTGTAATGGCAATGGCAAAAAATTGAGATCAGGCCCCAAAGACCGTAGAAAATCAAGGCTGAAATGCAGTCTTAAAACTTGAATACGTTGATTTGCAGAAAACAACTCTACCTCGTGGATGTCAGGAAGAAAGAACAGGTAGTTATGGCCTACTCTCTCCTCATATTCACTACTAACACCTTTTACGCCAGGTGTTAGCACCTGATGATGCCCCGACAAGTAGAATTTTCCCGTTAAATAGGGCGTGTCATCGTGATAGGTATGCAGGCCCAAAGGGTTGTGATAAGTGTCATCATTAAATTCCAAAATAAGGCCAGAGCGCAACCTAACCCGCCAGAAATAATCATGACTGTAATGGTTCTGGCATGATCCGATTTCATCAAAACCATCTGTTTTATAGTGGATTGTTCCTCTGATCTTTAAATCTTCTTGCCATTGCTTCCAGTAATCATCGGCATTAATGAAATCCATGTTTTTTTCATATCCCTACAATAAAGAAAGATTGTACCGGACTTCACACCTCACTTCCCAGTTAGCATTTAGTCTCAGATCAGTCATGTACATATCTAGTTCTGCAACCCATCTCATATGATGAAAGGCTGTTGGCGACGATTAATACCGTCCCAAAAACGAGTTACTTACTACCAGTGTGACCGGAGTCAAAGACTCTTTTACGTGGGGACAGTGGGACAGATTCTACTGGAAGAGACGGTTCTCCATTGACTTGGGAAGATTAACTTTAATCCTCAAACACTCGACTTTCTACATCGCACCCCTTCAATCACCCCTACAAGCAGAAGATGGCAGGAGCCTAAGGACAGGAAACGGCGATCGCTAAATGTTGTCCATTCGGCAAGGTTACAATTCCCACATCATTGGTTGCAGCTGTCACTCCGTCAACAGTACTCGATGTCCCCGTTTTGTGTGCGACCACTGTCCCATCAGGTAACAGTCCTTTAATACGTCGTGGACCTGTCGGTGTCTCGGTCATCAACCGTAGCAGCAACGCCTGGCTAGCATCTGGAAGCCCCTGCCCTTCATGCAAAGCACGCAATAATGTGACGGCTGCATCAGGTGTGGCATAGTTACGATACTGCACGGCTTTATCTTGAGCAATTTCTTTTTCCGTATTGGCTACAACAAGGTTCTCTACACCAAGGTCACGCAAATACTGAGTGACAACGTCCGGTCCGTCGACTAGCTCCAACAATACATCACAAGCTGTTCCATCACTTTCAAGTACCGTGTATTCCAGCACTTCAGCCAGGCTCAGTTTCACCCCTTGTGGATACTCATCTGGAATCGGACTGTGCTGAGGGGCTAAGAGGATGTTTAAGATCTATGCAGATAGTGAGCCAGGGTTGATTCCAATACTGCTGGTTGTATTTGGTATCGGATGGTATCTCATCACGCGAGCCTGAATGCGGTCGCATCACAAGTAAGCTCGACCTCCAGCCACAGCATTGCCTAACAATATGCCCTGAGCCGGACGAGGCCACAGAAAGAGGCGGGAGCGATCGCTCCGAATTTCACGAATTTCAGATAGAGATAACATTGTGATTCATACGATGTGCGCGGAGTTGGGGGTGGGAGAGAAGCCGACCGGGCTGATACAGCCGCAGCATCCTTTTGGGCTGCCCCTGAACTGGTGAAAGACTACGCACGGCAGCCTTTGGAGGCGCTTTACCAGCAGTATGGCAACGGGTGGCGCAGCGGCTTTGAACGTTTTGCACGGGAGGAACAGCACGCGATCGCACAGTGCCCGATCCGTCCCGTTCCTATCATGCTGAGCATCTTCTGTTTATTGAAACAGGAGGGTGAGGATGACAGCGACACAATTGGCATTGGAGTTGTGGGATCAGTTGCAACAGGCACAGCAGATGCCGGAGGCGGTTGACGTGGCGCAACTGTTGGATGAGGTGGAAGCAGCAGCGGCACAACTGCCTGAAACCCAAAGGTCGCAGTTTGCTGGAGATGCTTTGCTTCAGATTGCTGAGCTATGTGCTATGCGAGCTGAGGTGCTGATGATCCAGTGGGAAGAGTTAGTCCGTGATCCAATCGTTGAGCAAAGCTTTTTTGCCGATGTGGTGCGACAGTCAATGGCAGTGGATTTGAGCGATTTAATGAAGCCAGCCCGATCGCGCCAGAAAGAGCAAAGCCGATTGCTAAACCGAAAGAATCGATTGCGGCTCCCATTGACAAAGCAGCAGTGCTGGCAATGGTTGACCGCTAGAAGCAGAAGACGAAGTAGCGCAGAAACAGTCTGTTTTGATCGCCCATTCAGAAGATCTGGCTGGACAGCAGCGATTTTAGAGTGGCTACAGACCACCCTACTTTCGGTTTCGATCGCCGAGCTCAGTGATAGCTTAGAGATGCGGTGGATAGAGGTATGGTTGGGCGTGTTGTTCGGCGGTTTTCGAGAACTTACACCAGCAAACTTTGGATCGCAATAATTTCAAAATTGGCAACGAGATTTTGGGGTCGCTTGGAACCTTCCCCCCGCTGCCACTGAAATGTAGTCATTGGAAAACCTTCAGAAATCCACCCAGAAGCTTAATTTTCTGAATTTTGGCAAGCGATATACTTTGGGGAACGGATGACAGTCCTTCATCGGGGAAGTATTCAATGATTACCCTGCCTGGAATTACTATCCACAGCAAAATCTATGAGAGCTTAGCTTCTTTGGTATATCGGGGCATCAGAGAGCAAGATAACTGTGCCGTGATTGCCAAAGTTCTCAAGCAGGATTATCCCTCTCCTCAGGAATTAACTCGCTATCGGCAGGAGTATGAAGTTACTCGTTTTCTCAACATTGAAGGCGTAGTCAAGGCATATAGCCAACAAGACTATCATCGTACGCTAGTTATTCTTTTAGAAGACTTTGGTGGAGAGTCTTTAGAATGCTGGATGCGGCAGCAATTAGATTTCTCTCCCATGCCGCTGTCGGTTTTTTTGAATATGGCGATCGCCATCACGGATACTCTGGGCAAAATCCATGCGGCTCATGTCATCCATAAAGATATTAATCCTGGCAACATTGTCTTTAATCCAAACACTGGCGTTGTCAAAATCATCGATTTTGGCATTGCTACTCGCTTTAGTCGTACCAATCCCACCTTCAAAAGTCTCCATCTTCTAGAAGGAACCCCCGCCTATTTGTCGCCAGAGCAAACCGGACGAATGAACCGGATGCTCGACTATCGCACCGACTTTTATTCACTGGGTGCAACCTTCTACGAACTGTTGACGGGACAATTGCCGTTTCCCACCCGTGATCTCCTGGAACTAGTTCACTGTCACATTGCTAGACCGCCGACTCCTCCACATGAATTGAATACCACGATTCCTCAACCTGTTTCAAACCTAATTTTGAAACTGATGGCAAAAAATGCAGAGGATCGTTATCAAAGTGCCTGGGGCATCAAAGCAGATCTAGAGCGCTGTGCCCAACAACTGGCGGAAATGGGTCAGATTAACGCCCTATCGTTGGGACGGCAAGATGTCTCCGAGCAGTTCCATATTCCTCAAAAACTGTATGGGCGAGAAGCGGAGATCGAAGCATTATGGGTGGCGTTTGACAGAGTGGCAGGGAGTCAGGCAGTCCGTGAAATGATGCTGGTCTCCGGTTATGCGGGCATCGGCAAAACAGCATTGGTACAGGAACTCTTTAAACCGATCACCGCAAAGCACGGCTATTTTATCTCTGGCAAATTTGACCAATTCCGGCGCAATACTCCCTACAGCGCGATCGTCGATGCCCTGCAAAAATTGGTGCAGCAACTCTTGGGTGAACCTAATGAACAGGTGGAAGTATGGCGATCGCGTCTACTCACTGCTTTGGGAAGCAACGGACAAATTATCATCGATGTCATTCCCGAAGTTGAGTTCATTATTGGCAAGCAGCCCCCTGTGCCCGAAGTTGGAGCAACAGAAGCACAGAATCGCTTCAACCTCACGTTTCAAAGGTTTGTGCGGGCGTTCTGTGCAAAAGAGCATCCCCTAGTCATCTTTTTAGACGATCTACAGTGGATCGATTCTGCGACGTTGAAGTTAATTGAACTCATATTGCTTGACGAGCAAATCCAGTATCTGTTTTTGATCGGAGCCTACCGAGATAACGAACTGACTCCAGAGCATCCGTTGGTCTTAACGCTAGAGAGCCTGCGAAAAGGGGGAGCAGTATTTCAGGAAATTATCCTGACCCCCTTAACACTGGAACCGTTGAGTCAACTGATAGCTGAGACATTACATCACAATCCTGATACCGTTCGCTCCCTAGCCCAAGTCGTGTTGCGTAAAACCGAGGGCAACCCTTTCTTTGTTGGTGAATTTTTGAAGCTGCTGCATGGCGAAAACCTGTTGACCTTTGATGCCCAACAGTTGAGTTGGCAGTGGAACCTAGCTGAGATTGAAGCTCAAGATATCACTGCTAACGTGGTGGAGTTGCTGCTGCGTCAGTTGCAGAAATTGCCGGAAGCAACACAGCAAGTTCTCTCCACCGCGGCTTGTGTTGGGTCTGAGTTTGATTTAGAAACGTTGGCGCTTAGCGCAGAGCGCAACTCCGAAGGAACCGTTTGGGAAAAATCACCGAAAGCAATTTTCCAGGATCTACTTGCAGCAATACAAGCGGGATTAATTCAAACTCTGTCTGAATTGGACGAAGATTTGTTGGTTCAAGAGTATAAGTTTCTGCACGATCGCGTTCAGCAAGCGGCTTATGCTTTGATTGATGAGTCGCAGAAACAGGTTGTTCATGTCCAAATCGGTCGCAATTTGCTCGAAAAAACTTCACCAGAGCAACGATCCGAGCGGTTGTTTGCCATTGTCGATCATCTCAATCAAGGACTTGAGCTAGTCACTGTTCGATCAGAACGAACTGAAATTGCCAGATTGAATTTAAGGGCAGGTCAGAAAGCAAAGACAGCAACGGCTTATGACGCAGCGTTTAAGTATTTCACGACAGGGATTCAACTTCTTGATACAGAGAGTTGGCAGAGTGAGTATGACCTCACCTTAGCGCTGTATTCAGAAGCAGCAGAAGCGGCGTATCTCCAAGGTCGCTTTGATGAGATGGAACAGTTGGTAGAAGTGGTACTCGCTCGTGCCAAAACAGTGGTTGACAAAGTACAGGCTTACGATAGCAGAATTCAAGGATATTTGTCACAGGGCAACCTGAAAGAAGTACTAAAAACTGGATTGGAAGCGTTAAAGCTCTTGGGAATCAATTTAATAGAAAATCCAAGTCAGTTAGATGTTCAAAAAGAATTGGAGTCAACGACTGCACTATTAGCTGGACGAGACATCGAAGACTTAATTAATCTAGCAAAGATGACCGCACCAGAACCGCTGGCAGCAATGTATATCCTGGTGAATATCGTGGTTGCTGCAAATATGGTGTCATCAGCACTGATGATACTGATTGTGTGCAAAATGGTAAATTTATCAATCAACTACGGCAATGCTACCTGGTCACCACTGAGTTATGCTGCCTACGGAGTTGTTCTAGGTGACATTGTTCAAGACATTGAACTCGGTTATAAATTTGGTCAATTAGCTCTTAGCTTGACAGAACGATTGAATAGCAAAAAAAGGAATGCTAAAGCATTAGCGATATTTAGTGCCAACATCATGCACCGGAAGGTACATTTTAGGGAAATAATACCAATTCAGGTTGATGTTTATCAAAACGGAGTGGAAACCGGAGACTTTGAATTCGCTGGCTATGCTGCATGTAATGTATGTTGTTACTCGTTTCTTGCCGGTGAGGAACTCACCCAACTGGAACAAAAAACGGCAACCTACAGCAAAGCAATCAGACAAATCAGACGGGAAAACCCCTCTAATTGGATTGCAGTGTTGTGGCAGACAATCCTTAATCTGTTAGGTAGATCTGAGAATCCCACCCGTTTGATTGGTAATGTATATGATGAAGAGCAAGCGCTATCGCGCGCTATTGCAGTTAAAGACAGAACTGAAATTCCCTACCTCTATTTAAACAAAATTATACTGTGTTATCTATTTGGGGAATATCATCAAGCTGCACAAACTGCTGTGTTAGCAAGGCAGCCTTTAGAAGAAATAACAGAACCTATATTCCATTTCTACGATTCTCTGGTGCTTTTGAGCCTATTGGTTGAGGCTTCAAGCTCTGAAGAAGAAGATTGGCTAAGTTGTGTTAGCTCTAACCAAAAAAAGGTGCAAAAATGGGCAGAACACGCCCCAATGAATTATTTACATAAATTTCATCTAGTCGAAGCAGAGAAAGCGCGAGTTTTAGGGCAGTTTCTTGAGGCTGAAGAGCTTTATGAACGAGCGATCGCAGGTGCTGCTGAAAATGAGTATATCCAGGAAGAAGCA
>NZ_JACJOO010000049.1 GCF_014695575.1 Leptolyngbya sp. FACHB-8 | reverse complement strand
CGAGGATGTTCCATTCTTCATCAGTGAGGCTGCTGGAATATGGCATGGTACCTTGGTTCAAGGGATTTCAGTACCTTAATTTGAGATTGTAAAGATGTCAAATGGGTTCTATATAGAATCCGCCTATAGGTAGCAGTATGTTTTTTATTGAAATGCATACTGTGCGAGCGTTCCAGCAGAAAACATCCCGTTTCGATGCGAAGTGGAGTTCGTCTCCGTTACAAGGAGAGACATTCTGTCAGTCATCGTTGTCCATAAAATGTGACGCCATCTCACAGGCAACGATGATGATAATGATCTGCTTACATGGCAAGGCGTGGATACAACCGAGCACAAATAAGAGTTAAAACCGTTGCCGTGAAAAGCAAAACAGCTATATTGAGCGGAAAGCTATAGAGGCTGGTGCCGCCCACGACCATGATGCCTCGCAATGCATCAACTTGATAGGTGAGAGGATTAAAGTGAGATAACACCTGTAACCAGTGCGGCATGAGAGCGATCGGGTAAATAGCATTGCTGGCAAAGAAGAGAGGCATCGTCATTAATTGACCAATACCCATAAACCGTTCCCGTGTCTTAACCAGACAGGCCACCATCAGCGAAAACAGAGAAAAACAGGCCGCACCTATGAGTACGACCAACGCAACACCCAGCAGTGCTAGAGGATTGAAGTTTAAATTGACGCCTAATAACCAGGTGATCAGATAAACGATAATTACCTGCACCAGACTACGAATTCCGGCTGAAAGCGCTTTTCCTAGAACCAGAGAAGTTCGGGGAGCAGGACTGGCTAAAAACTTGTGCACAATTCCTAAATCCCGTTCCCAGATAATCGTCATCGCACTGAAGATAGCGACGAAGAGTACACTCTGAGCCAAAATTCCAGGGGCTAGAAAATCCAGATAGCGGAGATTACCAGTCGGAATAGCTCGCACTCGCGTAAACACCTGACCAAAAATTAATAGCCATAAGGCAGGCTGCACGGCCCGTAGCAACAGATCTGTTGGGTCATGGCGCAGTTTCCGAACTTCCAGTTCTGCGACGACGAGGGTTTTCTGAATGACGTTGGCGATCGCCCCCACCCCTCCTCTAAATTGCGCGGGTGTAGGTCTATCCCAACCGCTGAATTGTGCGTCGGACTCTTGCAATGTCACGGTAGTTTCCTCCCAATTCTAGTTGGTCGCCTGTGTAGTGAATAAAGACATCATCCAGGGTGGCATTAGGCTGATGAAGTGAGGCTTTCAGCCGTTCTGGCGTATCCACTGTAATCACGTTGCCTTGATGCATGATGGCAACTCGATGACACAAATTATCCGCTTCCTCCATGAAATGGGTCGTCAGGAAAACCGTTGTCCCGTAATTCACGCGCAATTGCTCCACCAGCTGCCACACCGCTTCCCGCGCCCGTGGGTCCAACCCGACCGTTGGTTCGTCCAGAAATAAAACGGGTGGTTGGTGCAAAAACGATTGAGCAATTTCCAGGCGACGAACCATCCCACCTGAGTAGGTACGGACCAGCCGACTCGCCACATCCTGCAATCCCATAAAATGAAGAGCTTCTCGAATACGGGCATCGCGCGATCGCCGTGGAAGGTCGTACAGTTTTGCAAAGATGAGTAGGTTTTCGTAGCCGGATAGTGTGCCATCCGCCGAAAGCGCCTGTGGCACATACCCAATCAGGCGACGCACCTGGCTTGCCTGCCGAGCGATATCAAATCCAGCAATACTGGCCCGTCCAGCGCTGGGCGGCAGCAGGGTTGTAAGCATTTTAATGACAGTACTTTTACCCGCTCCATTAGGGCCTAATAACCCAAAAACTTCTCCTGCCTGAACAGAGAGATTGAGACCGTTGACAGCCGTAAATTTATCAAAGGTACGGGTTAAGTCGTACGTTTGCAACATTGTGGGTGTAGTTGCAAGAGATATTTCTGGGGTGCCATTGCACCGGGATGGTGTAGTCATAGTAAATTTTCTAGCTTTATCACGGCAGTTCCGGTTGTATAGCTACTGCCCTGGACTTCTCCAAACACGTTTGAAGCGATCTCACGATTTTGAGAACAGGCTGAACGAGCACAAGCAGACTTTCCACTGAGCAGAGCGCCTCATAGGAGCTACTGCCAGCCTATTCAATCTGAACCAGCCAATAATGTTCTGCTTAAGTTGCCAAGCAGATAGTTAGCCAAGCTAACTAATACTTTGCCATACTTTTAGAAAGGTGGAATACTTCTTTAGGTTCAATGTCAATTTCCATCCCTCTGGCTTACCTGTCGTCCTGCGTTTATGGCTTCCCCATCCCCCAGTCCAATTACTCCTGAGAACTGTGCAGCTGAACTCATGGAAACCATCCATCCCATCATGCAGTTCATCCGCACTGAAATGCGTAGCCAACGAGAGCCGTCCCTCTCAGTCCCCCAGTTTCGACTGCTACGATTTCTCAGCCGCCATCCGGCTTCTTCGTTATCGGAGGTGGCCGAGCACCTGGGCGTGACACGAGCTACTGCATCCGCCATGACCGATCGCTTAGTGAAGCGGGGGCTGGTCGATCGGGCCGAAGATCCCCAGGAGCGGAGACAGGTGATGCTCAAGCTCACAGGTACGGGACAAAAACAGTTAGATCAAATGCGGAATATGACCCGGCTCAAAATCTCTGAGTTGATGGGTGGGCTGACATCCGAGGAACTCGCCAGTGTATCAAAAGGATTAAAGATTTTAGGAAACCTGTTTGAGGAGCCCAGTGACAAAAACTGACACCGATACCAAAGCAAGAGAAACGGCATTGCATAAAGAGAATAATATCATCCTCTTTATGCAATGCCTGGGTAAATAGCTAATCTTGACCGGTTGATCCAAGCTACTGAAGGCTTCAGCCCGACCACCTGCAGCGGTTTCAACAGAAGGGGCCGTGTTGCTGTTCTTGAATGTGGCAGGCCAATCTGTGATAAATGCTTGGCATTTAAGCAGTAGAAGGACCCAGAGGAGAGGGGCACTTTGCGCCCTTCTCCTCTGGGTCCTAAAACACATTTGCAATCTACTGAACTTTAGTAGATCGCAGATTCTCTAGAAAATATCGTCCTGCGTGTTGATCGTTTCATTCGAGTTGGTAAGTTCAAATACTTGCGTTCAATCTTTTGCGCATCGTGTATACCGAATTAGCGATACCCAGTTGCGGCTGTAGATTGAATTTGGCTAAATTATACAAGTTCTATATCTAAGCAACTGGAAGGGCACACTTGACGGAAGAATCTGAGCCTTCAGTGAGTAAAGAATTGTTGCCAATGGAGAATAGCCAGGCTGGGACATCAACAGTGTTTGAAGTTTCAGGGGTAGCACAAGCTGACAAACCTCTGCCAGAAGTTCCATACTATGAAGCTGTTGAAGCATTACTTAGAAAGCCCACGCCACAGGGGTGGGGCGACCAAGCAAATTCCATTAAGTTACCGAAGCGAACGATTGAATCTTGCTCCCAGTATCACGGCCAATTGGTCGACAATGTTCTATTTCATCCATTTGTTGAAGCAGTTCATATAGCTTTTAGTGATCATCGTCCCTTGTGCTTATCACCGGATATGATTTGGCTGCTAATAAGTCAGGGATTAGCAAACCACATCAATAACAACACGGAACAACTCAGACACCAATTTGTCAAACATCAGGGCAAGGTCAAGATCAAAATTCAGCAGAATGGTTTCGTCAAGGGATCGCCAAAAAATCCTTGGAGCGAAGTCTTTAAAGAATTTTCAGAAGCAATTCGACAACACATTGGAGACGAAACTCATGAATTACTCATTCCCACTTTTTCAACAACTGGTTTAGTTGAGAGAGCAGTATCAGAAATTGTTTTATTGGATGCAGTACAGTCCTATTTCGACTATGAGTTGGATACGAGCTGTGGAATTCCTAAAATAAAACTTGAAGGTACTGTTGCAGACTGGCAAGAGTTACGGCAACGAACAGAAAAACTCGCTCAGTTTAACCTGCACTGGTGGGTTGACCCACTGATTCCAATTTTGGAACAATTTATTAGAGCCGCACAAGGTAATCCAGATCAAAATTTTTGGCAAGTAATATATAAGAGGACTTGAATGAGTGGAGGAGCTCGTATAACAGGCTGGATTACCGCCTTCTTTCCGTATTTGAAGGATCAACAAACCGGCAAGATTAGCCGACGAAATTATTGGCTAACTGAAGGTGGAGAAAGACTACAAAAGCTTTTATACCTTGATGATCCTGAGGAATATTTTTTGGGAATAACAACCAACGAGTTTCCAGGTAGTTTGGCAAAAGCTCCCTTTCTCTGGCAATGCTCCCGTTGGTGGTACTTAACATCTTCTTACAAAATGGAGTTCCTTGGTGGATTTGCCGGTGTCAAACAAGATCGAACTACTCTTTTCTTGCGCCCTGAAATTGGATGGGCAGTCCGTGAAGCAACTACTCCATAGCTTGAGATTTATTTCTCTTTTATCACCCTGGCTCCAGAAAAATGTTATCAGCCATCCGGGAAAATAAGAGAAGAAGTAGGAATACTAAATAACAGAACAGGTATAGAAAATAGATACAAAATGAATGCTTGCGAGATGCCTGAGAGCTTTATATGGCAATCATTCTATTCTTCTCAAATTGGTGCTGCCTTACCATGCCTACCACAAAAATTTGAGGTTTAGAAAAAAATTTTGTCTGCCAAGCTGGTAAAGGAGAGATATCCGGCAATAGCCAATCAATCCATCAACGTACCTGAGGCGGGTGGTGCAGTTCAAGGTACTGGATCTATCGGGTTACGGGAAACTCGACTGATCTAGTAGGATTTATACAGAATGGAGGAGGGTTAAATCTCAATAGTTCTGTCTCTGAGTATGTTTCCCCTCAGATTACGTCGTTGACCTAAAAGACGGGTTGAACGAAGTTAATTTTTCGTGCACTTAGCGCACAAAGAATTAACTTCGTTCAAGACTGCCAATAAGCAACTCATACAGTTCTTTTACTTCCGAGAGTGACTGATGTATCCAGAAATTATCGTGGCGATCGCCCTTCTCATCCCCCGTCCTCTATCACTCCCTATGGGGCCAACAACTCAAGTTAGCGCCCCTGCGAATCTTTTAACAACGACAAAAGCTCAGGTCAGCACGCAGCGCTTCTCTATCACGTATCCCGACCATTGGATGATTACCCAACAGAGTACCGATTTTCTCATCATTTTTAATCAACCCCTCATCCCCGGTGGTGGATACGCTCCGCCCTACATGATCAAGACCGATATTGGTATTCAGCCCTTTCCCATGGAAGAGTCACTTCGCGGTCGTGAATCTGGGGAAAGGATGCCCTCAGAATTTGGAGAAACCCCTGTATCCCGCCGGATGGAAACAGTGGTCGTCAACGAAAGAGAAGCCGTACGTGTTTGGCAAGATGGCGGTGAAACGTTTAGAAATATAGTTATAACCTACATCCCCGTGAGCGATCGGGAAACAGCATATTTGAGTAGCTTTTATAACGTCCAAAACCAGGCCGCAGAAGCCGCTATTCTTCAAGTTCACAACTCATTTGAGTTTCTAAAATAATGCACTTCTTAGGAGATTTCTGCATAAGAATTTACCCGTGATGTGGATGCTTGCCCACTAAGCGGGCAAGCATCCACATCACGGAGGTAATTTTATTACTGGAAATCTCCTTATGCCAGGATCTCTAACAACGCAGACATTAATTCAATATATTGATAATGCCTTCGCAGACAAAATGTTCAACTTGGCTTTAACCAACTTTTTCCTGAGTCTTGAGTAAAGGAATTTCTAGTAAGCGAAATGGAGGCTGCTCAGGAAAATGCTTCTTTAACAATGGCATAGCAACGTTATAGACTGGAATGTTTTGGCTGGTTCGTCCCTCTATATACCCATGGTGAGCATGGCCATGTAATGCAGCCGCAACCGAAAAGCGATTTAAGGGATCTTCTAAACGACTAGAGCCTAAAAATGGCACGATATCACAGGGTTCTCCCTCAACCGTCTCTTGAATGGGAGAATAGTGCAACACCGCAACCTTTTGCTCCGTGTCCAACTTCGCTAAGGCAGACTCAAGCTTGAGAGCTTCTTCTGCGGCTTCATGCACAAATTGTTTAACAAGTTCTTCACCCCAAGGTTGTAGCATTCGGGAACCAAACCCTCCAGCAAAGCCTTTCACGCCAGCAAAGCCGATTCCAGCAACCTCACATGCCTCCCCATCCAGCGGCTTGATTCCCGCTTCTGCCAAAATTTGCCGTACTTCTTCTGGCCGACCCGATTCATAGTCATGGTTGCCCAAAACGGCCAGAGTTGGAATGGTTGTCGTCGCTAATTCGTTAATTAGGACGTGTACCTCTTCTGCTAGTCCATAGTCAGTCAAATCACCGCAGAGCAGTAATACGTCGGCCTGCTCATTAGCTTTAGCAAATAGAGGCTGTAATACTCCCTGTGAGGTAGTAGTGCAATGAATGTCGCCAACGGCCGCAATACGAACGACATCTTTCGTAGTTGACATATTGCCTCTCCCTGATCTTCTCTATCAACATCATGGGCCGCCAATAGATGGCTTCCCTGCCTCGTTGGGTACATTTTGGCCATGGTTTGTACAGCAATTGATGGTACAAGTTCTTCATTCTCAAGCCATTCATTAAAAGTTTTTGATAAATTGCTAAAATTCGTTCTTTAGGCCGATGAATTATAGATAGCGATTGCCCACCATAGAGAGTTATTGAAGTTCTAGTAAATCGTTAGAGTAGTCGTCAAAAAACTAAGTATGGTATTTTCTCAACCCAAACTCGCCCCGGAAACTCGTGAGTTTTATTGTCAAGCTCTGAATATTTTGAATCAAGCACAGATGCCATTTCTCATTGGTGGTGCTTATGCTTTTGAGTGTTATACAGGAATTTCCCGGCATACAAAAGATTTAGACATTTTTGCCCGTCCCAGTGATGTGCAATCTATTCTAGATGTCTTTGCTCAGGCAGGTTACCAGACAGATATTGCTGTATCACATTGGCTAGCAAAAGCTTATTGTGGTGAAAATTTTGTTGATATTATTTCTAACTCTGCCCACGGTTGCCTTCCTGTTAGTGATGCCTGGTTTGAGCATGCCGTTTCCGATGAGGTGTTTGGCATTCCAGCAAAAATTTGTGCGCCAGAAGAAATAATTTGGTCAAAGGCGTATGTCATGGCACGCGATCGCTTTGATGGAGCGGATATTGCTCATCTAATTCTGGCCTGTGGCGATCGCATAGACTGGTCAAGATTAGTCACTCAGTTTGGCGATCACTGGCGAGTTCTGTTTAGCCATCTTGTATTGTTTGGGTTTATCTACCCAGGAGAGCGATCACGTATTCCAGCATGGGTGATGCAACAGCTAAGCCAGAAAATTGCAGAGGAAAGCAGCCACAACGGAACATCCGAGAAACTTTGTCAGGGTCCATTGCTTGCTCCCCTCCAATATCGAACAGATGTGGAGCAATGGAATTACGAAGATGCGCGACTACAACCAAGAGGAAATTTAACGAAAGCAAACGTAGTGGAGTGGATTGAACACTTGCAGCAAGAGAAAGATACCAGTGAAACTTGTGAGGTATAATCCTCCATCCTTTCATCCATCCTCTCTGTATTCAGCACTTCAGGGATTATTCACTTCAAAGGTTAATTTCCCATACTTTTAATGCATGGGAAATTAACCTTTTGCAGTTGGTCCGTGAATCCATAACCTTAAATACAAAACTCAAAATAAGTAGGGGGTTGCAATTAAATAGGAGACCGAAAGGTTATACCGTCATGAAGCGGTTGACCCAACCTTTTGGATCTTAGTTTAATTCGGCTGAGCTACTTATGGTGCTGCTCTGAAGCGGACAGCACAGTATTTTGAGTTTTGTGTTTAATTGAGTTGAGCCTATTACTCCGCGTATAGAATAATAGAAGGGGATACCGTTGGAAGCCGAACAGCTAGCTAAACAAGGATCTGCATTAAACTTCCGCCACACAAGATCCTCACATCCTTCCCTCTAAAATTAATCCATAATAGATTATGGACAACGTATGAATTGCGATCGCGTTCCTTCACACAAGGATATAGGCAGCCGTCCTGACATGCTCCAGATTTTCCTCACGCCACAGCATCCATGCACACGGTCTGTTCCGATTCGTTGCTGTACCGCCACAACGACTAAACTCTTTCATTAATTTCCGTGGATTCACAGATTCAATTTTCTGTCGCCTGTGCGTAACAATTTTCTCTCTCGTATAAAACTACCCTCATGATCCGTTAAGGGCTTGAAACAACGGAGTAATCAGCAAGGGTGATACAGCTGAGTTATTACGATCAATGACATATACCACTAGAACGTGATGCAGCAATCATCCAAGGGGTATGTTGAAGGTATAGATGGGTGAAAGGTAAAGCTACCAACTTGAGACAGCTTCAGGCGATCTAGAAAAGCAGACTAGAGAACCAATCCTCCACAGGGTCCTTCTAGTGGAGCTAACGACAGCGAAGGTAGTAGAAATTAATCATTGCATCTTTTAACCCTCTGCGGCTGGTTATACACCTGCTATTGTGCTGCATCAGGCCGCTACAAGGATTCACTCTGCCAGAGAATTTCATCATGCCTGTCCTATTACCTCATAACGAGATTCTGCGATTGAAAGCATTGGAGCGGTACCAGATTCTTGATACCGATGTAGAACAAGCATTTGATGAGTTGGCCTCTCTAGCAGCACAAATTTGTGCTACCCCAGTTGCTCTGATTAGTCTGGTAGATCAGAAACGGCAATGGTTCAAGTCCAAAATAGGACTATCCGTTTCAGAAACAAGCCGAGACTTAGCATTTTGCGCCCATGCAATTCTGGATGATAAGCCTTTCATTGTAGAAGATGCGGCAGCAGACGAACGGTTTTCGAGTAACTGCTTAGTCACAGGTGCCCCACATATCCGGTTTTATGCTGGGATACCTCTGGTGACTCCTGACAACTACCGGCTAGGAACAATTTGCGTCATTGACTGGGTGCCTCGGCAGCTGAATGCTGAGCAATTAGCAACCCTTCAAGTTCTTAGCCGCCAGGTGGTCAATTTGTTAGAGTCACGATGTCACTTGGCTGAGCGCCAGCGCGTGGAATCTCTGCTAATGGAACAAAATCGAATTCTAGAGATGATTGCAACGGGTGCTCCTCTCGTGGATGTGCTCAATACGCTCATTGGGGCGATCGAGAGTAAGTCTGCTGGAATGATTGGCTCAATTTTATTGCTTAACTCCCAAGGAACCCACTTACGGCACGGAACGGCTCCTAATTTACCAAAAGGCTATTTTCAAAGTATCTCTGATTTAGAAATCGGGGCCAACAGTAGAACCTGTGGTCGAGCCGCATTTTTAAGAGAAGTGGTGATTGCCTCAGATATTGCTAGTGATAGCCGCTGGGAGCAGTTCCGGGATTTGGCGCTTTCCTATGAATTGAGATCCTGTTGGTCTACCCCTATTTTTTCTTCTACGGGTCAAGTGCTCGGTACGTTTGCCATGTACTATCGAGAACCTCGTAGCCCTAATGCTTTTGAAGAAGAATTGATTGGGATGGCAGGTCGCCTCGCAGGAATTGCGATCGAACGTCAGCAAGCCCAGGAGAGATTACAACAGGATCTGATTCAACGAAAACAGATCGAATCAGCATTGAAAGAGTCATTGCGAGACTTAACAGGTGTCAAGTTTGCGCTAGATCAGTCTGCAATTGTAGCTGTTACTGATGTAAAAGGAATTATTACCTACGTTAACGATAAATTCTGTGAAATCTCGAAATATACTCGGGAAGAATTGATTGGACAGAGCCACTGTCTCATTAATTCCAGTTATCATTCCAAAGAATTCTTTCAGCAGATGTGGTTCACGATTTCCAAGGGTGAGGTGTGGAGGGATGAGATTAAAAACCGGGCGAAAGACGGCAGTTTCTATTGGGTAGACACCACGATTGTTCCATCTTTTGATGTTGAAGGTAAGCCTTGTCAGTTTGTCGCGATTCGCCATGACATTACGGCACGTAAGCAAGCTGAAGAGTCATTGCGGGAGAGTAAGGAGCGATTACACTTTATCCTGCAAAATATGCCGGTCATGCTTGATGCAATGGATGATGAATGGAATATTGTTTTTTGGAACCGGGAATGTGAGAGGGTTACAGGTTACAGTGCTGATGAAGTCATCAAAAATCCAAAGTTGATGGAATTGGCCTATCCAGACGCAGCTTATCGCGAACAGATGATGGCTCAATGGGTGGAACAAGGGAACAACTATCGCAACTGGGAATGGGACATTACCTGTAAGGATGGAAGCATCCGAACGATCGCCTGGTCAAATATTTCTGAGCAGTTTCCAATTCCGGGATGGGCCACTTGGGGAATTGGTGTCGATGTGACAGAACGCAAACAGGCAGAAGCCGCCCTGCTGCAACAGGCCGAACGAGAGCGGTTAGTCAGCACGATTGCTCAGCGCATTCGTCAGTCACTCAATCTTCACCAAATTCTAGACACAACAGTATCCGAGGTTCGCCAGTTGCTTCAGGCTGACCGCGTGTTAACCTATCGAGTTAGCTCAGTCGGGATGAGGTGTGTTACGAATGAGGCCGTTGCCCCTGAGCACTTGCCGCTGATAGATCAAGTCCTGTCAGAAGACATTCTTCCACCCAAGTGGCTTGAACTCTATCGGCAAGGACAAGTTCGTGCCATTACGGATATTGAACAAGATGACCTTGCTCCTTGTTTGATAGAAACCTTACGAAATCTCGGTGTGCGAGCCAAGCTTGTTGTACCCATTCTTTACAGAGAAGCGTTGTGGGGCTTGCTGATTGTTCATCAGTGTGAGCAACCACGAGAATGGCAGCCATTAGAAATTGAACTGTTAAAACAGCTATCGACGCAAGTGGCGATCGCCATTCACCAGTCAGAACTCTACCAGCAAACCCAGATTGAATTAGCTGAACGTAAGCGAGCTGAACAAAAAGTTCGAGAGCAGGCAGCCCTGCTGGATGTCACCACTGATGCAATTCTGGTCCGGGATCTCAATAATCAAATTATCTTTTGGAATAAAGGGGCAGAACGGCTTTATGGCTGGCTAGCCTCAGAAGTCTGCGGTAAAAAAGCGACTGAGTTTCTATACCGGGAAGTACCCATTCATACAGACGAGATTCACCAGGCTGTGCTGCGGCAGGGGATGTGGCAGGGCGAATTACATCAATGGACAAAAGCAGAACAGGAAGTAATCGTTGAAAGCCGTTGGACATTAGTTCGTGACGCAGATGGAGAAGCAAATGCCATTTTGATGGTTAATACAGACATTACCCAAAAGAAACAGCTAGAACGCCAGTTTCTCCGGGCTCAACGGATGGAGAGCATTGGTACGCTAGCGGGAGGGATCGCCCATGATCTCAATAATGTGCTATCGCCCATTCTGATGTCTGTACCACTACTAGAAATGCAGCTGCGTGACCCCAATGATTTGAAAAGCCGACAGTGGTTGGATATCGTTGAAAACAGCGCCCGACGTGGAGGCAACCTGGTGAAGCAGGTATTATCCTTCGCCCGTGGCATTGAAGGAGAGCGATCGCTGTTAGAAGTGAAGCACCTCATCTGGGAAATTCGAGAAATCGCTGAAGAAACCTTTCCCAAATCCATTAATTTCTCCACGAACCTTTCACGGGATATTGGTCTTATCTATGGAGATGCGACCCAGTTGCACCAGATTCTCATGAATCTTTGTGTGAATGCTCGTGATGCCATGCCGGGGGGAGGTACTTTACAAATCAGCGCTCAAAATGTAGAGCTTGAAGAACGGGATACTCAGTTGCATATCGATGCCAAAGTTGGGCCTTATGTCGAGATCACCGTGTCAGATACGGGAATGGGCATTCCGGAGGATGTCATTGATCGTATTTTTGACCCGTTCTTTACAACAAAAGAAATGGGCAAGGGCACGGGGCTAGGGCTTTCGACAGTCATGAGTATTACCAAGAGCCATAATGGATTTGTGCTGGTTTCCAGCCGAGCCGGTGTAGGTACAGAGTTCAAGGTCTATTTGCCTGCCTTAATGGAGGGCGAGCACCTAAAAACACCAGACACAAATCTGCTGCTTGGGTCTGGTCAACTTGTACTGGTGGTTGATGATGAAGAGGCAATTCGAGAGATCACCAAAACAACCTTAGAAGACAGTGGATATCGTGTACTGACAGCAAGTAATGGCTTAGAAGCTATTTCTCTCTATGTTCGACATCAGCATGAAATTCAGGTTGCTCTAATTGATATGATGATGCCGTCTATGGATGGTGAGGATACCATTCGCACCTTAAAAGTAATGGATGCGCAGTTCAAAGTTATTGCAACTAGTGGATTGTATACCTCTGATCAATTAGTTGAACTACACATTGAACAGTTTTTGCAAAAGCCGTTCACAACGCAAGACTTGCTATCAGCCCTTTACCAAACACTGGTGTAGCCCATAAACCTCAAAGGGCTGTGCCGCCTACTTCGAGAAATGTAAACTTCTGTATTTACATGTTCAGGGAAAACACGTGTTGTGAATACTGAAAGGGGAAGCTATAGCTGTTTTAGACAGTTTGTTTACGCAAACTGAACTGGGTATAGAGCCTCAAGCATTCCACCAAAAGTGTTTTTTGTGGGCGATCGCGATATGACTAACCCAAACATGAAGGGGCAACCGACTGGTAAAGAGTATTTACTGAATCAAATCAGCATCCGTATCGGTCAGTTTCTTAACCTGCAAGATGTTTTAGAAACAACTGTTACAGAGGTTCAGGCTCTTTTAGAAGTTGATCGCGTTAAGGTTTATCAATTTGATACAGATGGTAGCGGTGCTGTTGTTGCAGAAGCGATCCAGCACAACCGACTCCCCTCGCTGTTAGGGTTACATTTCCCTGCAGAAGACATTCCGCCACAAGCGAGAGAGTTGTTTGTTAAGGCGAAGCAACGGGTAATTGTGGATGTTGCTTCCCAGCGTAAAACCCTGAACCAGTTTAAATCTGTACGATCGCTCGACCAACCCGTACAGGGGGATGTTCGTTACTTAGCCGTCGATCCCTGCCACTTGCAGTATTTGACTGCGATGGGAGTGGCCTCTTCCATTTCGTTACCGATTCTCTACCAGAATCAACTCTGGGGATTGCTGGTCGCTCATCACAGCGAGCCACAATCCTTTAAAGAATCGCAATTACAGACTGTGCAGTTATTGGTAGATCAGCTGCCTATTGCGATCGCTCAGGCAGATCTGATGCAACAGGCACAGCAACAGGCCCTACATGAAGCAGCTCTAAATCAACTCAATCAACTACTCAACGGACCTCAAGATAAGACAGGCATGTGGCAAACTGCCTTAGAGCAAATCAGCCACACCCTATCTGCTATTGGTGGCAGGCTGTACATCACGGCCAGCCCAACAGGTCAAGCGATGCAACTGTACACATGGGGAGAGCAGCCTACCCAGGCGTACCTGGAAACTTCGCCGTTCTGGCAAGCCTTAATCGACTGGCAGGGCGTATTGGCAACCAGCCATCGTCAAGTCACCGAAGTAAGCCACACAACCGAAGTCACGAGTGCAGCCTCCCTTCACGGAAGGACATCAGAAGTTAGCTATACCGGAGCAACATACACCTATCAACTTCAAGATTTACAGAAGGATGCTCGTCTGCAAGCTCTGGTTGATGCCTGTGAACCCACATCAATCCGCTCGCTGCTGATCATCCCACTTCAGTATCAACAGTATGTTGGCTGTCTTACCCTGTTTCGGGCTGAGATTGAAACAGAGCGGTTATGGGCAGGACGTTCCAACCCCGACGAGCGCAATGTCCTACCGCGTCAGTCGTTTGAGGCATGGCGTGAAATTAAATCGGGACAAGTAGACCTGTGGACACCCGCCCAAATTAAGCTGGCACAATCCTACGGGTTGCATCTATATATTACGGTTTTGCAACAGCGGGTGGCAGACCTACTGCATCACCATGCTTCCCACGATTTGCTAACCGGATTACCTAACCGATTGCTATTTGACGAATTACTGTCTCTGGCACTGGTCAACATTCATCATCAGGGCAACATGTTAGCGGTGATGATGCTGGATTTAGATCGGTTTAAGACAATCAATGACACGCTGGGTCACATTACAGGCGATCGCCTCCTACAAGCCGTAACGCAACGGCTGCGGGATTGTTTGCGCGATAGCCATACCCTTGCCCGCTGGGGAGACGATGAATTTACGGTATTGTTACCCCAGATCTGTTCAGCAGAAGATGCCATTCAGGTTGCACAGCAAATTCTGGATACACTCAAAGTTCCCTTTCAAATCGATACCCACGAGTTGCACATTACCGCCAGTATTGGCATTGCCCTGGCTCCCTATGATGGGGAGGATGTTGGAACATTACTCAAATGTGCCGACATGACGCTCCATCGAACTAAACAGCAGGGCAAAAACAGTTATCTGCTCTATACACCGACGATGAATCGGCGATCGCTCGAAGGCTTATTGCTAGGCAATCATCTTTATAAAGCCCTGGGTCGGCAGGAATTGTTGTTGCATTACCAACCCCAAATTGACTTGAAAGCCGGAAAAGTCGTGGGAATGGAAGCACTACTCCGGTGGCAACATCCTGAAATGGGAATGATTCCGCCAACGCAGTTTATCCCATTTGCTGAAGAAACGGGCTTAATTTGTGACATTGGCGAATGGGTTTTACGCACTGCTTGTACACAAAATCGTCAATGGCAAGAGGCGGGGCTTCCCCCCTTACGCATTTCGGTCAATCTATCAGTACGTCAATTCCAGCAACCCAATTTAGTGCAAACAATCGCCAGAACTCTACAAGAAACTGGGTTGGAGCCGCACTATCTTGAATTAGAAATCACTGAAAGTTTGATCATGCAAGATGTAGAGCTTGCAGTGGCAATTTTGCGGGACTTGCAGCGATTGGGCATTCACATTGCCATGGATGATTTTGGTACAGGATATTCATCGCTCAGTGCGTTGATGCATCTACCAGTTAATACACTTAAGATTGATCAGTCCTTCATTCAGAATTTAAACAAACACACCAGTAATCGAGCAATCATTTCATCGGTCATTGCCCTTGGACATGGGCTGCACCTGAAACTCATTGCTGAAGGCGTTGAGACGGTAGAACAACTAGAATTTTTACGGCAAAATCACTGTGATGTCGTGCAGGGTTATTTATTCAGCAAACCGTTGACAACGGATGGGGCAACGCAGCTGCTTTATAAGAAAGCAGCACCATCCCAGATGGAGTTACCCCGACCCACTCAACCCGTGACAGCAACTTTTCCCATTCCCCCTAATGAAGCTCAGCGATTGGCTGTTCTATCTAGATATCAGGTACTGGATACACCACCGGAAGCCACGTTTAACCAACTGACCCACCTGGCTGCACAGATATGCCAGACCCCCATGGCCTGGATTAGCCTCGTGGATGAACAACGCCAATGGTTCAAATCTATTCAAGGTTTAGAACTCACGGAAACGGCTCGTACTGATGCTTTTTGTGCCCATACCATTCTGAAGCGTGATCTGCTGCTTGTACCCGATACACAAGTAGATCCACGATTCAAGCACTACCCGGTGGTAACAAAGAAACCTCATCTGCGGTTTTATGCGGGTGCCCCCTTAGTGAATGCAGAGGGTTTCATATTGGGGGCATTATGCGTTGCAGACTCTACACCACGGATTTTGACATCGGAGCAGCAGGAATCGCTCAGAGTGTTAGCAGAGCAAGTCATGACCCAATTGGAACTGCGACGACATCTACTGGACCAGCAACAACGACAGGAACTGTTGCCACAGTCAGCAATAGCAGCCACACAACCTGCAATGGCAATCTCTTACCAATATCGTGAAGCGCTAACGGAGCAAATGCAGTTAGCTCAATTGGTCATGGAAATTGGAGAAATCCTAAATCGCAATGAGCCAATATTCACGTTACTACAAGCCTGTGCAACGACGCTCACTCACCATTTGAATGCAGCATTTGTTGGATTTTGGATGCGCCATCCTACAACAGATGTGTTGGAACTACAAGCCAGTGATGGAACACCAGCTCTGGATTCGATTCGTTTGTTTAAAGCAGACTGGATTGCGGAACAGGGGCAACCCTTCCAGACCAATCGTTTGCTGGAGCATCTGCCGCTATCCGATCGCCCCACAGCAATACAAGAGCAATTGGTTGCCTTCACGGGGTATCCGTTAGTGCTCGATCACGAAACCACTGGTGTACTATCCCTATTTCTGCGTCAACCCCTACCACAGGCTATCATCGCGCAGTTAGGAGCGATCGCCCGGAGTATTTCCCACGCGGTTGAACGCCAACGGACAGAAACGTTGCTGCAACAGCAGGCAGAACGAGAAAGATTAGTCACTGCGATCGCTCAGCGCATTCGCCAGTCGCTGGATCTGGATGAAATCTTGAATACAACTGTGCATGAGGTACGGCATTTTTTACAAACAGATCGGGTGATCGTCTTTCGGTTCAAACCTGATTGGAGCGGTGTAGTCACAATGGAATCTGTGGCAGAAGGTTATCCCAGGATTTTGAGAACAGTGATTGATGAACCCTGTTTTCGAAATGCTTATGTGCCACAGTATCAACAGGGACGCGTACGAGCCATTGAAGACATTTACAACGCGGGTCTACATGAGTGTCATATCAACTTATTGGCCGAACATGGGGTTCGTGCCAATCTGGTGGTTCCCATTCTGCAAGGCGATAACCTGTGGGGTCTGCTGATCGCTCACCAGTGCAGTGGTCCCCGCCACTGGAAAGAGCTGGAGATTAGCTTGCTCAATCAATTGGCAACCCAGGTAGCGATCGCCATTCAACAATCGGAGTTATATCAACAGGTCCAACGATTGGCAATGGTGGATGGGTTAACCCAGGTGGCCAACCGTCGCCACTTTGATCATCACCTGGATCAAGTCTGGCAGCGCATGAGTCTGATCGGGTCACCGTTATCTCTCATTTTATGTGACATCGACTTCTTCAAACTTTACAACGATACCTATGGCCACCCTGCTGGGGATGAGTGCTTGCAGCAGGTTGCCGCAGCGATCAAGCACACCGCTAATCGGGAAGACGATTTCGTTGCGCGGTATGGGGGAGAAGAGTTCGCCATTATTCTGTCGAATACGACAGCTGAGGGAGCATTTAAGGTGGCTGAACGCATTCGTACTGCGGTGAAAGCACTCCAGCTTAAGCACCAACAATCTTCTATTGGGGTAGTCAGCCTGAGTCTGGGTATTGCGACTGTCACACCCCATGAAAAATCGTCACCTCCTCGATTGATCACCGTTGCAGATCAAGCACTTTATCAAGCAAAACAACAAGGACGCGATCGCGTAATCTCAGCTCCTGGCTAACTCAATTGTGCGTCACGAAACCAGTACGCTGAGGCGGAAGTCCACCACTTATGTTTTGTGTGAGGTGCTTCGCACCTCACACAAAACATAGGTTGCGTTAAGCCGCAGTCTACTAGGAAGTGGCTGGACGCAGTAAATGAATAACGGCTTGTACTAACCTTTCGGGTTCGACCGGTTTTGAAATATGGGTTTGAAACCCAGCAGTTAACGCTTGCTGCTGATTAATCTCTCCGGCATAGGCTGTGAGGGCGATCGCCGGAATATTTCCACCCTGCTCAGGGAGCCACCTTCTGATTTGCCGAATTAAGGTGTACCCATCCATCTCCGGCATACCAATATCGCAGAGCAGCAGATCGGGTACCGATTGGTTGAGCAGAGACAATGCTTGCATTCCTGAAGCCGCCGTTATGACCTGCGCACCAGATTGGGTTAAAACGAATGATGCTAATTCCCGCATGTCTGCGTCGTCATCGACGACTAATATTTGAATATCGGTTAAGTCTGCTCCGGCTTCTGAGGGCTTATCTGAAGAAGACTGTTCCTGCCCAACCAGGTTAAGTGGTAATCGAACAGTAAATGTTGCTCCTAAATTTTGCCCCGGGCTCTCGGCCGAAACCGTTCCTCCATGCAGTTCGGTAATCTGACGTACGATCGCCAACCCTAATCCCAATCCACCAAATTTTCGGGTGGTGGTACCATCCTCCTGACGGAAGTAATCAAACACATAGGGTAAGAAATCGGCACTGATTCCTCTGCCCGTGTCTTTAATCTGAATTTGAGCGTACATGCCAGTTTGCTCAAGCTTAACCGACACGTGCCCTCCGGGTTGCGTAAACTTTACGGCATTCGAAAGCAAATTCCAAAAAACCTGCTGCAGACGGTTCGTATCACCGAGAATACTTCCAGCAACTGGATTCAGCGTGGTTTGAAGTTGAATACGTTTTGCTTCAGCCGCCAGACGTACCGTTTCTAAAGCCGCTTCAATGGTCGTGACTAAATTCACAGGCGCAATATTCAGGGTCATCTTGCCCTGGAGAATGCGGGAAACGTCCAACAGATCTTCAATGAGCTGGGCTTGTAGCTTCGCATTGCGCTCAATGGTTTCTAACGCTTGCTCTGTTTTCGTTGCATCTAGTCGCTTCCTGCGTAACATATTGGTCCAACCCAGGATTGGATTGAGGGGCGATCGCAACTCATGGGACAACACCGCTAAAAACTCATCCTTAATACGGTTAGCTGATTCCGCCTTGGCGCGATCGCGTTGCGCAGTTTGGTAGAGCTGGGCATTCTCAATCGCTAAGGAAGCACGATGCGCTAATTCTTCGGCAAATTGCACATCTACTGGCGTATATCGCCGTCCAGATTCAGCCGAAATAAAGGAAATGACACCCATAATTCGGGCCTGAATACGCAGGGGAACACACATAAAAGAACTGAAACCGACCTGTCGCAAAATTTCTAAATGCTCTGGGTCATGGGCAGCATGTACCAACATTTCGTCGGGAATTTCTGGCACAAAATCCGATTGCCCCGTGCGCAATGTCAGTGCGGCACCTCGCTCCGCATTGGGATCTAACGGGTACTTCTCGCGAATTTGATGAGCCCATGCCAGCTTATCAGGATTAATATGGGCGACCGCAATTTGGTCGATAGTGCCATCTTCCTCAACAATATGGACCGTACACCAATCAGCTAATTCCGGCACCGTCAGCTGCGCAACTTGCTCCAACGTCGTCTGGTAATCCAGAGAGGATGCCAGCACTGCGCTGGCTTCGGAGAGGAAACGTTGCGTTCGTTCTAACCGGATACGCTCTGTCACATCGACCACGTATACCAGCACGCCTTCGACTTGATGATTTGCAGTTACTGTTGGCAGATAGTAGACGTTGTAGTAACCGGGACGGCGATCGTTACGCCCCGGTATATTGACCGCAAAACTAGGCGAGATGAAAGGTTCCCCGGTAGTATAAATCCGATGAAAAATTTCAACCAATCCGGAGTCAGAGTGACCAAAAAGATCCGCAATCGAAACGCCCAAGTGTTGCTCACGGGTTAACCCGTTAATCTCTGCCAGGGCTTCGTTGATAGCCACAAATCGCTGTTGAGCATCCAGCAAAGCCAGCCCGATAGGAGACGTTTCAAAGATGTTTGCGAGTTGCTGCTGAGCCACTTCTCTTTGCGATCGCGCTATGCGTTCGCGCTCCAGCAGTTGTTCTCGTTCCTGTTCTGCTTGCTTGCGTTCTGTGATGTCGATGACCGCACCAATGGAGTGCTTGGGGTGCCCCTGAGTATCATAGGTAAACTGCCCTCGTGCTCCAACCCAACGGAGCGAACCATCTGGCCAGAGCATCCGGTATTCGTGCTGATATTCAGTTCGTTCGTCCATCGCATGCTGGAGTTTTGCCTCCGTTTCAGCCAGGTCATCGGGATGAACACGGCTGGCCCAGATTTTATAACTCGGTTCACATTCATTGGGTTGCAGACCAAGAACCGTGAAATATCCCTCTGACCATCGTGTTGTTCCCGTTTGAACGTCCCAATCCCAGGTACCCATGCGTCCAATGCGCAGGGCTAGCTGCAAGCGTGATTCACTTTCGCGCAATTGTTCCTCTACGCGCGATCGCTCCACTGCCAGCCAGGTTTTCTCGGCAATGCGTTCCATTAATACGACATCTTCTACCGTCCACTGACGAGCAGCCATGTGGTGCAATACCATCAATGCAACAAATTTTCCTGCTTTCACCAAAGGAACGCACAATAGCGATTTTGTTTGAATTGCATCAAAAGCCGCTGCCCCTGATCCGACCGTGCGAGGGTCTTGATCCACATCATCCACAGCAACAGTTTTACCTTGCTTCAATTCTGCGATGATATCAGGCCCAAACGAATTCATATGATGGCTACCAACGATACTGATAGCTCCATTGCAGTAATCACGATCGACCATCACATATTCTTGTGTAGAATCAATTTCACCATAAGTACAGCGGGTGACATTGAAGTATTCTCCCGTAGCACAAACGACCTGCCACATGATTTCTTTTGAGTCTTGAATGGCACGCATCGTATCATTCAACTCAATTAAAAACTTTTGCTGTCTTTCTTTCCGTTGAAGTTCTTCTAATAATTGCTCAATTTGCTGCCTTGCTTTTACTTGCGCTGTAACTTCAAAGTTGTAGATTAATACACCCTGAATGTTTCCCTCAACATCTCGCCAAGCTGGGAAATTGCAGGTAAAAAATGCTTCTTCCAACACGCCATCACCGTTCCGATCCCAACATACCGGTGATTCCTCTCGAACAAAGGTTTCTCCCGTTTGATAGACCTGCTTCAGCACATCAAAATAAATAGGTCCTTCCAGATCTGGAAAAGCTTCCTGAATCGGCTTACCAATCATGTCAGAAGTCTGACCAGTGATTTGCAGATACGTGGGATTAGCAAATTCATACACCAGATCAGGCCCTTTAACAATGCCAATCATGGCAGGGAACTGCATCAGAATGTCATATAATCGCTTGCGTTCGTTTTCTGCCTCTAGCCTTGCTAAACGTTCTCGTTCTAGCAATTGAGCACGTTCTGCTTCAATCTGCTTACGCTCCGTTACATCCACCGAAACGCCCAGCATTCGCACTCCACGCCCCATGTCATCCAGATAAATCCGCCCCTGGCTGTTGAGCCAACGTACAGTACCATCTGGGCTCATCACTCGATATTCTTGCGAGTAAGATGTGTCTCCTCCGGCCATGGCCCGTTCGACTGCTTGTAACACCCGCAGGCGATCGTCTGGATGGATCACCGCAACAAAATCTTCTCCTGTACCTTCTTGTATGCCCCAGATCTGTTGCGCATTTGCAGAAACAACCATCCAATTGCTCTGCAAATCCATATCCCACACCATCATATGAGCAGCTGTAAGTGCCAGACGCAAACGTTCTTCGCTTTCTCGTAAGGCTTCTTCAACCTGTTTATAATCTGTCACATCACGAGCAATTCCTAACACTGTTTCAACAGAGCCATCGTCGGTGAATTCAGGAACAATACGTGCTTGATACCACCGTATTTCTTGAAGAGTGGGAAACTGAAATTCAATGGTTCGTTCTTGTCCACTATCAAATACTTGCTGAACACTGTCATGCCAGAGGCAGTAGATCTGCTCGGGCATTCCTAATTCAGCATGGGTTTTACCCATAAACTGATCGGCTGGAATGCCTGTCACTCTCTCTACAGAGGGGCTAACATATACGTGGCGAAACTTTGTATCAATACGGCTAATAATGTCTGGCGCATTTTCAGCCACCATCTTGTAGTGTTGCTCTCGCTGCTGTAGCGCTGATTCCAGACGTTTGCGTTCAGTGAGATCAATGAGGAAACCCACGCCTAAATCATCGGGGCCTCCCAAATAAGCAGTTCCAATCAGAACAGGAATGCGGCTACCATCTTTACGGATGTACTCTTTCTCAAATGGTACATGGTAACCCACTTGTTCCATTTCGGCCATCGCCTGCTGATCTAAATGCCGAAATTCAGGTGGGGTAATCTCAAGAAAATTAACGGCCCCCGACACAACTTCTTCCCGGGTATACCCTAAAGTATTGAGCCAGGTATTATTGACTTCCAAAATATTGCCTTGAAAATCACCAATAATGATGCCAATAAAATTTGCGTTTAATAGTGCCTGCAACCGAAAGTCATTTTCATGTAAAACTTGTTCTATAGATCGCTGCTCGGTCACATCATGGAAGACCGCTACTGCTGCGACAGTTTGCCCCTGGTGATCGAGGATGGGAACCGAGTTAACGGTGATGAAAACAGGACTACCGTCACTGTGGCAAATTTCCATCTCTTCATCGGTAATAACCTCACCGGTTTTTAGCGATCGCACCAAAGGATGCTCATCCGGTGTATAAATCTCTCCATCTGGGTGAAACGCTTCGAATGGAACAGTAGCAACATCACTTTCAAGCTCTAATAATTCTTTATAGCTGTACCCCGTGATTTGTTTAGCTTGTTCATTCGCCAGCATTAGCTTGCCAGACTTCGCATCGGCAATTAAGACACCCACAGGCATCTGTTCTAAAACAGCTTCAAGCAAAGGATTGTCTGGTAGAGCCATTAATGGTTGCTGTTGACTGCGTAAAGCTGCGATTTCATGCTGTTGCTCAAGAATTTGATGTTGAAGTAACGCAATTTGGGAATACAGCCCATCAGCATCATTAGAATGTTCAGCACCGAGACTGCGAGCAAAGTGCTCAATCACTTCAGACCGAGAAATTCCCCGTTTTTGGGCCTCCTGATCAAGCGATCGCTGGGCAGTACGGGTGAGTGATACACCCACCCGATATTTTGTCTCGGAATTCCAGTTGTTCACAAACTTTCCGGCAGCATCGCGTCTCATGAAGCGTTAATCCGTATGCATAAACGGGTATCTCCATTCAAGCGAAGTTCACAATGAATGAGAATCTACCTTAAGATGGAGGCTTCAACCTAACTTCGTACTCTAGCAATATTTGCAAACTTTATGTCGAAAGGTACAAGCTATCCAGTGATAGTTGTGTATAAATCTCTCGGTACATGACAAAACTTCCAGAACCCATAATTGGGGGTGTTCTAGACCTGTGGATGGGATGTGGTAGAAGGGGCACGAAGTGCCCCTTCTACCACATCCCATCCACAGCTTTACAGCGCTTTGCAAACGCTTGAAACATAACCGACCCGAGTCTATCCAAATGTCCATGCTTCCTGCCAGTTCTCAGGAATTCCTTCGGATAATAACATTGTGATTTGCTCGCAATAGAGCTGAGCCGTTTGGTCAGTGGGATGAATTGATAAAACTTTCTCAAAACAAGCTTTAGCTTCTGTAAAGACGCGATGGCGATAATACAAAATACCCTGTTCAAAGTGAGGCAATGTTTGTTGTTTCAACTCGCGGATTGTTTCAGTTTCAGCATCTAATACTTCATAAACGGCGACTGCCTCTGTTCGTCCCTTCACCAAGGCATTTGCCAAAAAGCGAATTTGGTAGGTCTCAGGATTGCTAAGGTGATCGACGGTTTGTCCGGTAATCAGCATGGAGCTTCCGTACACTTTGGTCAACCCCTCTAAGCGGGCTGTCACATTCACATTATCTGAAAATGCATCGCCTTGAATGCGGTGGTTTTCTCCAACCATGCCCAGCATCATGGGGCCCACATGAATACCAATACCGACGTGAATGGGTTGTTTACCTTTTGCCTGACGCTGATCATTGTATTCTTGCACCCGTTGTTGTTTGGCGATTCCTGCGGCAATCGCATCATCAGCACCATCCGGGAAAACCGCCATCATGCCATCTCCCAAGAACTTCACAATAATGCCGTAGTGATTGCGAATTTCGGGGCTTACTCGCTTTAGATAAGCATTGATAAAATTAAAGTTTTCGCGAGGTGTCATCCCTTCAGAAATGGTGGTAAATGAGCGAATATCGCTAAACATAACAGCCATGGTTTTGCTAACAAAATCCCCCAGTTGCACATCAATCACGCTGTCTTTACGCAGAAATCGCAAATATTCATCTGGGAAAAATCGTGCCAGAGAATCTTTCAGTCGCTCCAATTCTGCTTCGCGCACTTTTACCGTTTTGACCATCTGGGTAAACACCCGTGCCAGTTGCCCAAGTTCATCTTTACGAGCAGAAACATCGTCTAGCTGGGTGTCTTCAAATATGTTTTGCTCAACAGCAGAAGCTGCATTTGTAATTTTATTCACCTGTTGAATGTAGAGAGCCTGTTGCTCATTTTCCTCGCGGAGTAGAGCTTCAGCTTCCTGCCGTTTGAGCAAGTTATTATAGGCTTTGGAGTGGTAACGAATTCGAGCCAGCAACTCAACGCGATCGGGCAGTTTCACTAAATAATCATTCGCCCCATATTCAAAAGCTTGCGCTTTGATAACAGGGTCTTCCTCACTGGACAAAACGATTAGAGGAACTTGATAGGTAGGGGCATCAAGCGATCGCAACAAACGCACCAATAAAAGCCCATCTATCTGCGGCATCATCAGGTCTTGCAAAATCACCGTGGGTTGGCAAGACTTTGCCACTTTGATAGTTTGCAGAGGATTATTACAGTAATGAAAGGTGATATCCCTTTCGTTAACCAGCATTTTCCGTACCGCTTCCGCGATGATAGTTTGATCGTCAATCAGCAGGACCGTAATGGGGTCGTTCATAGTTTGGAGGATACGTGTAGCAAATACTCGGCAATCTCCTTAGGATTGCAAACAGCCACTGCTGCGTCTAATTCAACAGCTGTTTTAGGCATTCCATACACGACACTACTCACCTTATCTTGGGCGATCGTATACCAACCCCGTTGGCGAAGCTGGCTGAGCCCCTCTGCACCATCCCGCCCCATTCCAGTTAACAGCATCGCCGTTCCCTGCAGACGCCAATGGCGGGCCAGGCTCTTGAAGAAAACATCGACGGAGGGGCGGTAGGGATAGTCGCTGGGTTCTTTCACATAAGCGAGGGTACGGTTTCGCTGTAGGCATAGATGGTCGTTGCTACAGGCGACAAGAGCCGTTCCTGAGGTGGGGCGATCGCCAGTAACCGCTTTTCTAACGGTGAGAGCCGTTTGATGACCCAGCCATTCAATCAAACCTTCTGCAAACTGAGCGTCTACGTGCTGAACGATAACAATCGCCGCATCAAAGTCCGCAGGAAGAGGGGCGAGAATTGTGGCGAGGGCTTTAGGGCCACCTGTGGAGGCTCCAATGGCGACCAGGAGGGGGGTGGAGAAAAGGGTGGATGGGCGGATCGGCGGATCGGTAGATGGATGGATGGGTGGAGATTTGGAATTCAGAGGGTTGGCTAAGTCACTGGGGGAGCGATCGAGTGATCGAGTGCGACGTTGTGTCGCTAAGTGATGCGTAAGGGGGAAGGAGGAAGGAGACACCGAGTGGCGGGTAAGTTTCTCGATGGTAGCAATTTTGTGGAGAAGGATTTGCGCCGATTCTGGGTCGCCCTGAGTTCCAAGAGTGGGAGTGTTGACCGCATCGAGCGCACCGCAACTCATAGCTTCAAACACCTTGGCAGCATTTTGTTTGACATCGACAGTGACCACCAATATAGCGCAAGGAGTCTTCTGCATGATCTGTCGAGTCGCTTCAATGCCATCCATTTCAGGCATGATCAGATCCATCAGGATCAGATCAGGAGTATCTTGAGCACATTTGGTAACAGCCTCGATACCGTTTTTTGCCACCCAAACGACCTGGTGCTCAGCAACGGTTAATAACACCCGTCGCATTGCTTCGATCGCTAGCACCATGTCATTGACAATTGCAATTCTCATGCCACATTACCATCGTTCAGGAAGTCCATCTGCCCAGCTCATAACTTGCACTGTTCAAACCCAAAACTTAGAATTCTGCTTTTGCCGTCGCTGAGCAACCATAAATCTTGGATTGTGGGAATGTAGGGTACTCATTTTATTCACCCACTAAATCAGCAACGGCTCGAATTAACGTGTCATCGTGAAAACTATTCTTTGTAAGATAGTAGTCGGCTCCTGCTTCCAGTCCTTGAATGCGATCATCCTCGCGATCGCGATAGGAAACCACAATGACGGGAATTGACTGTAAGCGCGAATGTTTTTTGATTTCTTTAATTAAGTCAATACCGTTCATCCGGGGCATATCAATATCACTAATGACCAAATCATAGGGATAAGAGCGAACAGCATTCCAGCCTTCCATCCCATCAACAGCCACATCTACCACGTAACCATGATTCTGTAACAGTTTACGTTCCATTTCCCGTACAGTAATTGAGTCATCCACCACCAGCACCCGTTTTGCATCGTTACCTTTGCGCGATCGCGTTTCCCCTGTCTTTGCTAGCCGCCCATCGACCAGCAATGTGTTGAGCGATCGCAACAAATCAGACACATCCAAAATCAAAATCAGCGACCCATCTCCCATCAGTGCCGCCGCCGCCACATCTTGTACGTTGCCTAAGCGTGGATCAAGGGGACGCACCACTAACTCACGTTCCCCCAGACAACGATCGACCGCTAGACCATAAGTGGCCGATTGATCACTGATAATCACGACCCATAAGGGATCCGGCACGGCAGTAGGTGGTGGCAAATCTAGAACATGATAGAGGGGAAGAAGACCAACGTTTTGGTGCTCCAGGGTAAAATATTGTCGATTCTCAACGGTGAAAATATCTTCTTGCTTCACCGTGACAATATGGTCAATGCGCGACAGGGGAAAAGCATAAATTTCTCCCCCAACTTCTATAAGTAGTGTCCGGACGACGGAGAGGGTTAGTGGCAACTGAAAATGAAAACTGGTGCCCTTTCCTGGCTGAGATGTCATCCGCACAGTACCACCCACTTCCTGAGCCATGCTTTTCACAATATCCAGCCCAACACCTCGCCCAGACAGTTCCGTTACTTGTTGGGAGAGGGAGAATCCAGGTAGAAACAGGAACTCCATAAGCTCCGCATCTGACAGTTTTTCGGCTATTTCAGGAGTCGTAAGCTGACGGGCGATGGCTTGCTCTCGAAGCCGTTGGATATCAATTCCCGCACCATCGTCTGTGGCTGTGATAGCTAGCATGCCGCCTCGATGGACCGCTTCCAGGCGAATCCTTCCTTCCGGGGGTTTCCCTGCGGCAATGCGGGCTTCGGGTAACTCAATACCGTGACCAATTGCATTTCGAAGAATATGCGTGATGGGGGCTTCTAGCTTGCTGAGAATGTCGCGATCGACGGATGTAGACTTGCCAACGATTTCTAATCGAGCTTGTTTATCTAGACTACGAGCCAGATCACGCACCATGCGCGAGAAGTTTTGCACACCTTCCTCAAAAGGCCGCATGTGCGAGGTAATAACTTCTCGATACAGGCGATCGGATAGATGAGTGGTACGACGAATAAACTCTTCCAGATCCGAGAGGCGATCGCTCAACAAAGCGCGACACTGCTGCTCCTGACGACGCACCATTTCAAATAAGGCTTGGTCAGCCTGTCGAAAATGAGGTAAAGCTTGTTGTTCCAGTACTTCCAGACTGGTAGCTAGCTCGATTTGATGCGATCGCACCTGCATCAAGGCATCCGCAAAAGCAGGCAGTGCATTGGCTTCAATCAGTGCTTCTCCCGCCAGCCCCATAATCCGGTTCAGGTTATCTGCGCCAACCCGCACAACCCGCTGAGCTCCCTTAGAGGCATCATAGGCAAGTTGCTCGCTTACACTGCTATTAGCACCAGACGATTGGCTCGAAATACCAACCGGGATTTGATGTGCAGCATCGGATATTCCATTGGAAGAACCCTTCACGGCCGGGTGGTTAAATGAGTGCTCGGATTCATCAAAGGATGCAGGGTTCTCAGAATGAACAGAGGATTGATGCAGAGCTTCAATACCAGACTGTACGGATAGAATATTGATATTTTGCTGAGTTAACCAGGTGGAGAGATGGCGATCGCTCACCTGGCTTAAGCCTTGCAATAAATCGACGCCCCGCAGTAGTTGGTCTATCAGATCGCCACTCAATGTAAGCGTACGGTTCTGGGCTGCAACAAAACAATCTTCTAGAGTATGCGCCAGGCTAACAGCAGCATCCAGTCCAACAATCCGTGCGGCCCCTTTAATCGAATGAGCTGCCCGCATGAGAGCTTCAAGGGGTTGAGTGGCTGTGGGTTGCGTCTCCAGAGTCAGCAAACCATCGTTCAAAATATTTGCCTGTTCCTCCACCTCCATACGGAACAAATCCATCATCTGAGGATCAACCAGGGGTAGGTGAGCCTGAAGGGGTTCCGGCACGGAATCTGCTACTGAATCTTCCACTTCGGGAAGATTCTCATCCTCGGACGATGCAATGCCAGCCACGGAACCGGAGGAAGGATCTGAATAGTCTGATTCAGACGTTACTGGTTGATAGACAGATTGAATGGCGGCAATACTCTCGCGATGACCGGACAACCAACTTTCCCACTGGGGTTCATCCAATAGGCTAATGTCCAAAAGCCAATGAGCTGCTTCGAGCAGACGATCAACCTCAACAGCGCTCAAATCTATACCCTGTTGAACCGCTCTAAGTCTTGACTGAATAGCTTGAATGACAACAACAGCAGCTTCTACGTTGACAACTTGGGCCAACCCATCAAGGGCATGCAAAGCCTGCAACGATCCCTGAATATCTTGCGCCGATTGAGACTGTTGCTGGAACATCAGCAAGTGTTGCTTCAGGTTCTCCACCTGAGCGATAACCTCCTGACGAAATAGATCCAGCATTGAATAATCGGGCATTTTTGTTGAGTTACATAGAATTAGGGAGGAAACAGCTCAAACACTACAAGAGGCGGCGATCGAGCGTATTCAGCAAATGGTCAGCATCCAGATAATTCACTTTTTTGTCTTGCCAGTCAATGATCCCCCGGGTATAGGATTGATGGGCTTTTGCAATCACAACAGGAGGTTTCTGAAGCTCATCTGGATGGAAGCGATAAACTCGATGCACCTCGTCTACCGGAAACACCCAGCGGCTCTCCTGCTGCCCAATCACCATCATGCGCCTGAGGTTAATTCGACTATAGGTGGGGTCGATCGGCATTTCTACCCCAATAAATTGGCTTAAAGACGCACAGGGCAGGATTTCACCGCGAATATTCACCAATCCCAGGAACAAATCATCACTGCGATGGGGAAGAGTATGAATAGGTACAGGACGGGTAATTTCTTGCAGAATACTAACGGGTAACGCAAATCGCTCGCTGCCGAGCCGGAAAACCATAGCCGATAGCGTTGTACCCTGGCCAATTTTGAGAGAATCTTGCTTGACGGCAGTAGACAGAGTTCCCATTTGAGCTTCTGGCGGCTGAGCAAGAATTTCTGTCCATTCCTGGAGATAGTCGAGTGGAATTTCGCGGTTAAGGAGGCCGCGGCCTGCCTCATGGTAGACCGGGCAATTGATGCAGTGTCCTACCGACTCTAAGCGATCGCACGATCGATCGCCCTCTATCCCAATCTCGCTCCAACAATACTCGGCATTCATCACTGACACTTCATCATGTAAAACTACGATGGCTACACTTTGAACTGTGAAATCTCCTGCTGCAACCCCTGCGCTGCATCATCCAACTGTGTTAACGCATTATTGGTTTCTTGAAGGGATTGCATGGTTTGGAGGGACGCATCACTGAGTTGGGCGATCGCCATACTAATTTGCTCGGCTCCCCGATATTGCTCATCCATCCGCTGGCTAACAGTAGCAAACTGTGGCGCAAGCCCCTGTACATCTTGAATAAAGCTGGTAATCTGCTCACTGACATTGCCAACTTCTTGAACGTATTGGGTTACCTCGCGACTAAACCGATCCATCTCTACAACCCCTGTTGACACCGAGGTTTGCATGGCTTTCACCATCTGTTCAATTTCCAGGGTTGCAACAGCGGCCTGATCCGCAAGCCGCCGAATTTCACGCGCTACGACGGCAAACCCAGCGCCATATTCACCAGCCTTTTCGGCCTCAATGGCAGCATTCAGAGATAGTAAATTCGTTTGATCTGCGACTTTCGTAATCGTCGTGACAACGTTATTAATATTATTGGCTTTTTCATCAATCACTTTGAGCTTTGCTGCGATCGATTGGGTCGCTACGACCAAATTTTGCATAGCCCCTTGAATTTTATCGAGATTCTCCTGACTGTTAGCCGCAGCACTGGTGGTTGTCTGAGCCGTATCCGTCACTTCATCCATCGCCTGGGCTAATTCACCCGCAGTAGAGGCAATTTGGCGAGACGTGGCTTTGACCTCGTGCATGGAAGCTACTTGCTCATTCACCGTCGATTCCAATTGCCGACCAGCCGCCGCAATTTGTGTCGTCGAGGAACTAATTTGAATTCCGGAGCGCTGAGCCTGAGCAATTAGAGCATTTAAGCTTTTAACCATTTCCTGGAAGGCTCTTAGCAATTGCCCAACTTCCGTGGGATCTTTGGTGGGCGGGATAGATTGGGTTAAATCGCCATCAGCGATCGCCGTTGCTGCATCGACAATGGGGGGCAACTGGCGTCGTAGCGGCAAGGTCGTGAGTAGCCCTGCTGCCAGCGTCAATAAAATCGTCAGTCCTGTCCCGATAACAATCAAACGCAACAGAAAGTTTTTTGAATTTTGGACAGCCTGATTATTGCGGTTTAACTGGTTCTCTAGTTCGCCAACAACGCGATCGCGTTGGGCAACCGCATCACTAATACGAGGCCGGCGTACATCCGCTTTGGCCTGAACCAGGTTGTTTTGATCAACCAGGCGAAAGATAGTTTGCAGCGTGCGATCGTATTCTTCACCTAATTCAATCAGGTTGCTAATGTCTGCCTGAGTCTGCGCATCAGATGTTGCTATCGCATTTTCGGCATTTTCTGTAAAGGATTGGCGAGCATCGGAATAAGCATCTATAGCACTCTGATCGCTTGGGAAAATCAAGTAGGTCCGGGTAATACCAATCATGCGATTGAGCCCATCAATCAACCCATTAACGTTGCGAATTTGGGTTTCGATGCGATCGCTTTCCTGCTGAAGCTGAAAAGTACGGGTAGTGGAATCATAAACAATCGCACTTAATCCCAATAGGGCTAACAGCGGAATAGAGTACCCCAGTAAAATGCGATTTGTAATTCGATCCCAGATTGATTGAACCATAGTGAATCATTTATTTAAGATGAATGATAGCCTTGCTCTACAAGCCGTTGCGCCCGTTTCCTTAGTTTTTCCGAAGCAGCTTGATTACCCTGTTGCTCTTTCAATAAAGCAAGATGTATCAAGGCTTCATAGGCAGATGGATCGAGATAAATAGCCTTTTGGAAATAGGTTTCTGCCTGTTTATTTTGACTCAGTCCCTGACAAATCTCACCCAATAGCAAATAGGCCGAGGCCTCCGCTGGGTTAGCCCGCACATAGGATTCACAAAGTTGAGCCGCTTGGGTCAGTTGTCCCTGATCGGCAAGCTGCTTAGCCCTTTCCAACAAAATGGGTGGCCCTTGATCTGATTGAGTTTTCGATAGAAACCCATTGCTTAAACCCTGATGAGCATCGAATGTTTTTTCGGATGGAGGATTAAGGTATTTTGTCTTTGGGAAAGTTGCTTTGTTCAATGGGTGCCGGATAGATGACTGATTTGTATTCAGTGCAGGTGAACTATTAGAATCTGTTTTATCCAATAGGGTAAGTGATTGTTTTTGGTACGCAAATGCAGAGGAATGCTCAATTGACTTGTAATTTTGTTTACCCGAAATTTGAGATGTTTCGGCAGCTCCCAAAAACAATAATCCTGTGGGGAACAGAGCATGATCGAGAGTTGCCATCGTGCGATCGCGCGCTGCTCCATCTAAATAGATCAATAGATTGCGGCAAAAGATAACGTGATACGTCTTACGAAGAAAATGAGGTTGCAGAATGTTGCCGTGAATAAAATTCACGGATTTACGCACCATTGGGCGCACTTGATGTCCCCTAGCCGTTGGTTCAACGTAACGCTCTAACGCTTCGGCCGTAACACCTCGAAAGGAGCTTTTTCCATAAACCGCCTGCTCGGCTTTTTGTAAGGCGCGCTGACTGACATCAACGGCATCTATTTGAAACTGAGCCGTTGTTAGCCCCGCGTCTAACAAAGTCATGGCGATCGAGTAGGGTTCTTCCCCCGTAGAGCAAGGCACGCTGAGAACATAGAGAGGCTTAGTGGTCCGTTCCCAGGCGTGAATAGCTCGTTCCTTCACGTAATACCGTAGATACTCAAAAGGTTCTTTGTCTCGGAAGAACCAGGTTTCAGGAATTACAACCGCTTCAATTAATTGATTGAGTTCCTCGGGAGCGGAGCGGAGAAGAGCCAGGTAGTGGGAGCGATCGCGCACACCATTAGCCGCCTGACGTTGGGCAACAGCTCGTGCAATGATTCGCGAACCTACACTGTTCGCATCTAGCCCCAACTTCTCCCTGAGAATAACTTCAATTGCATCCTGCACCGTTCACCTGCCCGCTTCTCTCAGTAAATAAGGCTGGATCAAGGCCATCTGCAACCAGTTGTTCCCAGTTCACCTTTTGAATAATGCCCTTACCATCAATAAATAGTTCTCCCATCACGGAAGAATCACTCATATTTTCCGCATTTTTCAGGGTATTGATGGGCACCTTTAAAGTTTCTGTTACTCGTTCTGCCAAAAGCCCCAACTGGCGTTTTTGATACGGTGAGTGTTCCCCCTGGCAAGAATTCGCCCCATAGTTCACCATAATTAAACGCGTGCTATAGGAAATTTTGCAGGATGTCCCCCGAATAAGTTGGCAAAGATCGATAACCGGCACAATGGTATTGTGATAATTAAAAACACCTGCAATATACTCTGAAGCTGCCTCAATCTTCCTGAGCAGGACTACTGGTGCGATCTCAATAACATTACTCGTATCAATCGCATACAGATTCTCTTCAATATGAAATAGTAGTAGTAACGCCGTTTTAGACGTAGCCTGCGCGGCTGTATTAACCTGCATAAACTCCAAAAAATTGAGGCAGCTAACTGACTGTAGTGCAAGTGACGACAATTAGCATCTCCCCTAGGGCAGGAAAATCTTTACGTCAAGAAAATTAGGATTATATATCCTGCGGAACAGGCATTTAATACTCATCTCGAAATAGCTAATTCGCTTCCTTGGAGAGTTTTCTGCAACCCTCAACTTTATGGGTGCTGAGGTTTATACAAGAATCAAGGGCCTCAGAGAAAGCTCTTCAATTAGCGTCGACTGTGTATTGTTAATAACTTTACAAGTTGACCTTGATGCCATTCAACTAATACAGCTATGCCCGAAGTAAGAAGTTACTTGCTGAGAAGACAGGAAGTCCCGCAGAATTCTATAGGATAAACACAACAAAAATAGATCTACATTTTATAGGTGACTACCATCGCACACGCCAAATCCACTACTAACCCTGTCATCTCCAACGCCATTGCAGGTGCCATTATGGGGCTGTTAGCGGTGACAAGTGCTGTATCGTTTGGAACGGTCATCTTCTCAGGAGACCTGGCACCTGTACTGACATTTGGGATTGGGTTGTTACTCTTCAGTTCTGTCATCATCAGTGCCTTCGGCACAGCTATGAGTTCCTACCCCGGCATGGTGGTAACAATTGCCGAAGTCACCGTTCCCATTTTTAGCTTGATTGCACGGCAGGTTGTTACGGCCATGCCAGATGCCCCCGTTGAGCAGAAGCTAATGACGGTTGTGGCAACATTTGCCCTTAACAGTCTGATAACAGCCGCAATTTTTTGGGCTTTGGGTTGGTTCAAATTAGGAAGCTTTGTGCGGTTCATTCCCTATCCCGTCGTAGGTGGTTTCTTAGCCGGGATTGGTGCGCTCCTACTCATTGCAGCCTTTCAGTCGGTTTCAGGATTAGATTTACAGCCATTCACGATCGCCGCTTTCTTCCAACCCAACGTCTTTTTGCAATGGTTTCCGGGGCTAATCTTTGCCGCTGTCATGTTCATGCTGCCTCAGCGAATTACCCACTTCCTGATATATCCCGGTATCATCGCCTCTGCCACGGCCCTCTTCTACATTGTCCTGTCCGTAACAGGAATATCCATGGCAGAAGCGACAGAACGGGGCTGGTTGCTGGGCAATATTCCATCCGGAGGGTTGTATGACTTTGCCACGTTACAGGCAATTCAGCAGGCTGACTGGAGCGTTGTCTTGCAACAAATACCAACTATGGCAGCGCTATGGCTAATATCGGCGATCGCGCTGTTGTTGCACGGCAATGGCATTGAACTGGTTGCGTCACGGGATCTGGATTTGAATCGCGAGTTAAAGTCTTCCGGGATTGCCTGGTTTTTATCGGGCCTTGGTGGGGGAATTGGCGGGTTTCCAAGTGCCGGGGAAAATACACTGGCTTACCAATTAGGGGCAAAAACCCGCCTGGCAGGATGGATGGTGACCCTGATCTGTCTCGCCATGGTGGTAGGCGGTGCACCGCTCCTCGCGCTGTTTCCCAAATTTATCCTGGTTGGGATGCCGTTACTGGTCACCATTGAGTTCTTCAATGAATGGCTTTACGAAGCCTGGTTCAAGTTCTCCCGCTCAGATTACGCCATCATTGTGTTGATTGTGTTAATCACCGTTAGTGTTGGCTTTCTCCAAGCAATCGGCGCCGGATTGGTCGCGGCGATTGTTCTGTTTGTAATTCATTACAGTCAGCTAACCGTTGTGCGCCATGCGAGCTATGGGACTTACCGCCATAGCAACGTACTACGAACTTCGGAAGAGTTGGAAATTCTGGAAGCAGAAGGGCAGCAGGCATACATTGTCGAATTACAGGGTCTAATCTTTTTTGGCACGGCGAATAAATTATTGAATCAGGTGCGCGATCGCCTCAACAACAGCGAATTAACTCCGCTGCGCTACGTGATTCTCGACTTCCGTATGGTGAGTGGACTGGATTCTTCCGCTGTTCTCAGCTTTGCAAAACTCAGACAAGTAGCAGACCAGAAACAAGTTCATTTGCTCTATAGCAATTTGGACCCTCAGGCTAAACAACGGCTACTTCGAGGAGAGTGCTTAGAACCAAACGATCCATTTTGCCACTTGTTTCCCGACTTAGATCGGGCATTGGAATGGTATGAGCAGCAGATTCTAAAGCATTACCAGCCTTACAGACCTGATCCGATTCCTGCGCCCGAAACAGCGCTGGCATCGCATCTGCAAACCCATTTTTCTGATCCCAGGCAGGTAAACCGTCTGATGGCCTGCCTAGAGTTACGCCAGCTAGCCGAGCATGAATATCTATTCTACCAGGGCGATCCATTTGATGGGCTATATTTTGTGGCATCAGGGCAGGTTAGCGTTGTGCTGGAATTGAATGACGGCCAGTTTAAGCGCCTTCGCACCTATACGGTTGGAAACACAATTGGTGAAATGGGGCTTTACCGTCAGACTGATCGTATGGCTTCAGTAGTCGCTGACAAACCCAGTTCACTCTATTTTCTATCTGCTCAAACCTTCGAAGAAATTGAAGCATCCGACCCAGTTCTTGCTTCCAACATTCACCGTTTTATCGTCAATTTGTTGGCCGAGCGGCTTCAACATCGTGAGGAAGAATTAAAGCATTTAATCGAGTCCGTATAAAACTTGTTCCATTTTTTTACTTACATCTTGTACCTTTCTAAAACCAAACCCCGTAATCTCTATTTTTCGTGTGCTTTGCAAAAAAAGGGATTACGGAGTTTGCTACAAGAGCTAATTTGAAGCAATTCACCTCAGTTCGGGTTAAGTTTTTTTTCCGAGTGCCGCGCTTCGCGCGGCACTCGGAAAAAACTATTATTGCGTGCGCGACGCGCACGCAATAATAGGCGGTTCGGCTTATCCCGAACTGACGTTAATTCGTGTTTGAAAGAATTCTTAAAATGAACCTTATAGCGCTTTTCAAGCGCTTAAAATCTGGTTGTTTTTGTGAGAGCCGCGCGGAGCAAGACTCTCACAAAAACAACCTTGGCTGATTCAAGTGCAAAGTGCTGAAAGAACTGCTATGGAAAGATAATTCAGGTTAGATAGTTCTCCAGCCTAAAAAATTTAAGCAGACTGTTCAAATCTGTCTTATCCTGAGTCGGAGTGGTAGCTTCAATCACCTGAATCGTCGTGGGTGTTAAATACCGAAATATCTTTTCAATTAAAACAGGAATGACATCTTTTGGAAACCCTTGAAGTTCCTGTTTGAAACGAGCTAAGCGGCTTTTTGCAAAACTGACTTGAAAGCGCGCACGCTTCAACAAACGTTGACGGATATTTTCTGCAATGGCTGGATCTTTTACTTCCAATTGATGAATCGTACCATCGCGCAGAAAAGGCACTACATCAGGATTTTCCTCTAAAAATAACAGGCTACCTTCCTGAGAGTAAGCCTCTACTCCATCCATTCCTAGTGCCCCTAAATCCGCTAAGGCAAGAATCTGAGCAACTGTCGATGGAACATGGTCAGGGCTGTGAAGTAGTGGTTGGTGAATGGCATTTTCGAGGGGTACATAAATGCAAATTGTTGCGTTAATAGCTTCTTGGATGACAGCAATATCCGCATCTGTAAATGTAGCTGTACTATTCGGATCGTGCTGCTTTATTAATCGATTTATCTGTTGGATATAGGGCATGAGTTGCCCAAGGGTTGCGGCCTCGCTTCTGCCCGGTAGACGCCGCCGAGCCGTATTTTTCTGGGTATTCTGCTCAAATAATTGAACCATATCGTGAGCAGCAGCACAGAGATCAAGCAATAACCCTGTGCGGTCTAAATCTAATGGAGTTGTATGAGTTGTGGCTTCTGCCTCAGAAGTGTTATAAAGGGTATCCAGAATTTGATGCGATCGCCGTCGAACGCCCTTTACATGGTCTTCCGTATGGTAATAAAGTTTTTTTTGAATAACTTCTTCACGTAAGCGCTGTAAAGCAAACGCCTCAACGTAAGCAATTGTTTGGGCAAACGTTTGGGGGAGCTGAGATAAACCACGCGCCTGCAGTGAATTCGGGCGATCGTCCCCATTCATAAATCTCGTTCTCTGAAGGGAAGTTCAATTATCGGCTGCAATTCCTTTGATTGCATATGCCCAGAGTCTGTTTTAAAGGTTGGACTTTTCGTATGCTTTGTCACAGACGATGACAATTAGGTGAGACAAAACACTGGCAGTACATATGTTTTGGTCGCAATCAAACGCGTAGGTTCTCAGATAGCTTATGCGATCGCTTATTTGAGGCAACGGGCTGGAGGCTCTTGTTAACTGATTTGGTAAGTACAGCGGCGTTCTCCGGCGACAATGTGTTCGACACGCCGAATACTCACCTCATTTCCCAATACCGTTTGAAAGGTTTCCAGTTCTTTCGCGCAGAAGCCAGTGCAGACTGTGGCAGCAGCACAAATCGGACAATGATTTTCCACCAAGAGAAATGAACCATCTGGTTGGGTTTCAACCTCAGCCATATAGCCTTCCTCAGTACGAAGCTCGGCCAGTTTCTGCAAACGTTGCTTCAAGGAGCGCTTTCCCTTCATCTGCTGGGTGTAACCCTCAAGCTGTTGGCGGGTACGGATTTCTAACAACCGATCTAACCCTGCTTCCCCAAACGCTTCTTTCACAGAATTTAACAACCCTAGCGACAGCTCAGCATAGCCATTGGGAAAGAAGCGATCGGCCGCTGAAGTCAATTGCCATAGCTTGGCAGGCCGTCCCATCGAGCGTGGCTCCTCCTGGTACGTCACCAAGCCTTCATTCTGTAAAGCATAGAGATGCTGTCGCACCGCCATTGCTGTAATCTTCAAGTGAGAAGCCAGGGTTTCTGCATCCAGGTTGCCTTCCCGCTTCAATAGCTGGACGATCGCCCGTCGTGTTCGAACAGCCACTTCTTCGGTTTTCGCTTTCTTTACCATCATTTATAGCTAAGCTCAGTTGTGGTGCAATCGAGGGAAAAACTGGAATCAAGCCCCAGTCTCTCGACCACAACCGAGGAGCAGTATAGAGTTTTACCACTTTATAAAGTAAAGAAATATCTTTATAAAGTCAACGGTAATCAGCCAGGACACTCATTCTAGTGCCGTAGTTGCAGCGGTAAGCTCAGATAAGCAGCTAATTTTTTCATAGTAAACTTGCATCTTGCACTTTTTCAAAACCAAGACCCAGAATTGTTTTTTCGTCGCTTCGCAACGAAAAAACAATTCTGGGTCTTGATGCAAGGTATGAGCCGATAAACTAAGGAGATTTCCAGATAAGAACTTCCCCATTATTTGGAAAAAAGGCGCGGCTTCGCCGCGCCTTTTTTCCAAATAATGGGGATATTGTTTCTCAGAAATCTCCTAAGCATTGGGAGTCAGCAAGCGATTTAGAACGTCAAGCGTAATTTGAGCTGTTTCGCTCAGAAGTTGGGCGTTTACCTGGCGATCGTTGGGCGAATGATAGTTTGGCTCCATACCCCGGGTCAGGAACAAAACAGGTACATCAACAGCCGCAAATGAAGCATGGTCGCTGCCTCCAGCCTCACCGAATATAGAAATCGAAGGATTAACGGTTGTTGCCAGACGGGTCAGTTCGGATGTGCCGCTAGCTTGCAGGCCTGCATTTACGCCGACCATATCAAGATTGAGCATGGCGCGGAGCTGTTGAAGAAATTGGGGTTGGGCTTCACGCACAAAAGTTCGTGATCCCCTGAGTCCATCTTCTTCGCCATCGAAGGCAACAAACCAGACTTGACGGCTGCTTGGAGTGTCTGCCATTTGCCGCGCCAAGTTGAGCAGAACGGCCGTACCAGAAGCATTATCGTTTGCACCTGGTGAACCCGCAACCGAGTCGTAGTGAGCACCCAGCAATACGTCTGGTTGCGTTACACCTTCCATATAAGCAATGACGTTGCGCCCCGTTACCATCTCCTCAACAGCATTTACATTTAGTGTTACGGGGGACGCAGCCGAGTTGGAGAGCAATGCTCGTCCGTCCTCACCACCCAGCGACAAAACTGGAATGCTCACCCCACTACCTAGTGTCCCTTGAAAGTTATTGTCATCCGTGTTGACAATAATCAGCCCCAAAGCACCTGCTGCCGCCGCATTTCTCGCCTTTTCGAGAAAGCGGATTTCGCCACGTTGCACGATCGCGATCGCACCACGCACATCCACTTGAGCAAAATCTTCACGACGTCCCACATTAGGCACAACAACCAGCCGCGCAGTCAGACGGCCAGGGTTCGAGCCATTGAGGGCGCGACCTGAGAGAGTAGAGCCGTTGATGGTTAGGGTGGAGCCACGATCCGTAAATTTTGAGTAGGTGAAGGTTTGTACCTCAGTGACATATCCAGCCTGTTGAAATGCCTCTTCTAAGTACCGACTGGATTGTTCAGCGATCGGTGTTCCTGTCACTCGCGCCCCCATCGCCACTAACGCTTCAACATCAGCAATGGCAGGGCGATCGCCCTCTAGGAACTGCGATCTATCCAGTTGTGAAAATGGCGTATGAGCAGCCTGCTCAGCCGCTTGCTCCATGCGGGTGGGCAACTGGCTACATCCTGTTAGCCCGACACCTAAAATAACCATGAGCCGAACCCATGGTAGCCGCTTGGGTTGAGCAGAGGATAATCGGCTATTTACGGAGTACATGCGACTTCTTCCTAACCTTTAACTGCCATTATGAGCGGCAAAAATGACACCAACATGTCACGTTCATAGCGGCCGTTTGACCGCAAGGGCCAATCCTTGATCTACAGCGATTTTCAAACGCTGTAAATCTGGTTGTTGTGAGAGCCGCGCGGAGCGCGGCTCTCACAACAACCATGGCTGATTCAAGCGCAAAGCGTTGTAAGACCTGTTTTAAGAGATCACTGTGGTCATGCTCTAACCTTCATTACACAACAAAACCCTGATGCCATCGCTTTATGCGGCGAGATCAGGGTTTAGTGTGCCAGAGTAAAAATGTGAGTAAGGTTACTTGGAGCCACGAAGGGCCGATAGTAAACCAGCCAATGCTGGTCTAGCAAAGCATTTTAGATAGAACTGATGACCTCGCTGGCAACGAGTTCCGTTAAAACAGAGGAAAGGGGAAGAGTGGCTCTAATTCAGGGTCGTAGCGATCTAGCGCGTATTGCATCACCTTATCGGAGATACCACCTGCTTCATAACTCTTGAGCGCGCAGTACACCTCAGCGAGGCGCTCTCGGTAAAGAACCCCAGAATACATCAGATTTAAAGCGCGTTGAGAGAAATATTCTAAGTTCATTTTGGTTACACCAATTAAAGTATTTAACTGCTTTACAAATGTTTAAAGATGTTTAGCTTCGCCGTCTCAGGAGAACTACTTCAACATTGCCAGGGAGCAATCGCCCACGCCATTATACAAGCAGAAACTGCACCTCATCATGGGTGACGCGTGGGTTATTCGGTGTATGTCCCTAAGAGGGGTAAATCTTTGTGGTTTCCAATGGTTCCCAACTGGAGATTAGCATACCCTTTCGGGGAATAGTTGGGAACATCGGCTGGGAGCCGCGGTAAAAGCTAGGAATAAGGGTCGACATAGACCGTAAGTAGTTGAAAACACTTAGATTTAGAATGCCCAGGAATTCTAAAAACGCAATAATTTCAGCAAAAAGCTTTGCAGGTCTGTCGGACTGTCTAGTGCAGCTAATCGGCGGAATTACTCTATTGCCAGGGTCGGCGGAAAGCAACTCGCTGTCATGACCCTATTCTAATCACATTTAATTCTGCTGGGAATAGGATCTGTTTGTCGAATTGTCTAGTTTTTGACTTTATAGCATTGTGCGCGTTACTTAAGTACGGTGGTGTGGGGGACAAAGTGCCCACACCACCGTTGCTGTACCTAACGCACTTGTACATTGCTATATGTTGGAAAATCAGGGCTGAGTACTGCGCGCGAGAACATCTCGATGAAGAAGTGTTAAGAGCTTATTCGAAAACCCAAGGTGTGAAGGGTGAGGTACGTACGCACCCCACCCTTCACACCTTGAGTTTTCAGTTCCGGGGTAGATTTTAGACTCTATGGCGAACTGCAATACCATCATAAGCCGACATTATTTTTACCCCATTAGCCAGCAGCCTCCGATTCCGTTTCCTCAAACAAACGATCGCCCCGATGCAAGCGATAGGCCATCTGATAGGTTTGCTCCTGCGATCGCATTGTAGGAGCATGAGCGGCTAGATACCGTGCAGTTGCGACAAGCACGAATACACCCTCTTGAGAATCATCAAGCAGGGAGTAGAGACGAAATGCAGCTTCAATAGATTGAATCACATGAAAATCTCGGTTCTCCCGCAGCATCAATTTCGCCAACAGTGCCATCAATGTTGCAGGCTTGCCACCACTATAAAGGTATTGCGCAACTAGACGCCCCGTTTCATTCACCTGCTGCTGACGGTCAAGTAAGTCAGGCAATTGTTTCAGTAAGGCGTCTGGCTCGGCAACGTTATCTTGGGGTTCGGGCAAGCGAGCCGGAGGCACGTTGAGAAATCGATTCAAGTAGACACTCATCGCTGCATCAAAAACGCCACGCAGAAGCTCGATTGTCGGTACTCGATGGATGCCCTGCTGTACAGCATTGGCAAAGGTAAAGGGATGGTGAGCACTGTTCCAATCTCCATGGTCATTGTTGGTATGGAACCGGGCCACTCGCAAAGCTGCTGCATAGGTAACAACTTGGGCTAACTGGGCTTCTGTGCATCCGGACCGCAGCGCATTGAGAAGACTGTCTACGATCGCCTGAGCATCTTCCCCTAAAAGCACTGGAAGTAGCTCGGCAGGTTGCGTCCACTGTCCTCGATAAGTGTGGCCTATCTCTACAACAGCAGGCAATTGCTCAAATGCTGCTTCCAGAATTGCAACCAAATCTACAGGGTATCGCCATGAACTCGCTTCTTCCATCCGAGTTGCATTTGCCAACCCGGCCACTAGACTTGCCAGCACGGGTTCAGCCTCCTGCCAACCAATCGCATCCAGAGCTTCCAGGGCTTTATTGATAAAATCCAGCACATGACCAACATCCAGGTAACGGTGGTCGGTTGCCGCCGCAAACAGCATCTCAGCAATTTGAGTACGGCTCATGCCGGCCTGTAATGCAGTTACCAAACACCGCTCAGCCGCTTCGCGATCGCGCTGTTCAATAAACTGACGAAACCAGGCTTTTAGGGTGGAAAAATTCAGGTCTGTTGTTGGTAGAGGATGCACATGAAAATGAGGTGGCGCCTCTGCACTATCCCGAGCCACGGCAGAAAGCCCTTGATATAGGGCACGGGGGCGATCGCTTTCCTCTAAATAGGGCATCAGATTCATCATGCAAGTCAGCATGGTGAGCCCTGTATCCCATCCTGCTTTGTTGTAGCGTGTTCCAAAAGCTAAGCCCATTTGAAAGGGCTCTGTAGGGGCAACCCCCAAATCAAGCAGGGCAATCACAGATTTTGCGATGACTAACGAAATACCTTGCTCCAGGCCATCCTGCAATCGCTGTTGCTGGTGAGTTTTAGGGTTCGCTGGAGGGGCAACATCAACCCAAATTTCTCCATCTTGAATTTGCACCGGAAACGCGCGTACATCATCAGCCCAGGAATCGAAGGTCCCTCCACTGGCCAGGTCAAAGCGCGCATAGTGCCAGGGACAGGTCACAATTCCGTCTTTGCATACGCTGCCGTGGAGCGGAAACCCCATGTGGGGACAACGGTTATCGATCGCGTAGACCCGCTCCCCACTGTAAAACAGTGCAACAGGTTGCTGGTTAATACGAACCAGTAATTGCCCTTTTTCCTGGAGTTCTACCAGGCTGGCAGCGCGAACAAGAGATTGAAGCTGGCTTGTAGTGGAGGTCATACTTTTAAAAGAAATATCTTTAGAAAGTATCCTAGCAAGTCCTCTTAGTTTGTAAAGGTTTTTCTTTATCGTTAATGGCTCCTGGGCTTAATCCAAATTGAAACGTTCAGAATTTGTAAAACTCGTATTTGTCAGAGACTGGAACACGAACGATACAAAACCTTGTGGTTCTTACGGCGCTTTTCAAGCGCTTCAAACCTGGTTGTTTTTGTGAGAACCGCGCTCCGCGTGGCTCTCACAAAAACAACCGTGGCTGATTCAAGCGCAAAGCGCTGTATGTTTAATTGAGTTGGAGTTATTGAACGGATTCTGTTGGAATCTATTTCTCTCATTGCTCGTCTAATAAAGCTATGACGGCACATTCCAACCCGGCGATCGCTCCCTACGACCAGACTAATGGTATCTCCCCAAAAACTGGCGCAGCATGCTTTGATATTTGCCCTCAATCTGGAGGTTCTACGCAATTTGTAATCTTTGAGTTGTAGATCCCTCAGATTGTTATTGAGGGTGATGCTTCCACAACGTGTCACCTGAAAGCGTCCTATCCATTCCTAAATAGAGGCATGTCATGCTTCCCTTCAAAAAAGTTACGGTCATTCCAAACGTGTGTTCCATACAGCCGTGGATGGTATCCATCCTCGTTACCGTACTGACTGCGATACCTGTCACTGCAGCGACAACCCCGAACCCTTCGGATCTGTCAGACGGCGATTCTGGCTCTGCGATCGCCCAAACCACTGCCCAGTCAAATCCCGCCACGCAAGCCTGGACGTTAATCCAGACAGCACGGCGGCACGCGGCTCGTGGGGAGGTTGCCAAAGCCACAGAAGCCCTTTTCCAGGCCGAGCAAACTGCCGCGCTTCTATCCAATTCCACGACCCTTGACCAACTCTTTGCCACCATTGCAGCAGAGCAGGCGAAATTGGGCCAGTATGACCGGGCGATCGCAATTGCCAACCGCATGAGTTATACCTCCCTCCCTGCTCTAGGGTGCTGCGTACCTGTGAGAACCGATGCAGAGGTAGCGATCGTCCAGGCCTATTTGAGTGCTGGCCAAGTCGAGACAGCGCAGCAGTTTGCAGAGGGAATTCAGTTTGCCTCATCTCGTGATGTAGCCCTGGTGCCTGTGATTTCTTATCTAGCTGAACAGGGGCAGTTTCGGGAAGCGATCGCCCTCAGCCAGCGCACCGAAGCTTATACTGATCTGGCCCACCAGGCTATCCTGAAAAGCTATATCAACGCCGATCGCTTTACTGACGCATTAGCGTTTACAGAAACAATTGCAGACCAAAATGAAAAATCTGTTCTGCTGACAACTCTGGCCCAATGGGCGTGGCGCAGTGGTAAGACGGATCTGTCCTACCAGATTGCCAGCGAGATTCCGGAATCTAGCAGTCGCGTCCAGCTCTGGATCGAAGTTGCGTTAGCCTATGCCAAAACTGGAGCACAAGAACGGGCGCTTACCATTCTTTCAGAAGCTTATGAACTGGCCAAAATGCAACCAGATTCACAGGTGTTTGCCCAGTGGTCAGGCTACTTTGCTCAGGTTGGAGCGTTTGATCGCGCTATAGCCCTGGCTGACGGCTTGACCGGATATGACCAGGCCCATGCCAGAGTCATCATTGCTCGTGTCTATTCCGATGCAGGGCGATATGACGAAGCGATCGCCCTCGTGCAGCGGGTACCGGATGGGGTACTGCAACCCTTTGGCGATATGCCGGACCTGAAAGCGGAAGCACTGCAATACATCGCTCAGCAAGCCGTAAAGGCAGGGCAGTATGGTCGGGCCGTGCAGGCCGCGAATGTTCTACAGGAACAGGGACGGGTCAAGGCACTGCGGGCAATTGCCCAACACTATCAACGGGCCAATCAATCTCAAGAAGCGATCGCTACCCTAGATCAAGCGCTTGCAGTAGCCCGTACGGTGGATAGAACGACCATTTTCTACGATCGCAATACCTTTGTCACCGTCTCCAATGCAGGCTTGTTGCTAGAGATTGCCCAGGACTATGTCGCGTTCAACCAACCCAATCGAGCTGTAGCTGTTTTAGATGAGGCACTTGAGTCAGCCCAGGTTCTCAAGGTTGAGAGTCAAGATTCGGTACGGGAACAGGTGCGGTCTATAGGAGCGATCGCCCGATTGTATGACCAGCTAGGGCAGGGCGAGCGGGTACGGGCAGCGGCAGAAGGCGCGTTTAATCTAATTAATCAAGCCCCCGGAAGTGAGCGATCGTCGGTCTTCCCTGCCTGGACTGTAGAGCCCCTGGCTGAGGTGGCTCAAATGTTTGGCATTGCCGGCGACAGGGAGCAGGCGATGGAGATGCTGTCAGGATTGAAAACAGCCAGCAGCACGATTACAGAGCCCATTCCACGACTTTGGGGAATGAACGCGATCATTAAAGCTTATGGAACCCTGGGGGCAGAATCCCAGATGAAGGAAACCGCAGAAGCCGCCTTAACCCTGGTTCAAAGCCTCGAACCGGCTCAGCGGGACTGGCTGATAGGACTTATTGCAGTCGCAGCCGCATCCTCGGAACCGTCTTATGCCCTTCAGACGATCCAAAATCAGCCCCAGCAAGCAGTATATATCCCAACACTGGCCCAAATAGCCGCCAATTATTATGCCAAAGGCCAAGATAGCCAGGCGCAAGCCGTTGTTGCTCAGCTTCAGCAGATTACTGAAATGATTCCGGATGATAGCCAGCGAGAGCAAGCCTTAAATGATGCTATTCGTTACTACTTCGTCCTTCCAGGAAACCAGGATCCATCGATTGCCCAATTATTGCAAGCAGGGCAAATCAATGCCGACATTCAGTCTGCCAACTTAAGAGCGTACAACTGGTTTCTAATTGCGCAAGCCTATACACGTCAGGGAGAAACGAACCGCGCAAATCAGGCTATTCAGTTTTCGTTAGATACCGTGAAAACGATGGGCGATCGCTTTGCGCAACGTGAGCTCCTCTGGCAAATGGTTGAGCAAGCCTTAAGTACGGAAGATCGGGAGCTGGCAGAACAACTTGCAATGGGTTTTGAAGAAGAAGCTTACCGGGCGATCGCCCTACAGCGGCTGACTCCCTAATAGGTTGCCCAGGTTTTGTTGAGGGGTTGTAACCCCTCAACAAAACCTAAAGATTAGTTTCTATAGATCTGAGAGGTACCTCAGATCTATCCTGACGGGCCACGAGAGCGCGTTCTAAAACTCGTTGAAAGGGTTGTTTTTCCCTACGCTTCGCGCACGAAAAGCAACTTCTAAAACAGGCTCTAGTACTCATTAACTGAATGAATGGGGTGGAATGTAAAGCACTCCACCCCATTCAACATAGGTTAATTTTCACTCTCTGAAAGCACGTCTAGAAGCGACGGCTTTCAGACCACCATCGCATTAGACAGCGAGTTGTTCGCGCTCAGCAACAAGAAGCGCTAAAAGCCGGTCATCACCTCGCGCCTGTGCAACCTCTATTCGATGCTGCACGTTGTTCAGCAGGTTTTGTTGGTGCACATTGGCTACGTTGGTTTGAGAGGGTGCAACCTTGGCAGCAGGTTGAACATTTGACCCTACCTGGTAAGCAACACCCCGGTACTTCAGCGTGTATGACAATGCTGGAGCAACCTGATGAGTCGGCTGATAACGAACACCGCGATAGATTAAGGGAACAGAAATAACAGTCGGGCTCGGCTGAGCAGGGCTGTAAGTGTAGTTTGTGCCACGATAAGTAAGCTTCGTCATGTCGCTTCTCCAATGTTATTCGCTTTGAGAAGCGCGTTCCTTCAGGCGCGATCGCCCTACTTCCGTCCCACTCATGGTGTAGTGAATTGAGGGGATGAACGATTTGTCTTCATAGTTCTAATTTACCTAAGGTAAGCGTGTTTAAGCTCACCCAGTCAGGTGAATATCAGTGCTTGCAAGGGTAGCGAAAACCGCTCTTTGCTACTACGGTAATCCTGCCAAACTCGATTTTGATGTTAGAAAGAAGATGTAGAAAACTTTATAGCGCTACGCGCGTTGATTAAGTACGGTGGTGTGGGGCACGAAGTGTCCTACACCACCGTTGCTGTATTTAACGCACTTGCACATTTATAGGACAGAACAAAATTTGAACGCCCTCTAAAACCCGAATTTTTCTGTTGCGGCGACTTCGCTACTGTAACGAAAAAACTGGGTTTTAGAGGTTCTGTCCTGTACTGAGATAGGAAGTCTATACGGATGCAATCCAAGTGCCATGGAAGCCGTAGGGAACTCGCTGTGGCATTAGAATACGAGCAACGGGTGCATCCGTCATGGCCTGAGTATTGATGATCACCAGTTCAGACGCGTTCTGAATTTCATCATGGACAAACGTCATTAACCAGCCATCATCTTCTGCGATCGCTCCAGGTCGTGGCACAAACACACCCTCCCCACCATACCGTCCTGCGCCAAACGCATGGGTTTGAGCACTATCGTCCTGGAAGTCAAACTTACGCAAACCGTCGAACTTTGGCACCTCTGTCGGTGCACTACTCCCCACATATCCGTAGCGCGTTTGTCGTCCCAAATACTGTTCGTTGATGCGGGGAAACTCACACGGGCGATCGTCCAGGGGTCCCTCCTGTACCGTTCCATGTTTCAGGTTGAACTGCCAGCGATACGGTAATGGGACATCAGCCTGAATTTGGCGATTATCTCCCTCATGAGAGCCTGGAGAGCCTCCACCTAAGACATCGGTGCTGCTCATACGACAGGCAATTAGAACGATGTCATCCCCTGCTTCATAGGCATTGAACGTATGAAAGATATAACAACTGGGTGCTTCAAACCATTGAATTGACTCGCTCTTTCCATGCCGGGGCAAAATCCCGAAACGGCTAGGGCGATCGCGCTCAAAGGCAAATGCAGGTTCTCCCCGCTGGAGTCGTTCCAATCGGAAGGTGAGGGGTAGGTCCATAAAAATGGTGTAGTGCTCTGTGATGGCAAAGTCATGCATCATCACCCCCACAGGCAAGTCGATAGGAATAGTGCGTACAAGTTCTCCCTCAGCAGAAACAATACTGTATTTAACGTAGGGAGGCTGAGCTAAAGAATAGCCAAAGAACATCATTTCCCCTGTAGAGGGGTCAACTTTGGGATGGGCGGTGACAGGAGAGGCTAGTTTGCCCTTAAAAGTGTCAGTACCCCGTGTATCCAAACTTGGCACCTCAATAGCATGAGGCTCACCGCCCTCCCAGAGGGCAAGAAGGCGATCGCCATGCCAGGTTAGAGCCGTATTGGCAACATTCTTGAAGCCTTGAGGTGATGGCTCTAGCAACCCTCCAAACAGGGCTCGCCCTGCCTGCTGCTCTTGCTGAAACCCTTGAGTTCGAATATATCGATTGCGGTAGCTAGCCTTACCATCGTGAATATGAACCCCATGCAACATTCCATCACCATCAAACCAGTGATAACGGCCCAATGGCGGAAATTGAGGGTTAGGACCATTGCGGACAAACATTCCATGCAACTCAGGTGGTATTTCACCCAGGACTGGAAGATTATCTACAGTCAGCTCTGTCCCAACAGGAGCAAAGTTATCGGAAAGATACGGGTTGAGGGTAGCAACCATGGGCTATACCATATAGGTGCTCCTCTCTTTTATCAAATTACATTGTCCTTGCACTGTCACTTAAGAAAGGCTTTGCAAAAGACATGCCGATCAACCTGAGCTAAAACAGAATTCATGCCCCTAAGGATCCTTACAAAATTAAAACCCATCATTTTTTTGTACAGGGCTTTGCGCTTGAATCAGCCACGGTTGTTTTTGTGAGGGCCTGTAATGTTCCGTTTTAGGGATTACGAAACTTATTTAGAACAGTTTGAGCCGAATATATGGGTGCTTTGTCCTCGTTGCGATCGCCCTGTGCTCTCGCGATGTCTGGATGAAAAGCTGACCTGGCGAATCGCGTGCCCTCATTGTAGCTATACGCAAACCGCATCAAGAGTAGGCAAGCATCGGAAGCCAATGCCCTGGTGGAAAGGTACCTGGTGGCAACAGTATCGTAAGTACAATGGTGCCGTTGATCCGCTATTCGGGCTTCCCCTCTGGTTGCAGGTTCCCTGTTGTGGAGAGGTGCTGTGGGCTTACAACGAAGCCCATCTAGATTTTTTAGAAATGTATATCAGTGCCACAATTCGAGAACGGCAAGGAGGTAAAGGGAACCATCATGGTATCGCAGTTCGTTTACCGCGATGGATGAAGCTTGCACAGCATCGGACCTCACTGCTCAAAGGGATTCAGAAGTTACGCAATAAGGTGAACACGGGGTCATTATCATGATCCTCAACTTCCCATCGATGAACGTTCATACGCACGCTTGTTGCAGGCGATCGCCAGCCCCACCCATGCTGGCATTGAAGGCAGTACTTGGGCACAGGTATGGGCGGTTCATTGGAACTACGGCTCTGTAGTATCAGAAGGGCAATGAACAAACGTGAGAATAGCTTTCACTAAAGCTTCTGAATTAACAGGCTTAGAAATATGTTGTTGAAACCCAGCTTCCAATGCTTGTTGTTGGTCAGACTCCCCTGCATAGGCCGTGATCGCGATCGCTGGAACAAGCCCCCCTTGCTCCGGTGGCAAGCTTCTTATCTTCTGGAGCAGCATATATCCATCCATATTAGGCATACCGATGTCGCTTAACAGCACATCCGGTTTAGATTGTGTAAATGCTGATAACCCTTCAAATGCCGTCGAAGCAACGATCACACTGGCTCCTGCCTGCTCCAACGCAAACGCTAAATATTCTCGTGAATCCGCTTCATCATCAACGATTAATACTTGTATCCCACTCAAGCTTAATAATGGTGCGGTTGTGGAGTATTCTGAGCTGATAGAACTGGAGATGGGGATCGATGGCAGTTTGACAGTGAAAGTAGAGCCTAAACCTTCTCCTGGGCTTTCCACTTGAACCGTACCACCATGAAGTTCCACTAAATGACGCACAATTGCCAGACCCAGGCCTAAACCACCAAACTGACGCGTTGTTGCTCCATCTTCCTGCCGGAAATGATCAAATACATGAGGAAGAAATTCAGGGCGAATTCCTTTTCCCGTATCCGTAACCATAACTTGAACATATTCAGTAATAGGTAATGAACAGTCCAATAACAATAGTGATCCATTGGGTTGGGTTTCATTTCCTCTGTCATCGACGACTCGCTGGAGGTGTACTTTTACTTGTCCTCCAGGAGGCGTAAATTTCACGGCATTCGAGAGCAAATTCCATACGATCTGCTGCAATCGCCCTGCATCCCCATGAACTTGTCGGACGTCTGGTTCAAAGTAGGTTTCAATTTGAATCGCTTTTGCTTCAGCAGCCAAGCGTACGGTCCCAATAGCAGCCGAAATCACCACTGCCAAACTGACAGGGGCTGCATTCAGTGCCAGCTTGCCTTGCATAATACGAGAAATGTCTAATAGATCTTCAATTAACTGGGCTTGAAGTTGTGCATTACGTTCGATGGTGATGATCGCTTCACGAGCTTTAGCCTCATTTAATCTGCCACTCCGCAGTAACTTTGCCCACCCTAAAATTGGATTGAGAGGCGATCGCAACTCATGAGACAGCACCGCCAAAAACTCATCTTTGATGCGGTTTGCCTGTTCGGCAGCCTGTCGTGCAGCTTGTTCGTGTTGCAATAGCTGTTCTCGTTCAACTTCAACTTGTTTTTGATCGCTAATATCCGTACAGGTGCCAAACCAGCGAATAACATGGCCTTGCTCATCAAGCATCGGGAGGGCTCGGGTTAGATGCCAATGGTAGCTACCATCTGCTCGTCTCAGACGATGTTCGATGTTGTAGCTGGTTCCCGTGTCGATGGCATGATTCCATACCTCAATATTGCGGGTGCGATCGTCAGGATGGATCACATCCTGCCATCCTGATCCCTGAGTTTGTTCCAGGGTCGAGCCGGTGTACTCGAACCAACGCGGGCTGTAATAATCAATCCAACCCTGAGCATCGGCTGTCCAAACTATTTGCGGGATTGCTTCGGCTAAAAAGCGAAAGCGTTGTTGACTGGCTGCCTGACGCGATCGCCCCAACTCTAAACTGGTTGCAACACGGGCCAGTAACTCTCGGGCACTAAAAGGCTTGACCAGGTAATCATCGGCTCCCGCTTCCAATCCCTCGATCGCGGCTTCTTCACCCGCCCGCGCAGAGAGTAGCAGAATCGGAATTTCACGGGTTCGCGGATCGGCCCGGAGTTGGCGGAGCAACTCAAAACCGTCGAGCCTGGGCATCATGACATCTGTCAGGACTAAATCAGGCAGTTGGAGACGAATCGCTTCTAGCGCTGCCTGACCGTCAGCAACCGCCTCTACAGCATAATGTTCGCTCAAGAGCCGTTGCAGATAGTGACGCATATCGGCATTGTCGTCAGCCAGCAGAATCCGCGTGAAAGCGTGGGGAGATAAAACGGCCTCTTTAGCTGGAGGAGCTCTGTCCTCTACAACCCACCCCAAAGCTTCTTCGACATAGGCTGTGGAGTTTAGAGCGGTCGAAGCTTGAGTACGAGCCGCCTGGATTTGTTCCGATGGTAGGTGAGCATATCCCATCAGTAGCCGCACAACAAATGTACTTCCTTTCCCGACCACGCTGCTCACCGTTACCGTACCCTTATGCAACCTAACCAACTCCTGCACAAGGGACAATCCAATACCTGAACCTTCGTAGGAGCGTCCTGGTGCCCCGGCTACTCGATGAAAGCGTTCAAACAGATGGGGTAACTCATGAGCTGGAATGCCTGTTCCTGTATCTTGAACGACCAGTTCAACCGAAGCATCCACAGGGCGCAGTGAAACAGAAATTTGCCCCTCGAAGGTAAATTTGAAGGCATTGGAAAGCAGGTTGAGCACAATCTTCTCCCACATTTGCCGGTCAACATACACCGGTTCAGGCAGGGGTGGACAGTCAACAACGAGTTGCAACCCGACTTTTTCAATGGCTGAACGAAATACGCCAGCCAAATCTATCGTGAGGCTGGCTAGATCCGTCGGTTCATAAACAGCTTGAATTCGGCCCGCTTCAATGCGAGAGAAGTCGAGTAGGGTGTTGACTAACTTTAATAAACGATGACTATTACGATGCGCTACGGCAATTTGTTCTCGTTCTGGAGTGGGTAAATTGCCATTTTGAAGCACATCCTCCAGAGGATTCAGCATGAGAGTCAGCGGCGTGCGGAATTCATGGCTGACATTAGAAAAGAAAGCTGTTTTTGCCCGATCGATTTCTGCCAGCATCTCAGCCCGGCGGCGTTCTTCCTCATACGCCTGAGCATTGCGGAGGGGCACGGAAACTTGCCCAGCTAGAAGTTCATAGAATGACTGATACCCTTCATCAAGAGCTCGATTCGGGCTGATACCGCAAATTAGTACCCCCAACGGAGCGGCTACGTTAGAGGATGGAATCGGTAGGGCGATCGCTTGATGTACGCTTTCACCCCAGGGGCCACCGGGAATGGCAATGTCCCGATCCAGATCTGTTGCAATCACCGTTTGACCAGCCATAACGTTGGCTAAAGACCATCGATCCGTTGATTCTGCAAGCAAGACATGGGTTGGTGCCAGTTTGGGATGAGTACCTATCCGAACACTGCCGCCCAATTGCAGGGTCTGGCCATCTGGATCGCGCAGGTAGATGAGGGCAAAGGGTACATCGAGAGGATATTCAGCGATCGCCGCTAAAATATCGTGACAGGTCGCCTCCACACTACGGGTCTCACCGGCCCGTGCGGCCAAGTCCCGTTGTAAACGTAAGCGCCGCTCTCCCAACACCTGCTGGGTTACTTCGCTACAGACACAGAGCATGCCGCGAATCACCCCTGCGTCATCTTCAACCGCACTGTAGGACAGGCTGAAGTGCGCTTCCTCGTTGTAGCCAGAGCGGTTCACCGCTAGCATCTGGTCTTCAACCCAGTTGGGAATTCCAGTCGTCATCACTTCAGTGATCATGGGTCCAATGACATCCCAGGATTCAGCCTGGGTGTCCCGGATGGATCGCCCCAGGGCATAAGGGTGTTTGGTTCCAATTAAATTGATATAAGCGTCGTTGTAAATCTGAATGAGTTCTTGCTCCCAGAGCAGAATCATGGGGTAGCGCGAACCTAACAATGTGCGAACGGTTGACTTCAAACTTTGTGACCAGGATTCGACAGAACCTGCTGGAGTCTCTGCCCAATCCAAGGCCTGCATACGTGCCCCCATTTCCCCAAATCTGGAAAAGGGACTTGTTCTTTGTCCATCCATTCGCAATCCTCCCTCTCCTCTATGTTAAGCATCGACTAACGGTTCTAGGAAGAGGAGCTGGGTTATAGAAGCTGAACTGACCTGCATCTGGGAGCCAAATCTACAATTAGATTGATGTATCGATCTATCTTTCGTTAGTTGACAATAGGAGAAAATGCTATAGCACCGTTTTGGAGCGACACAGCATTTTGGGTTTTATCTCTAATTGGGTTGAACTACTGAGTGTATTTGATGCCGTTATAACAGGTAAGATTAAACGCCGATCATAAAAAGTGGTGCGGCGCAAAGCGCCGCACCACTTTTTATGATCGGCGTTTAACCCGCTATGATATTAGCCACCTCGACTATTGAAATTGGCATCCCTAACAAATGTTCCGTCAGTTGCAATGACGCGATAGTTATACTCACGAGGAGCAACGCTCCAAAATGGTAATTGCCTTGCATCATTACCGGGTGGAACATTGATTTCAAAATACCCCCCCTCAGGAACCCAGGCGATCCAGAATCCATTGGCAGCCTGGTTGTAACCAACAGCATTCCAGAAGCGCAGACGCACACTACTTTCTTCCGCTGCTGAAATTGGACGCTGCACCAGCCGCCAGGAGGGAGTTCCAGCATTTCTCAGAGCAACTGGATTCAGGTTAGTTGGGAGGTTGCGCCCAATACTATTGTAATACCAGCTATAACGGGCCCGTTCCGTTAGCATGGTCATGCGAGTACAGCCATCATAAACGGCTGAAACTAAACGGCCATCTCTCGCATAGACAGAATAGGGAAGAGCACCGATAGTACCTTGCTCAATGCCTGCTTGTTGTTCTTGAGGAGTGATAATTTGCTGCCAATTCGGGTTGAGCAGTAAATCGAGCACTTGTTGTTTTTGAGCACCATTGAGCCGGTCGAAATCGGCAGTGAGGGTAATGCGATCGCCCGAGATCTCAGCATAAGGGCGGCTTTGACCCCAAGGATAATCAGTACGCTGCTGCAATTGCTGCCAGTGCCGCTGCATAGGAGACTGCCAAAACTCAACACGACCAACAGAATCATTGCAGTTAGCCCATGCAGGAGGAGCTGCAATCATTAAATTTGTGGTAAGAGCGATCGCACCAAGCCAAAACAAACCTTTGAATTTCAACATATCCTCAACCTAAAAAGCAAACCGACCAACGATTGGAAAGACGATGTAGTAACCTACCACATCAAAATAGTGCTACCCATTAACTGACTGTAATTCCCCACGGATTGATTCCAAGGATGTACCACAACATTTTTCGTCTATTCGAGTTCGAAGGGCGATCGCCCTTAACGCCTATCGAGGAACGTTACAACTCTATTGAAAAAACTAAGCTTTAAACTATTAAAGAACTTTATGTACGTTATCAATGCAATCGCCCCTGGCCACTAGTGACATTGAAACTCAAGCCAAAATTATTGGCAGTTTTATCATACTCATCTGGGTGTTGGAGATTGTAGACCAATTGTTGCTGCAGCACCGTTTAAACCGTTTAGGCATTTTGCCCCGTACTCAGGTCGGGCTGCGAGGCATTTTGTTTGCACCACTACTGCACGGTACCTGGAAGCATTTGATAGCAAACACGCTACCGTTTGCCGTTCTAAGCTGGTTTACCCTACTGCGTGGTGTTACAGAATTTACAATCGTGACAGCCGTTATCTGGTTTGTCAGTGGTGCAGGTGTTTGGCTCTTCGCGCCATCTAATACACTTCACATTGGTGCTAGCGGAATAATTTTTGGCTATTTTGGCTTTCTCCTGTCCCGCAGCTACTTCGAACAGGACTTCCCATCCGCCGCCGTTTCGGTTGTGGTTGCGTTGCTCTACGGTCCCCTCATCTGGGGCATTTTGCCCTCGCGAAGACGCGGCATCTCTTGGCAGGGACATTTGTTCGGCTTTGTCGCTGGTATCCTCACAGCACGTTATTTACCGGAGTTGAGGCAATGGTTTGAACAAAACTTACTGTGACGAATGGCAACCTAAGTTGCAAAATTGCAAAGGAAAAACTAATTTCGAGTTTTAACCTTGATTTCACAACGAGTCTAATCCTCAGAAGCTGCCCATATTGGGGAAGGAGCACACATTACGCAGCCCTTCCCCAATATGGGCAGCTTCTGGAGCAACGGTATTAACCTCTAGAAAAGAAGTATTTCTCTTATTGCAATGTGCAAGTGTGTTAAGTACAGCAACGGTGGTGTGGGGCACCTCGTGCCCCACACCACCGTACTTAATCAGCGCGCCAGCGCTATATGTTGAAAGGGGGTTATCTTCTATAAAGAAGTAGCTATGAGCCGTCCTGTAATGCCTTCCTTCCTCTATAGGTTTTCCCTGACAGCTTTTATTCCATATGGACACTGCTATCCGTGGAAAGCAGAACTGGCTGAGCTTCATATCCTGTCTGATGGGTTGTTCGCACTCGCTTATTACTCCATTTCAGCAGCATTGTTTTACTTCGTCCGTAAACGGCAAGATTTACCGCTTTCCTGGATATTTTTGTTATTTGCAGCCTTCATTGCTGCCTGTGGAACGACTCACCTATTGGAGATCTGGGCTCTTTGGTATCCTCCTGGTTGGGTATTTGATGGACTTGAAGCGGTACTTGCTCTAATTTCTTTCGCAACGGCTGTCTTGTTAGTACCCCTCGTATCCAAAGCATTAGAACTGCCGAGTTCAGAGCAGTTACAAGCCGCTAATCAGGCCTTAGAGCAAGAAATTGCAGAACGGCAACAAGTCGAAGCGGCGTTACGTGAGAGTGAAGAAAAATATCGCTTACTGTTTTCCAACGAGCTCGACGCTGTAAGCCTCTTCGATACGGAGACTGGGGAAATCTTAGATGTTAATGAAGCATTTGAAACGTTATATGGGTATAGCCGAGTTGAAGCCATGCAACTCAAAGTTGCAGACGTGAGCGCCGAACCGGCTCAATCCCAAGCTGCTATTCGTACAGCCAATTCAACAGGAAAAGCACGAATTTATTTACGATGGCATCGCAAGAAAAATGGCGTGATCTTTCCAGTCGAACTGTGTGTAGGCCGCTTCACCTGGAACAATCGACCCGTGATGTGTGCAGTAGCCAGAGACATTACAGAACGGCAACAGGCAGAAGCCGTATTAAGAGCAAGTGAAGAGCGCTTTCGTCTCCTACTTCAGGATCTACATGTCGGTGTTTTAGTGCAAGGAGCGGACGCTGAAATTCTGTTGAGTAATTCCAAGGCCCTGCAACTACTGGGATTAACTGAAGATCAACTCCTGGGTAAAACATCTTTTGATCCAAGTTGGAATGTCATTCACGAGGATGGCTCTCCATTTCCTGGAAATTTACATCCAGTTCCTCAAGCCATCACCACAGGTCAGCCTGTTCGCAATGTGGTAATGGGCGTTTACCATCCCCAAAATAAGAACCGCATGTGGCTGTTAGTCAGTGCTGAGCCTCAGCTCGATGAGGAGGGAAATATCAGACAGGTAATTTGTACTTTCAGTGATATTAGTGAACGTAAGGCTGCTGAGGAAAAGCTCAAAAAACAGCACGAACTCCTACAAACAATCATGGACCACGTGCCCATCATGGTTGACTTTATTGATTCACAGGGACAGGTTCAATGGGCCAACCGAGCATGGGAAAAAACGTTAGGGTGGACGGCTCAAGAGCTACAAGAACAAAACCTTTTAACAAAGCTCTATCCTGATCCCCTCCACTGCCAACGCGTTCTTGAGTTCATTCAAACTGCAACGGGCAAATGGCAAGATTTCAGGACTCAAACTCGAAACGGCACCATCATTAATACAACTTGGGCAAATGTACGACTATCGGATGGCAATACCATTGGTATCGGTCAGGATATTACAGAACGCAAATTGGCAGATGAAGCCCTAAAACTAGCGGATTTTTCTTTTGAACGCGCGGCGATCGCAGCCCTCTGGATCGGCAAAAATGCACAGATCCTACGGGTCAATCAGGGGGTATGCCAGATGTTAGGCTACTCTCGCGAAGAGTTGCAATCAATGCATGTGTATGATATCGATCCCAATTTTTCTTCAGAAATTTGGTCAGAGCATTGGAAGAGGCTGAAACATGAGAAAACCCTGACGTTGGTATCTCAGCATCGAGCGAAAGATAGCAGCATTATTCCCATTGAGGTCACAATCAATTACCTTGACTTTAATGGGGAGGAATACAATTTTGCCTTTGTAAAAGATATTACTGAGCGCCTAGAGACAGAAGCTGCCTTACGACAACAGCGGGAACGAGAGCAGTTGTTGGTAAGCGTTACTGAACATATTCGTCAATCATTGCAGTTGGAGGAAATTTTAGATACAGCAGTGGCAGAAGTCCGGCAACTTCTACAAAGCGATCGCGTCGTTATTTACCGCTTTAATCCTGGTGTGAGTGGCACCATTGTCGCTGAATCCGTTCATTCACCTGATTTATCAATTTTGCATCAGCAGATTTATGATCCATGTTTTGAAAGCGGATGGCAACAACCATATCAGCAGGGACGTATTAGTGCTATTGAAAATGTAGAGAGCAGTGATGTTGAGCCCTGTTACCAGCAACTTCTAGCCAGTCTTCAAGTACAAGCGAATCTCGTTGTTCCTATTCTGCATGAAACTACCCTCTGGGGGCTGTTGGTGGTACACCATTGCTTAGCTCCACATTCCTGGCAAACCTGGGAAATTGACTCGCTGCAACAGTTAGCTGCTCAACTTGCAATCGCCATCCAACAATCTGAACTATACCAACAGGTCCAACAATTTAACGCCCGCTTAGAACAACAGGTGGAAGAACGAACTGAGCAATTAAAGCGATCGCTCGATTTTGAGGCACTCCTAAAACGGATTACAGACAAAGTTCGGGATTCTCTGGAGGAAGCCCAGATTTTGCAAACGGCAGTCCAAGAACTTGCACTAGGGTTGCGAGCCTATAGCTGCGACGCAGGTCTATACGATTTAGGGCAGAATACCTCAACTATCCACTACGAAACCGTGCGTTGCGAGGTGCCGCCTGCAAAGGGCGCCATCATTGCTCTAAGTAATAGACCTGAAACTTACGATCCCTTATTGCAAGGGCTCACGCTGCAATTTTCCTGGATGCCTGAACACCCCAATCCTATCCGTCCAGTTGCTAAACGGTTGACCACTCTCGCTTGCCCCATCATCAATGATCACTCGGTGATCGGGGATTTATGGCTCTACAAAGCTGGCGAACAATGCTTCGAAGAACTGGAAATTCGCTTGGTACAACAGGTGGCTAACCAGTGTGCGATCGCTGTTCGGCAGGCTCGACTCTATCAAGCAGCACAGTTACAAGTCGAGGAATTAGGGCGGCTCAACCAATTGAAAGACGATTTTCTGAGTACAGTTTCTCACGAGCTCAGAACCCCCATCTCTAATATCAAGATGGCAACCCATATGTTGGAGTTCATCCTCAAGCCCCTTGGGCTCCTTGATCCTGAATCCGGTTCAGCCAGCCGTTATTTCGAGGTTCTTCAGCATGAATGCCAACAGGAGATTACGTTAATCAATGACCTTCTAGATCTCTCTCGGCTTTCAGCTAAGACAGAACCACTGATGCTCGCAGAGGTTGAACTAGAGCTTTGGATTCCTCTTCTTCTCGATCCGTTTGAAGCACAGGCCCGAAGTCAACAACAGCATCTGTCTGTTCAGATCCCAACTCAACTTCCCACATTAATGACCGATCTGGGTTGCTTGGAACAAATTTTGGCGGAACTCCTTACTAATGCCTGTAAATACACCCCTAGTGGTGAAACGATAACAATTTCAGCGATCGCAGAAGCAGACGGCTTAGAGATACGCGTGAGTAACTCGGGTACCGAAATCCCCACCAACGAGTTAGTGCACGTCTTTGAAAAATTTTACCGCGTTCCGAACAACGATCCCTGGAAGCATGGCGGTACTGGCCTGGGCTTAGCTCTTGTACAACGGCGAGTAGAGTTGTTGCAAGGAAGCATTACTGTAACCAGCAAACAAGGTTTGACAACGTTTACGCTATTGCTTATCAAATGTCAAGCGGGTTGAGGTGTCGCGACAGCAGAGTTGACGGGTTAAAGACATAGACCGCAACGACAACATCAGATCGCAACGACAATTTCGGATCGAAATGACAA